>NZ_JBIDAQ010000002.1:0-584221 GCF_043202555.1 Streptomyces sp. NPDC048182 | reverse complement strand
GCCGCCCCGGTCGTCACGGCGCTCGAACGAACGGCCACCACGGTCGTCCCGACGGTCGTCACGGCGCTCGAAGCCCCGGCCACCGCGGTCGTCACGACGCTCGAAGCCGCGGCCACCGCGGTCATCACGCCGGTCGTCGCGACGGAAGCCGCCACGGTCGCCGCCCCGGTCGTCACGGCGCTCGAACGAACGGCCACCACGGTCGTCCCGACGGTCGTCACGGCGCTCGAAGCCCCGGCCACCGCGGTCGTCACGGCGCTCGAAACGCTCGGTCCGCTCCGGCCGCTCGGCCCGCTCCACGCGCTCCGAGACGTCCCGCGCCCCCTGCTGCTCCGGCAGCGCGACCTCGGCGGTCTCCACCACGGTCGCGGTCGCCGCCGGAACGGCGTCGGCCGGCAGCTCCGCCGGCTCCACGCCCCGCTCCCGCGCCACGCGCGCGACCAGCCGGTC
The DNA here is from genome assembly GCF_043202555.1 of Streptomyces sp. NPDC048182. Lineage (NCBI taxonomy): Bacteria > Bacillati > Actinomycetota > Actinomycetes > Kitasatosporales > Streptomycetaceae > Streptomyces > Streptomyces sp. NPDC048182. Next base: position 583,771 of record NZ_JBIDAQ010000002.1, on the reverse strand, counting down.
CGCCTCCTCGCGCAGCTCGTTCGCCCGCCGCTGCGCCCGCTCCAGCTCCTTGTTGAGCTGGGCGACCTCGCGCTCGGCCTGCTGCGCGGCGTTGCCCGCCGACTCGGCCTGCACCTCGGTCATCGACCGGGCGCCGGTGATCTCCGCGACCTCCGGGTCGAAGGCGGCGCCGCCCTGGATGATGTGACGCCCGGCGTCGACGCCCGCGTCCTCCATCAGGCGGAAGATCTGGCGCCGCTGGTGCGGCAGCGACAGGGAGACGACGGTGCCGGTGCGGCCCGCCCGGGCGGTACGGCCGGCCCGGTGCAGGTAGTCCTTGTGGTCGCCGGCCGGGTCCACGTTCAGGACCAGGTCGATGCCGTCCACGTGGATGCCGCGCGCGGCGACGTCGGTGGCGACCAGGACGTTGACGTAACCGTCCTTGAAGTCGGCCAGGGTGCGGGTGCGGGCGCCCTGGGTCATGCCGCCGTGCAGCGCGTCCGCCTTCACGCCGGACTCGCGCAGCTGGTCGGCGACGCGGTCGGCGCCCAGCTGGGTGCGGACGAAGATGATGGTGCGGCCCTTACGGGAGGCGATGGCCGCGGTGACCGGCGCCTTGTCCTTGGGCTTCACGACCAGGATGTGGTGCGACATGGTGGTCACCGCGCCCTGCGCCGCGTCGACCTCATGGCTGACCGGGTCCTTCAGGTACCGGTCGACCAGGGTCTTGATCTCGTTCTCCATCGTCGCGGAGAACAGCATCCGCTGGCCGCCGGCCGGGATCTGGTCGAGCAACTCGGTGACCTCGGGCATGAAGCCCAGGTCGGACATCTGGTCGGCCTCGTCGAGGACGGCGATCTGCACGTTCTCGAGGGAGCAGGCGCCGCGGTTGATGATGTCGCGCAGGCGGCCCGGGGTGGCGACCAGGATGTCGACGCCCTTCTCCAGGGCGTAGATCTGGTTGCCCATGGAGGTGCCGCCGCACACGACCTTCATGCGCAGGCCCACCACGTCGCCGTACGGCTGGAGCGCGTCGGCCACCTGCATGGCCAGCTCGCGGGTCGGCGTCAGGATGACGGCGCGCGGCTTGTGCTTCTCGGTGCGGCCGCCGGCCAGGGTGGCCAGGGTCGGCAGACCGAAGGAGAGGGTCTTGCCGGAACCGGTGCGGCCCCGGCCGAGGATGTCCTTGCCGGCCAGGGCGTCCGGGATGGTCGCGGCCTGGATCGGGAAGGGGGTGGTCACGCCGTTCTGCGCGAGCTTGCGCACGACGCCCTCGGGCAGACCGAGGTCGGCGAAGGTCGTCTCGGGGGCCTCGGAGGTCGTGGGAGCCGCCTCGGCGGTCTCGGCGACGGCCTCGACGGCCGCCTGGGTGTCGTCGTTCTCGGGCACGACGGCGTGATCAGTACTGGCGATGGACATGCGTATGCGAAACCTTCCGGAGTCTCGTCGGCACGCGCCCGTCAACTCCGTGAATCGCGATTCGCAATACGACCGCCTCAATGCGGTCCACCACGGTAAGGGGAGAGTACGCGCCACACGGCGCGCTCTGCGGTGGCGCCGGGCAAATGGGATCAAACGATCTACCACCATACGCACCTCCACCCCCCTGACGCAAACCGCGTCGCGAAGGCGCCCGTGACCAGCGCGTACGCACCTACACCGGCACCCCGGCCACCGGCGCCGGCACCCGGTACTCCAGCTGCGTCCCCGGCGGCTCGTGCGCCGACGACGACGGCTCCGCCACCGTCGGCTCCGGCGTCGGCGAGGCGGGCGGCTCCACCGGCGGCGTCGGCTCCGGCTCCGTCGACCCCGGCGGCTCCACCGGCACCGAACGGCTCGGCGGCGGCCCGACCGGGCCCCCGCCCTTGGGCGGCGCGGAACCGGTGGACCGCCCCGACGGCACGGCCGACGGGCTCGCGCCCTTCCCGTCCGCCGCCCCGTCGTCGCCCGCGTCCTTGCCGTCGCCCTTGTGCTTGCCCTTGCCGTCCTTGTCCCGGCGGCCCTTGGAGCGCTCACCCGCCGTGCCGTGCCCCGGCCCCGCACCCGGCGCCGCCGATTCGCCACCGTCCTGGCCGGCGCCGCCGTGCCCACCGGTGGAGTGCGCGGGCCTGGCCCGCCCGTCGGACGCGTCCTCCCCCACGCTCATGCAGCCGGCGGCGGCGGAGACGGCCAGGACGGTGGCGGCCAGCCGTACGGGGACGGACACGGACACGGGTACGGACAAGGGGCGCACGGCGGCCACCTCCGGGAATCAGGAGTCCCCCTGCCCAACTCCGTTCACCCGCAAGAGGACACGCGGCCCCGAGGCGTTACGCGGCCCCGGGAGAGTCGTCACCCGTACCCGAGAGAATCGTCACCCGTACCCGAGAGAGTGCAGCCGCGCGTCGTCGATGCCGAAGTGGTGCGCGATCTCATGCACCACCGTCACCTCCGTCTCCGCGACGACGTCCTCCCGCGTGTCGCAGAACCGCAGCGTCGGCCCCCGGTAGATCGTGATGCGGTCCGGCAGCGCCCCCGCGTACCACTCACCGCGCTCCGTCAGCGGCGTCCCCTCGTACAGCCCGAGCAGCTCCGGATCGTCCGCCGGCGGCTCGTCCTCGACGAACACCGCGACGTTGTCCATCAACCGCGTCAGCTCCGGCGGGATCCGGTCCAGCGCCTCGGCGACCAGTTCCTCGAACTCCTCGCGCGTCATCTCCAGCACAGCCCCATTGTCGGCCACACCCCTCCCTGACGACACCGGCATGACGACACGACCGCGACGACATAACCCGGCCGGGGCCTGGGCATACGGCCCCAATGGCCCGAGCCACCACCACCGCCGCCACCCCCGGACCCGTCCCCGAACTCGCCGCCCGCCCCCACCCCCGCCCCTGGGTCCGCGCCGCGGGGCTCGTCGCCGTCGTGCTGCTCGGCGCCTGGCTCGGCCTGCTGGTGGTGGGCAACGTCCGGGTCCCGGTCGGCCCCATGAACACCACGATGACCCTGCGCCCCTCCCTCACCGGCGGCACGAAGATCAACGTCTCCCCGCTGGGCGCCCTCGAACTCCAGAGCCACCACGCCCCCGTACGCCTCGACGTCAACGTCGACCAGCTCGACCCCGACCGCGCCCAGGCCCTCGTCGACCACCCCGAACGCCTCTCCGGCCTCCAGCAGGAGGTCGCCCACGACGTCGAGCGGGGCACCCTCGACCTGGCCGTCCGCTCCTGCGCCGCCGTCGTCGTCGGCGCCACCGCGCTCGGGCTCGCCGTCTACCGCCGCCCGCGCCCCGCCCTCGGCGCCGGCGGCCTCGCGCTCACCCTCCTGGTCGCCTCCGGCGGCACCGCGTACGCCACCTGGAACCCCGACTCCGTCCTGGAGCCCCGCTTCTCCGGCCTGCTCTCCTCCGCGCCCTCACTGGTCGGCAACGCCCGTAGCATCGTCACCGAGTTCGACGTCTACCAGCAGGAACTGGCCCGCCTGGTCACCAACGTCACCAAGCTCTACGACGTCACCTCCACGCTCCCCGCCTACCAGCCCGACCCGTCCACCATCCGCGTCCTGCACGTGTCGGACATCCACCTCAACCCGGCCAGCTGGAAGATCATCGGCTCCCTCGTACGGCAGTACCAGGTCAACGTGATCGTGGACTCCGGCGACACCATGGACCACGGCACCGCCGCCGAGAACGGCTTCCTCGACCCGATCGAGGACCTCGGCGCCCCCTACGTCTGGGTCCGCGGCAACCACGACAGCCTCGCCACCCAGAAGTACCTCCAGGGCCTCAAGAACGTCACCGTCCTCGACGACGGGAAGGCCAAGACCGTCGCCGGCCTGCGCTTCGCCGGCATCGGCGACCCCCAGTACACCCCCGACCGCGACAAGAAGCCCGGCGCCGACGCCTCCGAGGAACTGGCCGGCGCCCGCCTCGCCTCCGCCCTGCGCGACCAGACCGCCGCCGGCACCCCCGCCGACGTCGCCATCGCGCACGAACCCTCGGCGGCCCGCGAGGTCGACGGCACCGTCCCCCTCGCCCTCGCCGGGCATCTCCACCACGAGGACATGGAGGTCATGAAGTACGGCACCCGGCTGCGCACCGAGGGCTCCACCGGCGGCAGCGGCCTGCGCGCCGTCGAGGGCAAGCACCCCGACCCCATCCAGGCGTCGATCCTCTACTTCGACCGCGGCACCCGGCGCCTCCAGGCATGGGACCAGATCGAACTCGGCGGCCTGGGCCTGACCACCGCCGAGGTCAGCCGCCACCTCCCGAAGGAGAACCAGCCCGGCGCGACCCCGAGCCCCACCCCGTCCCCGACCGCCCGTTAACCGTTTTGGCGATACCTCCCGCCATCCCATATGCTTCTCACGTCCCCGACGCGCCGCAAGGCGCTCAGGCGGGCCGATAGCCCTCATCGTCTAGCGGCCTAGGACGCCGCCCTTTCAAGGCGGTAGCACGGGTTCGAATCCCGTTGGGGGCACGCAGTACATGTGCGACACTGTCGTACGAAGCTTGGTCCTGTGGAGCAGTTTGGAGTGCTCGCCACCCTGTCAAGGTGGAGGCCGCGGGTTCAAATCCCGTCAGGACCGCTGAGGTTTCACGTGAAACCTCGCGGCTGGGTAGCTCAGTTGGTACGAGCGATCGCCTGAAAAGCGATAGGTCGCCGGTTCGACCCCGGCCCCAGCCACAGCAAAGGCCCCGATCTTATGATCGGGGCCTTGTTGTATCGGCGCTTCCCGACTGACACGGTACGAGCGATCGAGTCCGCTACCAGGGATCCTCTCCCGGCTTGCAGCTCGCCCCCACCGATGGCTTCGGCGGGATCGGCGCATCCAGCCCTACGCGTCAGGCGCGCGGGCAGGGACCTGTGACTCGGCCCCGCGGTCCCACGCCTGCCAGCCTCGGTGGCTGATGACGTGGGACGCATTGAGGTCCGCGTGCTCAACGAAGCCGCAGGACCTACAGGCGAACACGGCCTGGCTGGGCCGGTTCCGCCGATCGATGTGGTGGCACCTGGAGCACTCCTGGCTGGTGAAGGCCGGGTCGACGCTGACCACCGGAACGCCTGCGCGGCGTGCCTTGTAGGCGATGAATGCGTGCAGCTGGCCGAAGGCCCAGGAGTTGATCGTGACGCGTTGGGGCTTTCTCAGCCGGACCCGTTCGCGGATGCCCCGGAGGTCTTCCAGGGCGATTCCGCAGCCGGTGCGTTGCGCCTCCGCCACGATGTGCTTGCTGATCTTGTGGTTGATGTCCCGTGCGCGACGGGCTTCCTTGCCTGCGTGTCGCTTGGCGCGGCGTTTCGCCGAGCGGGTCCCTTTCTTCTGGAGTCGGGTGCGTAGCGCGCGGTCGTTGGTTCGGGTGCGGTTGAGGCGGCGGCCGCTGTGCCGGTGGCCGGTGGAGGTGGTGGCGATGTTGGCGATGCCGAGGTCGATTCCGATGAAGCCGTCGGGGTGGGGGTTCTGGGGGGCTTCGGGGAGGTCGAGGGTGGCTGACAGGTACCACTGTCCTGCGTGGTGGATGAGGTCGGATTCGCCTTTGCGGTGGCGCTGGAGCAGCTCGAGCTGGTGGCTTCCGGCGGCGAATGCCAGTCCTTTGATGCGGCCTGTGACGGTCCAGATGGAGACGGTGCGCCGGGGGAGCTGCCAGGAGAGCATGCGGTCGTCGTAGGTCTGGGCGGCGTCGTGGCGGAAGGTGAGGGGTTCGTGGGGGTGGGGGTTTCGCCCGGTGGCCCTCCGGCTGGCACGAAGTGTGGTGTGGGCGTCGGCCACCTTTTTGATCACGTGTTGTGCGGCCTGCGCGCCAAGTCCCCAGCGGGTTTTGATCTCTGTGTAGGTGAGGGTCCGTAGTTCGCGGTTGCGTCGTACGCCGGTGTGGTGGGCGGTGCGGGAGACGTGGGTGGCGGCTTGGTTGCAGGCGTGCAGGGTGGCGTGGAGTGCGGCGGCCTGTTGTGGCGTGGGGAGGAGTTTGACGCGTACGACGAGCTTCACGAACACAGAGGCTAGGCAGGTGTGTCCGTTCGATGTGACGCGAAGTGTAGCTTTCACCACTCTGGGTGAACGCCTTGTCGAACTGGTGCACCATCGCGGTGGCAAAAGCTGTCGCCACGGATTTCGCGGGGATGCGATCCTGGATGCGGTATGTCTACGCACCCCGCTCCCGCTCTCGGCGCCCTCGCTTCCCGGCTGGCCGAGTTGTCCCTGCGCGATGCGCACCGGCTCGGCCGCAGGCTGGAGGGTGCGCGCAGGATTCGTAAGCCCGAGGCTCGGGCCGCCGTGCTCGGTGAGATCGAGGCCGAGGTGGCCAAGGCCGAGCAGCGTATCGGTGAGCGGCGGGCTCGGGTGCCCGCCGTCCGTTATCCCGAGCAGTTGCCGGTCAGCCAGAAGAAGGACGTGATCGCGGAGGCGATCCGTGATCACCAGGTCGTGATCGTCGCCGGTGAGACCGGGTCGGGCAAGACCACGCAGATTCCGAAGATCTGCGTGGAGCTGGGGCGTGGTGTCCGGGGCATGATCGGGCACACCCAGCCGCGGCGGATCGCCGCCCGGACCGTCGCCGAGCGGGTGGCGGAGGAGCTGGACTCGCCGCTCGGGGAGGCCGTCGGCTGGAAGGTGCGGTTCACCGACCAGGTGAACCCGGACGCGACCTTCGTGAAGCTGATGACGGACGGCATCCTGCTGGCCGAGATCCAGACCGACCGCGAGCTGCGCGCCTACGACACGATCATCATCGACGAGGCGCACGAGCGGTCCCTCAACATCGACTTCCTGCTCGGCTATCTCGCGCAGCTGCTGCCGAAGCGGCCGGATCTGAAGGTCGTCATCACCTCGGCGACCATCGATCCCGAGCGCTTCTCCCGGCATTTCGGTGACGCCCCGATCATCGAGGTCAGTGGGCGGACGTATCCGGTGGAAGTGCGTTACCGGCCGCTGCTCGAAGAGGACGGCGAGGACGCCGACCGGGACCAGATCACGGCGATCACGGATGCCGTCGAGGAGCTGATGGGCGAGGGGAAGGGGGACATCCTCGTCTTTCTGTCGGGTGAGCGGGAGATCCGGGACACCGCGGACGCGCTGGAGAAGAATAAGTACCGGTTCACGGAGGTGCTGCCGCTGTACGCGCGGCTCTCGCACGCCGAGCAGCACCGTGTCTTCCAGCCGCACACCGGGCGGCGCATCGTGCTGGCGACCAACGTCGCCGAGACGTCGCTGACCGTGCCCGGCATCAAGTACGTCATCGACCCGGGGTTCGCCCGTATCAGCCGGTACAGCCACCGCACGAAGGTGCAGCGGCTGCCGATCGAGCCCGTGTCGCAGGCCAGCGCCAATCAGCGCAAGGGGCGTTGCGGGCGTACCTCCGACGGCATCTGTGTGCGGCTGTTCAGCGAGGAGGACTTCCTCGCGCGGCCGGAGTTCACGGACGCGGAGATCCTGCGCACCAACCTGGCCTCCGTCATCCTGCAGATGACCGCGGCCGGGCTGGGCGACATCGAGAAGTTCCCCTTCATCGACCCGCCGGACCACCGCAACATCCGCGACGGCGTGCAGCTGCTCCAGGAGCTGGGGGCGTTCGACCCGGCGCAGAAGGACCTGCGCAAGCGGCTGACGGACACCGGCCGGAAGCTGGCGCAGCTCCCCGTCGACCCCCGGCTGGCCCGGATGGTCCTGGAGGCGGACAAGAACGGCTGTGTGCGCGAGGTCATGGTGATAGCCGCGGCGCTGTCCATCCAGGATCCGCGGGAGCGGCCGGCCGAGAAGCAGGCGCAGGCGGATCAGCAGCACGCCCGCTTCAAGGATGAGACCAGCGACTTCCTCGCCTATCTGAACCTGTGGCGCTATCTGCGCGAGCAGCAGAAGGAGCGGGGTTCGTCGTCCTTCCGCCGGATGTGCAAGCAGGAGTACCTGAACTTCCTGCGGATCCGGGAGTGGCAGGACATCTACACGCAGCTGCGCACGGTCGCCAAGCAACTGGGCTTCCAGCTCAACGAGGACGACGCCCCGGGCGACCGGGTGCACGTCTCGCTGCTCGCCGGGCTCCTCTCCCACGTCGGGATGAAGGACGTGAAGGACGGCAACAAGAACGAGTACCTGGGCGCCCGGAACGCCAAGTTCGCGGTGTTCCCCGGTTCGGCGCTGTTCCGGAAGCAGCCGCGGTTCCTGATGTCGGCGGAGCTGGTGGAGACGAGCCGGCTGTGGGCGCGGGTCAACGCGAAGATCGAGCCGGAGTGGGTGGAGCCGCTCGCCGGGCATCTGCTGAAGCGCACGTACAGCGAGCCGCACTGGGAGAAGGACCAGGCGGCGGTGATGGCGTACGAGAAGGTGACGCTGTACGGCGTGCCGCTCGTCGCGCAGCGCAAGGTGAACTACGGCCGGATCGATCCGGAGGTCAGCCGGGAGCTGTTCGTCCGCAACGCGCTGGTGGAGGGCGACTGGCGCACGCACCACAAGTTCTTCGCCGACAACCGCCGGCTGCTCGGCGAGGTGGCGGAGCTGGAGCACCGGGCGCGGCGCCGGGACATCGTGGTCGACGACGACACGCTGTACGACTTCTACGACCAGCGGGTGCCGGAACACGTGGTGTCCGGGGCGCACTTCGACTCGTGGTGGAAGCACAAGCGGCACGAGCAGCCGGAGTTCCTGGACTTCGAGCGGGAGATGCTCATCCGGGAGTCGGCGGAGGCGGTCACCAAGGCCGACTATCCGGACAGCTGGCGGCAGGGGCAGCTGAAGTTCCGGGTGACGTACCAGTTCGAGCCGGGCGCGGACGCCGACGGCGTGACCGTGCACGTGCCGCTCCAGGTGCTCAACCAGGTGGTGGACGAGGGCTTCGACTGGCAGATCCCGGGGCTGCGCGAGGAGGTGGTGACGGAGCTGATCCGGTCGCTGCCGAAGCCGGTGCGGCGCAACTACGTGCCCGCGCCGAACTTCGCGAGGGCCTTCCTGGAGCGGGCGGTGCCGTTGCAGGAGCCGCTGACGGTCACCATGGCGCGCGAGCTGAAGCGCATGGTCGGGGTGCCCTTCGACGCGGAGGACTTCGACTGGGCGAAGGTCCCGGACCATCTGCGGGTCACCTTCCGGATCGTGGACGAGCGGCGCCGCACGGTGGCCGAGGACAAGGACCTGGAGGCGCTGCGGCTGCGGCTGAAGCCGAAGGCGCGCCAGGCGCTGTCGCAGGCGGCCGCGGCGACGGCGTCCCGCGAGGGCGGGGAGTCGCTGGAGCGCAAGGGGCTCACCGACTGGTCGATCGGCTCGCTCACCCGGGTCTTCGAGACGCGGCGGGCGGGACAGCCGGTGAAGGCGTACCCGGCGCTGGTGGACGACGGGGACACCGTCTCGGTGCGGCTCTTCGACACGGAGGCCGAGCAGGCCGAGGCGATGTGGAAGGGCACGCGGCGGCTGATCCTGCGCAACATCCCGGTCAATCCGGCGAAGTTCGCGTCCGAGAAGCTGAGCAACCAGCAGAAGCTGGCGCTGTCGGCGAATCCGCACGGCTCGGTGCAGGCGCTCTTCGAGGACTGCGCGACGGCGGCGGCGGACCGGCTGATCGCCGCCCATGGCGGTCCCGCCTGGGACGAGGCGGCGTTCCGGGCGCTGTACGACCGGGTGCGCGCGGACATCGTGGACGTGACCGTGCGGGCGGTGGCGCAGGTGCAGCAGGTGCTGGCCGCCTGGGGGGCCTGTGAGCGGCGCCTGAAGGCGGTGCGGAGCCCCGCCCTGCTGGCCAACCTCCAGGACGTGCGGGAGCAGTTGGACGCCCTGGTGAAGCCCGGGTTCGTCACCGAGGCCGGCCTGAAGCGGCTGCCGGACCTGGTGCGCTACCTGGTCGCGGCCGACCGTCGGCTGCAGCAGATGCCGACGGGGGTGCAGCGGGACACCACCCGGATGGAGAAGGTCCGGGAGATGCGGGACGAGTACGCCTGGCTGCTCGAGCAGTTGCCGCCCGGCCGGCCGGTGCCGCAGGCGGTGCGGGACGTGCGCTGGATGATCGAGGAGCTGCGGGTCAGCTACTTCGCGCACGCGCTGGGCACGGCGTACCCGGTGTCGGACAAGCGGATCGTGAAGGCCATCGACGCGCTGGCGCCGTAGCCGAGTGGGGTGAGCGGGTGGCCGCGGAGAGTGAGTTCGACCCTGGGCTCACCCTCCTGTACAGTCTCTTTTCGCAGCGCAACGCGGAAAACGCGCCGCGAAACCTGGTCCTGTGGAGCAGTTTGGAGTGCTCGCCACCCTGTCAAGGTGGAGGCCGCGGGTTCAAATCCCGTCAGGACCGCAGTGGAAGCATGAGGAAGGGCCCGCATCGATCGATGCGGGCCCTTCCTCATGCTCTGGGTCCCCACGTCGGTGGGCGAGGCTACGGGCCGTCAAGTAGGCGCCTGCGCCCGGGGCGTGCCGCCGGGGTGACCATTGCGGGCGAACCGCCTCCCCGCCGGCCCCGTCCTCGCCGCCGGCGGCCCGCTCCGCGCCCAACGCCCGCGCCCCGCTGGGCTGCTGGAACGCGCGACCTCCTCTAGCGCACATATGCCGGGGACAACAAGCTCCCCGGCATGTGACGGGAGTCACCGAATAAGTCTGCGGAAGAGTGGCACTTACGCCCCTCCTACAACCCCGCTATTTGATATGTGCCATTGCACCGGACCGACCGGAGGGCGCGAGGGCAAAGCAAAGTCGCGCCGGATCCGGCGGGATCCAGCGCGACCGACGACGTGCGGGTTCTGTTGGGGCATCACCCGGGCCGTGTGAAGCCGTGGTGCGGGGCGCATCGGCGGGTTGGGGGGCCCGCCGTTCCGCCCTTCGTGCGGGCGTTCAGGCCTCGCTGCGCTGCTGCGGGATGCCCGCGAGCAGTGCGCGGACCTCGGCCTCGCGGTAGCGCCGGTGCCCGCCGAGCGTACGGATCGACGTGAGCTTGCCGGCCTTTGCCCAGCGCGTGACCGTCTTCGGGTCGACGCGGAACATGGTGGCAACCTCAGCGGGGGTCAGCAGCGGCTCGGCATCAGGGGTGCGAGCGGTCATGAGCGGCCTCCTCGGGAGAACCGAACCATCTCGGTTCTTTCCTCTAAATTCTGCACCTTGACCCGCGTTGCCCGAAATGGCGGACGCGAGTCGAGTCGGTTATAGGACGAACGGCTTGTCCTCGGCACTACAACTACACCATCTGTCCAGCCGCGTCGGCCAAACCGATGGAATTGCCCTCCCAGGTGTTCATCAGCGACGGAAGCCGATGGACCATGCCATAGCGGACAGTCACACCTCTGTGACGATCAGTCACAGAACGATCAATAGTCACGGACGGAGCCCTCCCCGGGCTCCTTGTCCTATTTTGGCATGGGGGGAGGCAAGCGGCGCAAGAGTGATGTACGTGCGATCCGTCACGCTTGACACAAACGCCCGGATCGGGACCTACGTCCCGTCCTGCGCCCGCCCGTCGCTGACGCCCCGTCAGCGTCAGTTCGCCGAGCGGCGGTCGCGCACCGCCCGCCAGCGCTCCACCAGCCGCGCGTACGCCGCCCCGGCGCCCGCCTCGTCGCCCCGGCGCAGCGCCTCGATGGCCTCGGCGACGTCCGCCGCGGAGTGGTCGTCGGCCAACTGCTCCGCGGTGAGGGCGTGCACCAGGCCCCCGTAGTCCAGCTCGACCAGGGAGCGCGGGTGGAACTCCTCCAGCCAGCGCCCGACGTCCACCAGGCCGTCGATGAGCGGGCCTTCGTCCACGGCCTCCCTGAGGGCCTTCAGGCCCCGGGCCACCCGGCGGCGGGCCTGCACCATCGGGGTGCGGTAGCGCAGGACGGGCACGCCGTCGCCGGCGCCGTCCTTGGCCCACTCGCGCTCCTCGTCGGCGACCAGCACGAACCAGTTGATCGGCACCTGCCAGCAGGCGGTGCGGATCCAGGGGCGGGCGTCCGGGTTGCGCTCCAGCCAGCGCTCGTGGTCCTGCGCGCTCTGCCGGCGCACCACCGGCGGCAGCAGGGCGTCCAGGACCGGCTCCGGGAAGTCGTCGGCCAGCTCCTCCAGGGCCTGCCAGCCGCGCAGCCGGGTGCGCCAGGGGCAGACGCAGACCACGCCGTCGACCTCGGTGACGAAGGCGTCGGCGCTCTCGTGCACCGGCACCGGGACCGGCGGGACGGGCAGCAGGTCGGCCAGCGAGCGGCGCAGCTCGTCCTGGTAGGTGGGCAGCTCGGTGCGCCGGGCGTACCGGGTCCAGTGGGCCCGCTCGTCGTCCGGGAAGGCCGCCAGCGGCTCGTAGACGCGCAGGTAGACCGGGTAGGGAACGATCAGCGAGGACACCTTGGCCACGCCTGCATCCTCGCACGGGCGTACTCCGTGCGGAGGTGATCCCCGGCACTGTGCGGCAGGCCGGCGGCCCGAGGCCCTAGTCTCGTGCCACTGCTCCCGCCACCGCCTCCATTGCCACAAGCGCGGGGGTCCGCGGGGGCCGGCCAGCACCCGCCGCTACTTCCTCAGGAGTCACCACAGTGACCGACGTGACCGGCGCACCCGCCGACGTGCTGCACACCCTGTTCCACTCCGAGCAGGGCGGCCATGAGCAGGTCGTCCTCTGCCAGGACCGGGCGAGCGGCCTCAAGGCCGTCATCGCCCTGCACTCCACCGCGCTCGGCCCCGCGCTGGGCGGCACGCGGTTCTACCCGTACGCGAGCGAGGCGGAGGCGGTCGCCGACGCGCTCAACCTCGCGCGCGGGATGTCGTACAAGAACGCCATGGCCGGGCTCGACCACGGCGGCGGCAAGGCCGTGATCATCGGCGACCCCGAGCTGATCAAGACCGAGGAGCTGCTGCTCGCCTACGGCCGGTTCGTCGCCTCGCTCGGCGGGCGCTACGTCACCGCCTGCGACGTCGGCACCTACGTGGCCGACATGGACGTCGTCGCCCGCGAGTGCCGCTGGACCACCGGCCGCTCCCCGGAGCACGGCGGCGCGGGTGACTCCTCCGTCCTCACCGCCTTCGGCGTCTACCAGGGCATGCGCGCCTCCGCCCAGCACCTGTGGGGCGACCCGACGCTGCGCGACCGCACGGTGGGCATCGCGGGCGTCGGCAAGGTCGGCCACCACCTGGTGGAGCACCTGCTCGCCGAGGGCGCGCACGTGGTGATCACCGACGTGCGCAAGGACGTGGTGCGGGCGATCACCGAGCGGCACCCGTCGGTGGTGGCGGTGCCGGACACCGAGGCGCTGATCCGGGTGGAGAACCTGGACGTCTACGCGCCCTGCGCGCTGGGCGGCGCGCTGAACGACGCGTCCGTGCCGGTGCTGACCGCCAAGGTGGTCTGCGGCGCCGCCAACAACCAGCTGGCCCACCCGGGCGTGGAGAAGGACCTCGCCGACCGCGGGATCCTCTACGCCCCGGACTACGTGGTGAACGCCGGCGGGGTCATCCAGGTCGCCGACGAGCTGCACGGTTTCGACTTCGAGCGGTGCAAGGCCAAGGCCGCGACGATCTACGACACCACCCTTGCGATCTTCGCACGTGCGAAGGAGGACGGGATTCCGCCGGCCGCGGCGGCCGACCGGATCGCCGAGCAGCGGATGGCCGAGGCCCGCGCCGGACGCTGACCGGACGGTGATCGGCGGGCCCGCGCGGTACCCGTCGGGGGGCACTTGGAGAGAACTCTCACTTCCACCGGCGGGTCGGTCCTCGAAACGTGGTTAAAATCGCCCTTGACCAGCGAGGACGGGGCTCCTCGCGGGTTCTGGGCACGGGCACGTCCTGCGGGCGACGTACCGTATGGGCGTGGGCTCAGGTACCGTGGAAGCCCTACGGACCGGTCTCTCTGCGGAGAGTCCGTGCCGGACCATGAACGCGTGTCAAGACTCTGGGGCCGTCGAGCCCCGTCGTTGAGGGGGTCGAGCCATGGGGCGCGGCCGGGCCAAGGCCAAGCAGACGAAGGTCGCCCGCCAGCTGAAGTACAACAGCGGTGGGACTGATCTCTCACGCCTGGCCGAGGAGCTGGGCGCATCGCCGACGAATCCGCCACCGCCGCCGAGCGGCGAGCGGTTCGAGGGCGATGAGCATGACGACGACGATCTGTACTCTCGGTACGCCGACCTCTATGAGGACGACGACGAGGACGAGGACGGCCAGTCCCCGCAGCAGCGTCGCGGCGCTTGACCTTGCAATGAGCAGCAGCACCAGACCGGTCGGTGGCATCGCCACCGACCGGCTTCTGTGCTGTCGCCACGGTCGGTCGCCCGCTCGTCAGGCGGCGTAGTCCCCGACCAGCTCGGCGCCGGTGGGCCGCGCGCCGCGGTCGGCGATCCCGCCGGCCACCCACGCGTCGACACCCCGGTCGGCCAGCGTCGCGAGGGCGACGTCGACGGACCCGGCGGGCACGATCGCCATCATGCCGACGCCCATGTTCAGGGTCTTCTCCAGCTCCAGGCGGTCCACGTTCCCGGTCCGGCCGACCAGGTCGAAGATGGCGCCCGGGGTCCAGGTGGCGCGGTCGATCTCGGCGTGCAGGCCGTCCGGGATCACCCGGGCCAGGTTGGCGGCGAGGCCGCCGCCGGTGATGTGGCTGAATGCGCGCACCTCGGTGGTGCGGGTGAGGGCCAGGCAGTCCAGCGAGTAGATCTTGGTGGGCTCCAGGAGCTCCTCGCCGAGGGTGCGGCCCAGCTCGGCGACCTCGCCCTCCAGGGCGAGGCCCGCGCGGTCCAGCAGGACGTGGCGGACGAGGGAGTAGCCGTTGGAGTGAAGCCCGGAGGACGCCATGGCGATCACCGCGTCGCCGGAGCGGATCCGGTCCGGGCCGAGCAGCCGGTCGGCCTCCACGGCGCCGGTGCCGGCGCCGGCCACGTCGAAGTCGTCCGGGCCGAGCAGGCCGGGGTGCTCGGCGGTCTCGCCGCCGACCAGGGCGCAGCCGGCCAGCACGCAGCCCTCGGCGATGCCCTTGACGATCGCCGCGACGCGCTCGGGATGCACCTTGCCGACGCAGATGTAGTCGGTCATGAACAGCGGCTCCGCGCCGCACACCACGATGTCGTCCATGACCATGGCGACCAGGTCGTGGCCGATGGTGTCGTACACGCCGAGGCGGCGGGCGACGTCGACCTTGGTGCCGACGCCGTCGGTGGCGGAGGCGAGCAGCGGGCGCTCGTACTTCTTGAGCGCGGAGGCGTCGAAGAGGCCGGCGAAGCCGCCGATGCCGCCGAGGACCTCGGGGCGGCGGGTCTTCCGCACCCACTCCTTCATCAGCTCGACGGCGCGGTCGCCCGCCTCGATGTCGACGCCGGCGCCGGCGTAGCTGGCGCCCTGGGTCTCAGCAGACATGACCTTGAAGACTTCCTGTCGTACGGCGGGGAACGGCGCGGACCGGCGGCCCCGCGGTCGCTTCCGCGGGGACGCCGGCGGCGGCTACGGGCGACGGATGGCGTCGGCGGCGGCCGTGGCGGCGGGGCCGGCGGCCAGCTCCGTCTCCAGGAGCTGCTTGCCGAGCAGCTCGGGGTCGGGCAGCTCCATCGGGTACTCCCCGTCGAAGCAGGCCCGGCACAGGTTCGGCTTGGCGATGGTGGTCGCCTCGATCATGCCGTCGATGGAGATGTACGCCAGCGAGTCGGCGCCCAGCGAGGTGCCGATCTCGTCGACGCTCATGCCGTTGGCGATCAGCTCGGCGCGGGTGGCGAAGTCGATGCCGAAGAAGCAGGGCCACTTCACCGGCGGGGAGGAGATCCGGATGTGCACCTCGGCGGCGCCGGCCTCGCGGAGCATGCGGACCAGGGCGCGCTGGGTGTTGCCGCGCACGATGGAGTCGTCCACGACGACCAGCCGCTTGCCCTTGATGACTTCCTTGAGGGGATTCAGCTTCAGCCGGATGCCCAACTGGCGGATGGTCTGTGAGGGCTGGATGAAGGTCCGGCCCACATAGGCGTTCTTCACCAGGCCGTTGCCGAACGGGATGCCGGACGCCTCCGCGTAGCCGATGGCGGCGGGGGTGCCGGACTCCGGGGTCGCTATGACCAGGTCGGCCTCGGCGGGGGCCTCCTTCGCCAGTTTCCGGCCCATCTCCACCCGGGAGAGGTAGACGTTGCGCCCGGCGATGTCGGTGTCGGGGCGGGCCAGGTAGACGTACTCGAAGACACAGCCCTTGGGCTTCGCTTCCGCGAATCGGGAAGTGCGCAGGCCGTTCTCGTCGATGGCGACGAACTCGCCCGGCTCGATCTCGCGGACGTAGGAGGCGCCGCAGATGTCGAGGGCGGCGGACTCCGAGGCGACCACCCAGCCGCGCTCCAGGCGGCCGAGGACCAGCGGGCGGATGCCCTGCGGGTCGCGGGCGGCGTACAGGGTGTGCTCGTCCATGAAGACGAGGCTGAAGGCGCCGCGCACCTCGGGCAGCACCTTGTGGGCCGCCTCCTCGATGGTCAGCGGCTTGCCGTCGTCGTCGACCTGGCCCGCGAGGAGCGCGGTGACCAGGTCGGTGTCGTTGGTCGCCGCGACCCGGGTGGAGCGGCCCTCCTGCTTGGGCAGGTCGGCCACCAGCTCGGCGAGCTGGGCGGTGTTGACGAGGTTGCCGTTGTGCCCGAGCGCGATGGAGCCGTGCGCGGTGGCACGGAACGTCGGCTGGGCGTTCTCCCACACGGAGGCGCCGGTGGTCGAGTAGCGGGCGTGTCCGACCGCGATGTGACCCTGGAGCGAACCGAGAGAGGTCTCGTCGAAGACCTGGGAGACCAGGCCCATGTCCTTGAAGACGAGGATCTGGGAGCCGTTGCTGACCGCGATTCCCGCGGATTCCTGGCCCCGATGCTGGAGGGCGTAGAGCCCGAAGTAGCTGAGCTTGGCGACCTCTTCGCCGGGCGCCCAGACACCGAAGACGCCACATGCGTCCTGGGGGCCTTTTTCGCCGGGAAGCAGATCGTGATTGAGTCGACCGTCACCACGTGGCACGCCTCCGAGTGTAGGGGAGGTCGACCACTGGTCCGAATTGGCGATACGGGTTCCGGACGGGGTCAGTCCGCGGCGACGGCCCGCACGACGGTGCCGTTCTCGCTGGTCAGCGTGAGGTTCCGGCCGTCGATCGCGTAGCTCGCGCGGGCGTCGAAGAGGCGCAGCAGGCGCTTCTCCACGGCCATGAGTGAGTCTTCGCACATCATTCGGGTGGTGGCCGCGCGGCCGAGGGTGATATGGCCGTCGCTCACGGTGGCCTCGGCGTTGACGCGGTTGCAGCCGAGGCTGCCGGTGACGGTGTGCTTGGCGGGGTCGAAGGTGAGGTGGGCGCGGCCGGCGGAGTCCTCGATGTTCCAGCGGGTGCCGGCCAGGTCGGCGTTCTGCTGCTCGCTCATGCGGACGGTGTCTCCGTCTTCGGTGGTGAGGGTCAGGGTGTCGCCCTGGGTGCGGGCGGTCAGGTCGCCGCCGGTCAGGGCGTCGGAGAAGGAGTCCTCGAAGGCCATCGCGGGCTGCGCGCACGCCATCTCGGTGGACCGGGCGTCGCTGACGCGGAGGCGGTCGCCGTCCTGGCGGGCGCGGGCGCTGAAGGGGTTGCAGCCGAAGTTGCCCTCGGCGCGGCCGTCGTCGCCGATGCGGACGTGCGCGCCGGAGGGGGCGCGGTGGGTGGTGCCGGCGACGGTGACGCTGTCGACCTCCCAGTCCACGCCGGTCACCTGGCCGGCCGCGCCGACGGAGCCGCTGCCGCCGCCTTCGGCCTTCTCGCCGCCGCAGGCCGTGGCCAGCGGGACGAGGAGGGCGGCGAGGGCGGTCGCGGTCAGGGCGAGGGGGGTGTGGTGGTGCCGGTCGGTGCGGTTCATGGGAGTCGGACGGGGCAGCGGCCCCCGGGGTTCCGCTCAGCCCATCAGGGGCAGCAGCGCGCCGAGGTCGGCCCGCTCGCCGCTCGCGCCGACCGTGCCCGCCTCCCTCGCCTCGGCCCAGGTCAGTCGGCCGGTCGCCAGCCGGATCCAGGTCAGCGGGTCGGTCTCGACCACGTTGGGCGGGGTGCCGCGGGTGTGCCGGGGGCCCTCGACGCACTGGACGACCGCGAAGGGCGGCACGCGCACCTCCACCGCGCCGCCGGGGGCCTTCTCCGCGAGGGCGTCGGCGAGGAGGCGGGTCGCGGCGGCGAGGGCCTGGCGGTCGAGGGGGACGTCCGGGCCGGGCAGGGCGGCGTTGAGGTCGTCGGTGTGGACGACGAGTTCGACGGCGCGGGTGACGACGTACTCCCCCAGCGGCAGCACGCCCGCGTTGGTGGGCAGCAGCCGGCCGGCGGGGTGGGCGTCGAGGGCGGCGGTGAAGCGCCGGCGGACGTCGGCGAGGTGGGCGCCGAGGTCGGGGTGGGCGGCGGCGAGGCGCCGGGTCCGGTCGGCGATGTCATCGGCCTGGCCACCGACGGCGAACGGCCAGTCGAGCAGCCGCGCGTCGGCCCGCCCCGGCTCGGGCTCGCCGAGCAGCCGGTCCACGGCCGACAGGGCCATCCCGAGGTGCACGACGAGGTCCCGCACGCTCCAGTCCCCGAGCCGGGTCGGCAGCGCGAGCTGCTCGGACGTCAACGCGGCGACCGCGGCGGCGACGTGGTCGAACTGGGCGGTGACGGCGGCGCGGGTACGGGCGGGGTCGTAGCTGCGCTGCTTCCTCTTGGCTGGCGGCATGGGTGTGACCCTAGCGGCGGGGTGCCGGGGGGCGGGCCGGGGGCGGGGGGTGGCCAAGGCCGGGGGGCCAAGGCCGGAGGGGCGGCCAAGGTCGGGGGGTGCCAAGGCCCGGGGGGCCAAGGCCGGGGGCGGGGTCGGTCCGCAGCCGGGGGGCCCGCCGGGCTCGGGCCCGAATCCGTGGTCGGGGGTCGGGGGGTCGGGGTGTCGGGGTGTCGGGGTGTCGGGGTGTCGGGCAGAGCCTGAGCGCATGCGGGGGAGCCGAACCGAAGCCGGGCGTCGGGGCGGGCGGAGCCCGGAGCCTGGGGGGGCGTGGCGCAGCCCGGCGCTGCGGGATGCCTCCCCCAAGCTCTTCGAGCAGGGGGTACCCCCAGCGCCCACCCGTGCCGCCCCAGCGGCACGACTGCCCGCAGCTACGCGGGCGAGCACAGGCTGGTGGGCGAAGCCGGGAATCGGGCGACGCGCGGGCGAAGCCCGGAACCGGGCGACAAGCAAGCCCGAACCGGGGCGGGCGGAGCCCGGAACCGGGAGAAGCACAGGCCGAAACCGGGGCCGGCCAGAACCCGGAGCCTGGCGAAGCACAAGGCGGAACCGGGGGCGGGTGGAGCACGAGTCGGGCGAGGGCGGGACGGAGTCCGGAGCCAGGTCGGGCCGGGGGCCGGGTGGGTGGCAGTGGGCCCCGCGGCCGGGGGCGGCGGCTGTCGCTCGCCGCGTACCGGATGGCGAAGGCCCGCCCCCCGGAGAGGGCGGGCCTTCGTGGCGGTGGCCGGCTACGCCAGCAGGGCCGGGATCGTGGCCTCGTGGGCCTCGCGCAGGTCGGCCAGGGGGAGGGTGAACTCGCCCTGGACCTCGACCGCGTCGCCGTCCACCACGCCGATGCGAACGGCCGGCAGGCCCCGCGCGCCGCACATGTCGGTGAAGCGGAGCTCCTCCGAGCGCGGGACGGCGACGACCGCGCGGCCCGCCGACTCCGAGAAGAGGAACGTGAACGCGTCCAGCCCGTCCGGGACGACCAGTCGCGCGCCCTTGCCGCCGAGCAGCGCCGACTCCACGACCGCCTGGACCAGGCCGCCGTCGGAGAGGTCGTGCGCGGAGTCGACCATGCCGTCGCGGGAGGCGGAGATGAGGATCTCGGCCAGCAGGCGCTCCCGCTCCAGGTCCACCGCCGGGGGCAGGCCGCCCAGGTGGTCGTGGACGACCTGGGACCAGGCCGAGCCGCCGAACTCCTCACGCGTGTCGCCGAGGAGGTAGAGCAGCTGGCCCTCCTCCTGGAAGGCGACCGGCGTGCGACGCGCGACGTCGTCGATCACGCCGAGGACCGCGACCACCGGGGTGGGGTGGATGGCCGCCTCGCCCGTCTGGTTGTACAGGGAGACGTTGCCGCCCGTGACCGGGGTGCCGAGCTGGAGGCAGCCGTCGGCCAGGCCGCGCACGGCCTCCGCGAACTGCCACATCACCGCCGGGTCCTCGGGCGAGCCGAAGTTCAGGCAGTCGGAGACGGCCAGCGGCTTCGCGCCGGTCGTCGCCACGTTCCGGTACGCCTCCGCGAGGGCGAGCTGCGCGCCGGTGTACGGGTCGAGCTTGGCGTACCGGCCGTTGCCGTCGGTGGCGATGGCGACGCCGAGACCGGTCTCCTCGTCCATCCGGATCATGCCCGAGTCCTCGGGCTGGGCCAGCACGGTGTTGCCCTGCACGAAGTGGTCGTACTGGGACGTGATCCACTGCTTGGACGCCTGGTTGGGCGAGCCGACCAGCTTCAGGACCTGGGCCCTCAGCTCCTCCCCCGTCGACGGCCGCGGCAGCTTGCCCGCGTCGTCGGCCTGGAGGGCGTCCTGCCAGTCGGGGCGCGCGTAGGGGCGCTCGTAGACCGGGCCGTCGTGGGCGACCGTGCGCGGGTCGACGTCGACGATCTTGCCGCCGTGCCAGAAGATCTCCAGCCGGTCGCCGTCGGTGACCTCGCCGATCACCGTGGCGATGACGTCCCACTTGTCGCAGATCTCCAGGAACCGCTCGACCTTCCCCGGCTCCACGACCGCGCACATGCGCTCCTGCGACTCGCTCATGAGGATTTCCTCGGGCGAGAGCGTGGAGTCGCGCAGGGGGACGTCGTCCAGCGTCACGCGCATGCCGCCGGAGCCGTTCGACGCCAGCTCGGAGGTGGCGCAGGACAGCCCGGCCGCGCCGAGGTCCTGGATGCCGACGACCAGCTTCTCGGCGAACGCCTCCAGGGTGCACTCGATGAGCAGCTTCTCCTGGAAGGGGTCGCCGACCTGCACGGCGGGGCGCTTCGACGGCTTCGCGTCGTCGAACGTCTCCGAGGCCAGGATCGACGCGCCGCCGATGCCGTCGCCGCCGGTGCGGGCTCCGTACAGGATGACCTTGTTGCCCGCGCCCGACGCCTTCGCGAGGTGGATGTCCTCGTGCCGCATGACGCCGATCGCACCGGCGTTGACCAGCGGGTTGCCCTGGTAGCAGGCGTCGAAGACGACCTCGCCGCCGATGTTGGGCAGGCCCAGGCAGTTGCCGTAGCCGCCGATGCCCGCGACGACGCCGGGCAGCACACGCCGGGTGTCGGGGTGGTCGGCGGCGCCGAAGCGCAGGGGGTCCACGACGGCGACCGGGCGGGCGCCCATCGCGATGATGTCGCGCACGATGCCGCCGACTCCGGTGGCCGCGCCCTGGTAGGGCTCGACGTAGGAGGGGTGGTTGTGCGACTCGACCTTGAAGGTGACCGCGTAGCCCTGGCCGACGTCGACCACGCCCGCGTTCTCGCCGATGCCGACGAGCATCGCGTCGGACTGGGGGGCCTTCTCGCCGAACTGGCGCAGGTGCACCTTGGAGGACTTGTACGAGCAGTGCTCGGACCACATCACCGAGTACATGGCGAGTTCGGCGCCGGTCGGGCGGCGGCCGAGGATCTCCACCACCCGCTCGTACTCGTCCTTCTTCAGGCCCAGTTCGGCCCAGGGCAGCTCGACGTCGGGGGTCGCGGTCGCGTGCTCGACCGTGTCCAGAGGCGTCCGGCTCATGCGGTGACCAGCTTCTTGAGGATCGAGGTGAAGAACGGCAGGCCGTCGGTGCGGCCGGTGCCGATCAGGGGCTCGACGGCGTGCTCGGGGTGCGGCATCAGGCCGACGACGTTGCCGGCGGCGTTGGTGATGCCGGCGATGTCGTTGAGCGAGCCGTTGGGGTTCACGTCGAGGTAGCGGAAGGCGACGCGGCCCTCCGCCTCCAGCTCGTCCAGCGTGCGCCGGTCGGCGACGTAGCGGCCGTCCATGTTCTTCAGCGGGATGTGGATCTCCTGCCCGGCGGTGTAGTCGCCGGTCCAGGCGGTGCCCGCGTTCTCCACCCGCAGCTTCTGGTCGCGGCAGACGAAGTGCAGGTGGTCGTTGCCGAGCATGCCGCCGGGCAGCAGGTGGGCCTCGGTGAGGATCTGGAAGCCGTTGCAGATGCCCAGCACCGGCAGGCCGGCCTTGGCCTGCTCGATGACGGTGTCCATCACCGGCGAGAAGCGCGCGATGGCGCCGGCGCGCAGATAGTCGCCGTAGGAGAAGCCGCCGCAGAGCACCACGGCGTCGACCTGCTTCAGGTCCTTGTCCTTGTGCCACAGGGAGACGGGCTCGGCGCCGGCGACGCGGATCGCGCGCTGGGTGTCCCGGTCGTCCAGACTTCCGGGGAAAGTGACGACGCCGATACGGGCGGTCACTTCGCGGCCCCGGCGACCACGTCGCCGGACTCGACCTTGACGGTGAAGTCCTCGATCACGGTGTTGGCGAGGAAGGATTCCGCAAGATCATGGATGCGGGCGAGGGCGGCATCGTCCACCGGCCCGTCCACTTCGAGTTCGAATCGCTTTCCCTGACGGACGTCCGAGATCCCCTCGAATCCCAGCCGCGGCAGTGCGCGCTGCACCGCCTGGCCCTGGGGGTCGAGGATCTCCGGCTTGAGCATGACGTCGACTACGACGCGTGCCACTGGCACTCCCGGTGTGTGGTGCTGAGCAGGTCCCTTCAGACTACCCGCACAAAAATTCTACGCGGGTAGCGTTGGAGGAAGCGACGAGAGCCCGCTCACATCGGGCGGATTTTCCGGCCGGGTGTGGGAGGCTTCCGGGAAAACTTGGGGAAAGGACACGCGGAGGTATTCCTGCGGTCTTCCCCTTGCAATGACGGGCACTGTACAAATGGGCCCTGTACAAATGAAATGCCCTGGGCCGATACTTTCCCGATAACTGTCTGATAGTCGGCATCTGAGTGACGTCCTGGCACGTCATCGCGGAGATGCCGCATGAAGGGACCGATATTCGTGGCGCAGCGTGTCGTGGTCACTGTCTTCGATGACATCGACGGCTCCGAAGCGGCGGAGACGGTCGCCTTCGGGGTCGACGGCAGGATGTACGAGATCGACCTGAACGAGGCCAACGCGCAGAAACTCCGCGAGGCGCTGGAGCCGTACGTGTCGGCCGGCCGCAAGCGGTCCCGGTCCGGGCGGGCCTACCGGGAGACGGAGGTCGCCCCCGACCCGGCGGCGGTCCGGGCCTGGGCGCAGTCGAACAAGCTGGAGGTGCCCGCGCGGGGGCGCATCCCGAAGAAGGTCTACGAGGCGTTCGCCGAGGCGCAGTGAGTCCCGCGTCCCGGCCCACCGGCCCCTCGCCGCAGCCGACTTGCGCCGCACCCCGGGTGGTCGGCTAGAGTCTGGAGCGCGCCGGGGGGCCGGGCCGAAAAGCCCAGCTCACGGATCACGCGGGTGTAGTTCAGTAGCAGAACATCCCCCTTCCAGGGGGAAGGCGCAGTGTGCAATTCCTGTCACCCGCTCTGCATCGCCGTACCGACGGTCGTTTTCGATCAGGTAGGCTGGTGCTCGCACCGATCGGTAACCGTGCTTGTTCAGGCGGGCGGTCGGAGGCAATGCGGACGTAGCTCAGTTGGTAGAGCGCAACCTTGCCAAGGTTGAGGTCGCGAGTTCGAACCTCGTCGTCCGCTCGGGAAGAAGACCCCGGTTCCTCGTATGGGACCGGGGTCTTCTCGTATGCCCGGGCCCCTTCTGACATTTGTCACGCCGAGCGGTGACAGCGCGCACTGACCGCTCGCCCTGGCGGCAGGAAGGCTGAAGGGCATGCGAGACGACGAGTACGTGATCGAGGTCAGCGGCCTGCGGCGGGTGTACGGGGGCGGGTTCGAGGCGGTGCGGGGCATCGACTTCTCCGTCCGGCGCGGGGAGGTGTTCGCGCTGCTCGGCACCAACGGCGCCGGCAAGACGTCCACCGTCGAACTCCTGGAGGGCCTCGCCCCGCCGGCCGGCGGCCGGGTCCGCGTCCTCGGGCACGACCCGTACACCGAGCGCGCCGCCGTCCGCCCCCGCACCGGCGTGATGCTCCAGGAGGGCGGCTTCCCCTCCGAGCTGACCGTGGCGGAGACCGCGCGGATGTGGGCGGGGTGCGTGAGCGGGGCCCGCCCGGAGGCGGAGGTGCTGGCGCTGGTCGGCCTCGCGGACCGGGCCGGGACCCGGGTGAAGCAGCTCTCCGGGGGCGAGCGGCGCCGCCTCGACCTGGCCCTCGCGCTGCTCGGCGACCCCGAGGTGCTGTTCCTGGACGAGCCCACCACCGGCCTTGACGCCGAGGGGCGCCGGGAGACCTGGGAGCTGGTGGGCGCGCTGCGCGACGCGGGGACGTCGGTGCTGCTGACCACGCACTACCTGGAGGAGGCCGAGCAGCTCGCCGACCGGCTGGCCATCCTGCACCAGGGCCTGATCGCGGCCACCGGCACCCCGGCCGAGGTGACCGAGGCCCAGCCCGCCCGGATCTCCTTCGAGCTGCCCGACGGCTACCACCTCGGCGACCTGCCGCCGCTGGCCGGCCTCGGGGTGAGCGGGCACGAGGCGGACGGCCGGCTGGTCCGGCTGCGCACTCGGGAGCTGCAACGGGCGGCCACCGGGGTGCTGGCCTGGGCGGCGGGGGCCGGCGTGGAGCTGCGGCGGCTCGACGTGCGGTCGGCGTCGCTGGAGGAGGCGTTCCTGCGGATCGCGCGGGAGGCGTCGGCGGGTTCGGCGGACCCGATACGGGAGACGGCGGCTGCGAAGGAGTACTCGGCATGAGCGACACCCTCTCGGCCCGTGCGGCCAGTACCCCCAGGACGCGGATGGCCGCCCTGGCCCGCGCCGAGCTGACCCTGCTCGGGCGGAGCAAGGGCACGCTGGTCGCCGCGCTGATCGTGCCGGTCGTCCTGCCGGTCAGCGTGCGGTCGGCGACCGACAGCATGGATCTGGCCGGCGCCGGGCTGAGCGCCGGCACGGTGGTGCTGCCGGCCGCCATCGGCTTCTCCCTGCTCTTCGCGGTCTACTCGGCGCTGGTCGGCGTCTTCGTCGTGCGGCGCGAGGAGCTGGTCCTCAAGCGGCTGCGCACCGGCGAGCCGCGCGACGCGGAGATCCTGGCCGGCTCGGCGCTGCCCGCCGTGCTCACCGGCCTCGTGCAGTGCGTGCTGCTCGCGGTGGGCTGCTCGGTGCTGCTCGACGTGCCCGCGCCGGCCGCCCCCTACCTGGCCGTGGCCGGTGTGCTGATCGGTCTGGTGCTGTGCGCGGCGCTCGCCGCGGTCACCGCCGGCTTCACCAGGACCGGGGAGAGCGCGCAGGTCACGCCGATGCCGCTGCTGGTCGTCTCCATGATCGGCTCCGGCGTCACCGTGCCCCTTGAGCTGTTCCCCGATCCGCTGGGCTCCGTCTGCCGGCTGCTGCCGCTCTCGCCCGTCATCACCCTGGTGCGCGGCGGCTGGACCGGCGACCTGTCGGCGTACGAGGCGCTGGGCGCCCTGGCGACCGCCCTGGCCTGGACCGGGCTCGCGGTGTTTGCTGTACGGCGGTGGTTCCGGTGGGAGCCCCGGCGCTGACGATGGCATGGGGGGCCGGGCTGAGGAGGAGTGAGGGCATGGCGAGGCCGAGGCCGCGCGGCTGGTGGCGGCGGAAGAGCACCCCGGCGAAGGTCGAGACGTACACGCGGTGGTCGTTCTACTTCTTCGGGGTCATCGAGGTCGCCACCATCGCCGGGGCCGGCCTCGCCACGGTCGGTCCGCGCCTGGCGGGCGCGCTGCTGCTGACGGCCCTCGTGCACGCCGGGTCGGGTGTGGTGGTGACGGCCCGTTCGCTGGACTTCACCCGCGGACGGCGGGCCCAGCCGGTGCGGTCGCTGTGGGCGCACGCCGCCCTCACCGCGGTGATCGCCGTCGGCGCGGTCGGCGTCGCGGAGCGCGGTCCGTCCGGGGAGGGCGTGGACGGGGCGGCGGGTGCGCTCTTCGGGACCGTGCTCGTCTTCGGGGCCGGGGTGATCGCCCTGGGGGTGCGCAACCGGCGGCGGGTGTTCGCGATCGTCGGCGGCTTCGCGGCCGGCGCGGGGGCGGTGAGCCTCCCCATGGGGACGCCGGACGGGCAGGCGCTGGCGCAGACCGGCATCGTGCTGGTGATGGGCGGGTTCCTGGCCTTCACCTCCGTCTTCTCCGTCTGGCTCCTGGACGCGGTCTACGCGCTCGACGAGGCCCGCGAGACCCGTGCCCGGCTCGCCGTCGCGGAGGAGCGGCTGCGGTTCGGCCGGGACCTGCACGACGTGATGGGGCGCAACCTCGCGGTCATCGCCCTCAAGAGCGAGCTGGCCGTGCAGCTGGCCCGGCGCGGGCGGCCCGAGGCGGTGGCGCAGATGACCGAGGTGCAGCGCATCGCGCAGGAGTCGCAGCGCGAGGTGCGGGACGTGGTGCGCGGCTACCGGGAGGCCGACCTGGAGGTCGAGCTGGCCGGCGCGCGGGGTGTCCTCGCGGCGGCCGGGGTGGAGTGCCGGGTGACCGGCGACGCCGCGGGGCTGCCGGCCGAGGTGCAGTCGGCGCTCGGGTGGGTGGTGCGGGAGGCGGCGACGAACGTGCTGCGGCACGGGGACGCGCGGGTGTGCGAGGTGGCTGTGCGGGTGGACGAGGAGCGGGGTGCGGCGGTGCTGGCGGTGGAGAACGACGGGGTGCGGGACACGGCCCCGGGGGAGGCGCGCGGCGGCTCGGGCCTGGCGGGGCTGCGGGAGCGGCTGTCCGCGGTGGAGGGCACGCTGGAGGCGGGCGCGGCGGGGGACGGGAGGTTCCGGGTGACGGCGGTGGTGCCGTTGCCCGCGGCGGCGGGTGGGGCAGGGCGTTGGGGGGCGGAGGTGCCGGTGCCGTCGGGTGCGGGGGTGCGGCGGTCGGCCACGGAGGGGCCGTCGGCCGCGAAGGGGCGATCGGACGCCGCACCGGCGCAGGACCCGGGCGCCTCCGCCGGGGCCGCCGTGCCGTCGGGGAGCGGTGAGGTGCCCGGCGGCGCGGAGACCCGCGGGGGCCGGCCCGGGGCGGAGGGCGTGTCGTGACCGAGGTGGTGCGGGTGCTGCTCGCCGATGACGAGCACCTCATCCGGGGGGCGTTGGCCGCGCTGCTGTCCCTGGAGGACGATCTCGTCGTGGTCGCCGAGGCGGCCAGTGGGCCCGAGGCGCTGGCGATGGCGCGGGCGCACGCGCCGGACGTCGCCGTCCTTGACCTCCAGATGCCGGGGGCGGACGGTGTGAAGGTCGCCACATCGCTACGGGCCGAGCTGCCCGGGTGCCGGGTGCTGATCGTGACCAGCCATGGGAGGCCCGGGCACCTGAAGCGGGCGCTTGCGGCGGGGGTGCGGGGCTTCGTGCCGAAGACGGTCAGCGCGCAGCGGCTCGCCGAGCTGATCCGCACGGTGCACGCCGGGAACCGTTACGTGGACCCGGAGTTGGCGGCCGACGCGATCTCCGCGGGGGACTCGCCGCTGACCGCGCGGGAGGCCGAGGTGCTCGAGCACGCGGCCGACGGGGCGCCCGTCGCGGAGATCGCCGAGCGGGCCGCGCTCGCGGAGGGGACGGTGCGGAACTACCTGTCGTCGGCCGTCACGAAGCTCGGCGCGGAGAACCGGCACGCGGCGGTGCGGCTCGCGCGGGAGCGGGGTTGGGTATAGTTGCTCTCGCGCCACGGCGCAGTGCGAACGTAGCTCAGTTGGTAGAGCGCAACCTTGCCAAGGTTGAGGTCGCGAGTTCGAACCTCGTCGTTCGCTCCACAGCACGAAGCCCCCGGTCACCGGCCGGGGGCTTCGTCGTGTCCCGTGTGCCCGCGCTCAGCTCCAGCTGAGGCCGGTCAGGCGCTCGTACGCCTCGATGTACTTGGCGCGCGTCGCCTCGACCACCCGCTCCGGCAGCGGCGGCGGAGGCTGCTCGCTCTTGCGGTCCCAGCCGGACTCCGCCGAGGTCAGCCAGTCCCGGACGAACTGCTTGTCGAACGAGGGCTGCGCCCGGCCCGGCTCCCACTGGTCGGCCGGCCAGAAGCGGGAGGAGTCCGGGGTGAGCACCTCGTCGGCGAGGACCAGGCCGTCGTCCGCGTAGCCGAACTCGAACTTGGTGTCCGCGAGGACGATGCCCCGCTCGCGGGCGATGTCGCGGGCCCGGGAGTAGACGGCGAGGGTCGCCTGGCGCAGCTCGGCCGCGGTCTCCGCGCCGACCTGGCGGGCGACCTCCTCGTACGACACGTTCTCGTCGTGCTCGCCGACCTCGGCCTTGGTGGCCGGGGTGAAGATCGGGGCGGGCAGCTCCGAGCCGTCGACCAGGCCCTCCGGGAGGGCCAGGCCGCAGACGGTGCGGGTCTGCTCGTACTCGGCGAGGCCGGAGCCGGTGAGGTAGCCGCGGGCCACGCACTCCACGGGGACCATCCGCAGCGACTTGCAGACCAGGGTGCGGCCGGCCCAGTCGGCGGGGGCGCCGGGGGGCAGGTCGGTGCTCAGGACGTGGTGCGGGACCAGGTCGGCGAGCCGGTCGAACCACCACAGGGAGAGCTGCGTGAGCACCCGGCCCTTGTCGGGGATCTCGGTGGGCAGCACCCAGTCGTAGGCGGAGAGGCGGTCGCTGGCGACCATGACGAGGTCGCCCGCCTCGTTCCGGTACAGCTCGCGCACCTTGCCGGTGTGCAGATGCACCAGGCCCGGCACCTGGATCGGCTCGGGCTTCTCGACGAATCCGGACACGGTTCCTCCCCGTGGTTCTGTCCAACTGGCTCGATTCTCCCGTACGCGGGGTGCCGGTCGCGCCGCGGGTGCCGGTCAGTCCCGTTTGCAGATGCGGTCCAGGAGGTTGGCGGTGGCCCGCTGCACGCGCGGGTCGGCGTGGCCGGGGCGGTCGAGCTTCGGGGACCAGGCGAACGTCCCGGACGCGAAGACCCAGGCGCCGGACGGGGCCCGGTACAGCGACGTCTCCTGGTGGCGCCGGGCGCCGTGGGCGTCGGGGTACGGGGAGTGGGCGAGCAGGACCCGCTCCTCGTGCTCGGGCAGGGCGGTGCGCGGGAAGTAGCGGTCGGCCTCGCCGGCGACCAGGTCCTCGATGGCGTCGCCCTCGTGGGCGCCGGTGGCCTCCCACAGCCAGTGGCCGGCGTTGCGGACAATCAGGGGGCCGGGTTCGGGGACGCGCCCGGCGTACTGGATGCCGAGCAGCTGCTGCTCGGCGCGGTCGACCTCCCGCCACAGCACGGGGCGGCCGGGGCCGCGGCGCTTGCGGCAGGTCAGCAGGCGGTCGGGGGCGCCGGACGGGGACGGGGACAGCTCCACCTGCCAGTACATGGTGTTGGCGGAGAGGAAGACCAGCGAGGTGCCGTGGTCGCGGGCGGCCTCGGCGGTGCGGCGCATCGGCGCCGACCAGTACTCGTCGTGGCCGGGGAAGACCAGGCCCCGGTAGCGGGCCGGGTCGACGCGGCCGGCGTGCAGGTCGCGGGCGTCGGCGTAGGCGAGGTCGTAGCCGTAGCGCTCGGCGAAGCGGATGACGTCGTAGGCGTGGCCGACGTGCAGGGGGAGGCCCGCGCCGGCGTACGGGCGGTCGAAGGAGACGGTCGTCGCGGCGTCCGCCTCGCCGAGCAGCCGGCCCTCGGCGTCCCAGGCGTGGTAGAGGCTGGCGCCGGTGCGGCCGTCCTCCGGGTAGAGGTTGTACGCCTGCCAGGTCACGTCCGGCAGGACCAGGAGCAGGTCGGCCGGGCGGTCGTCGCGGACGGTGAAGGGGACGTGGGAGCGGTGGCCGCCGGCGGTGGTGAGCACGGCCACGTAGGCGCCGGTGTTCCAGTACGAGGGGATCTGCAGCCGCCAGGAGAGCCACCAGTGGTGGCAGGAGACGGTGCGGTCGGCGGCGAGCGGCGGGGGCTGGACCATGCCGGACAGGCGGGGGCTGGTGGTGATCTTGGCGGCGCCGTCGCCACCGTAGTGCCCTATCCGGTAGACGTCGACGGAGAACTGCTGGGGCGGGTCGACCGAGACGTGGAAGTCGACGGCCTCGCCGGGGGCGGCGGCGCCGGTGGAGGTGTAGCCCTTGATCTGGCCGTGCACGTCGTCGGCGGCGCGGGGGCCCGAGGTCCGGGTGGCGGCGGCGTCCGGGTCGGCGTACCAGGCGACGACCTGGCCGGTGTCCCCGAAGTACGCCTCGCCGCCGCGCAGCCAGGGGACCGGCCCCTGTCCGAACGGGTCCGTGACGGCGTGCGCCATCGCTCCCGACTCCCAGCGGCGGATCTGCTCGGGCGCCATGGGACTCTCCCCTCCCTCAAGCCCCCGTGCTGTCCGTTCGCGTGCGGTCGGTGCGTGCGTGCGGTCGGTGCGTGCGTATGACGAACGCTTTTGCCAGTCGTGCGGTCGGGTTCCAGCACATCACATGTTGCGCCGGTGCCGTCACTGTTCGTCGCGAAGTGGTGGTGGGCGGTGCCAAGTGGAGAGGTGCGGTCCGGTTCTCGGCGGGCCGCCCTTTCAGACCAGGCGTACCGGCTTCTCCGGGCGTATGCCGAGGTCGGTCAGCCAGGTGCGCAGGGGCTCGGGGTCGCCGGTCTCGACCAGGGTGCGGACGCGGGGGGCCAGATCGGCCGCGCGGGTGCCGTCGAAGAGGAGGGACGGGCCGTCGAGCCAGTCCAGGCCGGGGGCGGCGCCGGCGGTGTCCATGGCGGCGCAGCACACCATCGCCGTGACGTGGTCGGTGAGGATCTCGCGGCCGGTGCGCGGGGGTTGCAGGGGCAGCAGGGGCAAGGGGTGGTCGTCCCAGAGTCCGGCGGCGGGCTCCGGGGGCGGGGCGGCGGTGGTGGGGGCGGCCTTGTTGGCGGCCGGCTCGGCCTCTTCGCGGGCGAGCTGGGCGCTGAGGCCGGCGGCGAGGGCGGCGCCCTGGGGGGTGGTGTCGTCGGCGTCGGGATCGGGGGCGGGCGCGGGCGCGGGGGTGGCCGGTGGGACGGCGAGGTGGTCGAGGACGCGGTCGAGGGTGGGGCCGGGGGTCGGGGTGCGGTCGGAGGTCGGCGTGCGGTCGGGGGCGGAGGTGGTGGCGGTGGCGGCGGTCGGCTGGGGGTCCTCGGGGCCGGGGCCGGGGCTCGGGTCGGTGACGGTGAGGGTGTCCAGGACGCGGTGGAGGCGGGCGGCGTCCGTGCGCCAGGTGCGGTCGACGACCTCCTCCGCGTACTCGTCCCACTCCACCGACGCCCACTCCGGGCCGGCGTCGGGGCCGCCGTGGAAGAGGCGGGCGGCGAGGAGGGAGACCGCCTCGTCGATCGCGCCGGGCTCTTCGAGGAGGTCGCAGGCGGGGCGCTCGCCGAGACGGGAGGCGAAGCCCTCGGCCAGCCGGTCGCGCCGGGACAGCTCGGTGAGCGCGGCGACGACGCCCACGTCGAGGCGCGAGGGCCAGCGGCCCATCCGCCAGGCCGGCAGCGCCACCCGGGTCAGCAGCCGGTCCCAGCCCGCGTAGGCGAGGCCCACCTGCTCCTGGGCGACGATCCGCAGCCCGTAGTCCACGGCCTTGGCCCGCTCGGCCGCGGCCGACGCGACCGCGCGCTCCATCTCGGCGGCGTGGGCGCGGCAGCCGCGCAGCAGCAGCCGGGTCGCCCAGCCGAGCCCCGCGCCCGCCGCCCGGGACACCGGACCCCGGCCCGGCGCGGCGGCCACCGCCACGGCGGCGTCCAGGCCCCGCAGGAAGCGCCGGGCCGCGGCTATGTCGGGGTGCGCCGAGGGACCCGCGCCCGCGACGACCGGGGCGAGGACGGCGCGCAGCTCGCCGACCCGCATCCACCACAGGAAGGGGGAGCCGATGACGAGCACCGAGGCGCCGGCGCCCGGCGGGGTGCGGGAGGCGTGGGAGCGGTCCTCCAGCCAGCTGTCGCAGTCCGGGGTGAGCGCTATCGCGGACGGCGCGGGCACGCCGAGCCGGTCGGCGAGGTCGCGCACCAGCCGGTACAGGTCGGGCGCGGACTCCTCGGCGACCGCCACCGTCGGCGTGCAGGCCGGGCGGGCGCGGGCCACTACCAGGGCGACCGCGCCGGCGAGCAGCAGGACGAGCAGCGCGAGCGCGGACACGGCCCAGCGGGCGGCGTCCCAGCCGGCCCCCACGAGGTGGCCGCTGGTGCCGCCGGCGAGCAGGATCACGGCGGCCGCGGCGGGCAGCAGGGCGACCGCGAGGGCGCGGCTGCGGACCCGTAGCACGGCCAGCGCCCGGGCCCGCGCGGCCCGCGCGCCGGCCTCCGCACCAATGTCGACACCGCTCATGTCCGACTCACCCCCTCCGCCCTCCTCGCCCTCCGGCTGTCCCGAGTGTCCTGACTGTCCCCACTGTGGCACCCGCCACTGACATCGCAATGCCGGTGGGCCATGTGCCGGAACGCTTGCGCGGCACCATAGTTGGGGCCCCGGCGCCCGTCAGCCATATGGCGGATCGGTCACTCGATGGAATGGCTTTGGGCAAGGGTGATCGACAGACAGCAAGGATCAGGCCCCGGCTCCTGGAGCGGAGCCGGGGCCTGCCGGTACGGGGCCTGGCGGTACGGGGCCTGGCGGGCGAGGCCGGTCAGGCTTCGCCGGCCGCCTTCGCCGCGATGTCCGTACGGTGCTGGGAGCCCGCCAGTCCGACGCGGGCCACTGCCCGGTAGGCGCGGTCGCGGGCCTCGGTGAGGTCGGCGCCGGTCGCCGTGACCGACAGCACCCGGCCGCCGGCGCTGACCACGGCGTCGCCCTCGCGGCGGGTGCCGGCGTGCAGCACGTAGGCGTGCGGGGCGTCCTCGGCGGCGACCTCGGCCAGGCCGGTGATCGGGTCGCCGGTGCGGGGGCTCGCGGGGTAGTCCGCGGCGGCGACGACCACCGTGACGGCGGCCTCCTCGCTCCAGCGCAGCGGCTCCAGGTCGGCGAGGTTGCCGGTGGCGGCGGCCATCAGCAGGCCGGCCAGCGGGGTGCGCAGGCGGGCCAGGACCACCTGGGTCTCGGGGTCGCCGAAGCGGGCGTTGAACTCGATGACACGGACGCCGCGCGAGGTGATCGCGAGGCCGGCGTAGAGCAGGCCGCTGAACGGGGTGCCGCGGCGGCGCAGCTCGTCCACGGTCGGCTGGAGCACGCTCTGAACGACCTCGTCGACCAGCTTGGGATCGGCCCACGGCAGCGGCGAGTACGCGCCCATGCCGCCGGTGTTGGGGCCCGCGTCGCCGTCCAGGGCGCGCTTGAAGTCCTGGGCGGGCTGGAGCGGGCAGACGGTGTCGCCGTCGGTGACGGCGAAGAGGGAGACCTCGGGGCCGTCGAGGAACTCCTCGATGACGACGCGCTCGCAGGCGGCGGCGTGCTGCCGGGCGGCCTCGATGTCGTCGGTCACGACGACGCCCTTGCCGGCGGCCAGGCCGTCGTCCTTGACGACGTAGGGGGCGCCGAAGGCGTTCAGGGCCGCGTCGGCCTCGTCCGGGGTGGTGCAGACGTAGGAGCGGGCGGTGGGGACGCCGGCCTCGGCCATGACGTCCTTGGCGAACGCCTTGGAACCCTCCAGCCTGGCGGCCTGCCCGGAGGGGCCGAAGACGGGGATGCCCGCCTCGCGCACGGCGTCGGCGACCCCGGCGACCAGGGGCGCCTCAGGACCGACCACGACCAGCTCGGCGCCCAGCCGCTGGGCCAGCGCGGTGACGGCCGCGCCGTCGAGGGCGTCGACCGGGTGCAGCTCGGCGACCTCGGCGATGCCAGCGTTGCCGGGGGCGCAGTGCAGCGCGGTGACGTCGGGGTCGAGGGACAGGGAGCGGCACAGGGCGTGTTCGCGGGCGCCGCCGCCGATGACGAGGACCTTCACGGGTGTCAGCCTAATGGGCGGGGGCGGGGGCGGATTGTGCGGGCTTCCCAAGGGGCGGGGGGTGCGGGGTTGTGGGTTCCTCCAGTCGCACCCCGGCTCCCTGTCGCCGGAGGTCGGCCACTTGGGGCTACTCGTGGGCGATCTCCTCCACGACCGTCGCGCCCAGCTCCCGTACGAGGAGGTCCATGCCGGACAGGGCGGACTCGTCGAGGTCGGGGTCGTCGTCCTCGGGGACGTCGTCCTCCGGGGAGACCGGGGGCGGCGGCTCGGGGGCCGGGGGGCGGGCGGGGGTGGGCGACGCGGAGGGGGTCGCCCGGGAGGAGGAGGCGGCGGCCGGGGGCTCGGGGGCGGCGGACGGACCCGAGGCGGGGGGCACCGATGGGCGGGGCGCGGACGGGCCGCCGCCACCGGAGAAGCCACCGCCGCCGGAGTACCCCCCGCCGGCTCCGCCCTCGCCGCCGCCGAAGGCACTGCCCCCGGACGCGCTGCCGCCGCCGGCCCCACCGAAGGGGGCACCGGGGGGCGGGGGCGCCGAGCCGCCGGACGGGTCGACCACCGCCTCGATCTTCCACTGCACGCCGAACCGCTCGGTCAGGCACTGGCGCAGCACGTCCTCGCTGCCGCTGCTGAGGAAGTTGTCCCGGGCGCCGGCGTTGACGAAGCCGACCTGGAGGACGGTGCCGTCGAAGCCGGTGACCTGGGCGTTCTGGCTGAGCAGGATCCAGGTGAACCGGCGGCGGTTCTTGACGGCCTCCAGGATCTCCGGCCAGATCGTGCGCGGGTCGAGCCCGCCGCGCTGCGGGGCGGGGGCCGGGGCGGCGGGGCCGGGCGCGGGGGTGGCCTGAGCCGGAGCGGGGGACGCCGCCGGGGCAGGGCCGGGCGTCGCGGGCCGGGTGGCGGGGGCGCCGCCGCCCGCCGCCGCCGGGGTGGGCCAGCCGCCCGGGCGCCGGCCGCCGCCGGCGGGGGCGGCGCTGGGCCAGGCGCCGGGGGCGGCTGCCGGGGCGGAGTTGGAGGCGGGCGCGGATGCGGGTGTGGGCGCGGTCGGCTCCGGGGCCGGCGCCGGCGCCGGCTGCGGCTCGGGCGCGGGGCTGCCGGTGGCAGCCGGCGGGGCCTCGGCGCCGGGGCCCCGCACCGCGGCACGGGCTGCGGCGGGCCCGCCACCGGCCGGAACGGGAGGAGCGGCGGGGGCGGCGGCATCGGCAGCCCCGCCGGAGCCGCCGCTCACCGGGACCGCCGCCGCATGGGCCTCGGGCCCGGGCACGTACCCCATGGCGGGCGCCCCGCCCCCCGCCGAGAACTGCACCCCGCGCTCGATCCGGTCGAGGCGGGCCATGACCGACCGCTCGTCCCCGTACGCGGCGGGCAGCATCACGCGCGCGCAGATCAGCTCCAGCTGGAGGCGCGGCGAGTGCGCGCCGCGCATCTCGGTCAGCCCCTCGTTGACCAGGTCGGCCGCGCGGCTCAGCTCGGCGGCGCCGAAGGAGCGCGCCTGGGCCTGCATCCGCTCCAGGACGTCGGCGGGGTGGTCGAGCAGCCCCTTCTCGGCGGCGTCGGGCACGGCCGCGAGGATGACGAGGTCGCGGAGCCGCTCCAGGAGGTCGGCGACGAAGCGGCGGGGGTCGTTGCCGCCCTCGATGACGTGGTCCACGACCCCGAAGGCGGCGGCGCCGTCCCCGGAGGCGAAGGCGTCGACCACGGAGTCGAGCAGCGAGCCGTCGGTGTAGCCGAGCAGCGATGTCGTCATGTCGTACGTCACACCGCCCTCCCCCGCCCCGGCGAGCAGCTGGTCCATGACGGACATGGAGTCACGCACGGATCCCTGCCCCGCCCGCACCACGAGCGGCAGCACCCCGTCGTCGACCGGGATCTGCTCCTTCTGGCACACCTCGGCGAGATAGTCGCGCAGGGTTCCCGGCGGGACGAGCCGGAAGGGGTAGTGATGGGTGCGCGACCGGATCGTCCCGATGACCTTCTCGGGCTCGGTGGTGGCGAAGATGAACTTGAGGTGCTCCGGAGGCTCCTCGACCACCTTCAGCAGGGCGTTGAAGCCCTGCGGGGAGACCATGTGGGCCTCGTCGATGATGTAGATCTTGTACCGGCTCTGGGCGGGCCCGAAGAAGGCCTTCTCGCGCAGCTCACGGGCGTCGTCCACGCCTCCGTGCGAGGCGGCGTCGATCTCGATGACGTCGATCGAGCCCGGTCCGTTGCGCGCGAGGTCCTGGCAGGACTGGCACTCGCCGCACGGGGTCGGCGTAGGACCCTGCTCGCAGTTGAGACACCGGGCGAGGATCCGCGCGCTGGTCGTCTTGCCGCATCCGCGCGGACCGCTGAACAGGTACGCGTGGTTGACCCGGTTGTTGCGCAGCGCCTGCTGCAACGGGTCGGTGACATGCCCCTGCCCGATGACCTCGGCAAAGGACTCCGGTCGGTAGCGGCGGTACAGCGCGAGAGATGACACGTCTACGAGGTTATAGGCGCCCACCGACAACCGGCCCGGCCCCGCCGCCCCCGCCGGGCACCCCGGCAACGCAAGCGCCCCCCACGCACCCGCCAGAGCCGACCTACCCTTGCTGCCTTCCGGCCCTGGGGGAGTTCAGTCAGATAGCGCCGCGTGAGGGGCTGCGCCATAGGTTACCTGATCCGAGGCCCTTTGAACGAGTTCGCAAGCACTCCCCCACGTCATGTAATGTTCTCGGCGGAGGATTCGCCTAGAGGCCTAGGGCGCACGCTTGGAAAGCGTGTTGGGGGCAACCCCTCACGAGTTCGAATCTCGTATCCTCCGCCAGTGCCTCACCGGGCACGATGTCGAAGGGCCCCACCGTTCGCGGTGGGGCCCTTCGACGTGGCGGTGGAGGGAGGTGTCATGGCCCGGAGTACGCCGGCCCCGTCACCGGTCAGGTCACCTTCAGTCGCGTTCCGTGGACGGCCAGGGCGGCCAGGCGGCGGGCCTGGGCGGCGGTGGCCGCGCGGGCCGCTACGTGGCCGACGCGGGCCGAGCTGTCGGCCGGCTCGGGGACGGTGTCGCCGGGTCGCAGGTACAGCTCGCTGCGGGTGCCGGGGACCTCGGGTACGGCGACCTCCGCCAGCGTTCCGGCGTGCTCGGG
Source organism: Streptomyces sp. NPDC048182 (assembly GCF_043202555.1). Taxonomy (NCBI): domain Bacteria; kingdom Bacillati; phylum Actinomycetota; class Actinomycetes; order Kitasatosporales; family Streptomycetaceae; genus Streptomyces; species Streptomyces sp. NPDC048182. The sequence goes on along the minus strand of NZ_JBIDAQ010000002.1, from coordinate 547,037 downwards.
GAGCAGGAAGCGGATGGCGGCGGCGCGGTGCCGGGTGGGCCGGGTTCGGGGCGGGCGGCCGGTCACCGCGCGGAGGTACGCCTCCGCCTCGTCGATCCCCGTCGCCGCCTCGACGAGCTCGCAGATGTTGTCCCCGGGCAGGCGGGCGCCGGTCTCGATGACGACCGGGCGGCCGGTGCCGGGCGGGATCTTCAGCTCGGTGTGCGCGACCCCGTTGCGCACCCCGACGGCCAGGGCGGCGCGGGCGGCGGTGTGCTGCACGGCCAGGGTCAGCTCGGGGGAGAGCTCCGCCGGGCAGGTGTGGCCGGTCTCCACGCGGTGGCGGCCGGCGGTGGTGTCCTTGGCGACCACCGGCAGGGCGTAGGCCACGCCGTCGGCGACCACGGTCTCCGTCGAGTACTCCGGGCCGGGTACGTAACTCTGGAGCAGCACGCGGGAGTCGAGCGGGAGGCCGTGCGGCTCGGCGGTCTCGAAGCGGGTGGCGGCGGCCACCGCGGCGGGCAGGTCGGCCGGGTCCTCGACGACGCTCACCCCCCAGGAGCCGCCCTGTTCGACGGGCTTCACCACCAGCGGCCGGCCCAGGCTGCCGGACTCCGTGGCCCGGAGCGCCTGCCCGGCGTCCGCGACGACCGCGCCGCGCGGCGCGGGGACCCCGGCGGTCCGGAAGGCGGCGGCCATGTCGGCCTTGTTGCGGGCCGCCCGGGCCAGCAGCGGGTCGTTGCCGGGTGCGCCGAGCCGCGCCGCGAGGCGGGCGGCCAGCGGGGTGAACAGCTCCCAGCAGGCGGCGACCGCGCGGATGCGGTGGCGGCGGCAGTAAGCCTCCGTCTCGTCCAGGGCGCGGGGCGGGTCGGCGAGGTCCGTGAGGCAGACGCCGGCCAGCGCGCCGGCCAGGGCGGGCGGGTAGGCGGCGTGGACGGCGCGGTGCGTGGCGGCGTGCAGGGAGAGGCCGAGCCGGGCGGCGGCGGCCGCGAGGAACGGGCCGGCGTTCCCCATCGGCTCAACGACCAGCACGGCGCTGGGCGGCGCTTCGCTGATGTTCACGAGGGCCCACTGAAGCCGTCGGCGACGGGCACCGTCCATCGGGCCGACCTCCGAAAACACCCGCCGGGCGTGGCGGGGTGGCTGGGAGGATGCGCCGAAGCGACGCGCTCACCAGGGCGGGGGGGGTGTGCATGGGGTCGGGCCGCGGGGCCGGCCGTGCGGACCCCGGGTGGTGGCCGGGGAGGAGTCTGCGCAGGACAGGGGGCGTCGGGCGGGGGAGACTCGGGCGGGAGGGGGTGTCGGCCGCCGTGTGAGGGGTTGGTCCGTGCTCGACGTGCCGTGGTGGTTGTGGGCGGTGTTCGGTGCCGTCGTGGTGGTGTCGCTGGCCGTCGACCTGCTGGCGCACCGGGACACGCACGTCATCGGGTTCCGGGAGGCCGCCGCCTGGAGCGGGGTGTGGGTCGGGCTCGCGGTCGCCTTCGGGGTGGTCGTGTTCCTCGTACTGGGGACGACGCCCGGGGTGGAGTACACGACCGCCTGGCTGCTGGAGAAGAGCCTGTCCGTCGACAACCTCTTCGTCTTCGCGCTGATCTTCGGCTACTTCCGGGTACCGCGGGCCTACCAGCACCGGGTGCTGTTCTTCGGCGTGCTGGGAGCGCTGGTGTTCCGGGGGTTGTTCCTGGCGGCCGGGGTGGCGGTGGTCAGCCGGTTCACCGCGGTGCTGTTCGTGTTCGCGGCGGTGCTGTTCTGGAGCACGTACAAGATCCTCAAGGAGGAGGACGACAGCTTCGACCCGGGGCACAGCCTCGCCGTGCGGCTGCTGCGCAAGGTGGTGCCGGTGCGGGACGAGTACGCCGGGGCGCACTTCTTCGTCCGCGAGGCGGGGCGGCGGGTCGCCACGCCGCTGCTCGCGGTGGTCGTCGCGATCGAGGCGGCGGACCTGGTGTTCGCGGTGGACAGCGTGCCGGCGGTGCTCGCGGTGAGCGACGAGCCGTTCATCGTCTACACCAGCAACGCCTTCGCGATCCTGGGGCTGCGCGCGCTGTACTTCCTCCTCGCCGGCCTCCTCGACCGCTTCCACTACCTGAGCAAGGGGCTCGCGCTGATCCTCGCCTTCATCGGGGTGAAGCTGGTGCTCCAGGCTTCGCACAAGGTCATCAGCAGCAGCGTGCCGGAGATTCCGTCGCCGGTGAGCCTGGCGGTGATCGTGGTGGTGCTGGCGGGGTCGGTGCTGTTGAGTCTGGCGCGGCCTCGGGAGGGCTAGGTTCGGGTTCTTCCCGGTCAGGGGCGGATGCGCACCGGGCGCGCCTCGCTCACCTGGTCCGTCTCCGTCACCCGCACCGTCGCCTTCGGGTCGGTGGCACGCAGGGCGGCGTGCGCGGAGGCGGGGGCCGCGCCGCCGAGGAGCAGGAGAAGCAGGAGGGGGAGCAGGGGGAGGAGCAGGAGCGGCCGGGGAAGCACCGCCGCCGCCCGACGCAGCCGGCCCCCGCCACGTACCGCACGCCTCACGTCGCCTCCCGCGATCCGCCTCGCGGGGATACGTACGGCTGCCGGCACCCCGCCCCTCGCCCCACGGGGACGCCTGCGGCCACCGTCGGTACCTCGTGCGCTCAGTTCCGCCGGGACGCGCCCTCGCGCTCAGCTCAGCAGATGCCCCACCGTCTCCCGGCGCAGGAACGCCAGCTGGGCCTTCTTCTCCGGGAGGTACACCTCCGGCAGGTCGATCTCCGGGAGGACCACCGCCGGGCCCGCGGTGAAGCCCTGGCGGAGGAAGCGGGCCACGGCCTTCTCGTTGCGGACGTCCGGGTCGACGACGATGCGCGTGCGGTCGAGGCCGAGGAGGACGTAGCCCATGAGCGCCGTCGCCAGGGCCGCCGTCCAGCCGGGGCGGGCGCCCGCCGGTCCTGCCGAGGCGAGCAGCAGGTGGACGCCGATGTCGCCGGGCTCGACGGGGTAGCACTCGCCCACCCGGTCCGCCTCGGGCTCGTAGGTCTGGAGGAGGGCGACGGGCGCCTCGTCCCTGGTGACGAGATAGGCGTGGTGGGTGGACAGGCCGGCCAGGTGGGCGTAGACGTCGGCGACCTGATCGCGGGTCAGGCCCGTCATGCCCCAGAACGCGGCGCGCTCCTCGCTCACCCAGCCGTGCACCGTCTCCGCGTCGCGGGCGGCATCGAGGGCGAGGACGCGGACCGTGCCGAAGCCGTCGAGGGCCTGTTCGTGGAGGGCCGGGCGGGAGGCGTACGGGTCAGACATCGGATTCCTTCGTGAGCTGGGCGAAGTCCGTGAGGACGGGGACGAGCGCGCCGGTCAGCCACAGCGGCTGCTGGTCCCGGCGGTGGGCGGCGCCGCCCGCCCCGTGCGGGACCGCCCAGCCGCTGCGCGTCCGGTCGGCCAGGTCCCAGACGTAGCGGGCGGCCGGGCCCCGCGCGGCGCGGTCGGTGAGGCCCGGGACGGCGGAGGTGCACAGGACGCAGTCGTGGTCGCCGGACAGGCCGGGCTCGGCGGCGTCGGGGGAGTCCGGGTCGGGCAGCGCCCGCCAGGGGGCGAGGCGATGGGTCTCGCCCCAGGAAGCGCCGGATGCCGAGTCCGCCACCTCCTCCACCGCCGCCGCGACGATCGCCGCGCGGTCGATGCCGTACAAGTCCTCCGCGCGCAGGAGGTGTTCCAGGGCGTACCCGATCCGCGGGACCAGGGCCAGCCAGGGCTGGAGCACCTCCGGCCAGGCCGGCGGTACGGCCGCGGCGGCGAGGGCCGGGTGTGCGGCGAGGCGCCGGACGACGGCGCTCCGCAGGGCGGCGTACGCGGCGGCGTCCGCGCTGCCGGCGTCCATGTGGCGGTCCCAGGCGAGCAGGCGGTCGCGGAGGGCGGCCCCCCGCGAGGCGTCCGGCACCTGGGCCACGAGGTCAAGGAGGGGCCCGGCGGAGCCCAGGTGCGTGTCCATGTGGATGGCCGGCATGTCAGCCGCCGACCAGCGCCGCTTGCCGGCCAGCAGCGCGGCGATGCGGTCGGCGCGGTGCGGCGGCGCGAACTCGACGCCGAGCGGGGCGGCCGGGCCCCGCTGGTTGGCCATCACCGCGACGCCGTCCGACAGGCCCGCCCGCGCCGGGGTGTGCCAGCCCCGCCACTCGTGCCCCGGCTCCCAGGCCGGCACCGGACGCTGCCCGTTGGCCGCCGCCCGCACCGGCACCCGCCCCGCGACCCGGTGCAGCAGCCCGCCCTCGGTGTCGGCGGCCTGCACCACGTTGACCGGCTCGGCCCACGCGTCCAGGGCCCGGTCCACGTCGGCCACCCGGCGGGCCCGCAGCAGCGGCAGCAGGGCGCCGAAGCCGAGGTCGGCGGTGACGCGGGGCGGGTGGCGGAGGCTGAGCGCGGCCGGGGTGCCGTCGTCCAGGCCCTCGGGGCCGCCGGCCACCACCGGGCCCCGGTCGGTCTCGACGACCTCGACCTCGACGTCCGCCTCCCCCGCGACCTCGATCACCTCGGTGTGCCGGGCGGCCCGGTGCCAGGTGCCGTCGGGGCCGAGCGCCTCGACGCCGGCGCCGGTGCGGCGCAGCCGCTCCTCGTAGAGGTCCTGGTAGTCGGCCATGGCGTTGGTGATGGCCCAGGCGACGGTGCCGGTGTGGCCGAAGTGGGCGATGCCGGGGACGCCGGGCACGGCGAGGCCGACGACGTCGAACTCCGGGCAGGAGAGGTGGATCTGCTGGTAGACGCCGGGGTCCTCGATCCAGCGGTGCGGGTCGCCGGCGATCACCGCGTGACCGGTCGTGGTGCGCTCGCCGCTGACCAGCCAGCCGTTGCTGCCCGCGGTGCCGGGGCCGTCGGCGGCGAACAGGGGGACGGCCTCGGGGCCGAGGTGGGCGGTGACGTGGGCGCGCCAGAGCTTGGCCGGGAAGCCGGCGAAGAGGATGTGCGTGGCCAGCCAGACGCCGAGCGGCGTCCAGGGCTCCCAGCGGCCGGGGGCGAGGCCGGCGCGGGCGAACTCCGGTGCCCACGGGCCTCCCTCGGCCAGACCCTCGCCCACCTCGGCCAGGCCCTCGTTCACCCCGTCGACGTAGGCCCGCACCCAGGCCGCCGTCTCCGGGTCCTTCTCCTCCAGCGCGGCGAAGCAGCGCCGTGCGGTGTCGGCGAGGCGGGCGCGGCGGGCGAGGCGGTCCCAGGAGAGGGCCTCGGGACCGAGGAAGGACGCGGAGGTGCCCTGCGCCCGGTGCCGCTCGACCTCCAGCTGCCAGGCGCGGTCGCGGGCGGTCACCCGGCCCTGGACGCGGGCGAGTTCGCCCACGCCGTCCGCGCGCAGGTGGGGTATCCCCCAGGCGTCGCGGTAGATCTCGGCGCTCACCCTGTGCCCTACTCTCCGGGAAGCCTTTAGGTTAGGCTCACCTAAGTATTACGTCGTGGCGAGATGGTACGTGAAAGGTGAAGAACCGATGGCGCAGGGTCGGGGTTGGGAGGGCGCGGTCCTCAAGCTGATGCGCGCCAAGGACTACGCGTTCACGGTGACCGAGGCGGAGGACGTCGCCCCGGACTACCGGCGGCTGCGGCTCAGCGACGGCGGCATGCTCGCCGCGACCGGCACGCACCCCACCATGTGGGTGCGGCTGTGGTTCGAGAACGCGGGCAAGCCGCACCAGCGGGCGTACACCCTGGTCGACCCCGACCCGGCGGCCGGCACCTTCGGCATGGAGTTCGCGCTGCACGAGGGGTGCGCGAGCGACTGGGCGCGGGCGGCGAAGCCCGGCGACACCATCGAGGCCACCGTCCAGGGCACCGGCTTCGAGACGCCCGAGCCCGCCCCCACCCGGCTGTTCGCCGTCGCCGACCCGGCCTCGCTGCCCGCCCTCAACTCCCTGCTCGACGCGCTGGGCACGGTCCCCGCGACCGTCTTCTTCGAGGGCGACCCCGGCGAGCTGCCGCTGCGCGCCGACCCCGCCCGGCACGAGGTGCGCGCGATCCCGCGCCGCGACGCCGGCCGGCACCTGGTCGAGCAGGTGAAGGCGGCCCTGCCCGAGCTGCTGCGCGAGACCTCCGAGCCCTACCTGTGGATCGCCTGCGACACCGCGACGACCCGCGCGCTGGCCTCGTACGCCCGCAAGGAGCTGGGGCTGCCCAAGCAGCGGGTGAACGCGCTGGGGTACTGGCGCGCGAGCTGACCGGCCCCGCGCGATCATCGGGGCATGGACGTCACCCTGCATCTCGCCCAGGACCCCGAGGCCGACGAGCTACTCGGCCGCAGTCCGCTCGCCGCCCTTGTCGGCATGCTGCTCGACCAGCAGGTGCCGATGGAGTGGGCGTTCAAGGGCCCGTCGACCCTTGCCCGGCGGATGGGCGCCGAGGACCTGGACGCGCACGACATCGCCGCGTACGACCCCGAGGAGTTCGCCGCCCTGCTCTCCGCCAAGCCGGCCGTGCACCGCTACCCCGGCTCGATGGCGGGCCGCGTGCAGCAGCTGTGCCGGTACCTCGTCGACACCTACGACGGTGACGCCGAGGCCGTCTGGCGCGGCGTCGGCAGCGGACGCGAGCTGCTGACACGCCTCCAGGACCTGCCCGGCTTCGGGCGCCAGAAGGCGCAGATCTTCCTCGCCCTGCTCGGCAAGCAGCTCGGCGTCCGCCCCGAGGGCTGGCGCGAGGCCGCCGGCGACTACGGCGAGGCCGGCTCCTACCGCTCGGTCGCCGACATCACCGGGCCTGAGTCGCTGACCAAGGTGCGTGCGCACAAGCAGCAGGTGAAGGCGGCGGCCAAGGCGGCGAAGTCCGCCAAATCCGCCCCCTCGGACTGATCACCCGGCGACTGGGCGGCTCGGCGGCTCGGCGGCTCGGAAGTCCAGGATGTCCAGCCAGGAGCCGCCACCGTCGTCGGCCGCCGGGCGGGGGCGCAGCGGGCGCGGCTCGGGGTAGCTCGCCGACGCTGCCCGCGCCCGGACGACGTCGGGCCCGCCGCACGCCTCCACCGCGAAGGCCCCGAAGGTCTTCGCGAACGCGGCGGGGTCGCGGAACTCCACGCCGACCGCGCTGCCGTCCAGGAGCGGTACCCACACCACCCGCTCCAGCCGCGGCCACTCCGGCGTTGGGTCGGGTGGGCGTCCCCGAGTGGCGGGACCGGCGCGGGTGTCCGCAGCATGGAGCATGACCGAGCCACCGAGCGGCGCTCCCGGCGGGCAGCCGTACGACGACAGCGGGGTCCACGCCCGGCACGGCGCGGGGCCGCGCGCCACCGGAACCGGACCCGGCACCGGCACCAGAACCGGCGGCCCCGAGCCCGAGCCGGCCTTCGAGGGCCCGCTGCACCTGCTCTCCCGCGCCGCCTGGCAGACCGTGCTGCTCACCGGCATCGCCTCCCTCGTCCTCGGCGTCCTCGTGCTGGTCTGGCCGGGCGCCTCCGTGGTCGCGGCCGGCGTGCTCTTCGGCCTGTACCTCGTGGTCAGCGGCGTCCTCCAGCTGGCCGCCGCCTTCGGCACGCACCGGACGACCTCGCTGCGGGTCCTCGCCTTCATCAGCGGCGCCGTGTCGATCCTGCTCGGCCTGTTCTGCTTCCGGGGCCCGTTGCAGTCGGTGCTGCTGCTCGGCCTGTGGGTCGGGATCGGCTGGCTGTTCCGGGGCATCACGCAGACCGTGGCCGCCGCCCACGACCCGTCGGTGCCGGCGCGCGGCTGGCAGGTGTTCCTGGGCATCGTCACCGTGCTCGCCGGCATCGTGCTGATCGACTCGCCCTACGAGTCGGTCGCCGTCCTGACGGTCGTCGGCGGGTGCTGGCTGGTCGCGGTGGGCGTGGTCGAGGTCGTCACGGCGCTCGGCATCCGCTCACGGGCCCGCAAACTGCCGCACTCCGCGTGAGGCCCTCCCTACGCCGAGCGGGCGGTTCTCCCGCCGGGCGCGATGCCTCCCGGGCGCCGGGCGGGGACACGACCTGACGTGAGCCCCGCGCCGCCGCCACCGCCGCGCACCGCCGCCGCCGTCCGAGTCGTACGGCGGCTCCGGTGGCTGCGGGCGCTGGTGCTGCTGCTCGCGCTGCTCGTGCCGGGCGCGCACGCGCAGGCCCACGCCGCCACGGGCGCGGTGACGGCCGGCGCCGCCGAGGCGGCCGAGCACGACGTCCTCGACGCCCTGGTCCGCACGCCGGCGCCCGGTGCGCGGCACGCCGTCCCCACGCCCCGGCGGCGTACGTCGCCACCCCCGTACGCCCGCCGCACCCCCGCCCTCCCCCTCCCCGTCCCGTCCGGGCCGCGCTCCCCGCGCTCGGTGGTCCTGCGCTGCTGAGCCGGCCGGTGCCGACCGCCGCGCCCCAGCACACCACCGGACCCAGGAACGAGGAACCCCGTCATGCTCAGCGACCCCTACGCCGTCCTGCGCGCCCTGCTGCGCGCCGAGGCCGCCCGCCGCGCCCAGCGCGCCGACGCCGCCCCCGAACCGCCCCGCGAGGCACCGCGCGAGCGCCCGCTGCCCGCACGCGAGGGGAGGCGCGGCTGACCGGGAGGACCCGGCCGGGTCCGGGCGTGGCCGCCTCAGGAGGCTGCGCCCGGGGAGCCCGGGCCGGTAGGCTTTCCGTGTGATCTTCAAGCGCATCGGAAACGGCCGGCCGTACCCCGACCACGGCCGGGAGAGCACCCGGCAGTGGGCGGACGTCGCGCCGCGCCCGGTCCGCCTCGATCAGCTCGTCACGACCAAGGGGCAGCTGGACCTGGAGACCCTCCTCGCCGAGGACTCCACCTTCTACGGCGACCTGTTCGCGCACGTCGTGAAGTGGCAGGGCGACCTCTATCTGGAGGACGGCCTGCACCGGGCGGTGCGGGCGGCGCTCCAGCAGCGACAGGTGCTGCACGCGCGCGTCCTCGAACTGGGCTGACCGCCCGGCCGACCACCCCGGTGACAGGGGGCGGTGACGGGGGCGTTGACCCTTTCGGGTGGGATCGCGGCCGTCCTCGGAAGGTCACGTGATCATCTAATAGGCATCGCCGCCGAGGGGCATTACGCTGCGCACATGAGCATGCTGACTCCGCCCGGCATGGGCGGCCAGTACCGCATCACGGGGGACAAGTTCCCGCGGATGCGACCGGCCCGGCGCCGCGGCAGGCTCGCGTTCGTCGCAGTGGCCTGCGTCGCCGTCCTGACGGTCCTCGGCTGGGGCACCTGGCAGCTCATCGGCGTCTTCACCGGCGGGGACGAGGCGGTGGCCGCCACCGGGAAGTGCCGGCCCGGCGCCACGCAGGCCCGGGCCAGTGCCGCGCCCGCCGCGGCGGCCGTGCCGAAGCCCGGCCAGGTCACCGTCAACGTCCTCAACGCCACCACCCGCAAGGGCCTCGCGCAGCAGACCGCCGACGAGCTGAAGAAGCGCGGGTTCCGGATCGGCGAGGTGGGCAACGCGCCCAAGGACCTGGACAAGAAGGTCCGCGGCTCCGGGGTGCTGCTCGGCCCGGCCGCGTCGGTCAAGAGCACGCTGCCGGTGCTCGGCGCCCAACTGCCCGCCGCCGAACGCCGCACCGACGCCGCGCGCAAGGGTGCGGCCGTCGACCTGGTCATCGGCGACGGGTTCAAGGGCCTGGCGAAGCCGGCCGACGCCACCGCGGCGCTGGCCCGCCTGAGCGCCCCGCGCGAGGCGGAGGCAGCGGCGGCCAAGGGCTGCTAGGCGCCCCCGGGGGCGGGTCGGCTCAGGCAACCGTGAGCACGATCTTGCCCCGGATGTGCCCCCGCTCCGCGCGCCGGTGCGCCGCCCGCGCGTCCTCCAGCGCGAAGGTGCTGTCGACGGCGACCCGGATCGTGCCCGCGTCGGCCAGGCGCCCCAGTTCGGCCAGCTGAGCGCCGCTCGAGCGCACCTGCGTACCGGTGACGGTGACGCCCCGTTCCGCGTTCTCCGCGTCGTCGAACTCCCCGAAGTACACCGGGTGCAGGGCGCCGCCGCGCCTGACGGCGGGCAGGAAGCGCCGGCTGGCGGGGCCGCCGACGACGTCCAGCACGACGTCGGCGTCCCGGACGACGTCCTCGGGGCGCCGCTCGGTGTAGTCGATGAACTCGTCGGCGCCCAGACCGCGCAGGAACGCCTCGTGGGCGCCGGAGGCCACGGCGATGACGCGGGCCCCCTTCCACTTGGCCAGCTGCACGGCGAGGTGGCCCACGCCCCCGGCGGCGCCGTTGACCAGCACCGTGGTGCCGGGGCCGAGGGCGGGGGGCCGGTGCGGGGCCTCCTGGAACGGGGAGGGGTGGTCGTGCCCGAGCTCGATCAGGTACTGCCACGCCGTCAGCCCCGACATGGGCAGCGCGGCGGCGTGCACGTGGTCGACGGAGGCCGGCTTGCGGGCGAGGTCGGAGGCGGGCGCGGCGACGTACTCGGCGTAGGCGCCGCTCTGCATCAGGACGGGGAAGCGCAGCAGGCCCACCACCTCGTCGCCGGCCGCGAGGCCGCGGACGCCGGCGCCGACGGCCGCCACGTCACCGGAGACGTCGGTGCCCGGGACCAGGGGCAGGTCGAACGGGGGCCTGAACTCCTCGGGAATGCCGGGCATCCCCTCACGCACGTACCAGTCGGGCGGGTTGAGGCCGACCGCGTGCACGCGGACGAGCACCTCGCCCGGCGCCGGTACCGGGACCGGCACCTCCTCGTGCCGCAGCACCTCGGGGCCGCCGAACTCGTGCAGCCGGATCGCCTTCATCGTGTGCGTCGGCATCGCTTTCCTCCTGCTCGCGGTGGGGGATACGCTTCCGGTTCAGCGATCCACATAAGTGGACCACTGATCCGAATATATGGATCAGTGGTCCACTTGGTCAAGTGAGGGAAGCGAGGGAGCCGGGATGCGGGCCGACGCGCAGAGGAACCGCGACCACCTGCTCGCCGTGGCGGGCGCCATCGTCGTCGAGGAGGGCGTCGACGTGTCGATGCGCGACATCGCGCGCCGGGCCGGGGTGGGGCTCGCGACGCTGCTGCGGCACTTCCCGACGCGCGAGGCGCTCCTCGAAGCCCTGCTCCGTACGAGCTTCGAGGAACTGACGGCCAGGGCGAGTGCGCTGGAGGCGTCGGACGCGGCCCGGGAGGCGCTCGTCTCGTGGGTGCGCGAGTGCGTGGCGTGGACGACGGAGTACCGGGGGGCGACGGAGCTGATGGCGGCCGCGATCGACGAACCGGGGTCCGCCCTGCACGCCTCGTGCGTCACCCTGCGCGCGGCCGGTGCCCGGCTGCTCGTCCGGGCCCAGGCCGCGGGCGAGGCGCGGGGCGACCTCGACGGCGACGACCTGTTCGCGCTGATCGCCATGCTCGCCTGGGCCGGCGACCAGCCCGCGCTCGCGCCCCGCGCCGAGCACCTCTTCGACGTGGTCGCGAGCGCCGTCCTGACGGGCGCGGGGGGCCGGTAGGACGGGCCCGCGGGCCGCGCGTCGGTTACTCGGCCGCCCCGTACATGCGGTCGCCCGCGTCGCCGAGGCCCGGCACGATGTAGCCCTGCTCGTTGAGGTGCTCGTCGACCGAGGCCGTCACGACCGTCACCGGGGTGCCGGCCAGCTCGCGCTCCATCAGCTCGACGCCCTCGGGGGCGGCCAGCAGGACCACGGCCGTCACGTCGTCGGCGCCGCGCTTGATCAGCTCCTGGATCGAGGCGACCAGGGTGCCGCCGGTGGCGAGCATCGGGTCCAGGACGTAGACCTGGCGCCCGGAGAGGTCCTCCGGCATGCGGGTGGCGTAGGTGTGGGCCTGGAGCGTCTCCTCGTTCCGGACCATGCCGAGGAAGCCGACCTCGGCGGTCGGCAGCAGCCGGACCATGCCGTCCAGCATGCCGAGGCCGGCCCGCAGGATCGGCACGACCAGGGGGCGCGGGTGGGAGAGCTTGACGCCCGTGGTCCGGGCGACCGGCGTCTGGATGTCGACCAGCTCGGTGCGCACGTCGCGCGTGGCCTCGTAGGCGAGCAGGGTGACCAGTTCGTCGGCGAGCCGGCGGAAGGTCGGGGAGTCGGTGCGCTGGTCGCGCAGGGTGGTGAGCTTGTGGGCGACCAGGGGGTGGTCGACGACGTGGAGACGCATGTCCCCCACAGTAACCGGGCCCCGCGGCACCGGCGGCCCCGCGGTTCGCGGACGTTCGAAGCGCCCGGTCGGGGGAAGGCGGGAGGGACGGACGCGGGGTGGTGAGACGGTGCCTGACCGGGACTTCCACGACACGCCGTCCCCGGACGACGACCCGGGGACACGGCGCACATCGCGACGCGGACGCGCCACGCGAGCACCCTCGGACGAGCGCGCGCCGGGCAGGAAGGCGGACGGCGGGGGCAGGCCCCGTACCGGCCGGACACCCCGCACGCAGACCGCTCCGGACATCGAGGCACGGCCCGGCGAACCCCGTACGAAGACGCCTCCCGGCACGGACCCGCCGCGGCGGCGCGGCCGGAGGCAGGACCCGGACTCCCGAAACGGCATCGAGGCGCAGATGGAGACACGGCAGGAGCCGACCCGACGACGCGGACAGGGCCAGCCCACCGCATCCCGCACCCGAACGGGCCGCCGCCGCCCACCGGCCGCCCAGGACCCCGCTCCGACACCGGCCGCCGACACCGGCCCTGTGACCGACCCGGAGCCCGCCCCCCGACCCGACCCCGGCCGCACCCCCGAGACCGGGACCACCCCGGGGACCGCGCCGCGACCCAGGCCCGAGACCGTGAGCGACCCGGAGACCGCACCGCGACGCGGGCCCGACCAGGCCACTGACCCCGGAACCGACCCGGAGCCGGCCCGGCGACGCGCCCCCGGCCGCACCCCCGACTCCCGCAGCCGAACGAGCCGCCGCCGCACACCCGCCGAAGGCCCCGACCCGATGACCGACACCGACTCCGGCACGGACCCCGGGACCGACACGGATCCCGGGACCGTGGCCGACCCGGAATCCGCCCGGCGACGCGCCCCCGACCCGCGCCGCCGACGCGCACCGGGTCAGGAGGCGGACCGGGTGGCGGACCCGGGGACGGACACCGGCACCGGCACCGAGTCCGCGCGGCGGCGCAGGCCGGGGCGGGGGCCCGTCGACGAGGGCCAGCCGCGGCTGATCGGGGGGCTGACCCCGGACACCGGGCCGGAGACCGAGTCCGAGCGGCGGCGCCGCAGGGCGCAGTTCCTGCGCGACCTCGCCGAGGCGCGCCAGCTGCGGGACCGCGTCCAGCCGCGCCGCGCCAAGACCGCCCGACTCCGCCACGCGATGCGGATGCGCACCTTCCGCTGGTGACCGGCGACGGAGCCGACGCCCACCCCGGGACGCCCCCCAGGTGACAGCCGGGCGCGGCACGCCCACCGGCGGACGCGGGTGGCGTGCGAAGGCGCGTACGATCCGGACGTGGCGGCGACGAACGCGGGCGAAAGTGCCGGACACAGGGCGCGGAAGACGTCCCCTGTGCGCCTCGTTTCTGCCACGATTCCGAGTGGGTGGGGCTCGGCGCACCGCGCTCCCCCGCCCGCAGCCTCCGCCGGGGGGACCCCCAACCGGCACACCTAGGACCAGTGGGAGAGTCACGGTGTACTTCGCCGCACTGCTCGCGCGCACCGAAGACGGGTGGAAAGCGAGCGACACGGAACTCGACGATGTGGAGACCCTCTCGGACCTGGCCGACCTGGCCCGGGAGGCATCCACGGACGACGACACGGTGCTCGTGCTGATCGAACAGGAGGACGCGTGGTTCGGCGTCGTCCGCCTGGACGGCGAGGACGACCCGCGCATCTACGTCTCCGACGCCGCCGCGGCCGCCCGCAGCAGCTACGGGGAGATCCTGCTCACCGACGAACTGCTCGGCCGCGACCCCGACGGGGACGACGACCTCGACGCCCTCGACCTCGACGGCACCGAGGACGGCGAACCGGACGAGGACGCCGACGACGAGGAGGGCGGCGGCGCGGGCACCGGCACCGCCGACTCCGCCGTGCCGCACGGCCCGGTCGGCGACGCCGAGGTCCTGGACGACCTCGGCGTGACCGAGAAGGAGCTGCGCGCGCTGTCCGGCGACGCCGTCGGCGAGATCGCCGAGGCCCTCGGCGCCTCCGACGTCCTGGAGACCGTCCGCTGAGCGAGCCGCCCGACGCCATCAGCCCGCCCGACCCCGTCCGCGACCCCTGGCGGGACGCCGTACGGCTCGCCCTGGCCGAGGCCGGGCGGGCCGTGCCCGGCGGGGACGTCCCCGTCGGCGCCGTCGTGCTCGGCCCGGACGGCCGCACCGTCCTCGCCACCGGGCACAACGAACGCGAGGCCACCGGCGACCCGACCGCCCACGCCGAGGTGCTGGCACTGCGGCGGGCCGCCGCGGCGCTCGGCACCTGGCGGCTGGCCGGCTGCACCCTCGCCGTCACCCTGGAGCCGTGCACGATGTGCGCGGGCGCGCTGGTCCTAGCCCGGGTCGACCGGGTCGTCTACGGCGCCCGGGACGACAAGGCGGGCGCGGCCGGCTCCCTCTGGGACGTCGTCCGCGACCGCCGCCTCAACCACCGCCCCGAGGTGATCGAGGGCGTCCTCGCCGAGGAGTGCGCCCGGCAGCTCACGGCCTTCTTCCGCGACCGCTGAACCGATTTCCAGGCACGCTGGAGCGTGCTGTAAGGTCTCCCTCGGTAGCGTGTCCGAGCGGCCGAAGGAGCTCGCCTCGAAAGCGAGTGTGGCGCAAGTCACCGAGGGTTCAAATCCCTCCGCTACCGCTTGAGAAGGGCCCCGTCGAGAGACGGGGCCCTTCGTGCGATCATGTCCGACCGACAGGCAGGCATCGGTGGGACAGGGGAGGCCGCGGTGGCGGTGAACACGAAGAAGGTCGCCGTCTACGTACTCGTGGTCTTCGCGCTGTACGTGATCATCACGGACCCGGCCAAGGCCGCCGACTACGTACAGATAGGTTTCCAGGGGATCTCCGACGCGGCGGGCGCCGTGGGCGACTTCATGACCTGGGCCGCCAACGGAGGAAAATGATGATCCGCCACCTGGTGCTCTTCAAGCTGAACGAGGGCGTCGAGCGCGACGACCCGCGCGTCGAGCGGGGCGTGGCCGCGTTCCGGGCGCTCGGCGGGCAGATCGAGGAGCTGCGGTTCTGGGAGTGCGCCTGGAACATCAGCGACCGGCCCATCGCCTACGACTTCGCCATCAACTCGGCCGTCGACGACGCCGACGCCCTCACCCGCTACCTGGAGCACCCCGCCCACCAGGCCGGCGTCGGCCTGTGGCGCGAGTTCGCCACCTGGGTGATCGCCGACTACGAGGTCTGACGGCTGGAGCCGCCGTAATCCCCGGAAACGGACAAATCATCCTCAACAATCCCCAACACGGCGTTATGGGGTGCTTGCACACAGTGCACATGTCTTGTGATGCTATGACCGCTTTTGACGGATGAATTGACGGGTGCACTGACGGCTGAGGGGACGGACCACGAGGTGGAGTTGACCGTGCCGGCAGCCAGTACCCCTCCGCAAGCACCACCCGCCCAAGCTGCACCGGCCCAGGCCGCGCCCCCTCAGGCCGCGCCCCCTCAGGCCGCGCCCCAGCGCAGCAGCCGGGGCGCCGACACCCGGGCCCTCACCCAGGTGCTCTTCGGCCGGCTCAAGGGGCTCACGCCGGGCACGCCGGAGCACGACCGGGTGCGCGCGGCGCTCATCGAGGCCAACCTCCCGCTGGTGCGCTACGCCGCCGCCCGCTTCCGCTCCCGCAACGAGCCGATGGAGGACGTCGTCCAGGTCGGCACCATCGGCCTGATCAACGCCATCGACCGCTTCGACCCGGACCGGGGCGTGCAGTTCCCGACCTTCGCGATGCCCACCGTGGTCGGCGAGATCAAGCGGTACTTCCGCGACAACGTCCGCACCGTGCACGTACCGCGCCGGCTGCACGAGCTGTGGGTGCAGGTCAACAGCGCGACCGAGGACCTGACGACGGCGTTCGGGCGCTCCCCCACGACCGCCGAGATCGCCGAGCGGCTGCGCATCACCGAGGAGGAGGTGCTGAGCTGCATCGAGGCGGGGCGCTCGTACCACGCCACCTCCCTGGAGGCCGCCCAGGAGGGCGACGGGCTGCCCGGGCTGCTCGACCGGCTCGGTTACGAGGACCCCGCGCTCGACGGCGTCGAGCACCGCGACCTGGTCCGCCACCTCCTCGTCCAGCTCCCCGAGCGCGAGCAGCGCATCCTGCTGCTCCGCTACTACAGCAACCTCACCCAGTCGCAGATCAGCGCCGAGCTGGGCGTCTCCCAGATGCACGTCTCCCGGCTCCTGGCGCGCAGCTTCCAGCGGCTGAGATCCGCGAACCGCATCGACGCCTGAGCGCGGCCCGGGAAGCGAAAACACGAGCGAGCGGTCACCTCGGAGAGCGAATCGCTCACCTGGGATGTTGCGGGCCGGCGCGACCTGAAGGAACGTCACACCCCCTTCTTCCAGGGGGTTTTCGTGTCTCACATGTCGACAAGTCACTACAGCGCGTTGCCGACATGTGACATTCTGCCGGAAGCGCGTTTGCCGGAGCCCCGGTTCCGGTAATTCAGGTGAAGGCTGCGTTCCCGACATGGGGGACGCGAGCCACGACCGTCCCGCGACCCAAAGGGGGTGGCATGTCCGCAGACCAGGGCAGCTCGAAGGTGCTCGCGCTCGCGGAGAGCGAGACCGCGTCCGAGGCGCTCGACGCGCTCGGCACCGTCATCGACGACATCCCGACGCTCGAGGCCGTCCCGGCCCAGCCCGCCGCCCCGGCGGCGGAGGCCATGGCGGCCCCGGGGGTCATCGACACCCGCACCCTGTCCCGCTCCCTGTTCCTGCGGCTCGCCACGCTCGGCGAGGACAGCCCCGAGCGCGGCTACGTCCGCGACACCCTCATCGAGCTGAACCTCCCGCTGGTGCGCTACGCCGCCGCCCGCTTCCGCTCGCGCAACGAGCCGATGGAGGACATCGTCCAGGTCGGCACCATCGGCCTGATCAAGGCGATCGACCGCTTCGACTGCGAGCGCGGGGTGGAGTTCCCGACCTTCGCGATGCCGACGGTCGTGGGCGAGATCAAGCGGTTCTTCCGGGACACCTCCTGGTCGGTGCGGGTCCCGCGCCGCCTCCAGGAGCTGCGCCTGGCGCTGACCAAGGCGAGCGACGAGCTGTCGCAGAAGCTGGACCGCTCCCCGACCGTCGCCGAGCTGGCCGCCGTGCTCGGCGTCTCCGAGGAGGACGTGGTCGACGGCCTCGCGGTCGGCAACGCCTACACCGCCTCCTCGCTGGACTCCCCGGCCCCGGAGGACGACGGCGGCGAGGGCTCGCTCGCGGACCGGCTCGGCTACGAGGACACGGCCCTGGAGGGCGTGGAGTACCGCGAGTCCCTCAAGCCGCTCCTTGCCAAGCTGCCGCCCCGGGAGCGGCGGATCATCATGCTGCGCTTCTTCGCCAACATGACCCAGTCGCAGATCGGCGAGGAGGTCGGCATCTCGCAGATGCACGTCTCCCGGCTGCTCACCCGCACGCTGTCCCAGCTGCGCGAGGGCCTCATCTCCGACTGAGCCGACCGAACCGGACCCCCGCGCCGCCTCCCCGGTGGCCTGCCCGCGCGTGCTACTTCAGCGCCAGCCAGGCCACCGCCGCGACGATCACCACGGCGACGACGACGCCGATGATCAGGCCGACGCGCGGCCCGGAGGAGGCGGGGGACGAGGCGGCCGCCGCCGCCCGCGGGGACTGCGGGGCGCCCTCGTCCACGAACGCGCGGAACATCTGGGTGCTGCCGGCGGGGTCGTAGTTGCCCTGGGGGCCCTGGTTGTCAGTCATGCCCCGAGACCCTAGCGAATCCACGGGCCCCGCCCAAGTGCGGGGCCCACGGCACCCGTTACTTGCCTTTACTAACTTTTTGCGCCGCCGGCCCTCCGTTTGTTTGCCTTCAGCAACCAAGCAGTCTTATGGTTGCCCTAAGCAACGAATACGGGAGGTGGGATGGCCGAGCAGGCGCAGTTCGAGGAGCTGGCCCGTCAGCTCAGCGCCGTCGGAGCCGTGAAGCGGGACATGGGGCGGATCCTGCCGCCCGACTGCCCGGCCGGCTCCGCGGCCGTGCTGACCCTGCTCGGCCGCCACGGCGACATGCGCATGAGCAGGCTCGCGGAGCTGCTCGCCGTGGACATGTCCGTGACCAGCCGGCACGTCGCACACGTCGCCGCCCGCGGCTGGATCGAGCGGCACCCGGACCCCGCGGACAAGCGCTCGCGCATCCTGCGCCTGACGGCCGAGGGCCTGGAGCAGGTCGACGAGCTGTCCCGCCGGACCACGCGGCTGCTCGCCGAGCGCCTCGCGGACTGGACCGACGACGAGGTCGGCCAGCTGATCGGGCTGATGACCCGCCTGCGCGCGTCCTTCGGCGACTGCCGCTCGGCGCCGCTCCGGCCGCCCACTCCCGTGTTCGAAGAGACCACCCGTACACCCGCAAGCACGTAAGAAAAGGAAGCCCATGGCAACGACCACACCAGCCGGTGTGCGGGCCCACGCCAAGCACGGGGGAGGCTCCCACGGCGGCTCCCACGGCGACGCCCCGATGACGCACCGGCAGATCATGGAGGCCCTGTCCGGGCTGCTGCTCGGCATGTTCGTGGCGATCCTGTCGTCCACGATCGTCTCCAACGCCCTGCCGCACATCATCGGCGACCTCGGCGGCGGCCAGTCCGCCTACACCTGGGTCGTCACCGCCGCCCTGCTGTCGATGACCGCGGCCACCCCCCTGTGGGGCAAGCTCGCCGACCTGTACAGCAAGAAGGCGCTCGTCCAGATAGCCCTGGTCATCTACGTGGTCGCCTCCATGGCGGCCGGCCTGTCGCAGAACCCGGGCATGCTCATCACCTTCCGGGTGTTCCAGGGCATCGGCGTCGGCGGCCTCTCCGCCCTGGCGCAGATCGTGATGGCCGCGATGATCTCCCCGCGCGAGCGCGGCCGGTACTCCGGCTACCTCGGCGCCACCTTCGCCGTCGCCACCGTCGGCGGCCCGCTGCTCGGCGGTGTCATCACCGACACCTCGTGGCTGGGCTGGCGCTGGTGCTTCTACGTCGGCGTGCCCTTCGCGATCATCGCCCTGATCGTCCTGCAGAAGACCCTGCACCTGCCCGTGGTCAAGCGGGACGTCAAGGTCGACTGGGGCGGCGCGACCCTCATCGCCGCCGCCGTCTCCCTGCTGCTCGTCTGGGTCACCTTCGCCGGTGACAAGTACGACTGGGTCTCCTGGCAGACCTACGCGATGGTCGGCGGCTCGATCGTCCTCGGCCTGCTCTTCGTCCTGGTCGAGTCCAAGGCGAGCGAGCCGATCATCCCGCTGCGCCTGTTCAAGAACCGCACGATCACGCTGGCCTCGCTGGCCTCGCTCTTCGTCGGCATCGCTATGTTCTCCGGCACCGTCTTCTTCAGCCAGTACTTCCAGCTGGCCCGGGACAAGTCCCCGACCATGTCGGGCGTCATGACCATCCCGATGATCGGCGGCCTGTTCGTCTCCTCGACCGTCTCCGGCCAGTTCATCACCCGCACCGGGCGCTGGAAGGCGTGGCTGGTCAGCGGCGGCGTCCTGGTCACGGCCGGCCTGCTGCTGCTCGGCGGCATCCGGTACGACACGGACTACTGGAAGATGGCCATCTTCATGGCCCTGCTGGGTCTCGGCATCGGCATGATGATGCAGAACCTGGTGCTCGCCACGCAGAACCAGGTGGCCCCCTCCGACCTCGGCTCGGCCAGCTCCACGGTGACCTTCTTCCGCTCCCTCGGCGGTGCGGTCGGCGTCTCGGCGCTCGGCGCGGTGATGTCCCACAAGATCACCGACTACGTCAAGGACGGCGTCGCCGCCCTCGACCCGAAGTACCAGGCCGCGATGGCCGGCTCCGGTTCCACGGACACCATCCCGGACATGGACAAGCTGCCGGCCCCGATCCGGAACCTGATGGAGAGCGCCTACGGGCACGGCATCGCCGACGTCTTCCTGATCGCCGGCTGCCTCGCCGCCCTCGCCTTCGTGATCACCCTGTTCATCAAGGAGGTCCCGCTGCGCACCAAGGGCGCGCTGGCCCAGTCCGCCGAGGGCGAGGCCCCGGTGACCGACCCGGCCGCCACGCCGACGGTCGCCGAGGCGCAGACCCCGGCGCAGGGCATGGCCCAGGCGCAGGCCCCGGCGCCCGTCGCCGAGCCGGTCCCGGCCGCCGTGGCCGCCGGCCCGGCGCAGGGCACCGACACCG
This sequence comes from Streptomyces sp. NPDC048182, assembly GCF_043202555.1. NCBI lineage: Bacteria > Bacillati > Actinomycetota > Actinomycetes > Kitasatosporales > Streptomycetaceae > Streptomyces > Streptomyces sp. NPDC048182. The sequence continues at coordinate 526,907 of NZ_JBIDAQ010000002.1, read as the reverse complement.
CGACCCAGCGGCTCGGTGCGGTCGCGAGCACCGGCGCCGGTGACACGGCCCCGCTCCCCGGCGGCATCGCGGTGCGCGGCTTCGTCCGCGGCGCCGAGTCCGCCCCGGTCCCGCAGGCCGCCGTCACGCTGATCTCGCTCGGCGGCCGGCAGCTGGGCCGCTCGGTCGCCCAGGCCGACGGCTCCTACGCGGTCGACGCGCCCGGCACCGGGTCGTACGTCCTGATCGCCTCCGCCGACGGCTTCCAGCCGCAGGCGTCCACGGTCGTCGTCGGCGACGAGCCGGTCGCCTTCGACATCCTGCTCAGCGGCACCAGCGGGCTGACCGGCCTGGTGCGCGCCGCGGAGAACGGGCTGCCGGTGAAGGACGCGATGGTCATCGTCACCGATGTGCGCGGGGACCTGCTGGCCACCGCCGCCACCGGTGAGCAGGGCGAGTTCGCCCTCGCCGAGCTGGTGCCCGGCACCGTGACCGTCGCGGTCAACGCCGCCGGCTACCGGCCGCGCGCGCTGCCCGTCGAGGTGGGCGGCACCGGGGTCACCCGGGTCGAGGTCGACCTCCAGTCGGGCGCGCAGGTCCAGGGCGCGGTGCGCGCGCCGCACGGTCCGCTGGCCGACGCCCGCGTGACGCTGGTCGACCAGGCCGGCAACGTGGTCGGCAGCGCCACCACCGGGACGGACGGGGCGTACGCCTTCACCGACCTGGACGCCGGCGAGTACACCGTCATCGCGACCGGCTACCCGCCGGTGGCCACCGCCCTGACGGTGACCGGCCAGGGCGTCGACGGGCACGACATCGACCTCGCCCACCCCGGCGAGTGACGGCGTAGCCCGACCACCGAGAACCCCGGCCCGTGGCGGCCCGCGCGCTCTGAGCGGAGGCGCGCCACCGCCACGGGCCGGTCTCGTTCACGGCCTCACGACCATTTTCTGAGTTCGAGTCTTTGCAGGGAGAAAACGGGATGGGACTGACCGGACTGACCGCGAGGATCCGCACCCGGGACGGCTGGGCCGTCTCGCACGCCGTCGTCACGGTGACCGACATGACCGGCGCGCAGGTGCTGCGCGCCGAGGCCGACGCCGAGGGCGCGGTGCGGGACGCGACACCGCTGGCGCCGGGGGCGTACACCGTCATCGTCACCGCCGTGGGCTACGCGCCCGCCGCCTCCAGCGCGCTCGTCACCGCGAGCGGCCGGGCCGAGGTCGGTACGGTGACGCTGGCCCGCCAGGGCGGCACCGAGCTGCCGCCGCCGGGGCCGTGGACCATCGACCCGGCGCACTCCAGCGTCGCCGCGGTCGCCCAGCACCTGGGCATCTCCAGCGTGCACGGCCGGTTCACGGAGTTCGCCGGCCTGGTGGAGATCGCGCCGGACGACGTCGCCAAGTCCCGGGTGGAGGCGGTCATCAAGGCGGCCTCCGTCGACACCGGCAACGGCATGCGCGACACGCACCTGCGCTCGGCGGACTTCCTGGACGTCGAGCGGTACCCGGAGATCACCTTCCGGTCCACCGGCGTCACCCAGGCGCCGGGCTCCGACCGCTGGACCGTCCACGGCGAGCTGGGCCTGCACGGCGTGCTCCGCCAGGTCGACCTGGACCTCGCCTACCTCGGCACCGGCGCCGACCCCTGGGGCGGCACCCGGGCGGCCTTCCGGGCCACCACCGAGCTGCGGCGCGAGGACTTCGCCATGAACTACAACCAGGTCCTCCAGGCCGGCATCGCCGCCATCGGCACGACCCTGCGGGTGGAGCTGGACATCCAGGCGGTGCAGGGGGACTCACTCCCCGCCGCGTGAGCCGCCCTTCGCGGTGACCTGGGCCACCAGGTCCTGGCACAGGTCCCGCAGCTTGATGTTGGAGTCCTGCGAGACGCGGCGCAGCCGCTCCATCGCGTCCTGGGCGTCGATGCGCTCGCGCGCCATCAGGATGCCGATCGCCTGGTCGATGATGCTGCGGGAGATCAGGGCGGTGCGCACGTCCGCCGTCGAGGCACGCTGCCGCTCGATGCGCAGGGCCTCGTTGACGGCGCCGGCGACCCGGTCCGCGAAGGACCGGGCCGCCTCGTGCGCGCCGGACAGGGAACCGGGCTCCAGGCCGTAGAGGTTGACGGCGGCGCCCGCCCCGCCCTCCACGGCCAGCGGCAGCGCCAGCACGCAGCGCACCCCCGTGGTCAGCGCGTACTGCGTGTACGCCGGCCAGCGGGTCTCGGTGACCAGGTCGGGCGCGTACTGCTCGCATCCGGTGTCGGCGGCGTCCACGCAGGGGCCCGCGCCGTTCTCGTACTGCCTGAGGTCCAGGCCGCTGGGCAGCCCCGTGCTGCCCGCCAGCGTCATCAGCCGCGCGCCGCGGCGCACCGTCAGCGAGCACGCGGCGGCGCCGGGCACCTCCGTCACCGCACGGTCGGTCAGATCGCGCAGCAGCGTGTCGATGCCCCCGCTGCGCGCCATGGCGTGGTCGAGGGTGTCCGGCGTCTGCGAACTCATGCGGTACGGATTACCCGTGGGCGCCCATCGACGCCCCCGCCGGGCCTATTCAGCGCCCCGCGCTCCCTCCCGCGTGGTTCGCGTCCACCAGGCGGCGGGCCAGGTCGCGCAGTTTCACGTTCTCCCGCTGCGAGGCCCTGACCAGGGACTCGAAGGCGCCGGCCGCGTCGATGCCCAGGCGTTCCATCAGGATGCCGGTGGCCTGGCCGATGAGGTCCCGGGTGCGCATCGCCTCGGTGAGCTGCTCGCGCACGGTCGTGGAGTCCAGGGCGAGGCCGACGTGCTCGGTGAACAGCCGGCCGATGCGGGCGGCGTCGTCGTCGAAGGCGCGCGGGGCGCGGGCGTAGGCGGTCAGCACGGTCAGCCGGCGCCGGTCGGCGCGCAGCCGCAGGGACAGCGCGGAGCGCAGGCCGAGGCCGGCGAGGGCGGTGCCGGCACCGTCGGCCTCGCTGTCCTCTATCCGCACCACCGGGGTGGTCCACAGCCGCTCCCAGTCCGGGTGCGGCTCGCGGGCCTCGTCCTCGGGCGCGGTCTCGGCGGAGCGCACCACCTCGTCGGTCCAGGCGAGCGTCCGACTGCGGCTGCCGCGTTCGATCTCGGAGATGCCGGCGTGCTCGGCGCCGGGCAGCAGGCGTACCGCCAGCTCGGCCGCGGCGCGCAGGGTGTTGTCCGGGGTGCCCGTGTCGTGCAGATCCCGAGCCGCGGCGGTCAGGGCCTCGGCCAGCTCGAAGCCCGCCGGAAAACGCGGCAAATCGGTAAATTCGGACGCAGCCACCACGAACCTCTTCGGCGTGCACGGCCAACCGACCGCGCGCAGGAGAGCTCCGCAGCACATTCCCGACTGCGAGCACAGGACGGTCAGCACTCTAGCTGCTCCGTTGTGCGCCGGTGACGCCCGCCCGACGTACCCGTGGAGCGCCTTTCGCCGCCCGGCGCCGACATGATGAAATGGGGGCCGGGTCAGGAAGCGGCCTTGCCGGAAGCCGGACGAACGTCTGCCAGGTGAATCCTTGACCTTCCTCCCGAATCCCAGCGACCCGGGCGCGGCGCCGCCCGACTGCGTCGTGCTCGCGCTGCCCGCGGAGCTCGATTTCTGCAACGCCATGGGGCTGCTGCCGCTGATCATGGCGGCGGTGCGGGCCCGCGCTGACGCGCGCACCCTCGTCCTCGACCTCACCACCACGCACTTCATGGACTCCCAGGGCGTCCGCCTCCTCGACGAGGTCGCCCTGCGCCTGCCCGGCCGGGTCCGGCTGCGGGTCGCGGCGGACCCGGAGGGCGTGACGACCCGCGTCCTGGAACTGACCGGCCTGCGCCGGGACGTGCCGGTGTACGACAGCCTGGCGGAGGCGGTGCGGCCGGGGGAGGCGATGTCGTTCGGGCCGCGGGGGTAGCGGGGCCGGCGGTGCTTCGGGCAGCGGAGGTGGCGGGGCTTCGGTCGGCGGGGCCGGCGGTGGGGGGTCGGTCGCGGGGCCGGGCCGGGCTACGGGGCTAGGGTGGGGGCATGGCACCTCGTACCGCGACCAACACCCGTGTCTCCCTGGAAGAGTTGCTGGAGTTCGTCCGGCCCCGGCACCGGGCGATCCTGCTGACCCGGCGCGGCGACGGCGGCCCCCAGGGCTCCCCGCTGACCTGCGGGGTCGACGGCTCGGGCCGGATCGTCGTCTCGACCTACCCCGAGCGGGCCAAGACCCGCAACGCCCGGCGGGACGCCCGGGTCTCCCTGCTCGTGCTCAGCGACGACTGGGACGGGCCCTGGGTCCAGATCGACGGCACGGCCGAGGTCATCGACGCGCCCGACTCGGTGGAACCGCTCGTGGACTACTACCGGGCCATCTCCGGGGAGCACCCCGACTGGGACGAGTACCGTCAGGCGATGGTGCGGCAGGGCAAGTCGATCCTGCGCATCGAGCCCGAGCGGTGGAGCCCGGTGGCCACCGGCGGGTTCCCGGCGCGGCTGACGGGGGACGCGGACTGAGCCGCCCGCTCAGCCCCGCTCCACCATCGCCTCGATCCCCGCGACCAGCAGGTCCAGGGCGAAGGCGAAGTCCCGCTCCATCATCTCCCCCACCGTGTCCCCGCCCCGCGCGTCCATGAGATCCCGCGACTCCTCGATGACGCCGTCGGTGTCGGGCGTCCCGCTCACCGCGCTCATGGCGTGCCGGAAGTAGTCGTCGGGGCTCAGCCCGGTGTCCGCCGCGCGGGTGAGGAAGTGCCCCTCGATCGTCCCGTAGCCGTAGACGAACTGGAAGACGGCGGAGATCGCGCCGGTCACGCCGTGCGCGGGCAGGCCGGTGCGGCGCAGCACCCGCTGCACCCTGCGGGCGAAGACCAGCGCGTTGGGGCCGATGTTGAGGTACGCGCCGATCAGCGGGGACAGCCAGGGGTGGCGCACCAGCAGCGCGCGGTTCTCCCGGGCCAGCGCGCGCAGCTCGGTGCGCCAGTCCTCGTCGGCCTCCTCCGGGCCGCGCAGGCGCAGTTCGCCGTGGACGGCGTCCAGGGCGAGCTCCAGCAGCTCGTCCTTGGTGTCGACGTACCAGTAGACGGACATCGCCGTGACGTCCAGCTCGGCGGCGAGGCGGCGCATGGAGAACTTCGCCAGCCCCTCGGCGTCGAGGAGCCGCACGGTGGCCTCGGTGATCCGGCGCCGGTCGAGGCCGGACGGCTGCGCGCCCCCTCGCCGGCCGCCGCGCCGCTCCCGGCTCTCCCGGTCGACCAGCCAGACGCTGTCCCGGGGCCCGGGTCGGCCGCCCTCCGTCGCCATGCGCACCTCTGCCTCTCGTTGCCTGTGCGGCTCCACGCCGGTCTGCCCGTGGGGCTCCACGCCGGTGCCGGCCGGGTCGGTCAGACCGGGCGCGGCTCCGTCTCCGGCGTCTCCGCGACCCCCGGCGTCTTCGAGTCTGCCCCCTGTGCCCGGTGCAGCAACGCCGCAGCGACGAGACCGCCGGCCAGCACCGCCGCCGCCCCCACCAGCTGGCTGGCCTGGAGCCCCGAGGAGTACGCGGCCACGATCCGCCCCCGCTCGCCCGCGCCGTCCGCCGCGGCCAGCGCCGCCGGCAGCGAGGCCGCCGCCACCGGGACCAGCGCCGCGAACCGGGAGTTGAGCACCGCGCCGAGCACGGCCACCCCGAGCCCGTTGCCGAACTCCGCGAGCGTGCCGTTGATCCCGGCGCCGACGCCCGCCTTGGCCGGCGGTATCGCGCTCATGATGGCGTGCGCCATCGCCGGGTTGGCGAGCGCGCACCCCGCGCCGATCAGCAGCAGGCCGAGCAGGGTGCCGGCGTAGCCCTGCCCGGTCAGCGTGGCGACGGCCACCAGGCCGGCCGACATCAGCACCATGCCCAGCAGCACCGCCCGCGGCGTGCCGAGCCGGGCGAGCCAGCGGGCGGACAGCCCGGTGAAGTTCAGCAGCACCACCGACAGGGCGAGCGGGGCGGTGCGCAGGCCGGCCTCCAGGGGCCCGTAGCCGAGGACGAACTGGAGGTGCTGGGTGAGCAGGAACAGCGCGCCGCCCATGCCGAAGGTGATCAGCACGGCGCCGGCCACCGCGCCGGTGAAGCGCCGGTCGCGGAAGAAGTCGAGGTCGAGCATGGGGTGGGGGACGCGGGTCTCCCAGTACGCGAAGAGCGCGAGGACGGCGAGGGCGCCGGCCGCGGTGAGCAGTACCCGGGGGGAGGTCCAGCCGTGGGCGGGGCCGGAGATGATCGCGTAGACCAGGCCGCCCATGCCGACGGTCGACAGCACGGCGCCCAGCGGGTCGGGCCGTTCGCCGCGCCCGCCGCGCGACTCGGGGACCAGGACCACCACGGCGACCAGGCCGAGGGCCACGACCGGCAGGTTGACCAGGAAGACGGCACCCCACCAGAAGTGGTCGAGCAGGAAGCCGCCGATCAGCGGGCCGCCCGCGAACCCGAGCGCGTTGACCGCGCTCCAGACGCCGATCGCCTTCGGCAGTTCGCCGGCCGGGAAGACCTGCATGACGACGGCGAGCGTGGTGGTGAGCAGCAGCGCGCCGCCGACCCCCATCCCGGCCCGCGCGGCGATCAGCTCCCGGACGCCGTCCGCGAGCCCCGCGGCCAGCGAGCCCGCGCCGAACAGCACGAGCCCGGCGAGCAGCATCTTCTTCCTGCCGTACCGGTCGGCGGCGCTGCCCGCGGTGAGCAGGAGGCCGGACTGGACGAGGGCGTAGGCGTTGACCATCCACTGGATGTCGGAGGTGGCGGCGTGCAGCTCGGCGGTGAGCGAGGGGATCGCCACGTTGAGCACGGTGTTGTCGAGCACGACCGTCAGCTGGGTGAGGCTGATGACGGCGAGGATGAGCCAGCGGCGGGGGTGGGGGCGCGGGTGGGGTCCGGGGGCCATGCCGTACACCGTATAGCTGAACCTGTACGCCGTACAGGCAGCGCCTCCCGCCGCCCGCGGATCAGGAGGGCCTGATCAGATACCCGGCCCCCCGCCGGGTGTGGATCATCGGCGCCCGGCCGGCGTCGATCTTCTTGCGCAGGTAGGAGACGTACAGCTCGACCACGTTCTCCGGCCGGCCGCCGAAGCCGTGGGACCACACCCGGTCCAGGATCTGCGCCTTGCTCAGCACCCGGCGCGGATGGCGCATCAGGAAGCGCAGCAGCTCGAACTCGGTGGAGGTCAGCCGGATCCCGACGCCGCCCCGGGCGACCTCGCGGCTGTCCTCGTCGAGGGTGAGGTCGCCGACGGTGAGCAGGGTCCCCGGCCGCCGACCGGTCACGGCGCCCGCGCGGCTGACCAGGCCGTGCAGCCGGCCGACGACCTCCGCCGTGCGGAAGGGCTTGCCGACGCAGGCGTCCCCGCCGGCGGTCAGCCCGGCGACCCGGTCCCCTGCGGGGCGCGCGGACCGCCCACCCGTCAGGAACAGCACCGGCACACCGGGCAGTTCGCGGCGCAGCCGCCCGAAGAGGCTCAGGCCGTCGAGGTCCGGCAGCTGCATGTCCAGGACGACGACGTCGGGCCGGAACTCCCGCGCCGCCCGCACGGCCCCGGCGGCGTCCGCCGCGCCGCGCAGCCGCCAGCCCTCGGGACGCACGGCACGGGAGAGCCGCGCGGCGACGGAGGGCTCAGCGTCCACGACCAGTACGCGGACGGCGGTCTGCCGAGGAGTCGTCGGGCGCGAGGTCGTCGTGGTCGTACCGGTCGTGGTCATATCGGCACGATGGCGGGGCGGTGTGAGAACGGGCTTGCGCGAAGCTGTGAATCCCCTGAGAAACGGGGGGTGTCTCGGCGGACGGAGGCTCAGACCAGCCCGAACAGCCGGGCCCCGTTGTCATGGCACACCGCCCGCAGCCAGCCCTCCCCCAACCCCAGCCGTTCGAGCGCGAGCAACTGCTCGACGTACGGATACGGGATGTTGGGGAAATCCGTCCCCAACAGCACCCGGTCACCGACCGCGGCGAGCCGGGGCAGCGCCCGGCGCGGGAAGGGCGCGAAGCGGTCGCCGAAGTCGGTGAACACCATGGTGGTGTCGAGGCGCACCTCGCCGTACCGCTCCGCGAGGCCCAGGAAGTCCTCGTACTCGGGCAGCCCGAGGTGCGCGACGACCAGCCGCAGCCGGGGGTGCCGGGCCAGCACCCGGGCGACGGGCCCCGGCCCGGTGTGCTTGCCGGGCGCAGGACCCGACCCGCAGTGCATCACCACCGGGACGCCCGCCTCGGCCAGCAGCCCCCAGACCGGGTCGAGCAGCTCGTCGGCCGGGTCGTACGCCCCCACCTGCACGTGCGCCTTGAAGACCCGGGCCCCCGACTCGACGGCCCGGCGGACACAGCCCTCGGCGCCCGGCTCGGGGAAGAGGGTGGCGGTGTGCAGGCAGTCGGGGGTGCGGCGGGCGAAGTCGGCGGCCCAGCCGTTGAGCCACTCGGCCATGCCGGGCTTGTGCGGGTACAGCATGGCGGTGAAGGCCCGCACGCCGAACGCCCGCAGCAGGGCGACCCGTTCGTCCTCGTCGGCGCGGTAGGTGATCGGCCACGCGATGCCGTCCTTCGGCTCGCTCAGGGCGTCGAAGTACTCCCACACCTTGCGCAGGACGCGCTCGGGCATGAAGTGGGTGTGCACGTCGACGAGCCCGGGCAGCCCGAGCCCCTCCCAGAACCGCCGCACCCGCTGAACCTCGCTCATGCGGCCCACGATCACCCGCGCCCCGGCCTCAGAACAACCCGTCCTGCACGCCGCCGCCCGTGCCCAACTCCCGCAGGGGCACCTCGCACCCCCCACCCCCCGGGTCGGCGACCAGCTCCCACCCCGTCATCAACCGCGTGTCGAGCACGACGACCCCGCGCGAGGTCGCGAGATGCAGATCGGGCCCGGCGACGGCGACCAGCTCACCCCCGACGGCACCACCGGCGACCAGCTCGACCACCTCCCACGCGGGCGCCTCGGCCCGGTCGAGCCCGAACTCCCGGACGTGGTCGACACCTCGGAACGGCTCCGCCCGCAACGCCTCCGGCCACCCGCCCAACCGCACGGCCCGCGCATGCAGCTCGGCGATCTCCGCGACCCGCTCGCCCTCCGTACCGGGCAGCGCACCGCGCACGCCCCGCTTCCGCCCGTAAGGAATCCGATCCGGCACCCCCAGCCCGACCCGCAGCACCTCCTCGGCCCGCCGCGCGGCCATCAACGGCCCCGTCCCCAGCCAGCTGAAGCAGACGGCCCCCTGCTCCAGCAGCCGCGCGGACCCCCGCTCCACGCCGGTGATCCCGACCTTGACCATGCCGGGCCCGAACCAGGCGAGGTAGACGCGGTACGGCCGGGGATCGTCGGCGAGGGTGTCGGCGGCGACGGAATGGGCGCGATCGAGCCGAGCACACTCCTCACACCGCCCCCCGGTCGACCGCCCCTGCACGGGCACCCCCAGCGGACACGCATGCCCCCGCGCCCCGACACACCGCCGCACGCCCCCTTCCACCACCCCGAAGGCAACCCGCTTCCCCCGCGCCAACGGACTACGCCGCCCGCCCTCCCACACCAGCACGGGCGCCTCCCCATCCCCCCACCGCAGCCCCGCGCACCGCCACATCTGTGTACTCACCCTCGCCTCTCACCAGGTCCGGACGTTAGCGTGCGAGGGTGATCACCAGCGAGGGAGCCCGCCTGGGCGGGGAAGCCGCATGTCGCCTGGCGCGGACCGGGCGCTACGAGTTCAAGCCGGGGCTGTCGGACGCCGAGTTCGCGCGCATCGAGCACGAGTACGGGTTCGAGTTCGCTGACGACCACCGGGCGTTCCTCGCCGCCGGGCTGCCGGTGAACGTCCCTCCCGAGGAGGGGCAGACCTGGGCCACTCCATGGCCTGACTGGCGCAACGGCGATCCGCAGAAGCTGCGCGGTCAGCTCGCCTGGCCGACAGAGGGCGTCCTCTGGGACGTGGAGCACAGCGGCTACTGGCACGAGAGCTGGGGCGAGCGCCCGACGGCCCCCGAAACGGCCCTGACTACGGCCCGACTCCACCTCGCGAACGCCCCGACCCTGGTCCCCGTCTACGCCCACCGCTTCCTCCCGGCCGGCCGCGGCACCCACGGTCACCCGGTGCTCTCGGTCTGGCAGACCGACCTCATCTACTACGGCCTCGACCTGGTCGACTACATGCACCGGGAGTTCGACGAGCCCCGCGACGAGCCCGACGAAACCTGGAACCCACAAGCCACAGTCCCCTTTTGGAGCTGCTTCCTCTGAGGGCCTCCCGCCGAGGAAGACGAGGGATCTTGAATTTGCCAGTCCGCACACTCATCTCGTCAGAATGACGCGAGCAATCTACAATCTACGTTTTCGCGGCCACGGTCTGAGACCCTGAAGACCGATCGAGAGGGGTCGCAGGTATGGAGTGGAAGACCCACGGTGAGCGACGGATCTACACGAACAAGTGGGTGAATCTGTGCCTGGTCGACGTCCAGCAGCCCGACGGGGACAGGTGGGAGTACCACGTCGTCCGTCTCCGGCACTTGGCCGTGGCCGCCGTGGTCAATGATCGCCAGGAACTCCTCATGATGTGGCGGCACCGCTTCATCACGGACTCGTGGGCCTGGGAGCTGCCTATGGGCCTGGTCGAGGACGGCGAGACCCCAGAAGAGGCTGCGGCCCGCGAAGTGCTGGAGGAGACGGGCTGGAGGCCAGGCCCCGTCAAGCCTTTGATCTACGCCGAGCCGGCCAACGGCATCACCGACTCGCAGCACCATGTCTTCCGCGCCGACGGCGCGACCTATGCGGGACCAGCCACGGAGAAGAACGAGTCCGACCGCATCGAGTGGATCCCCCTCTCGGAAGTGAGGGGAATGATCGACCGCCGTGAGATCGTGAGCAGCGGATCACTCGTCGGCCTCCTGTACCTGCTCATGGATGAAACGATCCGCTGACCGGTGTGGGAGAAGTTCCCTCAGCCGCGCCTCGAAGGACAGGGCCACGGGCTCGCGCCTGTACGGGGCCAACTGGTCATAGAACTCCCTGATGTGGCCCGACACTCGCTCTGAGGCCACTGCCGAAGAGGCTTCCAGAGCTTGCGTGGCCGTATGGCATGCCTGCTCAAGCTTGTCTTGGTCCAGTTGCGTCCGTGCCAGCCAGAACGAGTGAAACGCGCGGCCTCGCTGGTTGGTGCGATCCTCTCGCCGCAGAGAATCCTCGATCAACGGTTCTGCGGTCGCCGCCTCACCAAGCTGGCCATGGGCGATGCCTGTATCCACGATGAGCTTCGGCTCATCGAAGTAGGCCGCCCACGGCGGGTCCGGGTCGCTCGCCTTGATCCGCTCGAAATGGCGGTGCGCTGCCCCGATTGCCCGGTGAGTGGCGTCCCGGCCGGCGAGGGTGGCATGGGCAAAGGCTTCGCGCATGGCCAGCATCGACAGAACGCGCGGGGTGGCGCCGATTTCTGAGCGGGCTTGGTCCTGAGCGGCGGTCACGAGGGCCAGGGAGTCGGCGGGTTTGTCCATGTAGGTGGCCTGCAAGCTCATACACGCAAGGACATTGGCCATGAAGGGGCGGTCGTCGATCTCCTTGGCCAGTCGCAGGGCTTCGGTGAAGTAGGCGCGGGCCTGGTTGTACAGCCGGGAATCGAAGTAGGTCCAGCCCGTGAGGCGTGCCAGTTCGGCTGCGACTCCGTACAGGCCGTCCTGAACGGACGGCGTCAGGCTCTCCTTCAGAAGCCCGACGACGTACCGGAGCTGCCCAACGATGGCCGGCCGCAGAGCCTCGCCCCCGTGCTGATCGTCTCGGCGCCAGTAGTCCTCGATGGAGGAACGGAAGGCTTCAAGGGTGCCGGTACTCATGCTGGTTCGCGCAGTCAGAGCCAAAATGCTGTCCACATCGGGGCCTGGCAGGGACGCGAACGCCCGCTGCGAGGGCTCCGGAGTTGCCTCGTGTAGCTCACGCTCCATGGCGATGTGAGCGTGGGGCGTCTCCCACGCTCGGCGGGCAAGCCCGAGCAGGTGTCCTGGAATGCGCAACCCGTCTGAGATGCGCTCGATGACCTCCATGTGTTGCAACTGACGTTGCCCTGAGATTACTTCTTCGACGCGGCTGGGGGTCAGGTCGCAACGCCTGGCGATCATGGAGGGGTAGATGCCCGCCTTGCTCTTCACCAGCCGGAAGACCGTTGCGAAGTCCCGCACCCGACACGCATTGATCATCTCGGGATCGGTGAGCAGCCGGGCAGGCAGCTCCTGCGGCCGGTCGGCTTGGGGCATGGGTGGCTCCCCACTGCGAGGGCTACGCAACGTCGCTGAATCCCTACCCTCGGCGATACTACTCAAGTTGGGTAATCACCCTGACCTTTTAGCGGTCGCCCGCGGATCGCGATGCTCCTGCGCATGGCAAGCAACCAGCAGACGAGACCAGGCATCGGCGAACTGGCGAAGGACACCGCCAGTGGACGTATCGGCGTCGTCATGGGCGAGGTCGGCGGCCGCGTACAGATGAGGCCCGTTGGTGGCGGCAGGGAGTGGGATGCCATGCCGAACACCGTCGTGGCGCTGCGGGCGCGGGAGGAACTGAGCGCACGCCTGGCCGTTCGTAACGGCAATAGCCGGAAGAGGTTGTGATGCGCGCCATTGGCCGGTACGCGGGAGTCCTCTTCATCATCCTGATCAGCGGGTCGTGCGGCCTGGTGATCGGCATGGCTCTCAACGTCAGCCCGTAGGCCGGCCGCCCCGTCCGGGGCCGTTCAAGCCCGCGTTCTGGTCGCCGATGCGCGCGACCGCTGCGGCCAGCAAGTGCCATGCACCGCCGACACGAGGAGCATTCGCATGACGGCAACGTCGAACGACCAGATGACCGGGCGCGCGGTGGCGGGCGAGGAGCTGTTCGACAGCCTCACCCACTTCGTGATGGTCCACCACGGGCATTCCCGCGAACGAGCCGAGCGGATCGCGGACCAGGCGGTGGCCTTGGTGGTCACCGCAGCGACCGCGACCGTCCCCATGGTCCCGTCGGACGACGTGGACCTCGGTCTGCACGCGCTCATCCTGCACACGAAGGAGTACGCCGACCTGTGCCAGCGGTTCGCCGGCCGCTTCCTCCACCACAACCCGAAGCCGGGCGGTGGTGGGCGTGACCCTGAGACGGTCGCGGCCTCCGCGCACGCGATGAAGGCGGCCGGTTTCATGGTCTTCGACGACCTCTGGACCGTGGACGGCACCAACCTCGCACAGTGCGACTCGGACTGCGGCCGCCCGTACGGTCAGGCGTAGCGACACGACACCAGCGGCGCGGTCGACCTCAATACGGGGTCGGCCGCGTTGCCCGGAAGGAGAAGCGACGTTGTCCGGGACACCCCCTGAACTGCCGATCATCGTGGTCGATGCCCTCATGCCCAAGGCTCAGCGCCTGGTCGTCAATCGCCGGGGCTCCATGGTCTGGGAGGTTGAGAGCCATCGAGGGCAGTACGCCGTGAAGGTCGGATACCCGATCGAGGCTACGGCCGACTGGCCCGCCCAACCCTGGACGGCGCTCGCCCCCGCACGCGAAGGCGCCGTGCTGTACCGGATCAGCTTCGACGACTTCGCGTACGGCGAGTGGGAGCGGGGCACCTGGAACTTCCAGCCGTGGCGCGAGGGGCTCGACCTCTACGAACTCTGGAAGCCCTGTCGTGAGCCGGACTCTCGTACTGAACCGCACATCAGCGTGGCCCTCGGCTGCGTAGAGGCACTGGCCGAACTGCACGCCAAGGGCTGGGCCCACGGCGACGTTCAACCCGCGCACTTCATCATTGGACCGGAGCGCACCCACCTCATCGACCTGGCCTTGGCCCGGGGTGGGCACATCCCCGAGTGGTACGACTTCCCGTTCCGCGGCTGCCTCGTCCACTACGAAGCCCCGGAGATCGCGCGCAGCGTGCTCGCGAACGGAGCGGCGGAGCCCACCCAGGAAGCGGACGTCTATGCGCTGGGCGCCTCGCTCCTGATTTCCGCCACCGGCTGGCGGGCCGTCGAGTACCCGGACGACGCACCGCGCCACGAACAGCGACGAGCCATCGCGAGTGGCAAGCGCCGGCCGGTGAGGGTCTCGGGTGAGCTGGGCGAACTGATCGACACCATGCTGAGCCCCGCCCCGGGAGACAGGCCCACGATCTACGAGGTCGGCAAGGCTCTGAGCCGAGCACGCCAGAGGCCCCCGAGATGATCCCGGGGGCCTCTGGTCTGCTGTGCACTCGGCAGGATTCGAACCTGCAACCTTCTGATCCGTAGTCAGATGCTCTATCCGTTAAGCTACGAGTGCTTGTTCTGTTGTGTCTGTGCTTTCGGGGCTTGCGGCCCGCTCGCGGCGACAGGAAGAACACTACATGACCGCCGCCGCCATGTGAAATCCGTTCCCCGCACCCCTTGTGAGCTGGGCGAACGGCTGGGAGACGACGAAGCCCCGGCCGGGTGGGCCGGGGCTTCGTGATCATGTGCGGAGGCGGAGGGATTTGAACCCTCGATGGGGGGTAAGCCCCAAACCGCATTAGCAGTGCGGCGCCATAGACCGGACTAGGCGACGCCTCCAGACATCGTCACCGAACGCGCGAGCGCGAGCGGTGCGTGCCGATGATGACACAGTCGAGCGGGGTGTCACCAATCGCCCCCCACGGTACTAGGCAGGTCGGGGGCGGGGCAAAGGGCTTCGCGCGGGGCGCGTGCCGCATCGTCCGGGGCGCTGCGGCGTTGAGCAGGGCATGGTCCAGATCACCCGGCTCGCGTTCGCCGCCGCCGTCACCGCCGTCTCCGTTGTCTCCCTCGCTCCGCTGAGCGCCTCCGCCGCCTCCGCCGCCCAGGGCGACGGCGGGCCCCGTGCCGAGGTGCCGGCCGTGGGGGATCGGCTCGTCGTCACCGTCCGGGACGCGGGGGGCGGGGTGGACGGGACGTATGTCCTGTACTGCCACCCCGGTGGCGGGAGCCACCCCGACCCCGCCGGCGCCTGTGACGCGCTGGAGCGGAACACGCGGTGGGGGGTCGACACCTTCGGCCCGGTTCCGGAGGGCGCCGTGTGCACCATGCAGTACGGGGGGCCGGCCACCGCGCACGTCACCGGGACCTGGGCCGGGCGGGCCGTCGACGCGACGTACGACCGGAGCAACGGGTGCGAGATCGGGCGGTGGGATCGGATGGTGCCGCTGCTGCCCGCGCCGGGGGTGGGCAGCGTGGGCGACACGCCCGGGGCCTCCTCCGGGGGGTGAGCGGCGCGCACGGAGCCCGGTCACCTGTTCCGCGTCACTTCCGCGAGCGCCCTCCCCGCCGTCCCGCGCCGCCCGCCGGGCCCCAGCGCTTAGACTCCCTCGCGTGACACGCCGCGGGGCGGTTGGCAAGATGGCCCAGGCGGTCGGCAAGTGCGGTAACAGGAGGGAAGCGTCTCGTGAGCAGCAGGCCATCCCGAGGCGCTGCTCGCCTCGCAGCGATACTGGACGCCCTGCCCGACGCGTTGGTCCTGGTCAACGCGAACGGCACCGTCGTCAACGCGAACACCATCGCGCTGGAGGCGTTCGAGGCGCCCGGCACCGCGCTGGTCGGGCGCGGGCTGCTCGATCTGCTGCCGCAGTTCGACTCCCGGCTGATCCCCGGCTCCATGCGCCGCCCCGATCACATCGACCCCCGCGCCCGCACCAAGCCGACCCGGATGATCGCCCGGCGCACCGACGGCACCGAGTTCCCCGTCGAGGTCACCAGCGCCAACCTGGAGAACGGCCAGCAGGCGTACGACGGTTACGGCTACACCGGCGACGAGCTGCTCATGCTCGTCGTCCGCGACCTGACCGGCACCGTCGACACCGAGGCCGAGCTGGCCCGTTCGCAGCGGCAGACCGAGATGATCCTGCGGGCCGCCTCCGAGGGCGTCGTCGGCACCGACACCGACGGGCGGATCGTCCTCGTCAACCCGGCCGCCGCGCAGATACTGGGCTACCGGGCCGGCGAACTCGGCGGGCGCGAGCTGCACACCCTCGTGCTGCACTCCCGGCCCGACGGCTCCCCCTTCCCGTACGGCGAGTCCCCGCTCGCCGACACCCTGCGCTCCGGGCGCAAGCACCGGGTGCGCGGGCAGGTGCTGTTCGCCAAGAACGGCGACCCGCTGCCGGTCGACCTCACCACCGCGCCGGTCCGCGACGGCGACCAGCTGGTCGGCGCCGTGATGACCTTCACCGACCGCCGGCCCTACGACGCCATGGTCAGCGAGCACGAGGACGCCGAGCGCCGGCACGACGAGGAGCTGGAGCGGCTCGCCGAGGAGCACGCCTCCGAACTGACCGCCCTGCGCCAGCAGCACGTCACCGAGGTGGAGGAGCTGCACGAGAAGCACGCCGAGGTGCTGGCCGCCGGGCAGGACCGCTACGCCGCGCTCGGCGAGCGGGAGAACGACCGCTACGAGGCCCTCGCCGCCCGGCACGAGCAGCTGCTCACCCTGCTCGGCGCCTCGCTGCGCGGACCCCTCGCCGAACTCCGGCAGGAGCTGGCCGCGCTCGCCGCCGACGACGCCGGGCAGCTGTGGCCCGAGGCCAACCAGGTGCTCCACCATCTGTCGGCGGGCTACTCGCGTATCACCACCCTCATCGACAACGTCCTCGGATATCAGCGCCTCGACACCGGTGCGGAGAGCATCGCCCGGACGAAGGTGATGCTGGACGCCGTCGTCGCGGCCGGTGTGGACGGGGCCGTCGAGCTGATCGGCCCGGGCCGGGTGCAGTTCGCCGTGCACGCGCCGCCCATCGAGGCCGAGGCCGACCCCCGGCTGCTGGCCACCGCCCTCGCCCACCTCGTCGCGGACGTCGCGGGCGTCGACGCCACCGGCAACGCGCCCGTGGCGGCCACGGGCGGCGGCTACCTGGACAACACCGTCGTGATGGCGGCCGCCCAACGCGGCGAGGTCGTCCGCATCGAGGTGCGCGGGCCGTACGCCGGCGGCGACCCGGTGCACGAGCCGATCGTGCGCGGGATCGTGCGGGCGCACGGGGGTGTGCTGCAGACGCACGAGATGCCGGGGATGAGCGGCAGCGCGTACGTGCTCGAGGTGCCCGTCGGGAACGGGGCCGGGGCCGTCGTCGCCGGCGCGGCCGAGGTCGCGGTCGCGGGCGCCGGTGCGGATGCCGAAGACGTCGACGGGGGGCGGCGGCGGGCCCGGCGGGCCTCCGTGGACGCCTTCCTGGACGGTGCGGACGGCGAGTCCGGTGACGTCGACGACGCCGGCCAGGCCGCTGACGGCACGCCCACCGGGCGGCGCAGGCGACGGGGTGCCGAGGTACCGGGGCAGGACCCGGAGGCCGTGACGGTGCCGGCGCAGGCCGGGCCCGGCGACGCCCCCGGTGGTACCGGGCGGCGGCGCGGGCGGCCCGCCGAGATCGGCGCCGGGGCGTCGGAGGCGCGCGGCGGGGTGTCCGAGGGCGCCGTCGTCACCGCCGCCGAGCATGCCGCGGGGGCCGCGGCCTCCCACACCGCCCTTGGCGCGACCGTGCCGCCGCAGGGCGTGCCGGTGCCGGCCGGGCGCCGGGCCAGGCGGGACGGCGCGGAGCAGCACGCGCTGCCGCCGGCGCTGCCCGCGCAGGCCGGTGCGCAGGCCGGTGCGCCGGTTCCGGACGCCGTCGGCACCCCGGCCGAGGAGGGCGGCCGGCCCACCGGGCGCCGGCGGCGCGCCCTCGCCTCCGCCGACGAGCGGGCCGCCGCGCAGGAGGCCGCACCGCGGCAGGTGTTCGCGCTGCCGCCCGCCGAGGCGGACCGGCCGGTGGCGGAGACCGACGGGGCCGCCGAGGCCGGTGTGGCGCCCGAGGCCGATGAGACGCCCGAGGCCGTCGCCGAGGCGGTCGCGGCCGGCGCGGTGCCGGGCGCGGTGCCGGGCGCGGTCCCGACGCCGGACGCCGGGACGGACGAGGCCGCCACGCCGGCGCCGGTGCCGGACGCCGCGGACGTACGCGCCGACGACGTGGCGGACGACGCGGGGCGGCACGACGCCGTCCCGCACGACCAGGCCGACGACCACACGCCGCCGCAGCCGCATCCGACCGAGGCCCCGACCGGGCGGCGCCGCCGGGCGGTGGCCGGCGCGGCCCGCCAGGCGGAGCCCCAGGCTCCGCAGGCCCCGGCCGAGCAGGGCATCCCCGCGCAGGCCCGGGCCGGCGACTCCGCGGCGGCGGTCGAGTCCGAGGCGCCCGCCTCGCCCGAGGCCGCCGACGACGAGACCCCGGCCGCCACCCCCGGCCGCGGCACCCCCCTCCCCCCGGAGAACGCCCCCCGCGTCGCCCAGCCGCTGCCCGCCGAGACCGCCGTCCCGGCCGGCCCGGCCGTCTCGCCGGGCGACCCGGCCGCCACGCAGGGCCGGGCGTTCAGCGTCCGCACGCTGGGCCAGGGCGTGCCGTTCAACCGGCAGGCCGCGCAGGTCCAGCAGCCCACGCAGGCCGCGCAGGCCGCGCAGCCCCCGGCTCCCCTGCCCGGCTCCCCCACCCCCACCCCCGCCCCGCACCAGCCGGGCGGCTCGGGGCGGCGCCGCAAGCTGGGTACGCCGCCCGACCCGGCCGCCGCCGCGCGACCGGAGCGCCCGGAGCCGGCGGCCCGCCCGCACCCGGCGCCCGAGCGCCCGTCGGGCCCCGCGCGGCCGACCACCGAGGGCACCGGGCGGTCGTACGCCATAGGGGCCCCGGACCGGAACGCCGCCGAGGGTCCCGAGCCGCTGGACGGGCCCGGCGGCGCCGTGGAGGTGGCCGACCCGCCGCGCCCGCAGCCGATGGACGACGAGCTGCCGCCCGAGCCGCTGGACAACCCGCGCCGGCTGCTGGTGTGGCCCGCCCCCGACGTCTCCACGCAGCAGGCGCTCAGCGACCGCGGCTACCGGCCGGTGATCGTCAACTCGCGCGAGGAGGTCGACGCGCAGATCGCCGCCTTCCCCGCCGCGCTGTTCGTCGACCCGCTGACCGGGCCCATCACCCGCACCGCGCTCCAGTCGCTGCGCCAGGCCGCGGTGGCCGCCGAGGTGCCGGTGCTGGTCACGGCCGGCCTGGGGCAGGCGTCGCGGGACGCGGCGTACGGCGCCGACCCGGCCGTCCTGCTCAAGGCGCTCGCGCCGCGGGACAGCGAGCAGCACCCGCCGCGCGTCCTGCTGATCGAGGAGCACGCGGAGATCGCCCTCGCGCTGACCGCGACCCTGGAGCGGCGCGGGATGCAGGTGGCGCGGGCGGCGAGCGACGCGGACGCGGTGGCGCTGGCCGGGCAGTTCCGGCCGAACCTCGTCGTGATGGACCTGATGCAGATGCACCGTCGGCAGACCGGGTTCGCCGGGATCATCGACTGGCTGCGCGCGAACGGGCAGCTCAACCGCACCCCGCTGGTCGTCTACACCGCCGCCGTCGACCAGGCCGACCTGCCGCGGCTGGCCTCCGGCGAGACGGTGCTGTTCCTGGCGGAGCGGTCCACCAGCGGTGAGGTGCAGGGGCGGATCGTGGAGCTGCTGGCGCGGATCGGGACCAACTGAGCCGGTGACGGGAGGGGGCGGGCCCGGCCGGCCGCCCCCTCCCGCGCCGCCGGGTCAGAGCTGCTCGACGTCCAGTCCGCCCTCGGCGTACTGCCGGCGCAGCACCTTCTTGTCGAACTTGCCGACGCTCGTCTTCGGCACCGTCTCGACGACCGTCCACCGCTCCGGCAGCTGCCACTTGGCGATCCCGCCCTCCTCGGCGAGGAAGGCGCGCAGGGCGGTGAAGTCGGTGGTGGCGCCCTCGCGCAGGACGACGGTGGCCAGCGGGCGCTCGCCCCACTTGTCGTCGGGGACGGCGACGACCGCGGCCTCGGCGACGTCCGGGTGGGCCATCAGCGCGTTCTCCAGCTCCACCGAGGAGATCCACTCGCCGCCGGACTTGATGACGTCCTTGGCGCGGTCGGTGAGGGTGAGGAAGCCGTCGGCGGAGATGGTGCCGACGTCGCCGGTCTTCAGCCAGCCGTCCTCGCTGAACTTGTCGGCGGGGCGCAGCGGCTCGGCGTCCGGGCCGTTGTAGTACGCCCCGGTGATCCAGGCGCCGCGCACCTCCAGCTCGCCCGCCGACTCGCCGTCCCAGGGCAGCCGCTCGCCGCCGGGGCCGGTGAGGCGGGCCTCGACGCCGGCCGGGAAGCGGCCCTGGGTGAGGCGGTAGGCGAACTCCTGGTCGGTGCCGATCGTGTGGGCCGGCGGCCGGGCGATGGTGCCGAGCGGCGAGGTCTCCGTCATGCCCCAGGCGTGGAAGACCCGCATGCCGAGCCGGTCGAACGCCTCCATCAGCGACGGCGGGCAGGCCGAGCCACCGATGGTGACCTGGGTGAGGGAGGCGACGTCGCGCGGGTGCGCGGTCAGCTCGGCGAGCAGGCCCTGCCAGATGGTCGGGACGGCGGCGGCGTGCGTGGGGCGCTCGCGCTCGATCATCTCGGCGAGCGGCGCGGGCTGCAGGAAGCGGTCCGGCATCAGCATGTTGACGCCGGTCATGAAGGTGGCGTGCGGCAGGCCCCAGGCGTTGACGTGGAACTGCGGGACGACGACCAGGGAGGTGTCCCGGTCGGTCAGGCCCATCGACTGGGCCAGGTTGACCTGCATCGAGTGCAGGTAGATCGAACGGTGGCTGTAGACCACGCCCTTGGGGTCGCCGGTGGTGCCGGAGGTGTAGCACATGGCGGCGGCCGTGCGCTCGTCGAGGTCGGGCCAGTCGTAGGCCGTCGGCTTCCCGGCGAGCAGCTCCTCGTAGTCGTGCACCCGGACGCCGGCGGCGTCGGCCGCGCCGGTCAGCGCGGAGCGGTCGCCGGGGCCGTTCACGACGACGTGCTCGACGGTCTTGAGGTGCGGCAGCAGCGGGGCGAGCAGGGGGAGCAGCGAGCCGTCGGCGATCACGACGCGGTCGGCGGCGTGGTTGACGATCCAGGTGAGCTGGGCGGCCGGGAGGCGGAGGTTGAGGGTGTGCAGCACCGCGCCCATGGAGGGGATCGCGAAGTACGCCTCGATGTGCTCGCTGTGGTTCCACATGAGAGTGGCCACACGTTCGTCGCCGGTGACGGAGAGGTCCTCGCGCAGGGCGTGCGCCAGCTGGGCGGCGCGGGCGCCGATCTCGGCGAAGGAGCGGCGGCGGGGGCCCCTCTCCTCGCCGGTCCAGGTGGTGACCTGCGAGCTGCCGTGGATCGTGGATCCGTGGGTCAGGATCCTGGAGACCAGCAGCGGTACGTCCTGCATCGTGCTCAGCACGGTGTCCTCCCGGGGCGACATGGCGCAGTGTCGGCGCTCCGCCGATTCTGCTCACATACCAGGCGGTATGTCACTAGGGAGGTCGTGCGGAGAATGATCGATCACCGCACGTCACGCGCTCGCTCAGCGCGCGACCCCCAGCTCCGGGTCCTCGCGCAGCTTGCCCAGCGCCCGCGACACCGCGGACTTCACCGTGCCCACCGAGACGCCGAGCACCTCGGCGGTCCGGGCCTCGCTCAGGTCCTCGTAGTACCTGAGGACGACCATCGCCCGCTGCCGGGCGGGCAGCTTGAGGATCGCCCGCCACATCGCGTCGTGCAGGGCCTGGCGCTCCGCCGGGTCGTCGCCGGCGGACAGCGGCTCCGGCTCGGGCAGCTCGTCGCACGCGAACTCGTCGACCTTGCGCTTGCGCCACTGCGAGGTGCGGGTGTTCAGCAGCGCCCGGCGCACGTACCCGTCGAGCGCCCGGTGGTCCTCGATGCGCTCCCAGGCCACGTACGTCTTGGTCAGCGCGGTCTGGAGCAGGTCCTCCGCGTCGCACGCGTTGGCGGTCAGCGACCGCGCGGTGCGCAGCAGTACCGGCTGGCGGGCCCGCACGTAGGACGAGAACGACGGGTACGGCAGGGTCTGCGAGAGGTGCGGGGCGGCGGTCGCGGCCTTCGAAGCGCTGGTGCAGACGGGTGTGGTCATGGCTCAACGCTATGAGCGCGGGGGCGGGCGGCGGATCGGCCGCAGGTCCCGAAGGCGGCTCCGCCTCAGGTTGTAGGGGCGGCTCGGGGGCGACCTCCTGAAGGTGGACGAGCGGGGGAGGGTTCTCGGGGGCGCGACCCCGGGACGCCGGGGCGGTGGTGGCGGGACGCCGCCGGGGCGGTGGTATCGGAGTACCACCGCCCTGACGCCTTGCGACCCCTTGAAGCACACCGCACACGACGGCCGTTCTGCCGGCCGCGCTACCCGCCGCGGCTCACCACCACAGCGGGCTGAAGCTGACGGCGACGTTCTCGTTGCCCTGGTTGACCGCCGTGAAGGCGGAGCCGAAGACCTGCGCGGTGTTGCTCTGGTTCGAGGCCCCGGAGCCGACCGCCTGCTGCTGCGTCGTGGCCGAGTTGCCGTTGTCGGCCGCCGCCACGCCGCCCAGGAGGGCGACGGCGAGCGGGAGGGCGGCGACGGTGGCGAAGACGCGGGCGGTACGGATGCTTGCCATGGTTGTTCCTCCGGACGTGAACTCGGTTGTGTGCCAGAGCAGTTGGCCTACCGGCCCCGGCGCTGTGACGACGTCGCGAGATCAGAGTCGCCCACCGGATCGCGACGAACCACCCCGGACGCCCCGATTCGCCCTCAAGCGTGAGCACAAGTCGATAAACCCCCTTCACTCACCTTTCCGTTCAGCTCGGGGCGGTCAGGACCACTCCGTCCCAAGCCCCGCAAGGGGTGAAGCGTTCCGGCACGCGTCGGCGCTTTTCGGCCCTCTGCCGCCCCCGTCGGCGCGTCGGAGGCGACCACCCTTCCCTTTCTCGAACGCGTGTACGAAAATGGCTCCATGGCCACCATCGATCGCCACGACCGGAACACCCGGCAGGCCACCGCGCTGGCCCTCGCGCACGCCCTGTCGGCCGCCGAGCGCGGCCTGGCCGTCATCCCGCTCTCCCGGTCCTCGTCCAGCAGGCGCAGGGCGGGATAGCCCTCCAGGGAGTACGGCTCGCTGCCGCAGTTCTCCAGGTGCAGGCCGACCACGCGCAGGCCCATCGCCGCGTCCCCGTCGTCGGCGGTGACGCGGAGGCCGGAACGGGGGCAGGTGCCGGCCGGAGCGGGGGCCTCGGCGGTGGGCACCTTCTCCACGTCCTGCACCTTCACGCGCCCGTGCGCGTGGAGGCCGCTGCCGTCGAACGTCCGGTGCGCGGTCTGCCCGGCGCCGACGGTCACGACGGCCGTCATGGGGCCGGACATGGCGCGGTCCTGCTCGTCGAGGGGGCTGAAGGTGATGGTGTAGGTGAAGGACTCGGTGCCGGGGTTGGTGACGGTGTACGCCACGTCGCACGGGCCGCCGGAGGTGCCGGGCGCACCGGACGCGCCGGACGTGCGGGGCTCGTCGGAGGGCGAGAGGGTGTCCGCGTGCACGCTGTGGTCGCCGCCCGAGGGCGACGCCGTACCGGACGCACCGCCGCCGTCCCCGGCCCCCGCCGCCCCCTCCACCACCCCGACGACCCGCACCCCGTCCAGGGCCGGCTCCCCGCCGCCCACCTCGCCGTAGGCCGCGCAGCGCCCCGTCGGCGCACCGACCGGCTCCCCGCCGGCGCCGACCTGGGTGCCGCAGGCGCCGAGCGCGAGGACGGTGACGAGGGTGCCGGAAGCGGCGACGGCGGCACGGGCGTGCGAGGAGAAGGGCATCCGCCCACTTCACCAGCGCACCGGCACCTCGAGTGTGGCGGAGGCCACATCTCCGGTAACGGCCGCGCCACAGTCCCCGGGGTTCACCCCCCGTCCGTCCCCATCAGCGCGGCGATGTCCCGTTCCGTCCAGTGCCCGGCCGCGCCCGGGCAGGCGGCGACGTACGAGGCGACCGCCTCCGCGTCCCACACGCCGGCCGACAGCAGCCCCGACGCCAGGAACCCCACGTACGGCCGGGACGGGGCGACCCACTCGACGTCCCCCACGCCCCACGGCGCCGTGAACGTCAGCACCGGCAGCCCCTCGATCCGCCCGGCGCACACCAGCGTCTCGTACCGCCCCTCGCCCAGCTCCGCCCGGCCCTGGGCGAGCACATCCTCCAGGTCGAGATCGATGTCGGGCTCGCGGTACATCTCCTGGGCGGCGATATCCGCGAACTGCCCGGCCGTCACGAGGTACGCCCGCGCCAGCACCCGCCCGCCCGCCCCCGCGTCGTAGAAGGCCCGGCCGCCCCGCCACACCGGCGACCAGGTGGCGAAGTACAGCGCCCCGCCCAGCTCCACCGCCTCCGCCCGCTCCGGCATCCGCGGATCCCGGCACCCCGGGTACTCCCGCGCCGCCCCCGCGGGCCGCCCGCCCCGGACGTAGGCGGCGAGCCGGTCGAGGTGCAGGTTGGACCCGTAGGCGGCGTACCAGACGTGGGTGGGCCGCCGGTCGACCGGCAGCCCGGGATCGACAACCCGAAGCGCCTTCACCCGACCTCGCCTCCCATCCCGTCCACTCCGACGACGGCCCGCTCACGGACGACGGCCCGCTCACAGACGACGGCCCACTCACAAGAGAACGGCCCCTGGCCGCTTCGAGCAGCCAGGGACCGTTTCCCCTTGCGCGGTGGGTGTGGGATTTGAACCCACGGTGACGTCGCCGCCACGACGGTTTTCAAGACCGTTCCCTTAGGCCGCTCGGGCAACCCACCCCGCGCCGTCGGTGATCGGCGGCGCGGGACCAGGGTAGCGGGTCCGGTGGGGCGGGTCGGGTCAGTCGTCGTCGCCCGTCTTGGAGCCGAGGGTCAGGTCGACCGTGTGCTGCTTGCCGTTTCGCTCGTAGGTGAGCTTGACCTTGTCGCCGGGCTGGTGGGTCCAGATCTCGCCGATCAGGGTCGGGCCGCTGTCGATGACCCGGTCGTCCAGCTTGGTGATGACGTCGCCGGGCTTGAGGCCCGCGTCGGCCGCCGGGCCGCCCGGCTCGACCGGCTCGGCGCCGCTGACGCCCCGCTCGGTGATCTGCGCGCCCTTGGCGGACTCCTCCAGGGAGACGGAGGCGCCGATCCGGGCGTACACCGGCTTGCCGTTCTGGATGAGCTGCTGGGCGACGTACTTGGCCTGGTTGACCGGGATCGCGAAGCCGAGGCCGATCGAGCCCGGCTGACCGGCGCCGCCGCCCATGCCGCCGCTGCCGGAGGACTGGATCGCGGAGTTGATCCCGATGACGTTGCCCTGGGCGTCCAGGAGCGGGCCGCCGGAGTTGCCCGGGTTGATCGACGCGTCGGTCTGCAGGGCGCTCATGTAGGACGCCTTGCTGTCGGCGCCGCCGTCGCTGGAGGCCACCGGGCGGTTCTTGGCGCTGATGATGCCGGTGGTCACGGTGTTGGACAGGCCGAAGGGGGCGCCGATGGCGATCGTGGAGTCGCCGACCGCGACCTTGTCGGAGTCGCCGAGGGGGAGCGGCTTCAGGTCCGAGGGCGCGTTCACCAGCTTGATGACCGCCACGTCGTAGCCCTGCGCGTGGCCGACCACCTGGGCGTCGTACTTCTTGCCGTCGGGGAAGGTCGCGCTGAGCTTGCCGCCGTCCACGGCCTGGGCGACCACGTGGTTGTTGGTGACGATGTGGCCCTGCTTGTCGAAGACGAAGCCCGTGCCGGTGCCGCCCTCGCCGTTGTCGCCCTCGGCCTGGATGGTCACCGTGCTGGGCAGCGCCTTGGCCGACACGCCGGCGACGGTGCCCGCGTCGCGCTTGACCGCGCCGCCGGTGTCGGAGGCGGCGACCGTCGTGGAGCCGTTGTCGTCGTCCTTCGCCAGCGTGTACCCGATGCCGCCGCCCAGGCCGCCCGCGACCAGCGCCGCGACCAGGAGGCCGGCGACCAGGCCGCCGCGACCGCGGCGCGGCTTCGGCTCGGGCTGGTGGTACGTGGAGCCCCAGCCGCCGCCCGCACCGGGGCCGCCCGCGCCCGGGTCGCCCGCGCCGTACGCCGGGGGCTGGGACGGGCCGGCCGGCGGCGGGGGCGGGGGCCACGCGGCGTGCGGCGTCTGGGAGGCGGCGGGGGGAGGGGTGGCGGGCGGCTCCGGGGCCGCGCCCCGCGGGGCGGAGGCGTCGTGGTCGCCGGCGTGCGGGGCGGAGGCCGCGGGGGAATCCACCGGCACGGGGGGTGCGGACGGAGCCGGGGGTACTCCGGCGCCCTCGTTCTCGGTGCTCACGGCTTCTCTCCTTGGTGATCCACGATGATCCACGTCCGGTGACCGGGTCAGGTGATCATGCCTGACGGTCCGGCCCGGTGATCCACTTCTGATGCGTCTTGTGATGCGTCCTCGACTGCCATCAGCTTTTCCCACCGGCCGTCAGAGCACCATAAGCGGTTGCTGTGGGCCCGGGGCCGTTCGCTGCGCGGGTCCGCCGCGCAGGTCATCCAAGACTAAACGGACGGGGTGCCGATGCCCGGGGAGGCGGCCTGCGTCGTACGTCTACCCGCACGCGGTGGCACCATGACGCGGTGACCCACGCACGACAGCACCGGATCCAGGTCGTCGCCCACCGGGGAGCCTCCGAGGAGGCACCCGAACACACGCTGGCCGCCTACCGGAAGGCCATCGAGGACGGGGCGGACGCCCTGGAGTGCGACGTGCGCCTCACCGCCGACGGCCACCTCGTCTGCGTCCACGACTGGCGCGTGAACCGCACGTCCAACGGCCGCGGGGCGGTCTCGGCGCTCGAGCTGGCCGACCTCGCCGCGCTGGACTTCGGCTCCTGGAAGACGCGGGAGGCGACACGCGCGCGTGGCGAGGAGCCCGACTGGGAGCACCGGCCCGAGGACCGCGAGGAGACCTCGGTGCTCACCCTGGAGCGGCTCCTGGAGCTGGTGTCCGACGCGGGGCGCCGGGTGGAGCTGGCGATCGAGACCAAGCACCCGACGCGCTGGGCGGGCCAGGTGGAGGAGCGGCTGCTGCTGCTCCTGAAGCGGTTCGGGCTCGACGCACCCGCGGCCGACGCCCTCGCAGGGCCCGACTCCCTGGCCGGTGCGGTCGGCTCCCCGGTGCGCGTGATGAGCTTCTCGGCGCGCTCGCTGCACCGGGTGCGGGCGGCGTCGCCGGGGCTGCCGACGGTCTACCTGATGCAGTTCGTCTCGCCCCGGCTGCGCGACGGGCGGCTGCCGGCCGGGGTCCGGATCGCGGGGCCCTCGATGCGGATCGTGCGCAATCACCCCGCCTACATCGAGCGCCTCAAGCGCGCCGGGCACCAGGTGCACGTGTGGACCGTGAACGACCCGGCCGACGTCGACCTCTGCGCCGGTCTCGGCGTCGACGCGATCATCACCAACCGGCCGCGCGCGGTCCTGGACCACCTCGGCCGCTGAGCGTCGCACGTCTTGACGCGGCGACCCGGCCGCCCGCATTCTCACCTCCCGGCACACCGGCGAGATCCAGCCACCGCGCGGCACACGCTGATCGGGCGCACTCCGGCGCGTTCGGTGCGGGTGCGACCGGGTCGAGTGCGTCACCGGACGCGGATCGACCGGTTTCCGGTCCAGGCCAATGGGGCATTCACCCCGTGGTGTGGGGCTAAGGAGGTCTCGGGGGTGGCGTTGGTGGTGGCACAGGAGGTGCCCTCGTCGTCGAGCATGGCCGTACCTCATGGCCCGGCGGGCGTCGGGCAGGCGAGGCACCGCATGCGTGATCAGCTGCGCAGCGGCGGTGTGACGGAATCGGTCATCGACGACGCCGTACTGGTCCTTTCCGAATTGTTGAGCAACGCGTGCAAACACGGCCGCCCACTGGGCGACGTCCCGGCCGGTGACGGAAGCGTCCGCGCCGCCTGGCGGCTGGATGCCGGGGGACGGCTCCTGGTGGAGGTCACGGACGGCGGCGGCCCGACCCGCCCGGCGCCGTCGACCCCGTCGGTCACCGCCCGCGGCGGCCGGGGGCTGAACATCATCACGGCGCTCTCCGCGGACTGGGGCGTCCGCAACGACGCCCGCGGCGAGGTCACCGTCTGGGTCGTCGTCCACGACGACGTACGCGCGGCCCCGGCGGCCGGTCACCGGCGCGACGACTTCGCCTCCCGGGTCGCGGCGCCGGCGGTGTCGGAGATTCCGGGGCTGGAGTACGAGGGACCGTACGAGGGGCCGTATGAGGAGGACGACGCGTACGACGCGGCGGGCTGAGCCGGCGGCTGCGTCGTCAGGGTGCGGCTCCGTCCACAGGTGCGGCTCTGTCCGCAGTGCGCGGCTCCGTCCACAGGGTCCCGTCGGTCACTTCCGGAACGGCTAGGCTCGCGCCCGTACCAGAGAAGCCGCATCCGGGAGACAGTCACCATGGCCAAGAAGCGCCCCCAGACGAAGGCCAGGCGGCCTCAGCCCACCGACGGTGACCTGCCGGTCGTCGGCGCCCGGGAGCCCTGCCCCTGCGGCAGCGGCCGTCGCTACAAGGCGTGCCACGGTCGGGCCGCCGCGCAGGCCGGCACCGAGCTGGTGCAGCGCCCCTTCGAGGGGCTGTCCGGCGAGGGCGACTGGGTCGCGCTGCGCGAGCTGGTCCCGGCGGCGACGGTGGAGCTGACCCTGAAGGACGGCCTGCCCGAGGGCGTCCCCTCCATCACGCTGGCCACGGTGCTGCCGATGGCCTGGCCCGCCCTGCGCCGCGACGACGGCTCGGTCCTGCTCGCCCTCCAGAACGACACGGCGTCGGGCGACCTCAGCCGCGACCTCGCCGACACCCTGCTGCGCGCCCTCGAGGCCGAGCCGGGCACGCCGGTGCAGGGCCGCCGCGCCCCCGCCGACGGCCCCCGGCTCCAGGACCTGCTGGCGGCGGACGCGCCGTTCGAGCCGGTGGTGCACGAGGGCTTCGAGTTCTGGGTGCCGGACGCCGAGAACGCGACGCCGGAGGTGACCGCCTCCCTGGAGCGGGCCAACGCCGCCGCCATCCCCACCGTCCGGCTCCCGGACCTCGACGCCGCCTACTGGTGCGAGACGCCGGACAAGAACCACCTGCGCTGGGTCATGCCCCACGAGGAGGAGCGACTTCTGGACGCCCTCGCGCGGCTGTCGGCGGCGGGCGACTCCGGCCTCGGCGAGGGCACCCGCCTCGTCGGCTCGTTCCGCGCGCACGGCCTGACCGTGCCGGTATGGGACCTGCCGAGCGGCGTCGGCGCCGCGGACGTGGAGAAGCCGGCGGCCGAGTTCGCCGAGCGCCTCGCCACGGCCCTGGCCATCGAGGCGCCCCTCACCCCGGACGAGCGGCGGGCCCGCGGCGGCCTCACCAACCGGCAGGTCACCCTCAGCTGACCCGCGCGGTCACCGGCACCGTTCCCGCCTTGGTCCGCGCTTGGTCCGGACTTGGTCCGCACCTTTGCGGGAGCAGGTGACTCCAGTCACAACTCCCGGTAGACACAAGCCAGTCGGTGTCCGGAAACCAGGAGATCGAATTTGCTTACCGCCGATCTCTTGTTACCGTTCGAGTAGCCCGGTTGCTGGTGCATCCCCCGTCGCCAGCAACCGGGCCTTTCCATGCCCGCGACTCTCCGCGCGGCGCCCTCGGCCGCCGACCGCGGTCAAGGCCGGCCCGGCTCGCTCCCCGTACGCAGCAGCAACGGCCCCGTACTACAGCTCGGGCGCGCTCACACCCGTACGCGTGAGGGCGTCGACCACCGCGTCGAGGACCGCCTCCACGTCGGGCACCCAGGGCGTGGCGGAGCCGGGCAGCGGGGCCCGCTCCCAGCGGACGGCGCCGGCGCCGGTCTCCGACGGGGGCAGCACGAGATAGCCGCCCGCACCGTGGAAACGCAGCGAGCCGGGGACGAAGTCCTTCGCGTAGAGCAGCTCGCCCAGCTGCGCCAGGGAGTACGGCCGCACCAGCAGCGCCCAGCGCGTGGGCGAGGCGACGACCGGGCCGACCCGGAGGCCCGCGCGGTCGAGCGCGGCCAGGGCGCGGGCGGCCGGTCCTGCGGGCAGCGAGACGGCGCACGGGGCGTCTCCCCCGGTGGCCAGCAGGACCGGCGCGGCCGGCCGGCTGGTCCACCACCAGCGGACCATGCGGGCGTCGGTGGTGGCCGCGAGGAGGCCGGGTTCGAAGGGGTGCGCGCCGGGCACCGTGCACTCGGGGTCGGGGCAGCCGCAGCGCGAGCGCGCCCGCGGGTCGGCCGCCACGCCCGGGAGCACCGGCCACCGCCAGCGCGCCGCACAGGTCAGGGCCGCGTCGAGCGGGTCGGGCCGTCCCTCGTCGCGCGGGGACCTCTCATCGCCGGTCACGAGCCTGCGTCGCCTTCCGAGGATCTCGCGCATGAGCGCTCGTTCCTTTCCGTTGCACGCCTGGCAACACCGTGGTCGCATCACGCAACACGTGGTCGCATCACGCCTTGTGTCGCATCACACCATGTGTCGATCTCTTCGCTGTGCGGAGAAGCTGCTGGCGCCTCACACCCCCCGCCGGGGGCGGGGAACCCCAAAACGCCCCGAATCCCCTCGGGGTCGTGCTGTCGACTGCGTCCGTGGCATGGCGCGGGGGTGGCGAAGTATGGCGTTTCGCCGTCTCGCGTATTTCTCTCCGCCTCCGCCACGGGAGGATGGGGCACGGTCGTCGGTGGATAGGACGCCCGGGTCGGTCGCCGGGTTCCGGGTGGCACCCGACCACCCCGGCCTTCACCGAGTACGTACCCATCACGACCGCTGTGACGCTCCGTTGAGCACCCCCAGAAGACCGCAACAAGACGTCCTCTGCGGCAGTTTCAAGCCAACTTCGCTTTTACGCAAGGGTTTCGCAAGGAGCCGAGAATGAGGCCACGTGAGTCCCACGGACACCAGGAATCCCAGCAGGACAATGCTGGACATCTCCCGACGAGTGCGTGTACATGTGGAGACACTGCTGGCGGCGCCGAATGACATGGGGGTTCGCGATGCATTTGCGCAGAAAGCACCGGTCGGAAAGCCGGACACCATGAACGCCCCGCATCCCGCGAAAGTGGCCGGAATCGACTCCACCGTGCCGGCCCCCGCCCAGACTGTCGCGCCCGCCGCGCCCGAGCCCGCCGCCCCGGCCACCGCGCCGCCCGCCCCGGACGCCCCGGGCGTCCTGCTCCAGGACCGGCTGGCCGGCTGGGTCTCGGACCTCACCACGCTGCACGAGCTGACCGAACGCCTGGTCCGCACCGACTCCCTCGCCGACGGCCTCCAGGAACTGCTGCACGCCGGAGCCGCCCTGGTGGGCGCCCGGCGCGGCCTCGTCGTCCTCGAACCCGCCGACGGACTCGGCCCGGACACCAGCACCGGGCTCGGTCTCACCCGCGCCGACCTGGGCCTCATCGAGACCGTCCCGCGCGCCGCCCTGCCCTGCGGCCGCTTCCTCGGCGCGCCGACCCTGGACGCCCCCGCCCTCGGCGCCCCCGCCGCGCCGCCCGCCGCCGAGGGCGAGGCCGGGATCGCCGTGCCCGACCTCTTCGCCGAGCCGGGGCTCGACCCCCGCCACCGCGAGGTCGCCGCCCGCCTCGGCTACGCCGCCAGCTACACCCTCCCGCTCGCCGCCGAGGGCGCCGGGCGGCTCGGCGCGGCCGTCTGGCTCTACGACGAGCCCGCCGAACCCACCGGCCGGCAGCGGCACCTGGCCGGCCTGTACGCCCGGTACGCCACCGCCCACCTGGCCCGGCTGGTCGAGGTGGAGCGCACGCGCGCGTGCATGGCGACGCTCGCCGAGGAGCTGCTGCCCTCCCGGCTGCCCCGCGTCCCCGGCGTCCAGCTCGCCGCCCGGCACCGCACCGGGCCGCGCGGCGGCGGCGACTGGTACGACGCGCTGCCGCTGCCCGACGCCGCCCTCGGCCTCGCCGTCGGCTCCGTCACCGGCTCGGGGCCCGGCGCGGTCGCGGCGATGGGGCGGCTGCGCGCCTCGCTGCGGGCGTACGCCGTGATGGAGGGCGAGGACCCGGTCGCCGTCCTGTCCGACCTGGAGCTGCTGCTGCGGCTGACCGAGCCGGCCCGTTCGGCCACCGCGCTGTTCGGCTACTGCGAGCCGGCGCTGCGCCGGATCACCCTGGCCGGCGCCGGGCACAGCCCCCCGCTGCTGATCGGTGAGCGGCGCACCGAGTTCGTGGAGACCTCCGTCTCGGCGCCGCTCGGCATGCTCGCCTGCTGGGAGGCGCCCAGCGTGGAGGTGCAGGCCGAGCCGGGAGAGACGGTCCTGCTCTACACCGACGGGCTGCTGCACCGCACCGGCGACCCCACCGACCGCGCCTTCGCCCGGCTGCACGCCGCCGCGGCGGGCGTACCACGGGCCGCCCGGCAGGACCCGGGCGCGGTCGCGGAGCACGTGCTGCGCGCCGTGCTGCCGGAGGCGGGCGGCGGCGACACGGCGGCCGAGGAGGACGTGGTGCTGCTGGCGGTCCGCTTCGAGTGACCCGCCACCCCAAGTGAGAGACCTTCGGCCCTGGGCCCCGTTTCGTACGACCGTACGATGGGGGTGGCCCAGTGCCGTACGGGCCGCGTGCCGTATAGAGGAGGATGACCGTGGCGGAGGAGCTCCCGGAGACCCCGGAGACCGCTGAGGAAGCGCCGATCAAGCAGCGGAAGAACAGCCTGTACCCGGGTGTGTCCGACGAGCTGGCCGAGAACATGAAGTCCGGCTGGGCCGACACCGAGCTGCACGACCTGGCGCCGGTCGCCCAGGCCGCCGAGACCGCCGCCCGCCGGGCCGCGCTGTCGGCGCGCTTCCCGGGCGAGCGCCTGGTGGTGCCGGCCGGCAACCTCAAGACCCGGTCCAACGACACCGAGTACGCCTTCCGCGCCTCCGTGGAGTACGCCTACCTCACCGGCAACCAGACCGAGGACGGCGTCCTGGTCCTGGAGCCGGCCGGCGAGGGCCACACCGAGACGCTCTACCTGCTGCCGCGCTCCGACCGCGAGACCGGCGAGTTCTGGCTGGACGGCCAGGGCGAGCTGTGGGTCGGCCGCCGCCACTCCCTCACCGAGGCGGAGCAGCTGTACGGCGTCCCCGCCTCCGACGTCCGCGAACTGGCCGGCGCGCTCGGCGAGGCCACCGGGCCGGTGCGCGTCGTGCGCGGCCACGACGCCGGGATCGAGGCGGCGCTGACCGACAAGGTCACCGCCGAGCGCGACGAGGAGCTGCGCGTCTTCCTCTCCGAGGCCCGCCTGGTCAAGGACGACTTCGAGATCGGCGAGCTGCAGAAGGCCGTCGACTCCACGGTGCGGGGCTTCGAGGACGTGGTGAAGGTCCTCGACAAGGCCGAGGCCACCAGCGAGCGCTACATCGAGGGCACCTTCTTCCTGCGCGCGCGCGTGGAGGGCAACGACGTCGGCTACGGCACCATCGCCGCCGCCGGACCGCACGCCTGCACCCTGCACTGGGTCCGCAACGACGGCCCGGTCCGCTCCGGCGACCTGCTGCTGCTCGACGCCGGCGTGGAGACGCACACGTACTACACGGCGGACGTCACCCGCACGCTGCCGGTCAACGGCACCTACACCGAGGTGCAGAAGCGGGTCTACGACGCGGTGTACGAGGCCCAGGAGGCCGGCATCGCGGCGGTCCGGCCGGGCGCGAAGCACCGCGACTTCCACGACGCCGCCCAGCGGGTGCTGGCCGAGAAGCTGGTCGCCTGGGGCCTGGTCGAGGGCCCGGTCGAGCGGGTCCTGGAGCTGGGGCTGCAGCGCCGCTGGACGCTGCACGGCACCGGTCACATGCTCGGCATGGACGTCCACGACTGCGCCGCCGCGCGCGTGGAGACGTACGTGGACGGCACGCTGGAGCCCGGCATGGTGCTCACCGTCGAGCCCGGCCTGTACTTCCAGGCCGACGACCTGACCGTGCCGGAGGAGTACCGGGGCATCGGCGTGCGTATCGAGGACGACATCCTGGTCACCGCGGACGGCAACCGGAACCTCAGCGCCGCGCTGCCCCGGCGGTCCGACGAGGTCGAGGCGTGGATGGCGGGGCTCACGGGCTGATCGAGCGCCGGGGGGAGTTCGGGGGTCGGGGAGTTCGGGAGTCGGGGGGCGTTCCGTGGACGACTTCTGGGCCGGTGTCGGGGTCGATCTGCATCTGGAGCCCGACGCCGCCGGGGGTCGCCGCCACGGCCTGGAGCGGGCGCTGCGCGACGCCGTGCGCGCGGGCCGGCTGGCCCCCGGGACCACCCTGCCCGCCTCCCGGCGGCTGGCGGAGCAGCTGGGCATCGCCCGGGGCACCGCGAAGGCCGCCTACGACCAGCTGGTCGCCGAGGGGTACCTGACCGCCCGCCAGGGCTCGGGCACCCGTGTCGCCCGGCTGCCCGCCGCGCCGGCCGGCCCGTCCGAACCGGCGGCACCCGCGCGTGCGCCCCGTTTCGACCTGCGCCCCGGCAGCCCGGACGTCGGCGCCTTCCCGGCCGCGGCCTGGCTCCGGGCGTTGCGCCGCGCGGTCGCCTCGGCGCCGGCGTCCGCCTACGACTACGGCGACCCGCGCGGCCGTGTCGAACTGCGCACCGCGCTCTCCGGCTACCTCGGGCGCGCCCGCGGGGTGGTCGCGCCGCCGGAGCGGATCGTGGTCACCTCCGGCTCCGTCCAGGGCCTCGCCCTCCTCACCCGCGTCCTGGACCGGCCCCGGGTGGCCATGGAGGACCCGGGGC
This sequence comes from Streptomyces sp. NPDC048182, assembly GCF_043202555.1. NCBI lineage: Bacteria > Bacillati > Actinomycetota > Actinomycetes > Kitasatosporales > Streptomycetaceae > Streptomyces > Streptomyces sp. NPDC048182. The sequence goes on along the minus strand of NZ_JBIDAQ010000002.1, from coordinate 492,508 downwards.
TGCCCTTCCACCGCGAGGTGGTCCGGCGGGCGGGCGGCAGCGTGCTGCCGGTGCCGGTCGACGAGCGCGGCGCCCGCGCCGAACTCCTGGGCCCGGCCGACACCGTGGTCCTCACGCCGGCGCACCAGTACCCGAGCGGCGTGACCCTGCGACCCGAGCGGCGGCGGGCGTTCAGCGCGTGGGCACGCGCGTGTGACGGCCTGATCGTCGAGGACGACTACGACGGGGAGTTCCGCTACGACCGGCAGCCGGTCGGCGCCCTCCAGGGCATGGCGCCGGGCCACGTCGTCTATCTGGGCACGGTCTCCAAGACCCTCGCGCCCGGGCTGCGGCTCGGCTGGATGGTGCTGCCGCCGCACCTGGTCGACGCGGTGGCCGACGTCAAGCTGCACAGCGACCACCACACCGAGGCGCTGGGCCAGCTCGCGCTGGCCGACCTCATCGGCACGCACGCCTACGACCGGCACGTACGCGGCTCCCGGATGCGCTACCGGCGGCGCCGGGACCGGCTCGTGGACCTCCTCGGCCGGCGCAGGACCGTGCGCGGGGTCGCGGCCGGGCTGCACGCGCTGGTGGAGGTGGCCGACGAGGACGCGGTGCTGGCGCGGGCGGCGGCGGAGGGGCTCGCGGTGGGGCGGCTGGGGGAGCACTGGCATCGCCCGGACGGTGCGGGTGCGGGTGCGGGGCGGTCCCAGGGGCTCGTGGTGGGGTACGGGACGCCGCGCGAGGCGGCGTATCCCGAGGCGCTCCAGGCGTTGGGGCGGGTACTGGACCTGCCGTCCTAGACGGCGACCAGGGGCGCGCCGCCGCGCCACTTGAGGACCTTGTCGAAGCTCACCACGGACCCGGTCCGGCCGGGCGCGCTGCCGATGTGGACGTGGTCGGTGAGTTCCTGGATCAGGCACAGGCCGCGGCCGTGCTCCGCGTCGGCCGGGGCCTGGCGGGCCGCGCCGCCGCCCGGAGCGCCCGGGGCGCCGGCCGGGAAGCCGGGCCCCGAGTCCGCCACCTCGATGCGGCAGCGCTCGCCGTCCAGGTAGGCCGTCACGCGGTACGCCTCCGAGCCGGCGCCCGCGCCGCCGTCGGGGCCGCCGTGCTCCACCGCGTTGGCGCACGCCTCGCTGAGGGCCACGGACAGGTCGAAGGAGATGTCGGGATCGACGCCCGCGGTCTCCATGGTGCCGATCAGCAGGCGTCGGGCCAGGGGGACGCTCGCAGCCTCGCGCCGCAGATGGAGTGACCACCAGATGCTCATGCTCCAGCCTCCCGGCCGCGGCTCGACATACCGTTACGTATTGCCCCTCGTGGCCGGGCGTAAGCGCAGAGTCGGCATCCGACCGCCCGTACGGCGGATGCGCGCCCGCGCGCCGACGGTGTATGAGCGGGGGTGCGGGGGGCGCGCTCGGGGATGCGCGGGGCGTTCGGCGGGGATGTCTGAGGGCGGCCGGAGAGGGCTTCCGAGCGCGGATGAGGATCTTCCGGTTCTTCCGGGCGCTTCCCGCACCTTCCGGTCGTAGCTCATCTTGCGGACCTGCCGCACGGGGCCCGGGGTGCCGGTGCGATGATGAGGCCGCCATGTCTGTCCCCCATCCGTCATCGGCGCGCTCCGGGAACGACCTCCGGGTGCTGCGGGCCGCGGTGTTCGCCGCGGTCTGCGTCGTGCTGGCCGCGGGCGGGCACGTCCTCGCCTCCTGCGCCGGGGTGCCGGCGTGGTCGCTGGGGGCGGGCTTCGCGGGGGTGCTCGCGGTGGCCGTGCCGCTGGCCGGGCGGGAGCGGTCGCTGCCCGGGATCGCGGTGCTGCTGGCTGCCGGCCAGGTGGCGCTGCACACCCTCTTCGGCGTCGGCCAGCACGCTGCCGCCGCCACGGCCGCGTCCGGTGGGGTCGGCGTCGGTACGGCCGGCGCGGGTGCGGCCGACGCGTCGCTGGTGCAGCAGGCGGCCCATCTCGTGTGCGGGAGCGCCGCGGCGGCGATCAGCCCGGCGCAGGCCCAGCGCATCCTCACCGACGCCCGGCTCGGGGCCGGCGGCGGCCACACCGGCCTCCACCGCCCGGCCGGCGACGCCATGTCCGGCGCGGCCGGCTCCCCCATGGCCCTGCTGCCGTCCCTGCCGATGCTGCTGGGCCATGTCCTGGCCGCCGTCGCCGCCGGCTGGCTGCTGCGGCGCGGCGATCTCGCCCTCGCCCGGCTGGTCGACGTGTCGACGCACTCGGCCCAGTCGGTGGCCGAGGCGGCACTGGTACGCGCCCTGCGCGGCGCGCTCGCGCTGGTGCGCGCCCTGCAGGCCGGGCTCGCGGGGGCACCCCGCACCGGCCCGCGTCCGCCGTGCGCCGACCGCACGGCGCCGCCGCGTCCGTGGACGACCGCGCTCCAGCACACGGTGATCAGGCGCGGCCCGCCCCGCACTCCGCTCGTCCACTTCGCCTGACACGACGCGACCGGTGCCATGAGGGGCCGCCGTCGTGCGGCGAGCGCGCGCCCGCGCGCACCCCCTTCTGCCACTCGTCACCGGCCCCGTCGGGCCGGGACCCACTCGAAGCGGAGTGCTCCGTCCATGAAGGCTTCCCGTATCGCCACCGCCGGCGCCCTGTCCGGCATCGCCGTCCTCGCCCTGTCCGCCCCCGCGTTCGCGCACGTCACCGTGCAGCCGGAGGGCCAGGCCGCCAAGGGCGGCTACGCGACCGTCAACTTCAAGGTGCCCAACGAGCGCGACAACGCCTCCACCACCAAGCTGGAGGTCAACCTCCCCGCCGACCACCCGCTGGCGTCCGTGATGCCGCAGCCGGTGCCGGGCTGGGACGTCAAGGTCACCAAGTCGAAGCTCGCCAAGCCGCTCGAGTCGCACGGCGAGAAGCTCACCGAGGCCGTCAGCAAGGTCACCTGGACCGCCCAGAAGGGCGGCGGGGTCCAGCCCGGCTACTTCCAGAAGTTCCCGCTCTCCCTCGGCGCCCTGCCCGAGGACAGCGACGAGCTGGTGTTCAAGGCGATCCAGACGTACTCCAACAAGGAGGTCGTGCGCTGGATCGAGGTCCCGCAGGAGGGCCAGGACGAGCCCGAGAACCCGGCGCCCGTGCTCCAGCTGAGCGCGGCCGAGGACGACGCCCACGGCGCGTCGGGCGCGACGGCGACCGGCGGCGCCGACGCCGGTGACTCCGGTGACTCCGGCGACAAGGCGGACGGTCACGACACGGCCGCGGCGGCCGACTCCGGCGACGACAGCGACACCACCGCCCGCGTCCTCGGCGTGGTCGGCATCGTCGTCGGCGTCGCGGGCGTCGCCTTCGGCGTGCTGGCCGGCCGCCGGCGCGGTACCGGCGCGTCCGCGTAACCCTCTCGTCCGGTGCGCACCGGGTCCCGCCCCTCGGGGCCCGGTGCGTACCGGGGCACCTCAGATCTGGGACATTCCTCCATGCACATCAGCTTCCGAACGAACTCCCGCCCCCGCGGGGCCTCCCGCAAGAAGACCCTGGCCGCGGCCGTGCTGCTCGCCGCCGGCGCCCTCACCCTGTCCGCCTGCGGCGACGGCTCCGACGGCGGCGAGCCGGCCGCCGTGGTCTCCGACGACACCGGCCGACAGGCGGCCACTATCCTCGACCAGCCCTTCAAGAAGCCGGACCTGGTCCTCACCGACACCGACGGCAAGAAGTACGACCTGCGCGCCGAGACCGCGGGCCGGCCCACCCTGGTCTACTTCGGCTACACCCACTGCCCCGACGTGTGCCCCCTCACCATGAACAACCTGGCCGTGGCCAAGAAGCAGCTCCCCCGGGCCGAGCAGGACAAGCTGCGCGTCGTGTTCGTCAGCACCGACCCGGAGCGCGACACCCCCGCCGCCCTCAAGACCTGGCTGAAGGGCATCGACCCGCAGATCGTCGGCCTCACCGGCGACTTCGCCACCGTCCAGGCCGGCGCCCGCGGCCTCGGCATCTCCATCGAGCCGCCGACCAAGGACAAGAACGGCAAGATCGTCTCCACCCACGGCACCCAGGTGATCGCCTTCTCCCCCAAGACCGACGCGGGGTACGTCCTCTACGACGACGACGCGACCGTGGACGACTACACCAAGGATCTGCCGAAGCTGGTCAAGGGGGAGAACCCGTGATCCGGCGAGCCGGGACCGCAGCGGGGGCGGCCGCGCTGGGCGGCTGCCTGCTGCTGGCCGGCTGCTCCGGGTCCGGCGACTCGGGCGGCGACGAGGCCGAGTTGTCCGTCGGCGGCGCCTACATGCCGCAGCCCGTCTCCGCCTCCATGGCGGCCGGCTTCCTCACCATCACCAACAAGGGCGGCGCGGCCGACGACCTGACCTCCGTCACCAGCGAGGCCGGCGAGGTCACCGTGCACCAGACCAAGGGCGGCACGATGACGGAGGCCGACCGCCTCCCCGTCCCCGCCCACGGGCGGCTGGTGTTCAGGAGCGGCGGCAACCACCTGATGTTCGAGAAGCTCACGCAGCGACCGCGGGAGGGCCAGACGGTCTCCGTCCGGCTGCACTTCGCCCACTCCGCCCCCGTCACCGTCGCGATACCGGTGAAGGCGGCCACCTACCAGCCCACCGGCGGCACCCCCGAGCACGCGGCGCACTCCGCGTCCTCGGGACACTGAGGGAGGGACCACCTTGACGCTGACCATCGCCCCACGCCTCCGGACGCTGCTCCTGCTGCTCCTCGCGGCGGCCGGCCTCCTGCTCGCCACCGCCGGACCGGCCTCCGCGCACGCCGCGCTGACCGGCAGCGACCCCCGGCAGGGGGCGGTGGTCGACCGGGCCCCGGCCCAGGTGTCGCTCACCTTCTCCGAGAACGTCTCCCTGGACGACGACTCGCTGCGCGTCCTCGACCCCAAGGGCAAGCGGGTGGACGACGGCAAGCCGGCCGGCACCGGCGGCACGACGTACGCCGTGAAACTGCACGCCGGGCTGCCCGACGGCACCTACACCGTGGCCTACCAGGTCGTCTCCGCCGACAGCCACCCCGTGGCCGGCGCGTACACCTTCTCCGTCGGCGCCCCGTCCGAGACCTCCGTCTCCGTCGGCGGCCAGGAGGCGGGCGGCGGACCCGTGGGCTGGCTCTACGGCTTCGGGCGGTACGTGTCGTACGCCGGCTTCGTCGTGCTGACCGGCGGCGCCGCCTTCGTGCTCGCCTGCTGGCCGCGCGGGGCCGGGGCCCGGGTGCTCCAGCGGCTCGTCGTCGGCGGCTGGCTGGCGCTGACCGGTGCCACGCTGCTGCTGCTCCTGCTGCGCGGCTCCTACACCACCTCGGGGAAGCTCGCCGACGTCTTCGACCTGGACCTGCTCGGGGAGGTCCTCCAGACCAAGAGCGGGGCGGCGCTCGTCTCCCGGCTGCTGCTGCTCGCCGCCGCCGCCCTCTTCGTCGCCGTGCTCTTCGGCGCGTACGACAAGCGCGAGGACGAGGAGAAGCGGGACCTCACCTTCGGGCTCGCCGTCGGCGGAACCGTCGTCGGCGCGGGCCTCGCCGCGACCTGGGCGATGGCCGAGCACGCCTCCGTCGGCCTCCAGGCGGGGCTCGCCATGCCCGTCGACGTCCTGCACCTGCTCTCCGTGGCCGCCTGGCTGGGCGGGCTCACCGCGCTGCTCACCGCCCTGTACCGGGCGCCGGCCGAGCTGCCGCTGCCGGTCTCGGCCGTCCGGCGGTTCTCCCGGGTCGCCTTCGGCAGTGTGGTGGCCCTCGTCGTCACCGGCGTCTACCAGTCCTGGCGGCAGCTGGGCTCCTGGTCCGCGTTCACCGACACCCGCTACGGGCAGCTGCTGCTGGCCAAGATCGCGCTGGTCGCGGCGCTGGTCGGGCTCGCGTACTTCTCCCGCCGGTGGACGGCGCGGCTGGCGGTGTCGGCGGCGGCGGTGCCGGCTGCTGCGGTGCCGGCCGCTGCGGGGAAGCGGCAGCAGAGGCAGGGGGCCGGGTCCGCGGTCGCCGCGGCGACGCCTCGGAGCGAGGGCGCGGCGGCGAAGGCCAAGGGCGCGGGGAAGTCCCGGGTCGCCGGAACCGCCGCGGAGGCCGCCGACCCGGAGCGCGCCGCGCACGCCGGCGACCCGGAGCGCGCCGCGCAGCTGGCCCGGCAGCGGGCCGCGGTCGACACCGCCCGGCGCAAGCAGCAGCGGGACGCCGACCCCGAGCGGCACGGGCTGCGCCGCTCCGTGCTGGCCGAGGCGGGCGTCGCGGTCGTGCTGCTCGCCGTCACCACCGTGCTGACCCAGACCGAGCCGGGGCGTACCGAGCAGGAGGCCCAGGCGGCCGGCGCGGCCTCCTCGTCGGCCGCCAGCTCCACTGCGCCCTCCGGCGCGGTGACCCTGGACATCCCGTTCGACACCGCGAGCCCCAACGGCAAGGGCGTCGTCCGCGTCGACATCGACCCGGCCCGGGTCGGCGGCAACGACGTGCACCTCTACGTCGAACGTCCGGACGGCACCGCCGTCGACATCCCCGAGGTGAAGCTCGCCCTGACCCTCAAGAGCAAGGACATCGGGCCGCTGCCGGTGGCCCCGGAGCACATCACCACCGGACACTGGTCGGCGAGCGGAGTGCAGATCCCGATGGCCGGCGACTGGGAGGTCGCCGTGACCGTGCGGACCTCCGACATCGACCAGGTGACCGTCTCTAAGAACGCGCAGATCGGCTGAACCGCACCATGGCTGACCAGTCCACCCCCTCCACGTCCGGCACCCAGGGAGCGCGCGAGGGCATCTCCCGCCGCCGGCTGCTCGGCACCGCCGGGGCCACCGGGCTCGTGCTCGGCGCGGCGGGCGGCGCCACCGGATACGCCGCGGCACCGGCCGAGGCGACACCGCTCACCTCGCTGGGCAGGGCGCGGGCGGCGTTTCACGTGAAACATCAGCCCGGCATCACCACGCCCATGCAGGCGCGCGGCCATCTCGTCGCCTTCGACCTGGCGGCGGGCACCGGCCGCAAGGAGGCCGCCGCGCTGCTGCGCCGCTGGTCGGAGACGGCGCGGCGGCTGATGGCGGGCGAGCCTGCCGCGACCGGCGACACGGCCGTGGCCCTGGACGCCGGGCCCTCCTCCCTGACGGTGACCTTCGGGTTCGGGCACGGCTTCTTCGGCCGGACCGGTCTGGCGGCGCGACGCCCGGCGGCCCTCGATCCGCTGCCCGACTTCTCCTCCGACCATCTCGACAAGGCCCGCAGCAACGGCGACCTGTGGGTGCAGATCGGGGCCGACGACGCCCTGGTCGCCTTCCACGCCCTGCGCGCGATCCAGCGGGACGCCGGGTCGGCGGCGCGCCTCCGCTGGCAGATGAACGGCTTCAACCGCACGCCGGGCGCCACCGACCGGCCCATGACCACCCGCAACCTGATGGGCCAGATCGACGGCACCCGCAACCCCAAGCCGGCCGAGCCCGACTTCGACCGCCGGATCTTCGTCCCGGAACGGGGCGAGCCCGACTGGATGGCGAACGGCTCCTATGTCGTCGTACGGCGCATCCGCATGCTCCTCGACGAGTGGGAGCGGCTGTCCGCCAAGGCCCAGGAGGGGGTGATCGGGCGCCGCAAGTCCGACGGGGCACCGCTGTCCGGGGGCGGCGAGACGACCGAGATGGACCTGGAGAAGACCGACGCCGCGGGGGACCTGGCCGTCCCGATCAACGCCCACGCCCGCATCACCCGGCCCGACCAGAACGGCGGCGCCGCCATGCTGCGCCGACCCTTCTCGTTCCACGACGGCTTCGACGCCGACGGGGCGCCGGACGCGGGCCTGCTCTTCGTCTGCTGGCAGGCCGATCCGCTGCGCGGCTTCGTGCCGGTGCAGCGCAAGCTGGACCGGGGGGACGCGCTTGCGCCGTTCATCCGCCACGAGGCGAGCGGCCTGTTCGCGGTGCCGGGCGGGGCTGCGGAGGGGGAGTACGTGGGGCAGCGGCTGCTGGAGGGGTGAGGGACGGTGGCCGCCGGCCCGGCGCACCGGGGTGGGACGGTCCGTGGAAGCACGCGTCGCGCCCGGCAGCGGCGCATTAGGGTGAGTTCATGCCCGCCAGTTACGCGTATCTCGGCCCCGAAGGCACCTTCACCGAAGTCGCCCTGCGCACGCTCCCGGAGACGGCGACCCGGGAACTCGTACCGTACGTCTCCGTCCAGTCCGCGCTCGACGCGGTGCGCACCGGCGAGGCCGAGGCCGCGTTCGTGCCGATCGAGAACTCCGTCGAGGGCGGCATCACCACGACCCTGGACGAGCTGGTCGCCGGCCAGCCGCTGATGATCTACCGCGAGGTGCTGCTGTCCATCACCTTCGCGCTCCTCGTCCGCCCCGGCACCGGGCTGTCGGACATCAAGACGGTCACCGCGCACCCGGCCGCCCAGCCCCAGGTGCGCAACTGGCTCAAGGCCCACCTCCCGCACGCTCTGTGGGAGTCGGCCGCCTCCAACGCCGACGGCGCCCGCCTGGTCCAGGAGGGCCGGTTCGACGCGGCCTTCGCCGGTGAGTTCGCCGCCGCCCGGTACGGCCTGGAGGTCCTGGAGTCCGACATCCACGACGCGGAGAACGCGCAGACGCGGTTCGTCCTGGTGGGCCGCCCGGCCCGGCCCGCCGCGCCGACCGGTGCGGACAAGACGTCCGTGGTGCTCTGGCAGCGCGACGACCACCCCGGTGGCCTGCGCGACCTGCTGGGCGAGTTCGCCACCCGGGGCGTCAACCTGATGCTGCTCCAGTCCCGGCCCACCGGTGCCGGCATCGGCAACTACTGCTTCTGCATCGACGCCGAGGGCCACATCACCGACCGCCGGGTGGCCGACGCCCTCATGGGCCTCAAGCGGTCCTGCCTCCAGGTGCGCTACCTCGGCTCCTACCCGCGCGCGGGCGCGGACCCGGCCGACCTCGACGGAAGCTCCGGGAGCGCCTCGGCGCCGGTGCGGCCGGGTACCTCGGACGCGGACTTCGTGGCGGCGGCGGACTGGGTGGGGCGCTGCCAGGACGGCCGGTTCTGAGCGAGCGTTGTCCACAGAAGTTATCCACAGGTCCGCTTCTCGACCTGGGGACAAGTCGACAACCAACCCCGACACAGTCGACAAATACCCCCACAGGCACCATCTCCGTCCACAGGCCCACAGGTCACCCCTCGTCCACCTGTCGCCCGCCCACCATTCTCCGGAGTGACACCGAGTGCCCCGTTTCCACTCGAAAGTGCGGCTACAAAAGGTTTGAACCGCCTGCCATGAGGCGCCCATCCCAACATCCACAGACCTTGCACACAGCCTGTGGATAACTTCCGGGGACCCACCCCGGCCTGTGGACATCCGCTGCCTCTCGGAGCCCCAAGTCCGGTGACACGCACGGGAATCCGGCCGACCCGCCGCCGGCTCCGGCGATACGGACGGCGATACGGAGTCGAACACGCTCACCCCGCACCGGTAGCCTGGACCGCGTGATTGACCTTCGCCTGCTCCGTGAGGACCCCGACCGTGTGCGTGCGTCGCAGCGCGCCCGTGGAGAGGACGTCGCGCTCGTCGACTCCCTCCTGTCCGCCGACGAACGGCGCAGGTCGTCCGGCGTCCGCTTCGACGAGCTGCGCAATGAGCAGAAGGGCCTCGGCAAGCTCATCGGCAAGGCCGCCGGGGACGAGAAGGCCGAGCTGCTGAAGCGGGCGGGCCAGCTCGCCGCCGACGTCAAGACGGCCGACGCCGAGCGCGACGCCGCCGACGCCGAGACCCAGGAGCTGCTCCAGCAGCTCGGCAACCTCGTCCACCCCGACGTGCCCGTCGGCGGCGAGGAGGACTTCGTCACGCTGGAGACGCACGGCACGCACCGCGACTTCGCCGCCGAGGGCTTCACCCCCCGCGACCACCTGGAGCTGGGCCAGCTGCTCGGCGCCATCGACGTCGAGCGGGGCGCAAAGGTCTCCGGCTCGCGCTTCTACTTCCTCACCGGCGTCGGCGCCCTGCTGGAGCTGGCCCTGGTCAACGCGGCGATCGCCCAGGCCACGGCGGCCGGATTCACGCCGATGCTCACCCCGGCGCTGGTGCGCCCGCGGTCGATGGCCGGCACCGGCTTCCTCGGCCAGGCCTCCCAGGACGTCTACCACCTCGACAAGGACGACCTCTACCTGGTCGGCACCTCCGAGGTGGCCCTCGCCGCGTACCACATGGACGAGATCCTCGACGCCGACCGCCTCCCGCTGCGCTACGCCGGCTTCTCCCCCTGCTTCCGCCGCGAGGCCGGTTCGCACGGCAAGGACACCCGCGGCATCTTCCGCGTGCACCAGTTCGACAAGGTCGAGATGTTCTCCTACGTCCTCCCCGAGGACTCACAGGCCGAGCACCAGCGCCTCCTCGACTGGGAGAAGCAGTGGCTGACCTCGCTCGAGCTGCCGTTCCGCGTCATCGACGTGGCCTCGGCCGACCTCGGCGCCTCGGCCTCGCGCAAGTACGACTGCGAGGCGTGGATCCCCACCCAGGGCAAGTACCGCGAGCTGACCTCGACCTCGGACTGCACCGAGTTCCAGTCCCGCCGGCTGTCCATCCGGGTCCGCGAGGACAAGAAGGTCCGCCCGCTGGCCACGCTCAACGGCACGCTGTGCGCCGTCCCGCGCACCATCGTGGCGATCCTGGAGAACCACCAGCAGGCCGACGGCTCGGTGCGCGTCCCCGAGGTGCTGCGCCCGTACCTGGGCGGCCGGGAGGTCCTGGAGCCGGTGACCAAGTGAGCGACACGGACACCGGCACCGGCGCGGCCGGGGGCGGCACGGGCTTCCCCTACCGGCTCGTCGCCACCGACCTCGACGGCACGCTGCTGCGCAGCGACGGAACGGTCTCCCAGCGCACCCGTGAGGCGCTCGCCGCGGCCATCGCGGCGGGCGCGGCCCACCTCGTCGTCACCGGCCGCGCCGTGCCCTGGACCCGGCACATCCTGGACGACCTCGGCTACGACGGGCTGGCCGTCTGCGGCCAGGGCGGGCAGGTCTACCACGCCGGCGAGCACCGGTTGCTGACCTCGGTCACCCTGGACCGCCAGCTGGCCGGCGTGGCCCTCGCCAAGATCGAGGCCGAGACCGGGCCGCTGTACCTGGCGGCCAGCCGGGACGGCCTGGACGGCGACATCCTGGTGGGCCCGGGCTACGAGGTCGGGGGCAGCCTCCCGGCGGTCCCCTTCACCGACGCCGCCGACCTGTGGACCGCGCCGCTGAACAAGATCTACCTCCAGCACCCGACCCTGTCCGACGACGAACTGGCCGAGGCGGCCCGGCTAGCTGCCGGCGGCTTCGTCACCGTCACCATGGCCGGAGCGGGCATCGTCGAACTGCTTCCCCTCGGCCTGTCCAAGGCCACCGGTCTCTCGCTGGCGGCCCGGCGCCTCGGCGTGAAGGCCGCGGACACCATCGCTTTCGGCGACATGCCCAACGACATCCCCATGTTCGGCTGGGCCGCCCGGGGCGTGGCGATGGCCAACGCCCACGAGGAGCTGAAGGCGGTCGCGGACGAGGTGACGTCCTCCCACGACGAGGACGGAATCGCGGTGGTCCTGGAGCGGCTGGCCGCCTCGGCGGCGACCCGGGTCTGAGAGCCGGACACGGCCCGGACGGCGCCGAGATCCCCGGGGAGCGGCCCACGCGGGGGATCCCCGCGTGCTCGAAGCGGCCGCCCCGTCGATCGGCGCCGTCCGGCCTCGTGCACCCCTCACCCTGCCGGGGTGGGAAGCCGGACGCCACCGATTAAAAGGGGACGTACGCCGCCCGACGGTCCCGCGTCACTCCTCCCCGGCCAGCGTCAGTGTCCGCAGCTTGCGGCCGGCGTACCAGGTCGCCACGACGGTGACCGCCGCCAGCAGCACCGTGGCGGTCGGCAGGCCGACGTCGGAGGTCACCAGGTCGCCGTGCGCGACCTTCTGGGCCACCGCGAGCGACCACTGCTGGACGCTCAGGGTGCGCGCGCCGGGCACCAGCGACCCGAACAGCGCCTCCCAGACGAGGGCGTAGACCAGCCCGAAGACCACCGCGTGCCGGGACACCGTGCCGAGCAGCAGGAACAGCGCGGCGTAGGCGATGGACGCGACCAGCGCGGCGATCGTGTAGGCGACGGCGATCTGCTGGCCGTTGCCGTTGAGTATCAGCCCGGCGAGCATCGTCGGCACGGCCGAGAACACCATCGTCACGGCGATGGCGACGATCAGCTTGGTGAAGATGATCGTCGGCCGCTTGATCGGCTTGGAGAGCAGATACACCACCGAGCCGTCGTCGATCTCGGGGCCGATGGCGCCGGTGCCCGCGATGACGCCGATGATCGGCACCATGGTGGCCAGCGCGAAGCCGCCCAGCACGTCCGAGGCCGTCTGGTCGTCGACGCCGCCGAGGGCGCGCACCGCCACCGCGATGACGATCAGCAGCAGGGGCAGCGCCCCGAGGATGAGCGCCCGGCGGCGGCCGAGCAGGGCCCGGTAGGTGAGCCGGGCGACTGTGGGGTCGTACATTCTTCGGCCTCCTACGCCGCGACGAGATACGAGAAGACGGACTCGAGGGACTCGTCGGACGGCGAGACCGTGAGCAGCCGGATGCCGTGGTCGCGGGCGACCCTGGGCAGCAGGACGGTGAACCGGCCGAAGTCCACCGCCTGGATGCGCAGCGCTCCCTCGGCCATGTCGACCTCGATGCCGGAGGTCGACGGGTCGGCGATCAGCGCGGCGGCCAGGGCGCGGTCGTCGCTGGAGCGCACGAGGTAGCGGTGCGGGCGGTCGGTCATCAGCCGGCGGATCCGGCGGAAGTCACCGCTGGCCGCGTGGCGCCCGGCGACCACGACCTCGATGTGCCAGGCGAGCTGTTCGACCTCCTCCAGGATGTGCGAGGAGAACAGCACCGTGCGGCCCTCGTCGCCCATGCGGCGCAGCAGGTCCATCAGCTGCATGCGCTGGCGCGGGTCCATGCCGTTGAACGGCTCGTCGAGGAGGAGCAGGGACGGCTGGTGGACCAGGGCGGAGGCCATCTTCACCCGCTGGCGCATGCCCTTGGAGTAGGTGGCGATCTTGCGGTCCTGGGCGTACTCCATCTCCACCGTGGCGAGCGCCTCCTTGGCCGCCTTGCCCCCGAGGCCGTGCAGCTCGGCGTTGGCCAGGACGAACTCGCGGCCGGTGAGGAAGTCGTACATCGCCTCCCGCTCGGGGACGACGCCGATCTGCCGGTAGACGGACTCGTTGCGCCAGACCTGCTCTCCGTCGAGGGTGACGGTGCCGGTGGAGGGGGCGAGGAAGCCGCCCATCATGTTGATGAGGGTGGACTTCCCGGCGCCGTTGGGGCCGAGGAGGCCGGTGACGCCCGGACCGATCGTCATGGTGATGTCGTTGACGGCGACCACGTTGCCGAACCAGCGGGAGACGTGGTCGATGCTCAGCGTGGTCACAGTCCCACCTTCTTGTAGCGGCGCATCAGCAGGCCGTAGGCGCCGGCGATGAGGCCCAGGGTGACGAGGAGGAACACCGCGCCCTGCGCGTTGTCCGGTCCGACGCCGCCGGGGGAGGCGGAGGTCGCGCCCAGGAAGGCCGACTGCACCCCGTCGATCAGGGTGATCGGCGAGAACAGCCCGATCCAGGTGACGGCCCCGGAACTGCTGTTGACCTCGGCTATCGCCTGGAGCGTGGAGACCGCGCCGTAGGTGATGGTCAGCACCGCGATGACGGCCGCGATGCCGAAGCCGCGACGCGGGGTGACGGAGGCGACGACCAGGCTGAGCCCGGCGAAGAGCAGCGAGAGCAGCGCCACCGAGACGAGTCCCTGGCCGAAGCCCTTGGTCTGGTCCGCGAAGTCGAGCTTGGCGAGCAGCGCCCCCACGTAGAGCACCAGGAGCGGGGCGGCGGTGAGGAGGAACAGGGCCGAGGCCAGCGCGGCGTACTTCGCGCGGACGTAGTCGGCGGTCTCGATGGGCCGCGAGAAGTACAGCGGCACGGTCTTGAAGCGCAGGTCGCGCGAGACGGACTGCGGAGCCTGGGCGGCGACGAAGAGGCTGATGACGGCCTGGAGGATGATCGCGTAGCGGGTGTAGTGCACCGGCAGGTCGTTCGCCTTGGTGACCACGGCGACGGCGACCATGATGGCGGCGGGCAGGCACATCACCACGAACAGCAGCATCGGCAGCACCTTGGACTTGGCCGAGCGGCCGAGGCCGTAGGCGCCGCGCAGGGACTGCGAGAACAGCGAGCGGCGGGCATAGGCGCGGCCGAGGCGGGGGCCGTCGTAGCTGCGGTAGCCGATGTTGTGGATGCGGGTCTGGTCCCCCGGCACCGGGGCCGGGACGTGCAGCGGCTGCTCAGCTGCCATGGCCGACCGCCTCCTTCCGTGCTGCGTCGCTGTCCTGGAAGACCTCCGAGATGTGGTGCCGGCGCTGCTCCATGCGGACCAGGCCGAGGCCGAGGTCGGCTATGACGTCCCGCACCAGGTCGTAGGTCTCCTCCCCTGCCGAGGTGAGCAGCAGGATGTGACCGGCGCCGGGCAGGCCGCTGCCGTCCTCGACGCTCACCCCGCGCGCCTGGAGCGCCTCGCGCACCGCGCGGGTGCCGTCGGGGTGGTCGTCGGTGTCGGTGACCTCGATCGCGAGGGTCGTGGTGGTCTGGGTGAAGTCGGTGGTGGAGCTGGAGCGCAGCAGCTTGCCGCCGTCGACGACGACCACGTGGTCGCAGGTGCGCTCCAGCTCGCCCAGCAGGTGGGAGGTGACCAGGACCGAGATGCCGAAGTCGGTGTGCACGCGGCGGATGAGGCCGAGCATCTCGTCGCGGCCGACGGGGTCGAGCCCATTGGTCGGCTCGTCGAGGAGGACCAACTGCGGGTCGTGGACGAGGGCCTGGGCGAGCTTGACGCGCTGCTTCATGCCGGTCGAGTAGCCGCCGATGGGGCGGTACCGCTCCTCGTACAGGCCGACGTGGCGCAGGGTGTCGGCGGTGCGCTCGCGGGCGGCGGTGGGCGGCAGGCCGGACATCCGGGCCATGTGCACGACGAACTCGGTGGCCGAGACGTCGGGCGGCAGGCAGTCGTGCTCCGGCATGTACCCGACCCGCTCCCGGATGGCGGCGCCCTTGGTGGCGACGTCCAGTCCGAGCACCTCGGCGCGGCCCTCGGTGGCGGGGGACAGACCCAGCAGGATCTTGATCAGGGTGGATTTGCCGGCGCCGTTGGCACCGACGAGTCCGGTCACACCGGGCCCGATGTCCACGGAGAGGCGGTCGAGCGCGGTCACCCGGGGGAACCGCTTGCTCAGGCTTTCGGTCGCGATCACAGTCACAACCACGACTGTAGTGACGGGCCTCACGGCGGTCGTCAGACCGCAGAGCCGTCTTTCGCCTCCCTCTCCGGTATGACGGCCCCGGGGGATCCCTGACCTGAGAGCTACGGGAGCCCGCGTGCGGGCGTGGTGCGGCCGGTCCCGACCGCTCTATTGACGCCGGGTCTAACAGCTGGAAGATTCGGCGGCGTCAGGTTACGAGCGAGTAGCTTGGTCGGCGGCGTGGTCGGGCCGGGCCGGGTGGAACGGGGTGGCATGACGACGGCAGTGGCAGCGGGGTCCGGCACCGAACTGGCGGGCTTCCGGCGGGTGCAGCGCCTCGCCTACGAGTGCGCCGAGGCCGTGGCGGCCCGTCTTGAGCCGGGGGTGACCGAACGCGAGGCGGCCCGCATGCAGCGCGAGTGGCTGCGTGCACGGGGCGTCAAGGACTGGTTCCACCTGCCGTTCGCCTGGTTCGGCGACCTCGCCGGCTTCACGGGCTTCCGCGTCCCGCTCCAGTTCTTCCCGACCGGACGGCGGCTGGAGCCGGGCATGCCGTTCATCCTCGACCTGGCCCCGGTGTACGGCGGGTTCACCGCCGACATCGGCTACTCCGGCTCGCTCGGCGCCAACCCGGTGCAGCGGCGGCTGATGGCCGACCTCGAGGCACACCGGGAGCTGATCCTGCGGGAGGTGCGCGAGCGCCGGCCGCTGCGCGCGATCTACCAGGACGTGGACCGGCTCATGGTTCGCCAGGGCTATGCCAACCGGCACCGCGCCTACCCGTTCGGGGTGATCGCGCACAAGGTGGACCGGGTCCGGGAGCGGCGGCTGACCCCGCGTCTGTTCGGCTTCGGCACACAGTCGTTGAAGGGGCTGGCGAGCGACGCGCTGCACGGGCACCGGGAGGGCTGGTCCCCGCTGTGGTCGCCGTACCGCTTCTCCGACCACCCGCCCCGACCGGGCCTCTGGGCGGTCGAGCCCCACCTCGGCTTCCGGGGCACGGGCGCGAAGTTCGAGGAGATCCTGGTGGTCACCGACTCCGCGGATCCCGAGGAGAGCGCCTTCTGGCTGGACGACGATCTGCCGCACGTGCGGCGTTGGGCGGAGGGGACATGACGGAATCGGCACGGTCGGGAGGTGCGTCCGCGATGACGCTGGAGGGCGCCCGGGAGCGCTGGGTGCGCACCGGCGGGGTGGAGCTGTGCGTGGCCGAACTGGGTGATCCGCGGCAGCCGACCGTGGTGCTCGTGCACGGCTACCCGGACAGCAAGGAGGTCTGGTCGGAAGTGGCCCACCGGCTCGCCGGCCGCTTCCACGTCGTGCTCTACGACGTCCGGGGCCATGGCCGCTCCAGCGCTCCCAGCCCGCTGCGTGGCGGCTTCACGCTGGAGAAGCTGACGGACGACTTCCTGGCGGTGGCGGACGCGGTCAGTCCGGACCGCCCCGTGCACCTGGTGGGACATGACTGGGGATCCGTGCAGGGCTGGGAATTCGTCACCGTCCAGCGCGCCGAGGGCCGGATCGCCTCCTTCACCTCGATGTCCGGCCCCTCCCTCGACCACTTCGGGCACTGGATCAACCGGCGCCTGAAGCGCCCCACCCCGCGCCGGGTCGGACAGCTCCTCGGCCAGGGCGCCAAGTCCTGGTACGTGTACCTGCTGCACACCCCGGTCCTGCCCGAGCTGGCCTGGCGCGGCCCGCTCGGCAAGCGCTGGCCGGGCATCCTGCAACGCGTGGAGCGGGTGCCCGCCGGGGACTATCCGACCCCCTCCCTCCCGATGGACGCGGCGCACGGGGCGTGGCTGTACCGGGACAACGTCCGGCCCCGGCTGCGCCGACCCCGCGCCGACGCGTACGCGCACGCCCCCGTGCAGCTGATCACCCCGCTCGACGACGCCTTCCTCTCCGAGCGGCTCTACGACGACCTGGAGAAGTGGGCGCCGCGGCTGACGCGCCGCACGCTGCCCGCCAAGCACTGGGTGCCGCGCACCCGGCCCGACCGGCTGGCGGGCTGGATCAACGACTTCGTCACCTCGGTGGCGGACGGTCGGCCCGAGGCGACGGCACCCGGTAAGCACGCCGACCGCTTCGGCGGGCAGCTGGTGCTGGTCACCGGGGCGGGCAGCGGCATCGGGCGGGCGACGGCGTTCGCCTTCGCCGAGGCCGGCGCGCGGGTGGTGGCCGTCGACCGGGACGCGGAATCCGCCGCCCGCACGGCGGAGCTGGCCCGCCTGATCGGCGCCCCGGCGGCCTGGGCGGAGCCCGCCGACGTCTCCGACGAGCAGGCCATGGAGAAGCTCGCGGACAAGGTCGCCGCGGAGTACGGCGTGGTGGACGTCCTGGTGAACAACGCCGGGATCGGACTGTCCGGCTCCTTCTTCGACACCACCCCGGAGGACTGGAAGAAGGTCCTCGACGTCAATCTGTGGGGCGTGATCCACGGCTGCCGGCTCTTCGGCCGGCAGATGGCCGAGCGCGGGCAGGGGGGCCACATCGTCAACACCGCGTCGGCGGCGGCCTTCCAGCCGTCCCGGGCGCTGCCCGCCTACAGCACCTCCAAGGCGGCGGTGCTGATGCTGAGCGAGTGCCTGCGCGCCGAACTGGCCGGTCAGGGCATCGGCGTCACGGCCGTCTGCCCCGGGCTCGTGAACACCAACATCACCGCGACGGCACGCTTCGCCGGGGTCGACGCCGCCGAGGAGAGGCGGCGCCAGCAGCGCTCGTCCCGGCTGTACGGGCTGCGCAACTACCCGCCGGAGAAGGTCGCCGACGCGATCCTGGAGGCCGTCGTCCGCGACAAGGCCGTACTGCCCGTGACGCCGGAGGCGCGCGGCGCCCATCTCCTCTCCCGCTTCCTCCCCGGGGCCCTGCGGAGGCTGGCCCGGGTCGAGCCGCGCCTGTAGCCGCCCCCGCCCGCTCCGGCGTCCCGCCGACCACGGATCATCGGGACATGGACCAGCTGCCCACCACCGAGGCCGCCGTCACCGTGCTCCGCGCCATCGCCGCGGAGCACGCACGGGAGATCGAGGTCACGCACGACATCGGCGCCGATCAGACGTCCCGGCGCACGGCCGCCGGGGTGGGCGTGACCACGGACGCCGACGGCACCCTTCCGCACGAGGCGTACGCCGAGTTCGGCGGGGTGCCCCGGGTGAGCGTCCGCCTCTTCCCCGAGGACGACGCCCTGATCACCGTGGAGGGCGTGGAGTGCCACGACATCCCGCGCGACGAGGTGCCCGCCTTCCTGCGCTCGGTCTTCGGCGGCCTGGCATACGTCACAGCGCGCCGCTTCCCGCCCGGATACCGGCTGGTCGTGCCGCTGCCGGGGGACCGGGCCCACAAGGAGCCGGTGCCCATGTTCCTGCTGAGCCCCTGGCTGAGCGGCCGGGTGCGGTGAGGCCCCGCGGGATCCCTGAGCGCGACCGGGGTGCCGGTCGGGGACGTTTCACGTGAAACAGCTCCGCCCGCATAGGCTCGACGCCATGAGTCTGCGTCTGAGCACCGTGATCCTCCCTCACCGCCGCTGGCACGAAGGCGGCCGTACGGCCTGGACGCGTGCCGAGCAGCTCGGCTTCCACACCGCCTACACCTACGACCACCTGTCCTGGCGGAGCTTCCGCGACGGGCCCTGGTTCGGCGCCCTGCCGACGCTGACCGCCGCCGCGACCGCCACCGAGCGACTGCGCCTGGGCACCCTGGTGACCTCGCCGAACTTCCGGCACCCGGTGACGCTCGCCAAGGAGCTGATCTCCCTCGACGACATCTCCGGCGGCCGGGTCACGCTCGGCATCGGCGCCGGCGGCACCGGCTTCGACGCCACCGCGCTCGGCCAGGAGCCCTGGACCCCGCGTGAGCGGGCCGACCGGTTCGCCGAGTTCGTCCCGCTGCTCGACCGGCTGCTGACCGAGGACGCGGTGTCGTACGGAGGCGACTTCTACTCGGCGCACGAGGCGCGCAACATCCCCGGTTGTGCGCAGCGACCGCGGTTGCCCTTCGCGGTGGCCGCCACCGGTCCGCGCGGGCTCCGGCTCGCCGCCCGGCACGGACAGGCGTGGGTGACCACCGGCGACCCGAAGCTGTTCGAGAACGGCACCCCAGAGCAGTCGGTCCGCGCCCTGCGCGGGCAGCTCGACCGGCTGGCCGACGCCTGCGCCGCCCTCGGCCGCCAGGTGGACGAGCTGGACAAGGTCCTGCTCACCGGCTTCACTCCGGACCGCACCGGCCCCCTGGAGTCCGTGGACGCCTTCGTGGACTTCGCCGGCCGCCACCGTGACCTCGGCTTCACCGAGATCGTCGTCCACTGGCCGATCCCCGACTCGGACTTCGCCGCCGACGAGCGGGTCTTCGAGCGGATCGCCGTGGAGGCACCGGAGCAGCTGCGCTGACCCTCCGGAGCCCGGACGAGAGCCGTACGCCACAGGTGTGCGCAGCCTCGCACGGTCGTGCGGGTGTCTGCGTGACAATGACCGGGTGACCTCAGCGACCCGCCAGCCCGAGCCCCCGGCCGCCGCCACCCGCCCGCGGCTCATCGCCACCGACCTCGACGGCACCCTGCTGCGGGACGACCAGACGGTCTCGCCGCGCACCGTCGCGGCACTCGCCGCCGCCGAGCAGGCCGGCATCGAGGTCTTCTTCGTCACCGGCCGCCCCGCCCGCTGGATGGACGTGGTCAGCGCGCACGTGCACGGTCACGGCCTCGCCATCTGCGGCAACGGCGCCGCCGTGGTGGACCTGCACGGCGGCCCGGGCGCGCATCGGTTCGTGAAGGTGCGGGAGCTGGCGCGGGACAACGCCCTGGACACCGTGCGGCTGCTGCGTGACGCGGCGCCCGGCACGGTGTTCGCGATCGAGCAGACGTACGGCTTCCACCAAGAGCCGGATTACCCCAAGCTGCACCTGGAGGTCCCCGACGGCCTCCTCCTGGCCGAGGAGGTCCTGGCATCGGGCGGCCGTGCCGCCGACGAGCCGGTCCTCAAGATCCTCGCCTTCCACCCGGACCTAGATCCGGACGGCTTCCTCACCCTGGCCCGCCTCGCCATCGGCGACCGCGCCTCCGTCACCCGCTCCAGCCCGAGCGCCCTGCTGGAGATCAGCGGCCCGGACGTGTCCAAGGCGAGCACCCTCGCCCTGTGCTGCGCCGAGCGCGGCATCTCGCACGACCAGGTCGTCGCCTTCGGCGACATGCCCAACGACGTCGAGATGCTGACCTGGGCGGGCCGGTCCTACGCGATGGGCAACGCCCACCCCGACGCGATCGCCGCCGCGTCGGGGCGGACGGTCGCGAACAACGACGACGGCGTGGCCGTGGTGATCGAGCGGCTGTTGCGGGAGCCGGCTCCGTAGCCGGCCGGCCGCCCGGCCGGATGGCCCGCGCGGTTCAGGTCGTTCCGCACGGCGCTTCCCACACCACCGACGTGCCGCCGCCCTCCGGTCCGAGACCGGGTCCGAGCCGGCTGGCCCCGCCGAGGGTCTCCGCACGGCGTTCGAGGTTGTGCAGGCCGCTGCGGCGCCCGCCGGCGGGGATGCCGACGCCGTCGTCCGCGACGGTCAGCCGGACGCCCGGCCTGCCGTCCGCCAGCATCACGGTCGCGTCGACCACCACCTCGATCCGGGTGGCCCGGGCGTGCCGGAACGCGTTGGACAGCGTCTCGCGCAGGGCGGCGATGAGGTTCTTGCCCACCGCGTCCCCGACGGCGGCGTCGATCGGGCCGACGAAGCGGTGGGCGGGGGTGAAGCCCAGCGGCACGGCGGCCATGGTGATCTCGCGCAACAGCCGGGTGCGCAACCCGGCCGGGGCCTCGGCGGGCTGCCCGAGAGCGAAGATCGCCGAACGGATCTCCTGGATGGTGACGTCGAGTTCGTCGACGGCGCCGCCCACCCCGTCGCGCACCTCCGGCACCGCCGACCGGCGCCGGGCGCTCTCCAGCATCATGCCGGTCGCGAACAGCCGCTGGATGACCAGGTCGTGCAGGTCACGGGCGATGCGGTCGCGGTCCTCGAACACCGCGAGCCGCTCCCGGTCCCGCTGCGCGTCGGCCATCATCAGCGCCAGCGCCGCCTGGGCGGCGAACCGGTCGCCGAGTGCCCGCTCGGCCCGGGTGAACGGACGCTCTCCGCGCGCCCGTGGCATGACCAGGCCACCGAGCACCCGCCCGTCGCTGCGCAGCGGCAGCAGCATGATGGGCCCGTAGGCCCGCACCGGACCGGCCTTCAAGCGCGGATCGGTGGCCGCGTCGTCGACGTGCACCGCCCGGCCGGCGAGCAGTTCGGCGACGATGGCGTCGTCCGGCGGGATGACCCTGCCCAGCGCCTCCGACGGGCGCGGTGCGGCGACCGCCGCGATCTCCAGCCCGCCGTCCGCGGGGAGCAGCACGATCCCCGCGGTCGCGCCGGAGAGCCGGCGGGCCTGTTCGGCGACCACCTGGAGGGCGTCGTCCATGTCGTCCCCGGCCAGCAGGGCGGTGGTGACGGCGACCGACCCGTCGATCCAGCGCTCGCGCTGCTGCGCGGCCTCGTACAGCCGCGCGTTGCCGATGGCGATGCCGGCCTCGGTGGCGAGGACCCGCACCATGGCAAGGTCATGGTCGGTGAACGGCTCGCCGTCGCGTTTGTCGGTCAGGTAGAGGTTGCCGTAGATCTCGCCCTGCACGCGGAGCGGGACGCCGAGGAAGCCGTGCATCGGCGGATGGTGCTCGGGGAAGCCGCAGGAGCGCGGGTCCTGGGTGAGGTCCGCGAGCCGGACCGGCGCCGGGTCGCGGATGAGGGCGCCCAGGACGCCCTTGCGACCGTCGGGCAGGTGACCGATCCGGCGGACGGTGGCCGCGTCGACGCCGTGATGGACGAAGTCGGCCAGGCCCTCGCCGTCCTCGGCGAGGACGCCGAGCGCGACGTACCGGGCGTTGGCCAGATCGGCCGCGGTCTCGCAGATCCGGCGCAGCGTGGCGTGCAGCTCCAGGCCGCTGCCGACGGACCGCATCGCGTCCAGCAGCTTCGGTACCCGCGCGAGGAGCTCGGCCGAGGCGTCCTGACGCGGCGGCTCTCCGGGAGGCGGCGCAGCAGGCATGGACCGAGCTTAATGAGACCCTTTCGTCCTGGAAAGTCGAGATTCACGCAGGCACACGAGGATCGTGCTGAGCCGCCTCGCGCTCGATCATCGTCCGCAGAGGTCCCGGCACGGCCGCCAGCTCCGCGTACGCCCCGCGCTGCACGACCGCCCCCTGGTCCAGGACGACCACCTCGTCCACGGCCTCCAGACCCGCCAGCCGGTGTGTGATCAGCAGGGTCGTGCGGCCCTCGGTGACGGCCAGCAGGTCGGCGGTGAGCGCGTCGGCGGTCGGCAGGTCGAGGTGCTCGGCGGGCTCGTCGAGGACCAGGACGGGGAAGTCGGCGAGCAGCGTCCGGGCCAAGGCCAGCCGCTGCCGCTGGCCGCCGGAGAGCCGGGCCCCGTACTCGCCGACCAGGGTGTCCAGGCCGTCGGGCAGACCACGGGCCCACTCGAGCAGCCGCGCCCGGTCCAGCGCGTCGCACAGCTCGGCCTCCGTGGCGTCCTTGCGGGCCAGCAGCAGGTTCTCGCGCACCGAGCTGTCGAAGAGGTGGGCGTCCTGGGCGCACAGCCCGACCAGCCGCCGCACGTCGTCGCCGGCCAGCGCACGGGCGTCCACCCCGGCCAGTGTGTACGAGCCCGCGCCGGGGTCGAGGAATCGCAGCAGCACCTGGGCGAGCGTCGTCTTGCCGGAGCCCGACGCCCCGACCACGGCGATCCGTCGGCCCTCCGCGAGGGTGAGGTCGATGCCCGCCAGGGCGTCCCGGTCCTGGCCGGGGTGGCGGGCGGTGAGGCCCCGGAGCACGACCGGGAACGGTGACTGGGGTGCCTGCCGGGGCCGCTCGGGTTCGCCGACCGGCTCGGGGGCGTCCAGCACCTCGTGGATCCGCTCGGCGCTCCGGCGCACCCGCTGCCGGTACTGCACGGCGAGCGGCAGCCCCAGGACGGCCTCGAAGGCGGCCAGCGGGGTGAGGACCACGACGGCCAGGGCCACCCCGGCGAGCCGCCCGTCGGCGACCGCCTCCACGCCGACCAGGGCGGCGCCGACGACGGTCAGGCCGCAGACCAGCGCCGTCAGTCCGGCACCGAGCGCGGTGGCGGCGGCGGCCCGGGAGGCGATCCGGGTGAGCGTGGAATCGGCGCGGCGCGCGAGCGCTCGCCGCGCCGGCAGGGCACCGGCGACGGTGAGTTCGGCGGTGCCGGTGAGCAGGTCGGTGACCCGGGTGGCGAGGGCGCCCCGGGCGGGGGAGAGCCGCCGTTCGGCCCGCCGTGCGACGAAGCCGGTGAGCAGGGGGACGCCCACACCGGCCACCAGCAGCCCGGCCGCAAGGACGGCACCGGCCGCCGGCAGCAGCCACGCCGTGACGCCGACCGACGCGACGGAGACGATCGCTGCGGCCCCGGCCGGCAGCAGCCAGCGCAACCAGTAGTCCTGCAGGGCGTCGACATCCGCGACGAGCCGGGACAGCAGGTCGCCCCGGCGGCTGTGGCGCAGCCCGGCGGGCGCCAGCCGCTCCAGCCGCCGGTAGACGGCGACGCGGGTGTCGGCGAGCATCCGCAGCACGGCGTCGTGGGAGACGAGCCGCTCGGCGTACCGGAAGACGGCCCGCCCGATCCCGAAGGCACGGGTCGCCGTCACGGCCACCATCAGATACAACACCGGCGGCTGCTGCGAGGCCCGCGAGATGAGCCAACCGGAGGTCGCCATCAGGCCGACGGCACTGACGAGCGCGAGACCGCTGAGCAGCAGCGCAAGGCCGAGCCGGCCGCGCCGCGCGCCGGACATCGCCCGCACCCGGGCCAGCGCCCTGCCCGGGGCCCGCACCGGGACCGGGGTCTCGCACGGCTGCCGGGCCGGGTCGGCCGCTGCCTCCAACGGACGGGGCCGAGCCGCCGAGGACGCCGCGGGCGTCGTGAGTCCCGCAGGCACCGTGGCCGCCGAGCCCGCCGTCGCTCCCGCCGTCGCTCCCTCCTCGGCGGCGCCCACAGGGGCCGGCTGCTCCAGCCGCACCACCCGGTCGGCCACGTCCAGAAGCGCCGGGCGGTGCACCACCAGCAACACCGTCCGCCCCGCCGCCAGCCGGCGTACCGCGGTGACGATCTCCGCCTCGGTGGCCCCGTCCAGCGCGGCCGTCGGCTCGTCGAGCAGCAGCACCGGCCGGTCCGCCAGGAACGCCCGGGCCAGCGCGAGACGCTGCCGCTGACCCGCGGACAGCCCCGCGCCTTCCTCCCCCAGCACGGTCCCCGGCCCCTCGGGCAGCGCGTCCACGAACTCCAGCGCGCCCGCGTCCCGCAGCGCCCGGCGCACGGCGACGTCGTCCGCGTCCGGCCGGGCCAGGCGGACGTTCTCCGCGATGGTGCCGGCGAACAGGTGCGGGTGCTGGGGCACCCAGGCGACGCGCTCGTGCCACCGGGCCGGTTCGAGACCCGCCAGGTCGGCGCCCCCGACGCTGACCCAGCCCGCCGCCGGACGCACCAACCCGAGAGCCACGCCGAGCAGGGTCGACTTGCCCGCGCCGCTCGGGCCGACCAGGGCGACCGTCTCGCCGGGCTCGACCGTGAAGCTCACGTCCGTCACCGCGTCCCCGGAGCGCCCGGGGTAGCGGACGGTCACGCCCTCGAAGGCCAGGGCGCCGTTCACCGGGACCGGGCCGGTCCCCGCGGCCGGCACGGGGTGTTCCAGGACGGCGAAGACTTCCTCGGCTGCGGCGAGCCCCTCGGCTGCGGCGTGATACTGCGCTCCCACCTGACGCAGCGGCAGGTACGCCTCCGGGGCCAGCACGAGCACGACGAGGCCGTCGTAGAGGGCCATGTCCCCGTGCACGAGCCGCATGCCGATGGTCACCGCGACCAGCGCCACCGAGAGCGTGGCGAGCAGTTCCAGGGCGAAGGAGGACAGGAAGGCGATGCGCAGGGTCCGCAGTGTGGCCTGCCGGTACTCACCGGTGATCCGCTTGATCGACTCGGCCTGCGCCTTGGCCCGCCCGAACACCTTCAGCGTCGGCAGCCCGGCGACCACGTCCAGGAAGTGCCCGGACAGCCGGGAGAGCAACTGCCACTGACGGTCCATCCGGGACTGCGTGGCCCAGCCGATCAGCACCATGAAGACCGGGATGAGCGGCAGGGTGGCGACGATGATCGCCGCCGACACCCAGTCCTCGGTGACGATCCTGGCCAGCACGGCCGCCGGCACGACCACCGCGAGGCCCAGCTGGGGGAGGTAGCGGGAGAAGTAGTCGTCCAGGGCGTCGATTCCCCGGGTGGCCAGGGCGACCAGCGATCCGGTCGGCCGGCCGCCGAGCCGGTCCGGGCCGAGCGCGGTCGCCCGCTCCAGCAGACGGCCGCGCAGTTCCGACTTGACGGCCGCGCTCGCCCGGTGCGCCGCCAGCTCGGTGAGCCAGCCGACCAGGGCGCGGCCGACCGCCACGGCCACCAGCAACAGCAGCGGGGAGCGGAGGTCACCGGCCGCCATGCCGTGCTGGAAGCCGCCCACCACGATCTCGGCGATGAGCATTGCCTGGGCGACGAGCAGACCGGCCCCGAGGCCGCCCAGCACGACGACGGCCGCCAGGAACAGCCGGGTGGCGCGGGCGTACCGCAGCAGACGCGGATCGATGGGTTTCACGTGAAACATGCCTCCCTGGTCGGAGGGACTCGGTCCTGTTCGGGGGAGTCAGTGCGCGGCGTCGGCGAGGTGCTGGGTTCCGATCCGCTTGCGGAACACCCAGTACGTCCAGCCCTGGTAGAGCAGGACGAGAGGCGTGGCGATCGCGGCCAGCCAGGTCATGATCTTCAAGGTGTACGGGCTGGAGGAGGCGTTGGTGACGGTCAGGCTCCAGTCCGCGTCGAGCGTGGACGGCATGACGTTCGGGAAGAGCGTCAGGAAGAGCATCGCCACGGCGGCCACGATGGTGACGCCGGACAGGGCGAACGACCATCCCTCGCGCCCCGCCTGGTTCGCCACCAGGGCGGTGACCAGCGCGGCGACGGCCACCACGAGGGCCACCAGGCTCTTGCCGTCCCCGCTGTGCACCTGCGTCCACAGCAGGAACACCAGCGCCAGCACGGCCGTGACCAGCCCGACGCGCAGGGCCAGGGTGCGCGCCCGCTCGCGGATCTCCCCCACGGTCTTCAGGGCCGTGAACACCGTGCCGTGGAAGGTGAACAGCGTCAGCGTCACCAGTCCGCCGAGCAGGGCGTACGGGTTGAGCAGGTCCCAGAAGGTGCCGACGTACTCGAGGTTCCGGTCGATCTCGACGCCCCGGACGATGTTGCCGAAGGCGACGCCCCACAGGAACGCCGGGAGCAGCGAGGTCCAGAAGATCGCGGTCTCCCAGTTGCGCTGCCAGCGCTCCTCCGGCCGCTTGACCCGGTACTCGAAGGCGACGCCCCGGATGATCAGGCAGAGCAGGATGACCAGCAGCGGCAGGTAGAAGCCGGAGAACAGGGTGGCGTACCACTCGGGGAAGGCGGCGAAGGTGGCG
Source organism: Streptomyces sp. NPDC048182 (assembly GCF_043202555.1). Taxonomy (NCBI): domain Bacteria; kingdom Bacillati; phylum Actinomycetota; class Actinomycetes; order Kitasatosporales; family Streptomycetaceae; genus Streptomyces; species Streptomyces sp. NPDC048182. The sequence goes on along the minus strand of NZ_JBIDAQ010000002.1, from coordinate 465,789 downwards.
CCGCCGGCCGTGAGCAGCCAGACCTCGTTCCCGTCCCACACGGGGCCGATGGTGTTGATCAGAACCCGCTTCTCGGCCCGGTCGCGGGCGAGCAGCTTGGTCAGTACGCCGACCCCGAAGTCGAAGCCCTCCAGGAAGAAGTAGCCGGTCCACAGGACGGCGATCAGGACGAACCAGACGTCGTGCAGTTCCATGACGGTGCGGCTCCCTCGGCCTAGTAGGAGAAGGCCATCGGCTTGTCGGCGTCACGGACGTCGCCGCCGATCTTCGTGGGCGGGTTGAGGTCGTCCGTGGTCAGCTCGGGCGGGCCCGCCTTGACGTACTTGGCGAGCAGCCTGACCTCGATCACGGCCAGCACGGCGTAGAGGGCGGTGAACGCGATCATCGAGGTGATGACCTCGCCGGTGGACACGCCGGGGGAGACCGCGTCGCGGGTCTGCATCACGCCGTAGACGACCCACGGCTGGCGGCCCATCTCGGTGAAGATCCAGCCCCAGGAGTTGGCGATGAGCGGGAAGGCCATCGTCCACAGGGACAGCAGCCAGTACAGCCGGCCGAGGCGCGGTCCGAGCGGCTTCTTCCACACCATCAGGTGCGGCACCTCGTCGTCCCCGGTCCGCCAGGCGGCGGGCAGCAGGAACTTCTTCCGGGTCAGCCACAGGCCCAGCAGGCCGAGCGAGAAGGAGGCCATGCCGAAGCCGATCATCCAGCGGAAGCCCCAGTAGGCGACCGGGACGATGGGCTTGTAGTCACCCGGGCCGAACTTCTCCTGGAGCGTCTTGTTGGTGTCCTTGATGCCCGGCACGTACGAGTCGAAGTCGCTGTGGGAGAGGAAGGACAGCAGGCCCGGAATCTCCAGAGCGACCTCGTTGTGCCCCTTGTCCACGTCTCCGTAGGCGAAGACGGAGAAGGGCGCCGGCTTCTCGCCCTCCCAGAGCGCCTCGGCGGCGGCCATCTTCATCGGCTGCTGCTCGTACATGACCTTGCCGAGGGTGTCGCCGCTGATCGCGGTGAGCAGGCCGCCGACGGCCAGGGTGACCAGGCCGAGCCGGAGCGAGGTGCGCATCACCGGGATGTGCTTCTTGCGCATCAGATGGAAGGCGGCGATGCCGACCATGAAGGCGCCACCGGTCAGGAAGGCCGCCGAGAAGCTGTGGAAGACCTGGTTGAGCGTGGTGTTCTGGGTGAGCACCCGCCAGAAGTCGGTCAGCTCGGCGCGGCCCTTCTCCCCGTTGATCCGGTAGCCGACCGGGTGCTGCATCCAGGAGTTGGCGGCGAGGATGAAGTACGCCGACAGCAGTGTGCCGATCGAGACCATCCAGATGCAGGCCAGGTGGACCTTCTTGGGCAGCTTGTCCCAGCCGAAGATCCACAGGCCGATGAAGGTCGACTCGAAGAAGAACGCGATCAGCGCCTCGAAGGCGAGGGGGGCACCGAAGACGTCGCCGACGAAGCGCGAGTAGTCGGACCAGTTCATACCGAACTGGAACTCCTGCACGATGCCGGTGACGACGCCCATGGCGATGTTGATCAGGAAGAGCTTGCCCCAGAACTTGGTCGCCTTGAGGTACTTCTCCTTGTCCGTGCGGACCCAGGCGGTCTGCAGACCGGCCGTCAGGGCGGCCAGCGAGATCGTCAGGGGAACGAACAAGAAGTGGTAGACGGTCGTGATGCCGAACTGCCACCGCGCCAGGGTCTCCGGCGCCAACGCCATGTCCACGTCGTCTCTCCTCACTCGCCGTGGTCGCGGGCACTTTATGCGTGTATGTCACATCTAGATCGGACGTAGCCTACGCGCTTGTGAACGCGTTCACATTCACAAGCAATTATGACCTACCGCTTTTCGACACCGGTAGGGGGGTCCGGTGTGACGTCAACCCCTTGGCAACGCCTTCAACATCTTGTTGAATCCGCGGCATGGGACCGCTGACGGAGCCGCTGACCCAGATCCGCATCTCGTGGCCCGCGGGTCACCTCACCGCGACGCTCACCGACACCCCGACCGCCGAGGCACTCCTCAAGGCGCTGCCGCTCTCCGCCTCGGCCCACACCTGGGGCGAAGAGGTGTATTTCGACGCAGGCGTATCTGTTTCACGTGAAACGGACGCCCGGCAGGTCGTGGAGCCGGGCACCGTCGCCTTCTGGACCGACGGCGACGCGCTGGCCCTCCCCTATGGCCCCACGCCGATCTCGCGAGGCGACGAGTGCCGCCTCGCGAGTCCCTGCAACGTCCTGGGCCGCCTCGACGGGGACCCCCGGGACCTGGCGACGGTGCGGGACGGCGACCCGATCCGCGTGGAGCGCGTCGAGTCACCGTAGCCCTGGGCCTCAAGCGTCCGGCGGGAGCCTCCGGGGGCTACAGCTCCCGGCGGAAACCTTCCGCGGCCTTGAGGAAGATGTCGTTCGCCTCGGTCTCCCCGACCGTCACCCGCACCCCTTCGCCGGCGAACGGCCGGATCACCACGCCCGCCTGCTCGCACGCCTCGGCGAAGGCGAGCGTGCGCTCCCCCAGCCGCAGCCACACGAAGTTGGCATGCGTCTCCGGCACCGTCCAGCCCTGGGCGCGCAGCCCGTCGACCACCCGCGTGCGCTCGCACACCAGCGACCCGACCCGGCCGATCAGCTCGTCCTCGGCGCGCAGCGAGGCGATCGCCGCCTCCTGGGCGATCTGGCTGACCCCGAAGGGCACCGCCGTCTTGCGCAGCGCCGCCGCCACCGGTTCGTGGGCGATCGCGAAGCCGACGCGCAGCCCGGCGAGGCCGTACGCCTTGGAGAAGGTCCGCAGGACGCAGACGTTGGGCCGCGAACGGTAGAACTCGACGCCGTCCGGCACCTCGGGGTCCCGGATGAACTCGCGGTACGCCTCGTCGAGGACCACGAGCACGTCGGACGGCACCTGGTCGAGGAAGCGCTCCAGCTCGGCCCGGCGCACCACCGTGCCGGTGGGGTTGTTGGGGTTGCAGACGAAGATCAGCCGGGTCCGGTCGGTGATCGCCGCGGCCATCGCGTCCAGGTCGTGCACCTCGCCGTCGGTCAGCGGCACCTTCACCGACGTCGCGCCGCTGACCTGCGTGATGATCGGGTACGCCTCGAAGGAGCGCCAGGCGTAGATCACCTCGTCACCGGGGCCCGAGGTGGCCTGGATCAGTTGCTGGGCCACACCGACCGAGCCGGTGCCGGTGGCCAGGTGGGAGAGGGGGACGCCGAACCGGTCGGACAGCTCCTGCGTCAGCGCCGTGCAGGCCATGTCGGGGTACCGGTTGAAGGCCGCGGCGGCGGCCGTCACCGTCTCCATCACCCCGGGGAGGGGCGGATATGGGTTCTCGTTGGAGGACAGTTTGTAGGCCACCGGACCGTCGGCCGCGGCCGGCCGGCCCGGCTTGTAGGTGGGGATACCCTCCAGCTCGGCACGCAGCTTCGGGCTCGTCTCGCTCACCGCAGTCCTCCTCGTGACCACCACCGGCTATGAATACTTCTCACCCTAAGAGGATTCGGCGCCGGTGCGTATAGGTGAGCGGTCGGCGGCCGCACCGGGACCCGAATCCACGACCGCCACTCCGGCATCACGGACATCTGGGCGTGAAGGCGCCCGATCCGGGGGGCGCGTCGCACATATATCCGTGCGCCGGTGGCTCGCGCCCTGGCGCGCGTCCCCCGTGCAGGTGAGTTGAGACCTCTTCGCAACCTCGACCGCTCGCCAGGCATGCGCGGGCCGACGCCCCAGGTAGTAGGGCATCGAGAGGCATCTGCCTTGCTTACCATGGCCGTTCGGGCTTTTGGATCTTGCAGAATCGTCCCTGTCGATGGGTGCATATGCGTCCGCCCTACCCCACCACATGAGCCCTACTATCGGCTCGCCATGACAGCAGCAGGGAAGCACCAGGTGAGCCGTGCGGAAGCCGCACGCCGAGGCAGCCGGCCCGGCCGGGCGGGCATCAGGGACGTGGCCGCCGCCGCCGGAGTGTCCATCACGACCGTCTCCGACGCCCTCAACGGCAAGGGCCGTCTCCCGGACGCCACCCGGCGCCATGTCCGCGAGGTCGCCGAGCGGCTGGGGTACCGGCCGTCTGCCGCGGCCCGCACACTGCGCACCGGCAAGTCGGGGCTCATCGGCCTGACCGTGACGACGTACGGGGATGAACCTTTCACCTTCACGGAGTTCGCGTACTTCGCCGAGATGGCACGCGCCGCCAGCTCCGCCGCGCTCGCCCGCGGCTACGCCCTCGTCATCCTCCCGGCGACCTCCCGCCACGACGTCTGGGCCAACGTGGCACTGGACGGCACGGTCGTCGTGGACCCCTCCGAACAGGATCCCGTCGTCGGTGAGCTGGTCCGCCAGGGCTTACCCGTCGTCTCCGACGGCCGCCCGGTCGGCTCGCTGCCCGTCACCGCCTGGGTCGACAACGACCACGAAGCCGCCGTCCTCGGCATCCTCGACCACCTGGCCGACGCCGGCGCCCGCCGCATCGGGCTGCTGACCGGCACCACGACCGACACGTACACCCACCTGTCGACCTCGGCCTACCTGAGCTGGTGCGAGCGCGTCGGACAGGACCCCGTCTACGAGGCCTACCCGGCGCACGACCCCTGCGCCGGCGCGGTGGCCGCCGACCGGCTGCTCGCCCGGCCCGACCGGCCCGACGCCGTCTACGGCCTGTTCGACCCGAACGGCACCGACCTGCTCGCCGCGGCCCGGCGCTACGGCCTGCGCGTTCCGGAGGACCTGCTCGTCGTCTGCTGCAGCGAGTCCACCGGGTACGCCGCCACCGAGCCGCCCATCACGACCCTGTCGCTCAAGCCCCGGCGCATCGGCACCGCCGTCATCCAGCTGCTGATCGACGCCATCGAGGGCATCGAATCCGACCAGCCCGTCGAGCAGGTCATACCGACCGAGCTGATCGTGCGGACGTCGTCGCAGCGGCGTACTCCGCGCACGACGGTCAGCCCGCCACGCTCACCGGAAAGCGACTGACGCGCCGCCACGGACCGGCGAATCCCGTGCCAATCGGGGCGAAAGCCCCGGTGAACCGGAGTGATGCTCTGATTCACCACCCCTGGGTCATCACACAGCGCGATCCGCATTCCTATGATGGGCCCACACACCGCGGGCCGCTGCGACCAGGCAGTCCGAAGCGGTGCAGCTGCGGCGCGATGGTGGAGGGGCCGATGACTCAGGGGGCCGGTCAGGGACCCGAGGTGGAGCGGACGGCGACGGTCCGCGACTTCCGGGTGCCCGCGTACGTCCACGAGACCGCTCCGTACGCCGCCTCCGGCACCCACCCGGGCGACATGGCGGCACCGCCCGCCGAGGAGGGGCTCACCGAGACCTTCCCGGAGGGCTACACCCCCACCCAGCGCGACCTGCCCGTCATCCGCCGCGGTGACACGGTGCAGGTGGCCGTCGACCCCGAGCCGCTCACCGTCTCGCACACCGGCACGGGCCAGGGTCCGCTGTACGTCGTCGGCGACGTGCACGGCTACCTCGACCAGCTGATGGCGGCCCTGCGGGAGCGGGGCCTCGTCGACGCGGCCGGCCAGTGGTGCGCGGGCACCTCCCGCCTGTGGTTCCTCGGCGACTTCACCGACCGCGGTCCGGACGGCATCGGCGTCATCGATCTGGTGATGCGGCTGTCCGCCGAGGCCGCCGCGGCCGGCGGCTACTGCAAGGCGCTGATGGGCAACCACGAGCTGCTGCTGCTCGGCGCCAAGCGGTTCGGCGACACCCCCGTCAACTCCGGCGCGGGCACCGCCACCTTCCAGGCCGCCTGGCTGCTCAACGGCGGCCAGAAGACCGACATGGACCGGCTCCAGGACCACCACCTGCAGTGGATGGCCCGCCTGGACGCCCTCGAAGAGGTCGACGGCCACCTCCTCGTCCACTCCGACACCACCTCCTACCTCGACTACGGGCGCTCCATCGAGGAGGTCAACGACACCGTCCGCGAGACGCTCACGCGCAACGACGCGGAGGAGGTGTGGGACCTGTTCCGCAAGCTGACCAAGCGCTTCTCCTTCCGCGACGAAGGCGGCGCCGACGCCGTGCGCTCGCTGCTCGACGCCTACGGCGGCACCCGGATCGTCCACGGGCACAGCCCCATCCCCTACCTCCTGGGCGAGGTCGGCTCGGAGGACGGCGAGGACGACACCCGTACCGCCGTCGAGGGTCCGCACGTCTACGCGGACGGGCTGGCCATCGCGATGGACGGCGGCGTCACCATGGCCGGAAAGCTGCTGGTCCAGCAACTGCCGCTGACCGACTGACCGTTCCCCGGCGCACCGCCCGGCATCCGGCGGCGGGCGGGCCGGCACCCAATTTCCGGAAACCCCCTGTCACCGCGCGCCGTCGCCGCTCTACCATCGGCTTATCCGTAGCAGGCTCCCCTCCGTTTCTGCCCGACGGCTCGCAGGCATGCGTGCGAGCCCCAAGCCCTACGGAGCATCGGGGGATGCACATGAACAGCGTTCCGCAGCACCTGCCCAGTGAGGACCGCCAGGAGTACGCGCGGATCCTCGACGAGGCGCTGCGCACCGCTCCGCACCGGCCCGAACTGGCCATGGTCGGACAGCGGCTCAATCCCGAACAACTGCGCACCATGGCCCTGAACGCCACCGCGCTGATCACAGCGGCGGCCACGGCCGAGTACCAGCACTACGTCAAGGTCCGTGAGGAGCTGCGCCGCCCCGCGTCCGCCGGCCCGGCCGGCGACCTCGCGCACCCGGACGGCGCCGAGCGGCCGGGCACGGACGCGGCCGGCCTCGCCGCCACCGTCGGCGAGGCCGCCGAGGCGGCGGGCGCGGGTGCCGTCGCCGTCGTCGCGGTGCTGGCGCCGGTGCTGGCGGGCACGGCCGCGGCGATCTTCCTGCTCGTCGGCTACATCCTGCGGATGCTCGACCCCGAGCAGGCGTTCGCGCGGACCATGCTCACCACGGGCTGGGTGTTCGGCGCCGTCACGGCCCTCGCCATCCTGGTCGCCGGGGTCGGGCTGCTGCTCACGGCGCTGCGCAACCGCCCCTTCGCCGAGTCCGTCGGCTACGGCGAACTCGACGAGGAGCTGGCCCGGGCCCGGGACGCCTGGCACGACGCGCTGTTGGAGCGCGGCATCGTGCCCTTCCTGCGGGAGGCGCTCACCGATCCGGGCGCGGCGGGTGCGGTCGAACCGCCGGTCCGTCCGAGCCCGCCGGCGCCGGGGAGCCGGATTCCGCAGCTCGGCTACGGACGCCCCGGGTTCACCAGCCCCGACGACGGATCCGCCGGGCCCCGGCCCCGCTACACGAGCCCGGACTTCAGCAGCCCGGACTTCGGCGGCCCGGAGCACCGGCCCGAATAGCCACCGGTCCGGGCGGGCGGGTCAGAGGATGCCCGCCCGGCCGGCGGCAGCGATCCAGGACGGGAACTCGGAGAGCAGGCGGTCGTACAGCTCCGGGTCCGGGACGGTGCTGATGTCGTCCACGGCGAAGAAGCCCACGTTGTCGACGCGGCGGCCGGGCAGCGTGTCGAAGCGCTCGAGCACGCCGTACTTCGCCCGGCCCAGTCCCACGAACTGCCAGAAGACCGGCTCCTCCACGGCCGCCCGCAGCTCCCGCTCGATGTCGGCGTCGCGGTAGACACCGCCGTCCGAGAAGAACAGCACCAGGGTCGGCACCGGTACCGGATGGTCCCGGACGAAGGCCCGGACCTCGGCGATCACCTTCTGCTCCTCGTTCTGGACGCCGACCTCCCGCATGTCCACCTGGTTGGGCTCCAGCCCCTTCTTCCGGCCGCGGCGGAACAGCGAGATCTCCCCCGCGCGAACGTGCAGCCGCAGCCACTCGGGCAGCTCACCGAGGACCAGATCGGGCAGGCGGGCCGGGTTCGAGGCGAAGGTCCAGGCCTGCATCTCCCCGTCGTCGTCCAATTGCGCGGCGACGGCGGCCATCCGCTCCACGACATCGGCCACCACGCCGTGCGCGTAGAGGTCGACCATCGAGCCGGAGGCGTCGAGGACCAGAACGACGCGCGCGGTGATGCCGGACGCGCCGTGTTTGTGCAGGCTGACCGCCACCTGCTCCTTGCGCAGGGACAGCCGTTTGCGCATCTCCACCGGCAGCCGCTCCTCGCCCTTGACGAGGCGGGGCCCGGCGGGGCTTCCCGTGGCCGGCGGCGCCGGCTGGGCCGATGGCACGGCAGGCGACGGCGGCGTGGGGGCCGGCGGTGTGAGGGTCCCCGGCGTGGGGGGCGGCGTCGGCGGGGAAGCGTCGTCCACCGTGATGCCGTAGTCGGTCGCCACCCCGGCCAGCCCGCTGGCGTAACCCTGCCCGACCGCGCGGAACTTCCACCCGCCCTGCCGCCGGTACAGCTCGCCGCCGACCAGTGCCGTCTCCGTCCCGGCCGTCATGTCGAAGCGCGCCAGCTCGGTGCGCGAGGCCGCGTCCAGCAAGCGCAACGACAGCCCAGGCACCTGGCCGAACGTGCCGCCGTCCGCCGACGCGCACAGGACGACGCGGTCGACGGTCGGCTCCAGCGCGCCGAGCGCCACCTCGACGGTGTCGGCCACCACCCCGCCGGCGCCCCTCGCCTCCTTGCCGAGGTGGGTGACCGCGCCGGACGCGTGCCGGGGCTGGTTGTAGAAGACGAAGTCGCCGTCGTCCCGCACTCGTCCGGCCGAGGTGAGCAGCAGCGCCGAGGCGTCGACCTCGGGCACGCCCGGCCCCGAGGAGCAGACGAGTTCGACGCGCACCGCGGTGGAGCCGACGGCGAGGTTGGCGCCTTTGCCCACGGAGGTGGCAGTCATGGCTTCATGATGCCCATCCGGAGCTCCGGTGGGGAGGGAGAAGGCGAGCGGTCCCGCCCCCTCCCCGGTGCACGCCGGGCCGCCGGCCGGGGTCAGTCGGCCAGCGGCAGGTAGACCCGGTTGCCGCTCGCCGCGAACTCCTTGGACTTCTGCAGCATGCCCTCGGTGATCTCGTCGTCGGAGGCCCCCTCGGCCGCCGTCCCGCCGAACCGCTCGTTGATGCTCTGGCTGATCTTCATCGAGCAGAACTTCGGACCGCACATCGAGCAGAAGTGAGCGGTCTTCGCCGGCTCGGCCGGCAGCGTCTCGTCGTGGAACTCGCGGGCCGTGTCCGGGTCGAGGGCCAGGTTGAACTGGTCCTCCCAGCGGAACTCGAAGCGGGCGTCCGACAGCGCGTCGTCCCACTCCTGCGCCCCCGGGTGCCCCTTGGCGAGGTCGGCGGCGTGCGCGGCGATCTTGTAGGTGATGACGCCGGTCTTCACGTCGTCGCGGTTGGGCAGGCCCAGGTGCTCCTTGGGCGTGACGTAGCAGAGCATGGCCGTGCCCCACCAGGCGATCATCGCGGCGCCGATGCCCGAGGTGATGTGGTCGTACGCCGGGGCGACGTCCGTGGTCAGCGGGCCGAGCGTGTAGAACGGGGCCTCTTCGCAGATCTCCTGCTGGAGGTCGATGTTCTCCTTGATCTTGTGCATCGGGACGTGGCCCGGCCCTTCGATCATGGTCTGCACGTGGTGGCGCTTGGCGACCGTGTTCAGCTCCCCGAGCGTGCGCAGCTCGGCGAACTGCGCCTGGTCGTTGGCGTCGGCGATCGATCCGGGCCGCAGGCCGTCACCGAGGGAGTACGTGACGTCGTAGGCGGCGAGGATCTCGCAGAGCCCCTCGAAGTTCTCGTAGAGGAAGGACTCCTTGTGGTGCGCCAGGCACCACGCCGCCATGATCGAGCCGCCGCGCGAGACGATGCCGGTCTTGCGGTTCGCGGTGAGCGGCACGTAGGCCAGCCGCACCCCCGCGTGCACGGTCATGTAGTCCACGCCCTGCTCGGCCTGTTCGATGACCGTGTCCTTGTAGATCTCCCAGGTCAGCTCCTCGGCCCGGCCGTCGACCTTCTCCAGGGCCTGGTACAGCGGCACGGTGCCGATGGGCACGGGGGAGTTGCGCAGCACCCACTCGCGGGTGGTGTGGATGTTGCGGCCGGTGGAGAGGTCCATGACCGTGTCGGCGCCCCAGCGGGTCGCCCAGGTCATCTTCTCCACCTCCTCCTCGATGGAGGAGGTCACCGCCGAGTTTCCGATGTTGGCGTTGACCTTCACCAGGAACCGCTTGCCGATGATCATCGGCTCGATCTCCGGGTGGTTGACGTTGGCGGGCAGCACGGCCCGGCCGGCGGCGATCTCGTCCCGGACGACCTCCGGGGCGACGTTCTCCCGGATGGCCACGTACTCCATCTCCGGGGTGATCTCGCCCCGGCGGGCGTACGCGAGCTGCGTCACCGCCTGGCCGCCCCGGCCCCGGCGCGGCTGCCGGGGCCGCCCGGGGAAGACGGCGTCGAGGTTGCGCAGGCCACCGCGCGGCGAGGTGTGCTTGATGCCGTCGTCCTCGGGGCGGACGGGGCGGCCGGAGTACTCCTCGGTGTCACCGCGGCCGATGACCCAGTTCTCCCGCAGCGGCGCCAGGCCCCTGCGGACGTCGGTGTCGACGAGCGGATCGGTGTACGGCCCGGAGGTGTCGTAGAGGGTGACCGCCTTGCCGTTGGTGAGATGCACCTGACGGACCGGCACTCGCAGGTCGGGGCGCGAGCCCTCGACATACCCCTTGTGCCAGCCGATGGACTTCCCGGCCTCCGCGTTGGGCGCCTCGTGCGTGTTCGGCGCGTCCTGCGCGTCCTGCGTGTTCTGCGTGGAGGCAGGCGTGCGTGCGTCCTTGATGGTCATGAGACCTACTCCCTACGCCGGCATTACCCGGTAACAGGTTCGGCGGTCGACGCAGCCATGTCCGTCTGTCGATGTTCCACGTGAAACATCGCTGGGACGGAGGTCAGCGCCCTCTCAGCCCGGTGCTCCGAGCTCCCGCGTGTACAAAGGTGCCCCCACGCTAGCGTCAATTCGGGCGCGGTGAACAGAGGGCCCCCCTCGTTCTTGCGATGATCGGTCGGTGACCACACCGCAGCGCCCTCCGTACTCGCCGCGCGATCCCCGCCCCACACCGGCGCCGGACGCCGGCGACGGGCACGGCCACGACCAAGGCGGTGGCCATGGCCACGGCGGCGGACACGGCGGTGGACACGGCGGTGGACATGGCGGCGGGCATGGCGGTGGACACGGCCACTCGCATGCCCACAGCCACGGCCCGGCGGCGCCCGTCTCCCGGCATCTGCGCAAGGTCATCGCCGCGATCCTGATCCCGTTCACCGCCGCCGTGGTGGTCGGCCTCGCGGTGCTCTGGCCGGGCGGCGCACCGTCCCACGAGCGCACCGGCGTCGGCTTCGACCGGCAGACGCAGCAGGCCACCGTGGCGAACGTGGCCGAGGTGAGCTGTGCGTCCGTCAACGCCTCGGCGGACACCCCGACCGGCGACACCTCCACCGCGGAGGGCTCCTCCGCCGTGCAGCAGGCGAACGGCGCGTGCAAGAAGGCGACGATCCGCGTGGACACCGGTAAGGACCGGGGCCGCACGTTCACGGAGATCGTCCAGCCGGACCAGACGCGGCAGCTGCACGAGGGCCAGAAGGTGGTGGTGGCCTACGAGCCCTCCGCGCCCAGGGACCTGCAGTACTCGGTGACGGACATCGACCGCAAGCTCCCGCTCGCGCTGCTGGCCGGCATCTTCGCGCTCGCCGTGGTGGTGGTCGGCCGGCTGCGCGGCCTGATGGCGCTGATCTCCCTGGCGATCAGCTTCCTGGTGCTCAACTTCTTCATCCTGCCGGCCATCCTCCAGGGATCGAACCCGCTGGTCGTGGCGGTGATCGGGGCCAGCGCCATCATGCTGGTCGCGCTGTACCTGTGCCACGGGCTGTCCGCCCGGACGTCCGTCGCCGTGCTGGGCACGCTCATCTCGCTGCTGCTGATCGGCGTCCTGGGCTCGCTGTTCCTCGGCTGGGCCGCCCTCACCGGCAACACCGACGACAACACCGGCCTGATCCACGGCCTGTACCCGTCGATCGACATGAGCGGTCTGCTCCTCGCCGGGGTCATCATCGGCTCGCTCGGCGTCCTGGACGATGTGACGGTCACCCAGACGTCGGCCGTCTGGGAGCTGCACGAGGCCAACCCGGTCATGGGCTGGCGCGGCCTGTACCGGGCGGGCATCCGCATCGGCCGCGACCACATCGCCTCGGTGGTCAACACCCTCGTCCTCGCCTACGCGGGCGCCGCACTGCCGCTGCTGCTGCTGTTCTCGATCGCACAGAGCAGCGTGGGCACGGTCGCCAACAGCGAACTGGTCGCCGAGGAGATCGTGCGCACGCTCGTCGGCTCCATCGGGCTGGTGGCGTCGGTGCCGGTCACCACGGCACTCGCCGCCCTGGTCGTGTCGGCCGACCGGCCGCCGGGGCGGGCCGCGGCGGTGCCGGCCGGATCGGTGCCCGGTCCGGCGGGTGCGGTACGGGGCGGACGGGGCCGGCGCCGCAAGCGCTGAGCGGCGCACGCGGTGCGCCGGGCGCCGCGCGGCTCCGGCCACCTGACGCAGCCGCGCCTCGGGGACAGAACCGCCTCAGCGGGCAGAAGCGCCTCCGCGTGCAGAACCGTTCCTGCGGATACCGGGAGCCTCATGCGCCGCCGCGTCCGCGCCGCATCAGCCCGCGCTCTGCTCCTCCGCCAGGATGCGGTCCAACGCCTCGTCGAGATGGGCGTCGAAGTCGGCCAGCGCTCCCTCCTGCCCCAGCGGCACCAGCTTGTCGGTGCGGTCCAGGAACGCCACCAGCGGCGCCGCCGAGGAGCGGAACAACGCCTGGTCGCTGCCCACCTGAAGCCGGATCAGCACCTCCGCCAGCGGCTCGGGGTCGACGGGGGCGATGCGGACGTCGCCGTCACCGCACGGCCTGCCCACCCCGTCCACCAGCAGCTCCCGGCCGAAGGTCCAGGTCACCGGGGCGTCCCCGGGGAGATGGAAGGTCAGACGCACGGCGTAGGGATCGCTGGTCGCGTACCCCAGCTCCACCGGGATGCGGAATGACAGCTCCTCGGACACGAGAAAGCTCATCATGACCTCTGCCTGCACGGAATCACCCATCGCCTACCCCGTCATTCGCCTCGACCGGCCGGGAATCAACCCTGTGACACATCAAACCTCTGACACTGGAGGCATCTTGCTCAACGTACACACCAGATCACAAGGAGTGAGTTTTCAGATACTGATAGACAGCGCGAGCGACCCCAGCCGCCGGGCCATCTCGCTCTGCAGCACCTGGGCCGCGGGCAGCAGCCGATCCGCCTGACGGGCGGGCAGGGACAGGGCCATCGTGGCCGCCACGGAGCCGACCGTGAGGGGGATCGCGGCGCAGACGGTCCCCAGGGCGTACTCCTGCCGCTCGGTCACCGGTGCCATCCTGCGCAGGCGTTCGAGCCGCTCCAGGAGCCCGCGACCGTCACGCACCGTGTACGGCGTCAGGGTCCGCACCGGGTGACGGTCCAGGTGATCGCGCCGGGCGTCCTCGTCGAGCTGCGACAGCAGGCACTGGCCGACGGCGTGGGCGTGCCCGGTCTCGCGGAAGTCCGCCCACTCCACGGCCGCCGGGCTGCCCGAGGAGTCGGAGACGCACGCGACGTCGATCTCGCCCTCGCGGTACACGGCGAAGTACACCGGCGCCCCGATCGCGTCGCGCCAGTGCGCCATCGCGTCGGCCATCGTGCCGCGCCGCAACTGCTCGGCACCGCTGCTGCTCAGCCGCTCGGCGGCCGGGCCGAGGAAGAACAGGCCCTTCTCGCGGCGCAGATAGCCCTCGTGGACCAGCGTGCGCAGCAGGTGGTAGGCCGTGGGCAGCGCCAGCCGCGTCTCGCGGGCAAGCTGCTTGGCCGGGGCGCCGTACGCGTGGCTGGCGACGCACTCCAGCAGGCGCATGGCGCGCTGCACCGAGCCGATGAGGGTCGCGGCGGGCGGAGCCGTGGGGGGAGGGGCCCCGGCGGGCGTCGCCCTGCGGTCCGCGTGGGGCTGCGCGGGCAGACCCGGCAGCGGTACGAAGGCGGTGTCAGCCGTGGCCAAAGATCACTCCCGGAACTCGAGGGGCAGCCCGTGCCGGGGGACACGGGGCGGGGAACGCCGCTCGCGGGGTCGCCCCCGCGCGGAATTCCGGACTCTAATCGCCGGTCACCGCCCCTCGCCGGGCCGTGCGCGAAACTTCCCCCGCGCGAGGGAACCGGCGGCGCCACCCGTCACCTCCGCCGGTCCGCCCCCGCGCTCACCAGTCGGAGCGCGACGACGACCCCGCCATGAACTTGCGTACGACGTAGATCAGTCCACCGACCACCGCGACGAGGACCAGCAGCTTGAAGAGCAGACCGATCAGGAAGCCGACCACAGTGGCGATCAGTCCGCCGAACACGAGCAGAGCGATGGCCGGCACCACGATCCACTTCACCCACCACGGCACGCCCGTGAAGATCTCTCGCATCGCCCTCGTCCTCGTCTCTCTGTGGCCTCTCGGCCCGGATGTCCTGCACTCGATGCTAGGACCGCCGGGGGCCGCCGCGGGCGCCTCGCATCCCTTGTTCCCCCCTGACCGATCCCCTAGGGAACCCCGAGACCCGGCTCAGCTCTCGGGCGGAGAGAACACCACCAGCACCCGCAGGTCCTCGCTGATGTGGTGGAACTTGTGGACGACCCCGGCGGGCACGTACACCACGCTGCCCCGGGCGACCTGGGTGGTCTCCGGGCCCACGGTGATCGAGGCGCGGCCGCTCACCACGAAGTACACCTCGTCCTGCGCGTGCGGCCGCTGCGGGTCGGCCGCCCCCGCGTCGAGGGCGTACAGGCCGACCGACATGTTCCGCTCACGCAGGAACTGCAGGTAGGCACCGTCGTTGGCGGCGCGCTCCGCCTCCAGTTCGTCCAGCCGGAATGCCTTCATCGTCTCGCCCGTCCCCGCCTCGCCGTTCGTCACCGTTCGCGTCTGCCACGATCAGACACATGAAGAATTTCCTCGTCAAGACGATCGCGAACGCAGGCGCCCTGGCCGTCGCCGTGTGGCTGCTGGACAAGATCACGCTGACCGGCGGCAGCACCGGGCGCAAGGCCGTCACCCTGATCGTGGTCGCCGTGGTCTTCGGCCTGGTGAACCTGCTGATCAAGCCGATCGTACGGGTGCTGACCCTGCCCCTGTTCATCCTGACGCTCGGCCTGTTCACGCTGGTGGTCAACGCGCTGATGCTGCTGCTCACGTCCTGGCTGGCCGACAAGCTCGACCTGAGCTTCCACGTCGAGGGATTCTGGACCGCCGTGCTGGGCGGCCTGATCGTCTCGATCGTCTCCTGGGCGCTCAACGCCTTCCTGCCCGACGAGGACTGACCCGACCATGACCTACCGCGTCTGCTTCGTGTGCACGGGCAACATCTGCCGCTCACCGATGGCCGAGGCCGTCTTCCACGCGCGCGTGGCGGAGGCCGGACTGGAGCACCTCGTCGAGGCCGACAGCGCCGGCACCGACGGCTGGCACGAGGGCGAGGGCGCCGACCCGCGCACCCTGGCCGTGCTGGAAGAGGGCGGCTACCTCCTGGACCACACCGCGCGCCGGTTCCAGCCGTCCTGGTTCGCCCGCCTGGACCTCGTCGTCGCCCTCGACGCCGGGCACCTCCGGGTGCTGCGCCGCCTCGCGCCCACCGAGGAGGACGCCGCCAAGGTGCGGCTGCCGCGGTCCTACGACCCGGCCGCCGAGGGCGGTGACCTCGACGTGCCGGACCCCTACTACGGGGGCGCGGACGGCTTCGCGGAGTGCCTTGAGATGGTGGAGGCGGCGAGCACCGGACTGCTCGCCGCAGTTCGCGAACACGTGGAAGGACGGGCGGCATGAACGATCCCGCTGCGCACGACGGAACGACGGACGGCGAGGGGACGGGCGCACCCGCCGCCCCGGGCCGCGCCACCGACATCGGTGACGGCACGCGCGTGGTACGGGCGGGGCTGCCCGAACCCGTCAAGTACGAGCCGACCCTGCCGGGTCCGGTCTTCGCCGCCCACTTCCACCTGCCGGGCGACCCCACCGGGCCCTACACCTACGGCCGCGATGACAACCCCACCTGGACCCACCTGGAACGCGCCATCGGCGAGTTGGAGGCACCCGGCCGTACGGACACCGAGACGCTCGTGTTCGCCTCGGGCATGGCCGCGATCTCCTCGGTGCTCTTCTCGCAGCTGCGCGCCGGGGACGCGGTCGTGCTGCCCTCCGACGGCTACCAGGCGCTGTCCCTGGCCCGCGCCCAGCTGGAGGCGTTCGGGATCGAGGTGCGCACCGCGCCGACCGGCGGGGACGCCCAGCTCGAGGTCCTGGACGGCGCGAAGCTGCTGTGGATCGAGACGCCCTCCAATCCCGGGCTCGACGTGTGCGATGTGCGCCGGCTCGCCGAGGCGGCCCACGCCCGCGGCGCACTGGTCGCCGTCGACAACACGCTCGCCACACCGCTGGGACAGCGCCCGCTGGACCTGGGCGCCGACTTCTCGGTGGCCAGCGGCACCAAGCAGCTCACCGGCCACGGCGACATCCTCCTGGGCTACGTGGCCGGCCGCGACGCCACGGCCATGGCCGCGGTGCGACGGTGGCGCAAGATCGTCGGCGCCATCCCGGGGCCCATGGAGGCATGGCTCGCGCACCGCTCCCTCGCCACGCTCCAGTTGCGCGTCGAGCGGCAGAACGCCACCGCGCTCGAGGTCGCCCGGGCCCTGAGGGAGCGCCCGGAGATCAGCGGGCTGCGGTATCCGGGGCTGCCGGACGACCCGTCCTACAAGATCGCCTCCGAGCAGATGCTGCGGCATGGCTGCGTGGTCTCCTTCACGCTGCCCACGCGCGCGCGTGCCGACCGGTTCCTCGAGGCGCTGCGGCTGGTGGACGACGCGACGAGCTTCGGCGGGGTGCGGTCCACGGCTGAGCGGCGGGGACGCTGGGGCGGGGACGCGGTGCCGGACGGCTTCGTGCGCCTCTCCGTCGGCGCGGAGGACCCCGAGGACCTGGTGGCGGACCTGGTGCGGGCGCTGGAGGAGTCGGCCGGCTGAATCGTCCGGGCGGTGTGCCGGCGGTTCGAGCGCTGCGGCGGACCGGAACCGATCTCACCGGCACGATGTTTCACGTGGAACATGTCGGGCCACATTGTCCCCATGACCGACCGACCCGTGGTCAAGCGCACCGCCCGAGCCGTCCTGCTGGACGGTGACCACCTGATCCTGATCAAGCGCACCAAGCCCGGTGTCGATCCGTACTGGGTCACACCGGGAGGTGGGGTCGAACCGAGCGATCCCACCATCGTGGACGCCCTGCACCGAGAGGTGTACGAGGAACTCGGTGCCAAGATCACCGATGTGGTGCCCTGCTTCGTCGACACGGTGGAACACATCGGCGAGGACGGTGGCGCCACCGGCGTGAAGGTGCAGTTCTTCTTCGTGTGCCGCCTGGAGTCGATGGACCCCGCGCTCCGGCACGGACCGGAGGTCGAGGAGCCCGCCGGTGAGTACGAGATCGTCCGGGTGCCCTTCACCCGGGTCGGGATCGCCTCCGTCCACCTGGTGCCGCTGTCGCTGCGGCACTATCTGGACGGGAACATCGAGGGCGTCCCTGCTCTGCACGCGCCGGACCTCGGCTGACCATGTGACCGCGTGACCGCGTGACCAAAAGCTCGTGTGATCCTCGGGAAAGAGGTGGACGCGCACCGTCCGCGTCGGACAGCCTGACCTGCGTGCCGACTCCATCCCTCGCCGCTCTGCCGATCCGTCGTCTCACGCTCCGCGACTCCAGCGCCTGCGCCGACCTGTCCGAGGACCGGGGGTGGCCGCGCGAGGAGCACAAGTGGGGACTCCTCCTCGCTGCCGGGCAGGGCTACGGCATCGACGCCCCCGACGGCGGTCTCCTGAGCGCCTGCGTCGTCACCGAGTACGGCCCGCCCGGACGCCCCTCCCTCGCCGCGATCGGGATGGTGCTGGTGGCCGAGCGATACGCCCGCCAGGGCGTCGGACGCCGGCTCATGCGGCAGGTCGTCGCGGACCTGGGCACCACTCCCCTGACCCTCTACGCCACCCCGTACGGCCGGCCCCTCTACGAGGAACTCGGCTTCAAGGTCATCGGCCGGTCCGAGATGCTGCGTGGGCACTTCAGGGCGGAGGCCGCCGCGGCCTCGTCCACGACCCGGACCGCCACCCGCCCCGCGACCGCCGAGGACCTCACCGCGATCCTCCGGCTGGACGCGGAGGTGTTCGGCTCCGATCGCACGCACGTCCTGACCCGGCTGCCCGCCTTCGCCGACCGTTTCCGCGTCGCCGAGAAGGACGGCCGGGTCATCGGCTACGGGGCCGCCTGGCCCAACATGGACACCCACGTCATCGGCCCACTGATCGCCCGGGACACCGAGACGGCCAAGGCTCTGCTCGCCTCCCTGGCCGCCGGCACCGAGCGTCCGCTGCGCACCGACGTCGATGTCCGCCACGAGGAACTGCGGGCGTGGCTGACGGAGCACGGGCTGGCCTCCGTCGCGGTCAACTCGGTGATGACGTACGGCATCCCGGAGCTGCCCGGCGACGCCGGCCGGCGCTTCGCTCCGCTGACGGTCGCGGCGGGCTGACCGCCGGGCGGTCGCTTCAGCCGAGGCTCTCCACGGCGGCAAGGTTCTCGACCGCGGCCGTGGCGAAGCCGTGGTCCTGCTCCGGTGCCCCGCCGCCGACCCCGACCGCACCGATCAACCGACCGTCGCGGTGCACGGGCACGCCGCCGGCGATGAACAACAGCGGCCGGTCGAGCGCGGTGGGCAGGGTGTGGAACGGGCCGCCGGGCCGGACCGCGTCCACCAGTTCGGCGGTGGGGGAGTTCAGCTGGAGCGCGGTGTACGCCTTGCGGGTGCTGGTCTCGCCGGAGATGAGTACGGCTCGGTCGTCCCGGCGGAAGGCGAGCAGGTGGCCGCCTGCGTCGAGGACGGTGACGCTCACGGTGACGCCGGCCGCGTCGGCGGCGCGCTGCGCGGCGGTGACCAGGGCTTCGGCGTCCTGGATGGACAGCGGGGCGACGGCGGTGGGGGTGCTCATGGCGTGGTGCTCCTTGGTTCTGTGCGGGGGGTGGTGCGCCGGGGGGGGGCGATTCGCTGTGGGTGCGGTTCTGCGAGGGGCTTCTCAGGACTGGACGGCGGCCCGCTCCCCGCCCGGTACGGAGCCGGAGCCCGCGACGACCTTGCCGGAGGCGCTGTCCCGCCGCTCCAGCCCGGCGGAGACCAGGGCGAGGACGAGGGCGGCGACGGCCAGCATCGCGCCGACCCAGTTCGGGGCGGTGTAGCCGAAGCCGGCGGCGATGACGATGCCGCCGAGCCAGGCCGACAGCGCGTTGCCCAGGTTGAAGGCGCCGATGTTCACGGCCGAGGCGAGTGTCGGGGCGCCGTGCGCCTGGTCCAGGACGCGCTTCTGGAGGGGCGGGACGGTGGCGAAGCCGAAGGCACCGATGAAGAAGACGGTGACCGCCGACGCGATCTGGTCGTGCGCGGCGAGGGTGAAGAGGGCGAGCACGGCGGCCAGGGCGGCCAGGGCGACATACAGCAGCGGCATCAGGGCGCGGTCGGCGAACCTGCCACCGACCAGGTTGCCGGCGCTCATGCCGAGGCCGAAGAGGACCAGCAGCCAGGTGACCGAACCGCCGGCGAAGCCCGCCACGTGCGTCATCATCGGGGCGATGTAGGTGATGGCCGCGAAGACGCCGCCGAACCCGAGGACCGTCATCGCCATGGCGAGCAGCACCTGGACGTTCTTGAACGCGGCGATCTCGTGCCGCAGCCGCACACCCTCCGGCCTGGACAGGTCCGGCACCAGCTTGGCGACACCGGCGAGGCCGAGAACGCCCAGCGCGGCGACGGCGCAGAAGGTGACGCGCCAGCCCGCGAACTGGCCGATGAGCGTGCCCGCCGGCACCCCTACCACGTTGGCGACGGTCAGGCCGGTGAACATCATCGAGATGGCACCGGCCTTCTTGTGCGGTGCGACCAGGTCGGCGGCGACCACCGAGCCGATGCCGAAGAAGGCGCCGTGGGCGAGGGAGGCGACCACCCGGCCGATCAGCATGACGGAGAAGGCGGGGGCCAGGGCGGAGAGCAGGTTGCCCGCGATGAACAGGCCCATGAGGAGCATCAGCATGCGCTTGCGCGAGACCTTGGTGCCGAGCAGGGTCATCAGCGGGGCGCCCAGCATCACGCCGAGGGCGTAGCCGGACACCAGGTAGCCGGCGGTGGGGATGGAGACGTCGAAGTCGCTCGCCACCTCGGGCAGCAAGCCCATGATCACGAACTCGGTCGTCCCGATCCCGAAGGCCCCAATCGCGAGGGCCAGGAGCGCGAGAGGCATGGCGGGTGACACCTTCCGAAGAGATTGCAGGGGCGTTTTGCCGTCGCTGACAATAGTTGCACACGCGGGCTACTAGCAAGCGCCGACTATCGCGCTCCTGGACTACGCTGTGCACAGCGGCTCCGGGACGGAGGAGACACCCATGGCAGCGACGGACCCCGCGCTCACCGCCCTCTCCCAGGGCTGGTGCGCCCTCTCCCTGCTCCACGGCAGGATCGAGGCCCACATCGAGCGCGCCCTGCAGTCGGGGCACGACCTCAGCGTGCGCGAGTATTCCCTGCTCGACGTGCTCAGCAGGCAGCACGACGGAGAAGGCGGTCACTTGCAGATGAAGCAGGTCGCCGACGCCGTCGTGCTCAGCCAGAGCGCCACGACCCGCCTGGTCACACGGCTGGAGGACCGCGGGCTGCTCGAGCGTTACCTGTGCCCCACCGACCGTCGCGGCATCTACACCAACGTCACCGCGAACGGCCTGAAGCTGCTGGACGAGGCACGCCCCACCAACGACGCCGCACTGCGCGAGGCCCTGGACGACGCGGCCCGCAACCCCGAACTGGCGCCGCTGGTCCAGGCCGTGGAGACGCTCAAGAGCCCCGTGCCCGCATAGGGGCTCCCCCGACCGGTCCGGCGGCGCGGCTGCGTAGGGTGCGGGCATGGCAGATCTTGAGAGCCGTCCCGCCACGCTCGACATACGCCCAGCCGCCGAGGCCGACATCGCCGCGATCGTCGCCATGCTCGCCGACGACCCCCTGGGCGCGCGACGCGAGTCCCCGGACGATCTGAGCCCCTACCTGGCCGCCTTCGAACGGCTCGCCGTCGATCCGAACCAGCACCTGGTCGTGGCCGTCCGAGCGGGGCGGGTCGTCGGCACCTTGCAGCTGACGGTCGTTCCCGGCCTCTCCCGGCGCGGCGCGACCCGGTCGATCATCGAGGCGGTGCGCATCCACGCCGAGGAACGCGGCGGCGGACTGGGCACCCTCCTCATCGAGTGGGCGGTGGACGAGTCGCGTCGGCAGGGCTGCCAACTGGTGCAGCTCACCTCGGACAAGTCCCGTACCGACGCGCACCGTTTCTACGAACGGCTCGGCTTCACCGCCTCCCACGCGGGCTTCAAACGGGAGCTGTGACCGACGCTGCGGGCCTGTTTCACGTGAAACAAGGCACCGCTGGACCGTGGGTCACTCCTGGCCGAGACCCCGCCAGCCTTCCGGGTCGACGCCACCGGGCACCGGGTCCGCCGCGTCGTACGGGCGACGGGTGAAGACGAACGAGCCGAGGTCCAGGTGGCTCACCGTGCCGTCGGGACGGCGCACGGCCCGCAGCAGCTCCCCCGCGTAGTAACCCTCCAGCCCTGTCCAGGTACCGTCGCCGTTCGCCCGGAACCGCGAGCGACGACCGCCGCCGGACAGGGGCTCGAGGAGGACTCCGCCACCGGGCGTGAGCCGCAGCACGAAGACCTGGGTCCCCCAGTACCAGGGGCCGGTCAGGGGCAGCTCCGACGTGTCGGCGGCCGGCAGGGGCCGCCACGGCTCCGGAATCCGGGGCTCGGCCTCGGCGACGATCCGGACCAGGTCGGCGCCGACCGCGGACAGCGCGGGACCGGACGTGCAGTTGGCCAGCACCACCGCCGCCACGTCGTCCTCCACCCCGACGGTCAGGTTGGCCAGGAAGCCCGGCAGGGAGCCGGAGTGCCCCGCCAGCAGGCGTCCATGACGACTCATCACCTGCAGCCCCAGCCCGTAGGCGGAGCCGTCCACGAGATCCTGCGCCTCCAGCGGCGCCGCCGGGCACCGCATCTCCGCGACGCTCGCCGCGCCCAGCACCCTGTCGTCGCCCCGCATCAAGAAGACGGCGAACCGGGCCAGGTCGCCGGTGGTGGACCAGAGCTGACCGGCCGCGGCCATGCGTCCGAGGTCCTCGGCCGGCTCGGCCAGCATGACGTCCGCCCACGGGTGCACCGCCCAGCCGCCGGCGTGCGGCGCGCGGGGCCGCACGGTCGTCGCGTCGAGTCCCAGCGGTTCCAGTACCTCTCGCCGCAGCACCTCCTCCCAGGGGGCGCCCCGCAGCTTCTCGACCAGAGCGCCGAGCAGGGCGTAACCGGGGTTCGAGTAGTGGTGCCGGCGCCCCACCGGATGCAGCAGCGGTCGCCCACCGAGGACATCTGCCAGTTCCGGACGCAGTGAGCCGGGCGTGCGCTCCCACCAGGGGGCCGGCGACTCGGCGGCCAGCCCGCCCGAGTGTGCGAGCAGGCCGGCGATCGTGGCCTCACCCACGCCGGTGCCAGGCAGATGCCGCTCCAGCGGGTCGGAGAGGTCCAGCACGCCCTCGTCGCGCAGTCGCAGCACCAGGACCGCGGTGAAGGTCTTGGTGATCGACCCGATCCGGTACTGCACGGACGCGTCGGGGCCGTGTCCGTCGACCGAGGTGCGCGCACCGTGCCACACGGCCCGCCCGTCCCGCACCACCGCGGCGACGAGCGACGGGGCGCGCCCCTCGGCCTGCGCCACCGCGATCCGGTGCAGCAGTGCGCGGCGGGTGGCGGGCAGCAGATCTTCCTGGGAGGTCGTCATGCCGCCAGTCCACCGGACCGCGGACCGCGCGTCGAGCCGATTACCCCGGCCGCCCCACGTGCCCGCGCAGGGTGCGGAAGAAGTCGCGGACGTCGGTGACCAGCAGGTCGGGGGCCTGGAGCGAGGCGAAGTGGCCGCCCCTGGGGAACTCCGACCAGCGAATGATCCGGTGCGACCGTTCCGCGAGGCTCCGCAGGGCACGGTCGCCGGGGAAGACGGCGACCCCGGTGGGGACGCCGGAGGGGGCGGGGCGGCCCCAGCCGTCGGCGGCCATCTCGCGGTAGAGCCGGGCGGCGGAACCGGCGGTCGAGGTGAGCCAGAGGACCGTCACGTCGGTCAGCACGGCGTCCCGGCCGGCGAGTGGCTGGCGGGTGCGGGACGGGTCGTGGTCGACGAACCACTCCAGGTTCCACGCCAGTTGTCCGGCCGGAGAGTCGTTGAGGCCGTAGGCGAGCGTCTGCGGGCGGGTCGCCATCTGGACGGCGTAGCCGGAACGGGCCTGCCACCATGCCCGGTTCTCCCGCGCCCGCGCGC
Source organism: Streptomyces sp. NPDC048182 (assembly GCF_043202555.1). Lineage (NCBI taxonomy): Bacteria > Bacillati > Actinomycetota > Actinomycetes > Kitasatosporales > Streptomycetaceae > Streptomyces > Streptomyces sp. NPDC048182. Next base: position 442,406 of record NZ_JBIDAQ010000002.1, on the reverse strand, counting down.
GCTCGGCCTCCGAGAGCAGCGCCTCCTCCTCGTCGTCCGCCGGGGCGGAGGCGTTGACCAGCGCGTTGACGTGAACGCCGAGGACCTGGCCCGGGGCGGTGCGGCCGAGCGCCGCGGAGACCAGGGAGCCGATGTCCCCGCCCTGCGCGCCGTACCGGTCGTAGCCGAGCCGCCGCATCAGTTCGGCCCAGGCGCGGGCGATGCGCTCGACGCCCCAGCCCGTCTCCCGCGTGGGGCCCGAGAAACCGAACCCCGGCAGGGAGGGGACGACGAGATGGAAGGCGTCGGCCGGGTCGGCGCCGTGGGCGCGCGGGTCCGTGAGCGGGCCGACGACGTCCAGGAAGTCGCTGACGGTGCTCGGCCAGCCGTGGGTGAGGATCAAGGGGACGGCGTCCGGCTCCGGCGACCGCACATGCAGGAAGTGCACCCGTTGCCCGTCGACGACGGTGGTGAACTGCGGCACCGCGTTGAGCCGGGCCTCATGCACCCGCCAGTCGTACCCCTCGACCCAGTACGCCACGAGCTCCCTCAGCCAGGGCAGCGCGACGCCGTACTCCCACCCCACCCCGGAGAGCGCGTCCGGCCAGCGGGTCCGGGCGAGACGGTCCCGCAGGTCGTCGATGTCGGCCTGCGGGATGTCGACGACGTAAGGATCGATGTCCACGGTTGCGAGCCCCCTGATGGTCGTCTCTGCGCGGGTGTCCTCAGGTCTGCGCCATGTCCACGAAGCGCGAGTAGTGGCCCTGGAACGCGACCGTGATGGTCGCCGTCGGGCCGTTTCGGTGCTTGGCGACGATCAGGTCCGCCTCACCCGCGCGGGGGGACTCCTTCTCGTAGGCGTCCTCGCGGTGCAACAGGATGACCATGTCGGCGTCCTGCTCGATCGATCCGGACTCGCGCAGGTCGGAGACCATGGGCTTCTTGTCGGTGCGCTGCTCGGGACCGCGGTTCAGCTGGGAGAGCGCGATGACGGGGACTTCCAACTCCTTGGCCAGCAGCTTGAGGTTTCGGGACATGTCGGAGACCTCCTGCTGCCGGCTCTCGGCGCGCTTGGAGCCACCGGACTGCATCAGTTGGAGGTAGTCGATGACGACGAGCTTGAGGTCGTTGCGCTGCTTGAGCCGGCGGCACTTGGCGCGGATCTCCATCATCGACAGGTTCGGGGAGTCGTCGATGTAGAGCGGGGCGGCGGAGACGTCCGGCATCCGGCGGGCCAAGCGGGTCCAGTCGTCGTCCGTCATCGTGCCGGAGCGCATGTGGTGCAGCGCCACGCGGGCCTCGGCGGACAGCAGGCGCATCGCGATCTCGTTGCGCCCCATCTCGAGGGAGAAGATGACACTGGGCAGATTGTTCTTGATGGAGGCGGCCCGGGCGAAGTCCAGCGCGAGCGTCGACTTGCCCATGGCGGGGCGCGCGGCGATGACGATCATCTGACCGGGGTGCAGGCCGTTGGTCAGCGAGTCGAAGTCCGTGAAGCCGGTCGGCACCCCGGTCATCTCGCCGCTGCGCGACCCGATCGCCTCGATCTCGTCGAGCGCGCCCTCCATGATGTCGCCGAGCGGCAGGTAGTCCTCGCTGGTGCGCTGCTCGGTGACGGCGTAGATCTCGGCCTGGGCGCGATTGACGATCTCGTCCACGTCGTCGTCGGCCGCGTACCCCATCTGCGTGATCCGGGTGCCCGCCTCCACCAGGCGGCGCAGGACGGCGCGCTCGTGCACGATCTCCGCGTAGTACGCGGCGTTCGCGGCCGTGGGCACCGTCTGGACGAGGGTGTGCAGATAGGCGGCCCCGCCCACCTTGTTGATCTCACCGCGCTTGGTCAGCTCGGCGGCGATGGTGATGGGGTCGGCCGGCTCGCCCTTGGCGTAGACGTCGAGGACGGCCTGGTAGACCGTCTCGTGAGCGGGCTTGTAGAAGTCGTGGCCCTTGAGGATCTCGACCACGTCGGCGATGGCGTCCTTGGAGAGCAGCATGCCGCCGAGGACCGACTGCTCGGCCTCCAGGTCCTGCGGCGGGACCCGCTCGAAGGACGGCCCGCCACCGTCCCAGGAACCGCTCTCCCGACCCCGCTCGTGCTGCTCCTCACGGCTCCGGCCGGTGTCACCGCGGCGGCGGGAGGCGGGCAGACGATCGCTGGGACCGCTGTCGGCCCACGGGTCGTCCAAGGGCTCGGAAATGCTCACCGAGCCACCTCCTCCCGTCCGCCGAGCGGACCTCGCGGTGCCCCTCATTTCTACGGCACGGCACTGACAAACAGGACACCCAACTCCGGTTCTGACGCGTCGGATTTGTGGCGATTCACAAGTCGGCGGACGGAGCGGGCGCCGGACTACCGTAGGCCCGCGGGCACCGTCAGCCAATCTGGTTATCCACAGGCCATGTGGACGACCGCCCAGATGCTGTGGAGAACTCGCCGAAACCTGTGCACGAGCCGGTGGACAGTCCTGTGAACAAGCCCTCTCCATCCGTCTATTACCCCTACTGAGCTGCGGGTTCGCCGTCCACCGGCTGTGCAGAACAAAAAGTTCGCCGGTCGGGACCGGTTCGCTTCGAACCGTGCACAGACGTGCGCATGCGGAGACGGAAAGTAAGGGTCTGAGCTGCGTTGCATCACTTACCTGTGGACGATTAGATTGAAGCCCATGACACAGGCCCCCGCGAGCACCCGAACCGTTCGGCGACGGCACGACCGTGAGATCGTGGCGCTGGCCGTTCCGGCCTTCGGCGCGCTCGTCGCCGAGCCGCTCTTCGTCATGGCCGACAGCGCCATCGTCGGCCATCTCGGCACGGCCCAGCTCGCCGCCCTCGGCGTCGCCTCCGCCCTGCTGACCACGGCCGTCAGCATCTTCGTCTTCCTCGCCTACGCCACCACGGCGGCCGTCGCCCGACGCGTCGGCGCGGGCGACCTGCCGGCCGCCATCCGCCAAGGCATGGACGGCATCTGGCTGGCCCTCCTGCTCGGTGCCGCCGTCATCGCTCTGGTCCTGCCCTCGGCACCCGCTCTCGCGGACCTCTTCGGCGCCTCGCACACCGCCGCACCGTACGCCGTGACCTATCTGCGGATCTCCGCCCTGGGCATCCCGGCCATGCTGGTCGTCCTGGCCGCGACCGGTGTCCTGCGGGGCCTCCAGGACACCCGGACCCCGCTCTACGTGGCCGTTGCCGGGTTCGTCGCCAACGCCCTGCTCAACGTCGGGCTCGTGTACGGCGCCGGCCTCGGCATCGCGGGTTCGGCCTGGGGAACCGTCGTCGCTCAGTGGGGCATGGCCACGGTGTACCTCGCCGTGGTCGTCCGCGGCGCGCGTCGGCACGGCGCCTCACTGCGCCCCGACGCGGCCGGCATCCGGGCCTCCGCCCGGGCGGGGGCCCCGCTGTTGGTGCGTACGCTCTCACTGCGGGCGATTCTCCTGATCGCCACGGCGGTCGCGGCCCGGCTGGGGGACGCCGACATCGCCGCCCACCAGATCGTCCTGTCCCTGTGGAGCCTGCTGGCCTTCGCCCTCGACGCCATCGCCATCGCCGGGCAGGCCATCATCGGGCGGTACCTGGGCGCCGACGACACCGAGGGCGCTCGTGCGGTGTGCCGCCGGATGGTGACCTGGGGCATCGCCGTCGGCATCGTTCTCGGACTGCTCGTCGTGGTGTCCCGGCCGGCGTTCCTGCCCCTGTTCACCGGCGACTCCGCCGTCCGGGACGCCGCCCTGCCCGCGCTGGTGATCGTGGCGGCCGCTCAGCCGATCTGCGGCGCGGTCTTCGTCCTCGACGGCGTCCTGATGGGCGCCGGGGACGGCCCCTACCTCGCCGGGGCGATGCTGGTCACCCTCGCCGTGTTCGTCCCGGTGGCTCTGCTGGTTCCCGTACTGGGCGGTGGGCTCACCGCGCTGTGGGCGGCGATGACGCTGATGATGGCGACGCGGCTGGCCACCCTGTGGCTGCGGACCCGCTCCGGCCGCTGGGTGGTCACCGGAGCCACCCGCTGACCGATCCCAGCCGACGTTTCACGTGAAACGGGGCCGCACCCCGGCATGGGGTGCGGCCCCGTTCTCACGACTGCCGCTTCAGCGAGAGCGATGCTCAGGCAGCGACGACCTCGATGTTGACCTTGGCGGCAACCTCGGGGTGCAGACGCACGGACGTCTGGTGAGCGCCCAGCGTCTTGATGGGCGAGCCCAGCTCGATGCGGCGCTTGTCGACCTCGGGGCCACCGGAAGCCTTGATCGCCGAGGCGACGTCGGCCGGAGTGACGGAACCGAAGAGACGACCGGCGTCGCCGGAGCGGACGGCCAGGCGGACCTGGACACCCTCGAGCTGGGCCTTCACCTGGTTGGCCTGCTCGATGGTCTGGATCTCGTGGATCTTGCGAGCACGACGGATCTGCTCGACGTCCTTCTCGCCACCCTTGGTCCAGCGGATCGCGAAGTTCCGCGGGATCAGGTAGTTGCGAGCGTAGCCGTCCTTGACGTCGACGACGTCGCCCGCGGCACCGAGGCCGGAGACCTCGTGGGTCAGGATGATCTTCATGAGTCGGTCACCCTTCCCTTATCGCGCGGTGGACGTGTAGGGCAGCAGCGCCATCTCACGGCTGTTCTTGACGGCCGTGGCGACGTCACGCTGGTGCTGCGTGCAGTTGCCGGTCACGCGGCGGGCACGGATCTTGCCGCGGTCGGAAATGAACTTCCGCAGCATGTTCGTGTCCTTGTAGTCCACGTACGTGACCTTGTCCTTGCAGAACGCGCAGACCTTCTTCTTAGGCTTGCGCACAGGCGGCTTCGCCATGGTGTTTCTCCTGTGTGATCAAGAAGTGTGGGTGCGGCCCCGCCTAGAAGGGGGGCTCGTCCGAGTAGCCGCCACCGCCGCCGGAGCCGCCGGACCCGCCGCCCCAGCCGCCGCCACCCTGGTTGCCACCGGCGGGAGCGCCGGTCGCCCAGGGGTCGTCGGAGGGAGCGCCGCCGCCCTGCTGGCCGCCACCGGGGCCGCCGCCCCAGCCGCCGCCCTGCTGGCCGCCACCGCCGCCGTAACCGCCCTGGCCCTGGCCCTGGCCACCGCGACCCGAGGTCTTGGTGACCTTGGCCGTGGCGCTGCGCAGGCTGGCGCCGACCTCGTCGACGTCCAGCTCGTAGACCGTGCGCTTGACGCCCTCACGGTCCTCGTAGGACCGCTGCTTCAGCCGGCCCTGCACGATGACGCGCATGCCTCGCTGGAGCGACTCGGCGACGTTCTCCGCCGCCTGGCGCCAGACCGAGCAGGTCAGAAAGAGGCTCTCGCCGTCCTTCCACTCGTTGGTCTGGCGGTCGAAGGTGCGGGGAGTGGACGCGACACGGAACTTCGCGACGGCCGCACCGGACGGGGTGAAGCGCAGCTCGGGGTCATCGACAAGGTTGCCGACGACCGTGATGACGGTCTCGCCTGCCATGGGGCTACCTCTCGGCGGGTTTGCTGCTGGCTGCTTGTGCTGCTACTCGGAACCCGGGACCGGCTGAGCGGAAGGCTCAGTGGGTCTCGGGACGGAGGACCTTGGTCCGGAGGATCGACTCGTTCAGGTTCATCTGGCGGTCGAGCTCCTTGACGACCGCAGGCTCGGCCTGGAGGTCGATGACCGAGTAGATGCCCTCGGGCTTCTTCTTGATCTCGTACGAGAGACGACGACGGCCCCAGGTGTCGACCTTCTCGACCTTTCCGCCGCCGTCACGGACGACAGAGAGGAAGTTCTCGATCAGCGGGGAGACAGCACGCTCCTCGAGATCGGGGTCGAGGATGACCATCACCTCGTAGTGACGCATGTGGAACCCACCTCCTTTGGACTCAGCGGCCACGGTCGATCCGTGGCAGGAGGGTTGCGATGCGTGGCACCGGCGTCGGTGAGTGAACGCGGACACCAGTGCAGAACGTACAGAGTACCCGGCCGCCGGGCCGGGGTTGAAATCCGCCCGTGAGGGGACACAACCTGTACCCGACCCACCACGGCGGGAGAATACGGACTGCCTGCGGCAGGAGGTTCCCCATGGCACAGATCATGCGACCGGCCAAGCCCCGCACCGGACTGCTCGCGACGGACGGCAAGCGGCACCCGCTCCAGGACACCCTGCTGGCGGTGACGCTGGCGCTCGGCGTTCTCTCCGTGATCACCGCGGGCTTCTCGTGGCTGCATGTCCTGACGTCGTGGGCCGGGCTCGCCGGGGTGCTGACCGGCGGATACGGCCAGTTCATCTCGGAGACGACCCGGGAGCGCTTCGGCCTGATCCTCGGACTCGGCGCATCCGCGATCGGCCTCTACTTCGGCATAGCCCACGGCGGGCTCATCGGCTGAGCGATCGGCCGCCCCCACGCGGGGGCGGCCGGTCCACCCCTACGCCGGTCGGGGCGCTCACAGGGCGCAGTAGGCTTCGCGCGAGAGCCGGAGCCCCTGTACCCATGGGGACACACCAGCCCGAGGAGCGCCCCGAATGAGCCTGACCCTGAGGACCATCAGCCGCGAGCAGCATCTGGCCTACATCCAGAGCCTGCCGGCGGCGAGTCACATGCAGGTGCCGGCCTGGGCGGACGTGAAGGCGGAATGGCGCTCGGAGAACCTCGGCTGGTTCGACGAGCGGACCGGTCAGCTGGTCGGCGTGGGTCTGGTCCTCTACCGGCAGCTGCCCAAGATCAAGCGCTACCTCGCCTACCTCCCCGAGGGCCCGGTCATCAACTGGTACGCGCCGAACCTCCAGGACTGGCTGGAGCCGATGCTGGCGCACCTCAAGCAGCAGGGCGCGTTCTCGGTGAAGATGGGCCCTCCGGTGATCATCCGGCGCTGGGACGCCGTGTCGATCAAGAAGGGCATCCAGGACCCCGACGTCAAGCGGCTGCGGGACATAGAGGCCGACCACATCGAGCCGCGCGCCTTCGAGGTGTCCGACAAGCTCCGCCGGATGGGCTGGCAGCAGGGCGAGGACGGCGGCGCCGGCTTCGGTGACGTGCAGCCCCGCTACGTCTTCCAGGTCCCGCTGGCCAACCGCTCGCTCGAAGAGGTCCACAAGAACTTCAACCAGCTCTGGCGCCGCAACATCAAGAAGGCCGAGAAGGCCGGCGTCGAGGTGGTCCAGGGCGGCTACCACGACCTGGAGGAGTGGCAGCGGCTGTACGAGATCACCGCCGTGCGCGACCGCTTCCGGCCGCGCCCGCTGTCGTACTTCCAGCGCATGTGGGCGGCCCTCAACAACGAGGACCCCAACCGGATGCGGCTGTACTTCGCCCGGCACAACGGGGTGAACCTGTCGGCGGCCACCATGCTGGTCGTCGGCGGGCACGTCTGGTACTCCTACGGCGCCTCCGACAACATCGGCCGCGAGGTCCGCCCCTCGAACGCGATGCAGTGGGCGATGCTGCGCGACGCCTACGCCCTCGGCGCCACCGTCTACGACCTGCGGGGCATCTCCGACTCGCTGGACGAGAGCGACCACCTCTTCGGCCTGATCCAGTTCAAGGTCGGCACCGGCGGGCAGGCGGCCGAGTACCTCGGCGAGTGGGACTTCCCGCTCAACAAGCTGCTCCACAAGGCCCTCGACATCTACATGTCGCGCCGCTGACCGTCCCACCCCCTCATCTGCGACCCACCGCAGCCACCAGAAAGGTTCCAGGTCCGGCCATGGCGCTCACGCTCTACGTCGACACCGCGCGCTGGCGGGCGCATCACAAGCACGTGCAGGAGCAGTTCCCGGGACTCGTGCCGGTCTGCAAGGGCAACGGCTACGGCTTCGGGCACGAACGGCTGGCGGAGGAGGCCACCCGGCTCGGCTCGGACGTCCTGGCCGTCGGCACCACGTACGAGGCCGCCCGGATCAAGGACTTCTTCGGCGGCGACCTGCTGGTGCTGACGCCGTACCGGCGCGGCGAGGAGCCCGTGCCGCTGCCCGACCGGGTGGTGCGCTCGGTGTCCTCGATCGACGGTGTGTACGGCCTCGTGGGTGCCCGCGTCGTCATCGAGGTGATGTCCTCGATGAAGCGGCACGGCATCAGCGAGCAGGACCTGCCGCAGCTGCACGCCGCCATAGAGAACGTCCGGCTGGAGGGCTTCGCCATCCACCTGCCGCTGGACCGCGCCGACGGCTCGGACGCCGTCGAGGAGGTCATCGGCTGGATGGACCGGCTGCGGGCGGCGCGGCTGCCGCTGCACACTATGTTCGTCAGCCACCTCAAGGCCGACGAGCTCGCCCGCCTCCAGCAGCAGTTCCCGCAGACCCGCTTCCGCGCCCGGATCGGCACGCGGCTGTGGCTGGGCGACCACGACGCCACCGAGTACCACGGTGCGGTGCTGGACGTCACGCGCGTCGCCAAGGGGGAGCGCTTCGGCTACCGGCAGCAGAAGGCCGCCTCCGACGGCTTCCTGGTCGTCGTGGCCGGCGGCACGTCCCACGGCGTGGGTCTGGAGGCACCCAAGGCCCTGCACGGCGTCATGCCGCGCGCCAAGGGCGTCGCTCGGGCCGGTCTGGCGACGGTCAACCGGAACCTGTCGCCGTTCGTGTGGGGCGGCAAGCAGCGTTGGTTCGCGGAGCCGCCGCACATGCAGGTGTCGATCCTCTTCGTCCCCGCGGACGCCCCGGAGCCCAAGGTCGGTGACGAGTTGGTGGCCCATCTGCGGCACACCACCACGCAGTTCGACCGGCTCATGGACCGCTGAGCCCGGGCGGGGCGTTCGCTCAGAGCGAATGCTCCGCCGACTGCCCGGTGCCCCAGTGCACTCCGGGACCCTCCGTCTGCGACCTGTGAGACGCGGAGCGGGCCGCCGGGCCCAGCACGAAGACGTCCTCGGCACCGTCGAGTACGCCTCCCGAGGGATCGTCCTCGCCGGTCCGTCGGACCGGATCCCGGTCCGGGAGCAGGATGTCGCGCACCACCATGCCGCAGAAGTAGAGCGTGCCGAGCAGGTGCACGCCGATGGCCCAGTGGTAGCCGTCCGTCGGCAGCCCCTTGTGGGCGTCTCCACTGGTCGTATAGGCGAGGTACATCCAGATGCCCAGGAAGTAGGCCACTTCACAGGCCTGCCAGATCAAGAAGTCCCGCCACTTCGGACGGGCCAGCGCGGCCAGCGGCACCAGCCACAGCACGTACTGCGGCGAGTAGACCTTGTTGGTCAGGATGAACGCCGCCACGATGAGGAACGCGAGCTGGACGAAGCGGGGGCGTCGCGGGGCCATCAGCGCGAGTGCCGCGATGCCGGCACAGCACAGCAGCATCAGGACCTCGGCGAGGGTGTTGACGGTGTCGGTCTCGAGCGGGTCGGCCGAGTTCTGCGCCAGGATCAGCCAGAACGACCCGAAGTCGACGCCTCGCTCCTGGCTGAACGTGTAGAACTTCGACCACCCCTCGAAAGCGAAGAGCATCACCGGCACGTTCACCACGAGCCACGACCCGACCGCTCCGGCCAGGGCCACGCCGTACTCCCGCCAGCGGCCCGCGCGCCAGCACAGCAGGAGCAGCGGGCCCAGGAGCAGGAAGGGATACAGCTTGGCGGCGGTCGCCAGACCCAACAGGACACCGAAGGCCAGCGACCGGCCCCGGGACCACATCAGCAGCGCCGCCGCGGTGAGGGCGCCCGCCAGCAGGTCCCAGTTGACGGTCGCGGTGAGCGCGACGGCCGGCGCAAGGGCGACCAGCAGGCCGTCCCACGGCCGGCGGGCGTGGGTGCGGGTGACGCAGACGGCGATGACGACCGCGCACACCATCAGCAGCCCCGCGTTCGCCATCCAGTACCACTGCTCCTGGTGCTGGAGGGAACCGCTGCCCGGCGTCAGCCAGGAGGCCACCTCCATGAACACGCCGGTCAGCACCGGGTACTCGAGGTACTCCATGTCACCGGGGACCCGGTCGAAGTACGGCACGAGGCCCTCGGCGAACCCTCGCCCCTCATACAGGTGGGGGATGTCCGAGTAGCACGCGTGCGTGTACTGGGAGCTGGCCCCGAAGAACCAGGCGCCGTCGTAGCAGGGCGCCTTCTGGACCAGACCGAGAGCGAACATGCCGATCGCCACCAGGGCGATCACGCGGACCGGGGACCACCAGGAGGTCCCGAGCAGTGCGCGTCGGCCGAGGGGGCCTCCGATCATCTCGCTGCCGGCCGCGGCCACCGCGTCTTCCCGGGTCGGCTGCGCCGATTCCGGCCTGTGCACGCTCGCTGGCGTCGATTCTGCGCTGGGCATGGGGCACATCCTGCCGTACGTCCTCTGGAACACGCCGAGGCCGCCGCGCCCCGAGGGTACGGCGGCCGGTGTTTCACGTGAAACATCCGGCTGTTTCACGTGAAACACCCATCCTGGGCGTTCTGCCCGCCGAAGCGGTGAGCGGTCCTAGCCGTTCGGGCCGGAGATGAAGCCGCCTCCGCCTCTGGTGCCACCCTCGCCTCCGGTGACCGTGGGCGACGGGGTCGGGGAGGGTCCGCCGGCGCCGCCCGGACCATCGCCACCCGGGCCGTTGCCGCCGTTGGCGCCGCCGTCGTCCTCGTCGTCGCAGTTCCACTCGAAGACGCCACAGGTACCGCTCGGCGTGGGCGTCGGAGTGGGCTCGGGCTTGCTGGGCGTCGGGGTCGGCGTCGGGCTCGGGGTCGTCTCCTGGGACTTGGAGGGCGTGGGCGTCGGGCTCGGCGACGGGGGTGGAGTGTCGTGGAGGACCTCGCCGATGGGCTCCGGGGTCGGGAACCTCAGCGCCTTGGTGCCCTTGAGCGCCTGGGACATGTAGTCGTGCCAGATCTCGGCGGGGAAGGACGCGCCGTGGATGGAATCCTGACCGCCCGTCCCGTACATCTTCAGGAACTTCCGGTTCTTGACCCGTTCGTCGTCCTGGAAGCGGAACATCGTGATCGCGGTGGAGAGCTGCGGGGTGTAGCCGATGAACCAGGCCGACTTGTTGCCGTCCGTGGTGCCGGTCTTGCCCGCCACGTCACGGCCCGGCAGCTGGGCGTTCGTACCCGTTCCCTTGTCCACGACCGTCTTCAGGACGTCCGTCACATTGTCCGCGACCTTCGAGGTGAAAGCCCGCTTGTCCTTGACCTCGTGCGTGTAGATCGTGCCCTTCTTGCTCGTCACCTTGGTGACGGAGAAAGGATCGCGCTGCACGCCGCTGGACGCGAAGGTCCCGTACGCCCCGGCCATGCGAATCGCGCTGGGGTCCGAGATGCCGATGGAGAAGGCCGGGAAGGTCGAACCGGACAGGCTGCTCTCCAGCAGGCCCGCCTGCACGGCGGCCTCCTTCACCTTGTCCGTGCCGACGTCCATGCCAAGTTGCACGAAGGCGGTGTTCACCGACTTCCGCATGGCCTCCCGCAAGTCGATCTTGTAATCCGGCGGACTGCCCACGGACTCCTCGCCGTCATTGGGCTGGGGCCACTGCTCACCCTTCTCGTTCATCCAGATCGACCCGTCATAGTCCTTGATCTTGAGCCTGTTCCGGCCGCTGTACAGGCTCTTCGGCGAGACCACCGTACGCTCGTCCTGGGACTGGTCCTTGTCGAGGTCGGGATCGCGCACGCCCCACTTCATCGCTGCCGCCAGCACGAACGGCTTGAACGTGGAACCGACCTGCGCACCGGTCTCATCCGCGTTGTTGCTGAAGTGCTTGGTCGCGTCGGCGCCACCGTAGATGGCCTCGATGGCACCCGTCTCCGGATTGACGGACGCTCCGCCGAACTGGACGTGCGTGTCCAGCTCGGGCCGTTTGTCGGGCTTGATGTTCGCCTTGTAGACCTTGGTGACCGCGCCCTCCAGCTCCTCGACCTTCTTCTTGTCGAAGGTGGTGTAGATCGAGTAGCCGCCCTGGTCGAGCTGGTGCTTGGTCGCCACGTTGTTCTTGAGCAGTGAGGCCTTGGCGAGGTCGACCAGATAGCCGATCTGACCGGACTGCTCCGTGTTGGAACGCGGGTTCTGGACCTTGGGCAGCGCCCGGTACTCGGCGCGCTCCGCCGCGTCCAAGTGCCCGTACTCCACCATCTTGTCGAGCGTGTCCTGCATCTGTCGCTGCGCACGGGCGCTGTTGGCCGTCGAGGTGGCGCTCGGGTCGAGGGAGGTCGCACCCGCGGGGTCGTAGTAGGTGGAGCCCTTGAGCACCGCCGCCAACATGGCGCACTGGCCGGGGTTCAGGTCAACGGCGTCCTTGTTGAAGTAGGCCCGCGCCGCCGCCTGGATGCCGTAGGCCCCGCGGCCGTAGTAGGCGGAGTTCAGATAGCCCTCGAGGATCTCGTCCTTGTCGACCTCGGCACCCACCTTGACGGAGACCAGGATCTCCTTGGCCTTGCGGGTGATCGTCTGCGACTGGTCCTCGAGCATGGCGTTCTTGACGTACTGCTGGGTGATGGTCGAGCCGCCCTGCGTCTCGCCTCCCTTGGCCATGTTGAACACGGCCCGGGCGATGCCCTTGGGGTCGACTCCGTTGTCGGAGTAGAAGGTCTTGTTCTCCTGGGAGATGACCGCGTACCGCATCGCCTTCGGGATCTGTGAGAGCCCGACCGCCTGCCGGTTGCGCTCGCCGCCCGTGGCGATCATCCGAGTGCCGTCGGCCCAGTAGTAGACGTTGTTCTGCGCCTTCGCCATCTTGGCCACATCGGGGACGCCGACCATGGCGTACGCGATGCCGGCGGCGGCCAGCATGCTGCCGAAGAAGCCGAGGCAGACCCCGGAGGTCAGCTTCCAGGACGGTACCCAGCGCTGCCAGCCGTACCGGCCGGCGCGGGGGTAGTCGATCATCCGCCGCTTGCCGGACGACGCGGCACCGCCCTGTCCCGGCCCACCGGGAGCGGCTCGCCGGCCACCGCGGCCCGGCTCGGCCGCCCGGCGGCGACCGCCTCCGTTCCGCTGCGCGGCGCGGCGGGCCTCGGCGCGTCCCGCGTAGGGACGCTCCTCGGCGCCGGAGCCGTACGAGCCGGCGGAAGACCCTGTGGCGCCACGCGGAGCCGCACGGCGGCCGGAGGACGAGCCGCTCTGTCCGCGCCGGGCCGCGGCACGTCCGCCTCCCTGCGGCTGCGGCGGTTTGCGACGGTGCTCGCTCATCGAACGACTACTCCTCGGGCAGGCGCACCCCTGCGCACCTGGAAGCGGCAACTGGTTTCCGGTCCCCCCGACGTACGGACGCGGTCCCCGCCGCATTCACCCGTACTGCACCGGGGACGAGGACGCGCCCCAGGCGTCACGCGGTTCCCGGTGGTCTGCATGGCGCACAGACTACGCACCGGCAAAACACCCGAGCTCCGAAGTTCACCCCAAATCAGGCAACTTACTTCCGATGAATCGCTGATGTGATCCCGTTCACGCTGCCCCCTCTTGTCGCGCGAGGGTGGGCGTTCTATCGTCGGGATGTATCGAGTCGATACATCAGCACGGCATAAGGACGAGAGGAGGAGACGATGAGCCGGCGTTCCGAGATCCTCGAGTTCGCTGTCCTCGGTCTGCTCCGCGAGTCCCCGATGCACGGGTACGAGCTGCGCAAGCGGCTCAACACGTCACTCGGCGTGTTCCGGGCGTTCAGCTACGGAACCCTCTACCCGTGCCTCAAGACGCTGGTCGCGAACGGCTGGTTGATCGAGGAACCGGGCAACGTGGACGAGGCCGCGGCCACCCTCACCGGGCGCCGCGCCAAGATCGTCTACCGGCTGACGGCCGACGGCAAGGAGCACTTCGAGCAGCTCCTGTCGCAGACCGGCCCGGACGCCTACGAGGACGAGACCTTCGCCGCCCGCTTCGCCTTCTTCGGGCAGACGTCGCGGGACGTGCGCATGCGCGTGCTCGAGGGGCGGCGCAGCCGGCTGGAGGAGCGCCTGGAGAAGATGCGGACTTCACTGACCCGCACCCGGGAGCGCCTCGACGACTACACGCTCGAGCTCCAGCGCCACGGCATGGAGTCCGTGGAGCGCGAAGTGCGCTGGCTGAACGAGCTCATCGAGAGCGAGCGGGCGGGGCGGGACCTACGGGGTTCCGCCGCCGAGGGGACCGCTCAGCAGGACACCACACAGGGAGCGACGGGCGGCCTGCCCCGGCCCGGGGGCGACCCCCGGCCGGATACGCCCGGCGACACCGCCACGTGAGCGCCCAGTCAGGGCCTCACTCGTACACACAGGGAGCAACCGGAATGGGTTCGGTTCGCGTAGCCATCGTCGGCGTGGGCAACTGCGCGGCATCGCTGGTGCAGGGCGTCGAGTACTACAAGGACGCCGATGCCGCGTCCAAGGTCCCGGGCCTGATGCACGTCCAGTTCGGGGACTACCACGTCCGCGACATCGAGTTCGTCGCCGCCTTCGACGTGGACGCCAAGAAGGTCGGCCTGGACCTCGCGGACGCCATCGGCGCCTCCGAGAACAACACCATCAAGATCTGCGACGTGCCCAACAGCGGCGTCCAGGTCCAGCGCGGCCACACCCTCGACGGCCTGGGCAAGTACTACCGCCTGACCATCGAGGAGTCCGCCGAGGAGCCGGTCGACATCGTCCAGGTCCTCAAGGACAAGCAGGTCGACGTCCTGGTCTGCTACCTGCCCGTCGGCTCCGAGGACGCGGCGAAGTACTACGCCCAGTGCGCCATCGACGCCAAGGTCGCCTTCGTCAACGCCCTCCCGGTCTTCATCGCCGGCACCAAGGAGTGGGCGGACAAGTTCACCGAGGCCGGTGTGCCGATCGTCGGTGACGACATCAAGTCGCAGGTTGGCGCCACCATCACGCACCGCGTCATGGCGAAGCTGTTCGAGGACCGGGGCGTCATCCTGGACCGCACGATGCAGCTGAACGTCGGCGGCAACATGGACTTCAAGAACATGCTCGAGCGCGACCGTCTCGAGTCGAAGAAGATCTCCAAGACGCAGGCCGTCACCTCCCAGATCCCCGACCGGGATCTCGGCGAGAACAACGTCCACATCGGCCCGTCCGACTACGTCGCCTGGCTGGACGACCGCAAGTGGGCGTACGTCCGCCTCGAGGGCCGCGCGTTCGGCGACGTGCCGCTGAACCTGGAGTACAAGCTGGAGGTCTGGGACTCCCCGAACTCCGCCGGTGTCATCATCGACGCCGTGCGCGCCGCGAAGATCGCCAAGGACCGCGGCATCGGCGGCCCGATCCTGTCGGCGTCGAGCTACTTCATGAAGTCCCCGCCGGTCCAATACTTCGACGACCAGGCCCGCGAGAACGTCGAGAAGTTCATCAAGGGCGAGGTCGAGCGCTGAGCGCCTCGGGCTGAACTCCGCTGACGGTCCCTGGGTCGCACGACCCGGGGACCTCGGCGTATGTGAGGCTGGGCCCCATGGCCGTCGTCCGTGATCTTCGGGAGCTGCTGCGCCTGAAGGGGTTCCGGCGCCTGCTCGCCGTGCGCCTGCTCTCCCAGGGCGCCGACGGCGTCTACCAGATCGCGCTCGCCACGTACGTCGTCTTCTCGCCGGAGAAGCAGACCTCGGCCGGCGCGGTGGCCTCCGCCATGGCGGTCCTGCTGCTTCCCTACTCCCTGGTCGGACCCTTCGCCGGCGTCCTCCTCGACCGCTGGCGCCGTCGGCAGGTCCTCCTCCACGGCAATCTCCTGCGCGCCCTGCTGGCGTCGGGCACGGCCCTGCTGATGATCGCGGCCGTCCCGGACTGGCTGTTCTACGCGTCCGCCCTGTGCGTCACCGCCGTCAACCGGTTCGTCCTGTCGGGCCTGTCCGCCGCGCTGCCCCGCGTGGTCGACGCCGACCGGCTGGTGATCGCCAACTCCCTGTCTCCGACGGCCGGCACCCTGGCCGCGACGGCGGGCGGCGGCCTCGCCTTCGTCGTGCGCCTTCTGGGCGCGGACTCCGACGCCGCCGTGGTGCTGCTGGGCGCCGCGCTGTACTTGTGCGGGGCCCTCGCCGCCCTGCGCATCCCGCCCGAGCAACTCGGTCCCGACCGCTCGCACCTGCGGCCGCGGCTGGCCTCGGCCCTGGCCGGTGCCGCCCGCGACCTGATGGCGGGGGTGCGTCACCTCGCGGCGCCCGCCCGGCGGGACGCGGCCCGATCGCTGGCCGGCATGACGCTGATGCGGTTCTGCTACGGCGCGCTGCTGGTGATGCTGCTGATGCTCTGCCGGTACGCCCTGACGTCGGACACCGACGCCGGCCTCGCGCTCCTCGGCCTGGCGCTGGGCGTCTCCGGCGCCGGGTTCTTCGCGGCAGCGCTGCTCACGCCCTGGGCCGTGGGCCGGCTGGGGCCGGGGCGCTGGATGGCCGGGTGCTCGGCGACGGCCGCGGTGCTGGTTCCGGCGCTGGGACTGCCGTTCGCCACCGGGCCGCTGCTCGCGGCGGCGTTCGTGCTCGGGCTGACCACGCAGGGGGCGAAGATCGCCACCGACACGGTCGTGCAGTCCTCGGTGGATGACGCCTTCCGCGGCCGGATCTTCTCCGTCTACGACGTGCTGTTCAACGCCGCCTTCGTCGGTGCCGCGGGGGTGGCCGCGGCGATGCTGCCGCCGGACGGCCGGTCGGTAACGCTGATCGTGACAGTCGCGGCCGTCTACGGCGCGGTTGCGGCGGCTATGGCCCGGTTTCCCCGCCAGTAAGTGTCACATCAGGGCCACAGAGTCCCGACGGATTACGGAGATGTCATCGGGGCCCGGTAGCTTACGTGCGTCTTACTCGCGGGCATGTCCGCGACACGCACCCATGTTTGAGGGGGACCCCCAAGTGACCACTCCGCCGCCACAGGGCAATCCGTTCGCTCCGGGCCAGCCGCAGGCCCCGCAGCAGCCGCACGGACAGAACCCCTACGCCCAGGGCCAGCCGGGCTTCCCCCAGCAGGCGGGGTACCCCCAGCAGCCCGGCCAGCCCGGCTTCCCCCCGCAAGGCGTGCCGTACGCCCCGGTCCCGCCGCAGCCGGCCGGCCGCAAGGTGAGCTTCAAGACGATCAAGAACATCGTGGTCGCGGTGATCGTCGTGAGTGTGGCGATCGGCGGCTACATCGCCAGCCGTGACGACGCCGACACCGCCAAGGTCGGTGACTGCATGCACCGCGGCAGCAGCAGCGACACCGACCCGGACCTCGAGGTTGTCGACTGCGGCGACTCGGGGGCACAGTTCAAGGTGCAAGCCAAGATCGAGGGCACTTACCTGGGCGAAACGCTGGCCTCGCAGCAGTGTCAGAGCCGGACGAAGGACTTCGACTTCTTCTATACCCAGAGCGGCGACGGCAAGGACTTCCTGCTGTGCCTGGCGGACATGCAAAAGTAGCTCTTCATGACGGAGGGGCATGTTTCACGTGAAACATGCCCCTCCGTCCTCTGTGTCAGCCCTCTTGGCCGGCCCACCATTCCTTGAGCGCGGTCACCGCCGCGTCGTGCTCCATCGGCCCGTTCTCCAGGCGCAGCTCCAGCAGGTGCTTGTACGCCTGGCCGATGGCCGGGCCCGGGCCCACGCCGAGGATCTCCATGATCTGGTTGCCGTCGAGGTCCGGGCGGATCGCGTCCAGCTCCTCCTGCTCCTGGAGCGTCGCGATCCGCTCCTCGAGCCCGTCATAGGCCCGCGACAGCGCGGAGGCCTTGCGCTTGTTGCGGGTGGTGCAGTCCGAGCGGGTCAGCTTGTGCAGCCGGTCGAGCAGCGGCCCCGCGTCCCGGACGTACCGGCGGACCGCGGAGTCCGTCCACTCGCCCGTGCCGTACCCGTGGAAGCGCAGGTGCAGCTCGACCAGGCGCGAGACGTCCTTCACCAGGTCGTTGGAGTATTTGAGCGCCGTCATGCGCTTCTTGGTCATCTTGGCGCCCACCACCTCGTGGTGGTGGAACGAGACCCGCCCGTCCGTCTCGAAGCGCCGGGTGCGCGGCTTGCCGATGTCGTGCAGCAGGGCGGCCAGGCGGAGGGTCAGGTCGGGGCCCTCACTCTCCAGGGCCATGGCCTGCTCCAGCACGATCAGCGTGTGGTCGTAGACGTCCTTGTGCCGGTGGTGCTCGTCACGCTCCAGGCGCAGGGCGGGCAGCTCGGGCAGCACGTGCTCGGCGAGGCCGGTGTCGACCAGCAGGGCCAGCCCCTTGCGGGGGTGAGCGGAGAGGATCAGCTTGTTCAGCTCGTCCCTGACCCGCTCGGCCGACACGATCTCGATGCGCCCGGCCATGTCCTTCATCGCGGCGACGACCTCGGGGGCCACCTCGAAGTCCAGCTGGGCGGCGAAACGCGCGGCCCGCAGCATCCGCAGCGGATCGTCCGAGAAGGACGCCTCCGGGGTCCCCGGCGTGCGCAGCACCCGGGCCGCGAGGTCGTCGAGCCCGTGGTGCGGGTCGATGAACTCCTTCGCCGGGAGGGCGACCGCCATGGCGTTGACGGTGAAGTCCCGGCGGACGAGGTCGTCCTCGATGGAGTCGCCGTACGACACCTCCGGCTTGCGCGAGGTGCGGTCGTAGGCCTCCGACCGGTAGGTGGTGACCTCGATCTGGAAGCCGTCCTTCTGGGCCCCGACCGTGCCGAAGGCGATCCCGACCTCCCAGACGGCGTCCGCCCAGGGCCGCACGATCTTCAGCACGTCCTGCGGGCGGGCGTCCGTCGTGAAGTCCAGGTCGTTCCCGAGCCGGCCGAGCAGCGCGTCCCGCACCGAGCCGCCGACCAGGGCGAGGGCGAACCCGGCCTCCTGGAACCGGCGGGCAAGGTCGTCGGCGACGGGAGCGACCCGCAGCGCTTCGCTCATGGGGCGTCGGTCGTTGTCATCGTTGGCGTTCGGCACAACAGGACAGGGTACGTGGCCCCGCCGGACGATCTTGTGGCGTACGCCGCGGCACTTACCCTCAGCGCGCATCGTTACCATGCGTGGACGCACATTCCGACGACCACTGACGACGAGGGACGGACGAGCGCGTGGCCGAGGCGGCAGACTTCCAGGGGACCAGTGCCTCACCTGCCCGCCGGTGGCTGCGGCGCACCACAGCGCTGCTGGCGGGTGCCCCCCTGCTGGCCGGAGTGGTGCAGCTGCCCGCCGCGGGTCCGGCGAGCGCGGACGCGCCGGCCTCACCGAAGCAGGACGCCGGAGCCGGCTCGGTCGCCGTGGCCGTCGACACGCTCACCCCCTCGGCCCCGACGGACGGGGACACGGTGACCGTGTCGGGCACCGTGACCAACAACGGCAAGCGCACCGTCACCGGCGCCCACGTGGGTCTGCGCGTCGGCCCGGAGATCGACACCCGTTCGTCCCTCGACGCCGTCGCCAAGGACAGCGACGACCTCAGGGGGACCGTCCCGCCGGAGATCGACGACAAGTACACGGAGAAGTTCTCCAAGCTCGTCCCCGGCGTCGCCGAGCATTTCAACATCTCCGTCCCGGTCGACGACCTGGACCTCGGTGACGACGGTGTCTACCAGTTCGCGGTGTCGCTCTCCGGGCAGACCTCGGCCCAGCCGTGGGAGCAGATCCTCGGCATCCAGCGGACCTTCCTGCCCTGGCAGCCCGAGGGCGCCGACCCCAAGACCAGGACCACGGCCCTGTGGCCGCTCGTCTCGACCACCCACATGGCCGCCGAGACCGGCCCGGACGAGGAGCAGACCCCGGTCTTCCTCAACGACGACCTGGCCAAGGACATCTCGCCCGGCGGCCGGCTGAACCAGATGGTGACGCTGGGCAAGGACCTCGACGTCACCTGGGTGGTCGACCCGGACCTGCTGGCCTCTGTCGACGCGATGACCGGCAGCTACCGCGTCCGCGAGGGCGAGGGCGACAAGACCGTCGCCGGGACGCACCAGGAGGCCGCCAAGCAGTGGCTGGCCGACCTCCAGAAGGCGGTGGCCGACAAGGAGGTCGTCGCGCTGCCCTTCGCCGACCCCGACCTGGCCTCCCTCGCCCACAACGGCACGGCCGGCGCCGGCTCGCTGAGCCAGCTGAAGGACGCCACGGACGTCGTCGACAACACCGTCGAGCCGATCCTGCACGTGAAGCCGAGCACGGACTTCGCCTGGCCGGTGGAAGGCGCCGTCGACCGGTCCATCGTGAAGGTCGCCACCTCCGCCGGCGCCGACAAGGTGATCGCGCGCAGCGACAGCCTCCAGGAGACCAACGGTCTGCCGTACACCCCTTCCGCAGCCCGTCCGATCGGCGGCGGCACCACCGCCGTCGTCGCGGACGCCCGGCTGTCCACGGCGTTCGACGGCGATCTGACCAAGGCGTCCGCGTCCACGCTCGCGATCCAGGGGTTCCTCGCCCAGAGCCTGGCGCTCGAGCAGCAGACCGACAAACAGCGCAGCATCGTCGTCGCACCGCCGCGCATGCCCACGGCGAGCCAGGCCCGGGCCATGGCGTCGGCGCTGCGGACCCTTCAGAGCGGCACCTGGTCCGAGCCCCAGAAGCTGAAGGCCGCCGCCACCGCCGAGCCGGACCCGGACGCCACCACATCGGTGCCCGGCGACTCCGCCTACCCCGCCGCGCTGCGCCGCAACGAACTGCCGCGGTCGGCGTTCACGCAGATGGGGCAGACGCAGGCCAAGCTCACCGACTTCACGGTCGTGCTGTCCGAGCCGTCCCGGGTGGTGACCCCCTTCGGGCGGGCCCTGAACCGTGGGATGTCCGCGTCGTGGCGTGGTCGCGCCGACCGGGCGGAGACCTTCCGCGACGGCGTGACGAGCTACCTCGACGCGCTGACCGGCCGGGTCAAGCTGATCGACAAGTCGGAGACGAAGCTGTCCGGCCGCAGCGCGACCATCCCGGTCACCGTGCAGAACAACCTGGTACAGGACGTCGGACCGCTCGTGCTGCGGCTCTCCTCGACCAACCCGACGCGCCTGAAGATCGACGGCTCCGCCTACCAGGAGCAGCCTGTGTCCGTCTCCGGCGGGCACAGCCAGTCGGTGAAGTTCACCACCTCGGCCAACGCCAACGGCCGGGCGACGGTGATCGCCCAGCTGTACACGCTCGACGGCCGGCCCTACGGTCAGGCCGTCACCTTCGACGTGAAGGTCACCGAGATCACCGCCACGGTGATGCTCGTCATCGGCGGCGGTGTGCTGCTGCTCGTCCTCGCCGGCTTCCGGATGTACACCCAGCGCAAGCGGGCCGCCGCCCGGGACGCCGAGCAGGACGGTCCCGAGGGAACCGCGGAGCCGGGGAACGCGGAGGGGAATCCGGAGCAGCCGAGTGACCCGAAGCCGGACACCGCAACGGAAAGCGCCGACCCGTCCGGCACGGGTGAGAGAGTGGACCGCTGAGGATGTCGTGGCCGGTCGGCCCGGGACGATGAGGTGGGGTAAGCATGAACGCGCCGTACGACGGTGACCGCGGTCGGACCGTGGACGGCTCGGGACACCCCGAGGGGCCGCCGCCCGACCAGGCCGGCGCACAGCAGCCGCCCGCCGACGTGTACCTCCAGGACGCCTACGACCAGGACCCCTACCGGGCGCACGACCTCTCCGCCCAGGACCCGGTCTCCGAGGCGCTCTACGACGGCGCCGCGCATCCTCCCCCGCCGCCGGGCACCTACCCGCAGCAGCCGCTGTACTCCCAGCCCCCCCAGTCGCCGTACGCCCCCGACCCGCGCGTCTGGGCCCAGACCCCGGCGCCCGAGCCGGAGGGCCCCACCCAGTACCTGCCGTACGGCGACGACCCCCGCACCACCCAGTACGTCGGGGTGGACGACCTGGTCAGCCAGGCCGGCGAGCAGCGCCACGAGCCGGACGCCTTCGCCCACCTCTTCCGCGACCAGCAGCAGGGCGGCGGCCACCCCGCCTACGACGACCCCGCGGCGGTCCCCGCGCCCGCCCAGGCCCCCGGCCCCTACGGCGCGCCCCAGACCCCGAACCCGTACGGCGGCGCGCAGGCGCCCGGCGGTTACGGCGACGCCCCGGCCCCCGGTCACTACGGCAACCCCCCGTACGGCGGCGAGGCCCAGGCCACCGGGCCGTACGCGGCACCGGCTCCCGACCAGTACGCGGTGGCGCCGACGCCGGAAGCGGCCGAGCCGCCCCTCCAGGACCAGGCCACCACCCAGCTGGGCACCGCGTCCAGGAAGGGCGGGCGCGCGGGCGGGCTGCTCAAGTCCAGCGCGGTCATGGCGGCGGGCACGATGGTGTCCCGGCTCACCGGGTTCGTGCGCTCAGCCATGATCGTCTCCGCGCTGGGCCTCTCCCTTCTGGGCGAGTCGTTCCAGATCGCCTACCAGCTACCCACGATGATCTACATCCTGACCGTCGGCGGCGGCCTCAACTCGGTCTTCGTGCCCCAGCTCGTCCGCTCCATGAAGGAAGACGACGACGGCGGCGAGGCCTATGCCAACCGGCTGCTGACCCTGGTCATGGTCGCCCTCGGCGTGCTCACCGCGCTGGGCATGCTGGCGGCCCCCCTGCTGGTGCGCGCGCTGTCGAACCCCGTCGCCACGTATGCGCCGGCCAACGAGGTTGCCGTCACCTTCACCCGGTACTTCCTGCCGTCCATCTTCTTCATGGGCGTCCACGTGGTGATGGGACAGGTGCTCAACGCCCGCGGCCGGTTCGGCGCGATGATGTGGACGCCGGTCCTGAACAACGTCGTCATCATCGTGACGCTCGGCATGTTCATCTGGGTCTACGGCACCGCCTCGCACTCCGGTATGACGGTCGAGAGCATCCCGCCCGAGGGTCAGCGGCTGCTCGGCATCGGCGTCCTGCTCGGCCTCGTGGTCCAGGCCCTGGCGATGATCCCCTACCTGCGCGAGACCGGGTTCCGGCTGCGCCTGCGCTTCGACTGGCGGGGACACGGGCTCGGCAAGGCCGCGATGCTCGCCAAGTGGACGATCCTGTTCGTCCTCGCCAACCAGGCCGGCGCCCTCGTCGTCACCCAGCTGGCGACCGCCTCCGTCAAGGAGACCCGCATCGACGGCACGGGCTTCAGCGCCTATGCCAACGCCCAGCTGATCTGGGGCCTGCCGCAGGCCATCATCACCGTCTCCCTGATGGCCGCCCTGCTGCCCCGCATCTCGCGCGCCGCGGCCGACGACGACGGCGGCGCCGTCCGCGACGACATCTCGCAGGGACTGCGCACCACGGCGGTCGCCATCGTGCCGGTGTCCTTCGGCTTCCTCGCGCTCGGCATCCCGATGTGCACCCTGATCTTCGGGTCCTCGGGCACGGGAGCGGCCACCAACATGGGCTACATGCTCATGGCCTTCGGCCTCGGCCTGATCCCCTACTCCGTCCAGTACGTCGTCCTGCGCGCCTTCTACGCCTACGAGGACACCCGGACGCCCTTCTACAACACGGTGATCGTGGCCGTGGTCAACGCCGCCGCGTCGGGACTGTGCTACCTGCTGCTGCCCGCCCGCTGGGCGGTGGTCGGCATGGCCGCCGCGTACGGCGTGGCCTACGCGATCGGTGTCGGGGTCGCCTGGCGCCGGCTGCGCAAGCGGCTCGGCGGGGACCTGGACGGCGCCCGGGTGCTGCGGACCTACGCACGGCTCGCCCTCGCCTCCGTCCCGGCCGTCCTGCTCAGCGGCGCGGCTGCCTACGGCATCGGTCAGAGCCTCGGGCAGGGCGTCCTCGGCTCGCTGGCCGCGCTGCTGGCCGGCGGCGTCCTGCTGCTCGGCGTCTTCTTCGTCATCGCCCGCCGGCTGCGCATCGAGGAGGTCAACTCCCTGGTCGGCATGGTGCGCGGGCGTCTGGGACGCTGAGGCCCCGGGTAGGCGCACAACCATCGTCCGTCGCCGTGTGTCGTGCATGGCGGCGGACTGTGGGCACAATTGGTTCCTGCGTCGGACCGCACGCAACGGATGTGGCCGGCGCGCATCGAGTGGGGAGGCAGGGACGACGGTGGCGGAACGGAGCACAGCTGCCGTCGACGTGGCAGACACCAGCGGCGAGGAGCCGCTGACCGCCGAGGCGGACCAGTCCACGGCCGACGGGGTGGCCAACAACCGGGAGCGGGACACGGACAGCGAAGAGGCACAGGTCGACCCCGCGAGCGAGCCGTCGTCCGGCAAGACCTCGCCTCCCGAGCTGCACAGCGGCCACAAGCTCGCCAGACGCTACCGGCTCGAGGAGTGCCTCACCCGACTGGACGGCTTCAGCAGCTGGCGGGCCGTCGACGAGAAGCTCCGCCGCGCCGTCGGCGTGCACGTCCTGCCGGCCGACCATGCCCGCGCCCGCTCCGTGCTGGCCGCGGCCCGCTCCTCCGCGCTCCTCGGCGACCCCCGCTTCGTCCAGGTGCTGGACGCCGTCGAGGACAACGACCTCGTCTACGTCGTGCACGAGTGGCTCCCCGACGGCACCGAGCTGACCGCCCTCCTCGCCGCCGGGCCGCTGGACGTCTACGACGCCTACCAGATGGTCAGCCAGGTCGCCTCGGCGATGGCCGCCGCGCACCGCGAGGGCCTGGCCCACCTCCGGCTGAACCCCAACGCGGTGCTCCGCACGTCGACCGGTCAGTGGCGCATCCGCGGACTCGCCGTCAACGCCGCGCTGCGCGGCGTCGGCTCCGACACCCCGCAGCGCACCGACACCGAGGCCATCGGCGCCCTGCTGTACGCCACGCTGACCCAGCGCTGGCCCTACGAGAGCGACGCCCACGGTCTGATCGGCCTGCCCAAGGACATCGGTCTCATCCCGCCGGACCAGGTGCGGGCCGGTGTCCACCGCGGACTGTCCGAGCTGGCCATGCGGGCACTCGTCAACGACGGCGCGACCGCCTCCCGCCACGAGTCCCCGTGCACCACGCCGGAGGAGCTGGTGAAGGCGCTTGGCGAGATGCCCCGCGTCCGCCCGCCGGAGCCGGACTACACGACGCCGCCCCGGTACCAGCACACCACCTACCAGCAGGGCGCCTACGGCCGTCCCGCGCCGCACCCCGGTGCCACCCAGCCGGTGCCGTCGCCGCCGCCCCCACTGCAGAGCCGCACCGGCAGGGCCCTGAAGTGGAGCGTCTCCGCGCTGCTGATCGCGGCGCTCGGGCTGGGCAGCTGGCAACTGGCCGACGCGCTGATGGACCGGGGCGGCAAGGCCGACGACCAGAACCGGACCCAGACCACGGACACCGGCGACAAGGGCCCGAAACTCCCCGTCAGCAAGCCCCTCACCATCGAGGGCGCCCAGGAGTACGTGGCCAAGGGCTCGGCCCAGGCCCCCGGGGACGTGGCCAAGACCTACGACGGAGACGGCTCGACGTACTGGCGCACCAAGAGCTTCCTGGACGGCCCCGAGATGGCACCCTCCGTCAAACCCGGGGTCGGCATCGTCTACGACCTGGGCTCGACCCGGACGGTCTCCTCGGCGTCGATAGGACTCCGGTACGCCGGGGACCACACGACGGTGACGCTGTACGCGGCGGACTCGCTCAGCCCGACCGGCTCCGTCGACTCGATGCAGCGGCTCGGCACCACGACCACCGGTGCGAACTCCGCCACGGTGAAGGTCGACAAGCCGGCCAAGGCCCGCTACGTCCTGGTGTGGTTCACGGCGCTGCCGTACGCGTCCGGTGACGGGTACAGCGACTCGGGCTACAAGCAGGCGGTCACCGACGTGACGTTCAAGGGCTGAACGCCTGCCGGACGCGAGGGGGGGGGGAGGCCCGATGGCGGATGGCACCGCGTACGGCGATGTCAGCGACCAGGGCCTCCTGGCCCGGCACGTGGCGGGCGACCCCGATGCCTTCGGTGAGCTGGTCCGCCGGCACCGGGACCGGCTCTGGGCGGTCGCCCTGCGCACACTGGGCGACCGGGAGGAAGCCGCTGACGCCGTGCAGGACGCCTTCGTCTCCGCCTACCGGGCCGCGCACACCTTCCGCGGCCAGGCGGCCGTCACGACGTGGCTGCACCGGATCACGGTGAACGCCTGCCTGGACCACGCCCGCAAGGCCGACTCCCGGAAGACCGCCCCGGTGGACGACACCGAGCGGTTCGAGCAGCTGCTGGAGCCCCACGAGTCCGCGGCGGCCCCCGCCGAGCGCAACGACCTGCACCGCGAGCTGATCGGCGCGCTGGAGACACTGCCCGCCGATCAACGAGCGGCCCTGGTGCTGGTGGACATGCAGGGCTACCCGGTCGCCGAGGCCGCCCGCATCCTGGAGGTGCCGGTCGGCACGGTCAAGAGCCGGTGCTCCCGGGGCAGAGCCAGGCTGCTGCCGCTCGTGGCCCATCTGCGCCTCGGCGGGAACCGGACACCGGACACGTCCGTCACACCCACGGCGGAGGCGAAGAAGGGCGGAGGTGGACGAGCGTGACGACGTCATCGAGGACGGACGAGACCCGGCATCCGGACGTCGCGGAGATCTCCGACTTCGCCGAGGGCCTGCTGAGTCCGGCCCGCGGTACGGCGGTGCGGCAGCATCTTGATGCCTGTGACCTCTGCTCGGGTGTCTTCGCCTCGTTGGCGGAGATCCCGGACCTTCTCGGCGCCCTGGCCGGCCCGGAGCGGATGCCGGACGACGTCGCCGACCGGGTGGCGGACGCCTTGGCCGCCGAACGCGACGACCCCGGCGCCTCTGTTTCACGTGAAACATCGACGGCTGCGGACCGGCCCACCGGTCACCCCCGCACCGCCACCACCGGCCCGGGTCGGACACCGCCCCGCCGGCGCAGGCGCCGCAGGATCGCCGTTCTCGGCACCGTGGCCGCCGTCGCAGCCCTCGGGATCGGCTCCGTGGTCGTGACATCCCTCACCGGAGACGGTTCGCCCGACGAAACCGCCCAGGGGCAGAAGACGGGGCTCACGGACACCTTCTCCGAGGGCGAGCTGAAGGGGCGGGTGACCCAGCTCATCACCGAGGGGCAGAGCGAACGAAGCGGACCGCGCACTCCGCACAGCTTCGGCGCCCAGTCCGACCCCGGAGCGACCGAGAACGGGACCACGGAGAACCACGTCTTCATGCAGCCGACCGTGCCCGACTGCGTACGGCGGGGCATCGGTCGCACCGACGACACCGCGCTCGCCACCGAGGAGGGCGTCTACCAGGGCAAGGAAGCCCTCCTCGTGGTGCTGCCCGACGCCTCCGACGACACTCGCGTGACCGCCTACCTCGTCGAGTCGGCCTGTGTGACGCATCCGTCGGTCGGTCCGGGAAAGGTACTTCTGCGCCGCTCCTACGTCCGATCCTGAGCCCAGCCGTGTGCCCGGACACAGCGGGAATGCGCGCCCCTTAGGATCCGTTGGGTGGGATGTGAGCGCGCAAGACAGCTCCGCCCGGCCCTGAAGACGTAGTCAGAGACGAGGAATGCAGCCGTGAGCGACGTCCGAAACGTGATCATCATCGGCTCCGGGCCCGCCGGATACACGGCGGCGCTCTACACCGCGCGCGCGTCGCTGAAGCCGCTGGTGTTCGAGGGCGCGGTCACCGCCGGCGGTGCGCTGATGAACACCACCGAGGTGGAGAACTTCCCCGGCTTCCGCGACGGCATCATGGGCCCCGAGCTGATGGACAGCATGCGCGCCCAGGCCGAGCGCTTCGGTGCGGAGCTGATCCCGGACGACGTCGTCGCCGTCGACCTGACCGGCGAGATCAAGACCGTCACCGACACCGCGGGCACCGTCCACCGGGCGAAGGCCGTCATCGTCACCACCGGCTCCCAGCACCGCAAGCTGGGCCTGCCGAACGAGGACGCGCTCTCCGGCCGCGGTGTGTCCTGGTGCGCGACCTGCGACGGCTTCTTCTTCAAGGACCAGGACATCGCCGTGATCGGCGGCGGCGACACGGCGATGGAGGAGGCTACATTCCTCTCCCGCTTCGCGAAGTCCGTGACGATCGTCCACCGCCGGGACACCCTGCGCGCCTCCAAGGCGATGCAGGAGCGCGCCTTCGCCGACCCGAAGATCCGGTTCATCTGGGACAGCGAGATCGCCGAGGTCCAGGGGGAGCAGAAGCTGTCCGGCCTCAAGCTCCGCAACGTCAAGACCGGCGAGCTGTCCGACCTGGCGGTGACCGGCCTGTTCATCGCGATCGGCCACGACCCGCGCACCGAGCTGTTCAAGGGCCAGCTCGACCTGGACCCGGAGGGGTACCTCAAGGTCGACGCTCCCTCGACCCGCACCAACCTGACCGGCGTCTTCGGCGCCGGTGACGTGGTCGACCACACCTACCGCCAGGCGATCACCGCCGCCGGCACCGGCTGCTCCGCCGCTCTCGACGCCGAGCGCTTCCTGGCCGCGCTCACCGACGAGGACAAGGCCGAGCCCGAGAAGACCGCTGTCTGACCCCCTTCCCCCGCGTACCAACCAGTTAGGAGCCCACCGTGGCCGGCACCCTCAAGCACGTCACCGACGACACCTTCGAGCAGGACGTGCTCAAGAACGACAAGCCCGTCCTGGTGGACTTCTGGGCCGCCTGGTGCGGTCCCTGCCGCCAGATCGCGCCGTCCCTCGAGGCGATCGCCGCCGAGTACGGCGACAAGATCGAGATCGTCAAGCTGAACATCGACGAGAACCCGGGTACGGCCGCCAAGTACGGCGTCATGTCCATCCCGACCCTGAACGTCTACCAGGGCGGCGAGGTCGCCAAGACCATCGTGGGTGCCAAGCCGAAGGCCGCGATCGTCCGCGACCTTGAGGACTTCATCGCCGACTGATGTTTCACGTGAAACACGAATGGGCCAGTCCGTCCGGGCTGGCCCATTCGCATGACCGCATTAGATTTCTCGGGTCCGTCACAGGGGCCGCAGGGCCGGCTCCTTCTGGACGGCGCCGAGCAGCCGATCCAGGGCCATCTCCACGTCCTCCTTCCAGGAGAGCGTGGAGCGCAGGTCCAGCCGCAGCCGCGGGTGACTGGGGTGGGGACGCACCGTCTTGAATCCCACGGCCAGCAGATGATCGGCCGGCAGCATGCAGGCCGGCTCCTTCCAGCGGGCGTCACCGAAGGCCTCAATGGCCTTGAAGCCTCTGCGCAGCAGATCCTTGGCGACCGTCTGCACCAAGACCCGGCCGAGCCCCTGACCCTGGTAGCCCGGCATGACGAACGAGGTCATCAGCTGCACGGCGTCCGGTGCGACGGGACTGGTGGGGAACGCCGCCGAACGCGGGACGTAGGCGGGGGGTGCGTACAGCACGAAGCCCACCGGAACGTCGTCGACGTACACGACGCGGCCACAGGATCCCCAGTCCAGCAGGACGGCGGAGATCCAGGACTCCTTCTCGGTGGCCTGGGTGCCCGCTGTCAGCGCGGCCTCACCGCTGACGGGATCCAGTTCCCAGAAGACGCACGAACGACAGCGCTGGGGAAGGTCTTGAAGGTTGTCCAGCGTGAGCGGTACGAGCCGGCGCCCCATGACAGCTGTTCCTCGCTTCCCTCGCCCGCCGCGTCGCGGGCGGCCGTCAGAGCGCTCCGTTCCCTGAGCAGGCTGCCGACGAACCCACCGACAGCGCCCAGGCCCAGGCCCGCGCCCACCAGTCCGGTGCGGCTCATCGTTCGCATGGCCCCCGTCTTCCTCTCAGACGTACCGCCAGGTGACTGCGCCCTCCCGCACGCATCGTATCCACGATGCGCTGACCTGCACACCGACGAAATGCAAAGGGCGGGCCGTGTTCTGGTACACCCGGAACACGGCCCGCCCGGACCGCCGACCGATCAGTCGTCGGACTCCGCGGGGTCGCTCTCCGAGATTCCCTTCTGGAGGACGGGGCCTTCGCCCGGGGCGAGGCTGCCCAGGATCCGCTCCAGGTCATCCATGGAGGCGAACTCCACGGTGATCTTGCCCTTCTTCTGGCCGAGGTCGACCTTCACCCGGGTCTCGAAGCGGTCCGAGAGGCGCGTCGCCAGCTCCGACAGCGCGGGGGACACCAAGGACCCGGCCCGCGGCCCCTTGGCCCGCTGCGGCTTCTGCGGCCCGGAGCCCATCAGCGTCACGATCTCCTCGACCGCCCGCACCGAGAGCCCCTCGGCGACGATCCGGTGGGCCAGCCGCTCCTGGTCCTCCGAGTCCTCGACGGAGAGCAGGGCCCGGGCGTGCCCGGCGGAGAGCACGCCGGCAGCGACCCGGTTCTGCACCTTGGGCGACAGCTTCAGCAGACGCAGCGTGTTGGACACCTGCGGACGGGACCGGCCGATGCGATCCGCCAGCTGGTCGTGCGTGCAGTGGAAGTCCTTCAGCAGCTGGTCGTAGGCGAACGCCTCTTCCAGCGGGTTGAGCTGCGCGCGGTGCAGGTTCTCCAGCAGAGCGTCCAGGAGGAGCTTCTCGTCCTCGGTGGCCCGCACGATCGCCGGGACGGCCTCCAGCCCGGCCTCCCGGCAGGCTCGCCAGCGGCGCTCACCCATGATCAGCTCGTACCGTCCCGGCCCGGAGGGCCGTACGACGACGGGCTGCAGCAGACCGACCTCCTTGATGGAGGTGATCAGTTCGGCCAGGGCGTCCTCGTCGAAGACCTTGCGGGGCTGCTTCGGGTTGCGCGTGATGGAGTCGAGCGGGATCTCCGCGAAGTGGGCGCCCAGCGGAGCCCGGAGACCGGTCTCCGCGGCGTCCGGACCCGCCGCCGGCTCCTCTTCCGTTTCACGTGAAACAGGCGGCAGTGTGGCCACCTTCGCCGCGGCCACCCCGCGGTCGTTCGGCAGCAGGGGCAGGGAAGCGGGGGAAGCGGACGCCGCGTTCCCCAAGGCCGCCGCTGCCACCGACTTCTCCGTCGGGGCGTTGGGGATCAGTGCGCCCAGACCGCGGCCAAGACCCCTCCGTCGCTCGCTCACTGGATGCCCTCCGCCATGTTCGGGTCGTTCTGTGCGCCGATGTGCGCGTGGGTCGGGTCGTAGCCGACGTCCACGCCCTTGAGCGCGATCTCTCGCGCCGCCTCCAGGTAGGAGAGCGCGCCACTGGAACCTGGATCGTAGGTCAGCACCGTCTGCCCATAGCTGGGGGCCTCCGAGATGCGCACGGAGCGCGGGATGCTGGTGCGGAGGACCTCTCCACCGAAGTGGCTGCGCACCTCGTCCGCGACCTGGGAGGCCAGTCGGGTGCGGCCGTCGTACATGGTGAGGAGGATCGTCGACACGTGCAGCGTGGGGTTGAGGTGCCCACGCACCAGGTCGACGTTGCGCAGCAGCTGTCCCAGCCCCTCCAGCGCGTAGTACTCGCACTGGATCGGGATCAGGACTTCCTGGCCGGCGACGAGCGCGTTGACCGTCAGTAGTCCGAGGGACGGCGGGCAGTCGATGAGGATGTAGTCCAGCGGCTGCTCGTACGCCTGGATGGCTCGCTGCAGCCGGCTCTCCCGAGCCACCAGCGACACCAACTCGATCTCCGCGCCGGCCAGGTCGATGGTGGCGGGCGCGCAGAACAGCCCCTCGACGTCCGGAACCGGCTGGACGACCTCCGACAGGGGCCGGCTCTCCACCAGCACGTCGTAGATGGAGGGGACCTCGGCGTGGTGGTCGATACCGAGCGCGGTGGACGCGTTGCCCTGCGGGTCGAGGTCGACGACCAGGACCCGGGCTCCGTGCAGCGCCAGGGACGCGGCCAGGTTCACGGTCGTCGTGGTCTTGCCCACGCCGCCCTTCTGGTTGGCGACCACCATGACGCGGGTCTGCTCCGGCCGCGGAAGCCCCTCGCCGGCGCGGCCCATAGCCTCCACCGCCAGTTGGGCAGCACGGCCGATCGGCGTGTCGTCCATCGGAGGCGGTGTTTCACGTGAAACATCCGCCCCCATCGACTCGGTACGGGGACCGGGGACCGGATCGGTCATCGGTCCCGCGATGTTGGCGTCGGACCGCAAGGATTCACTCTCCTCGACTTCAGGCTCGCAATGAACAGAGCCTCCCATGCCTCCGGGGTCAGGAACCAGTGAGGCCAGGCGATCTGTGGAGAAATCCACCTCTGTGGACAACTCCGTGCCCCGGGAGGGCGAAGAGCGGCCCGGTGCGGTGAGCTCCTCGTCGAGGGAACCGAGCGGCTTGCGATCGCGCGGTTCGGCCGCGGCGCGACCGCGACCAATGATGCCGTGCAGCAATGAGCGACGTTTCACGTGAAACACGATGCACAGCCGCACAGACCGAGCTGAGGCGACACTCCGCCACCGCGGGGCAGGGAAGCTGGTGTGGAGTACCCGGACCGTACCTAACCGCGTCGGCGACGGGTCCGTCCCGTACGGGCCGCCTTGGCGCGCTTGGCGGCGAAGCGGACGCCGCCCGGGCTCTCTCCGACCTCGACCCGCACCACCGTCGACCGGGGGTCCACGATGCCCTCACCGACGTGCAGGATGGACGTCTCGACTGCGCCGAGCTTGCTCAGTGCGGTGGATGCGGCCTTCAGTTCCTCCTCGGCCGTGTCGCCCTTGAGGGCCAGCATCTCGCCGTACGGCCGCAGCAGCGGAATGCCCCAGGCGGCCAGGCGGTCCAGCGGGGCGACGGCCCGCGCCGTCACCACGTGCACGGGCTGGATCTTCCCCATGACCTCTTCGGCCCGGCCGCGCATGACCGTGACGTGGTCGAGCCCGAGCAGCTCCACGACCTCGGTCAGGAAGGTGGTCCGACGCAGCAGCGGTTCCAGGAGGGTGATCTTCAGGTCGTCCCGGACGAGAGCCAGCGGGATCCCCGGCAGGCCGGCGCCCGACCCGACGTCGCACACCGTCACGCCCTCGGGCACGACCTCCGCGAGCACGGCACAGTTCAAGAGGTGCCGCTCCCACAGGCGGGGGACCTCACGCGGGCCGATCAGACCGCGCTGCACCCCCGCCTCGGCGAGCAGCTCGGCATAGCGAACCGCGTCCGCATAGCGCTCGCCGAACACCTCGTGTGCCTGCTCGGGCACGGGGGGAAGCTCCGCTGCCTCCGTCACGGGGGACCGTCCTTCCGTACGGCGACGACGCTCGGGGCGCCGCTGCCAGAACCACCAGAACTATCAAGGCTGACAACAGTCGGCCCCGCCTGCGCAACAGACGGGGCCGGTGAAACGAGGAGACCGATCAGGCGGGCAGCACGACGACGAAGCGCTGCGGCTCCTCGCCCTCGGACTCGCTGCGCAGTCCGGCGGCCTTGACCGCGTCGTGCACGACCTTGCGCTCGAAGGGGCTCATCGGCTTCAGCCGCACGGATTCGCCGCTGCTCTTGGCCTCGGCCGCGGCCTTGGCGCCCAGCTCGGACAGCTCGGTGCGCTTCCTGGCCCGGTAGCCCGCGATGTCGAGCATCAGCCGGCTGCGATCACCGGTCTCCCGGTTCACCGCGAGCCGGGTCAGCTCCTGGAGCGCCTCCAGGACCTCACCGTCCCGGCCGACCAGCTTCTGCAGGTCCCGGCCGTGGGAGTCGCTGATGATCGAGACGGAGGCGCGGTCGGCCTCGACGTCCATGTCGATGTCGCCGTCGAGGTCGGCGATGTCGAGCAGACCCTCCAGGTAGTCCGCGGCGATCTCACCCTCCTGCTCGAGGCGGGTGAGGGTGTCTGCGCCCTCGGCGGCGGAGGTGGTGCCTTCCGTCACGGGATGGACTCCTTCTTACTTCTTCGACGGGGACTTGGGCCGCTGCGGGCCCTTGCGCTGACCGGACTGGGCCCTGCTGCGGGTGCCACCGCCGGACTTCTGGGCCGGCTTCTGAGCGGCGGTGGAGCCGGTGCCGTCCTGCGGGGTGTCCGCCGGCTCGTCGGCCTTGCTCAGCGAGGTCTTCGCCGCCTCGGACTCGCCGGCCGGCTTCGCGGTGCCGGACTGCCGCTGCGACTTGCTCTGCCGCTTGGGCTGCTGCCGCTTGGGCCCGGCCGCGGTGGCGGGCGCACCGTCCTCGGTCGCGACGGCCGCGGCGGCGTCGCTCTTCACCACGGTGCCGTCGGGCTGGGCCGCCAGACCCGCCTTGCTGAGGCCGTTGATGAACTTCCGCTCGAACTCGTTGCGGTCGCGGCCCTTGGCGACGAGGGCCTTCACGATGGCCTTCTGTCCCCGGCCGCGCGTCGCACCGTGCTCGGTGACGTGCTTGTGCAGTCGCTCGAGATAGGCGGCCTGGGCCTTGGAACCCGGGGTCGGGTTGTTGCGGATGACGAACATCTGCTGGCCCATGGTCCACACGTTGGTGGTCAGCCAGTAGACGAGGACACCGACCGGGAAGTTGATGCCGAAGACGGCGAACATCACGGGGAAGACGTACATCAGCATCTTCTGCTGCTGCATGAACGGCGTCTTGACCGTGGTGTCGACGTTCTTCGTCATCAGCTGGCGCTGGGTGAAGAACTGGGACGCCGACATCATGATGATCATGATCGCGGTGACCACGCGGACGTCGGTAACCGTGGCGCCCAGCGCCTCGACGGTGGAGGCGCCGTCCTTGAACTTCGCCGCGAGCGGGGCGCCGAAGATGTGCGCCTGGCGTGCGCTGGCGAGCAGGGAGTCGTTGATGACTCCGATGGTCTTGCCCGAGGCGATGCCGTTGAGCACGTGGTAGAGGGCGAAGAAGAACGGGGACTGCGCCAGGATGGGAAGGCACGAGGAGAGCGGGTTGGTGCCCGTCTCCTTGTACAGCTTCATCATCTCTTCGGACTGACGCTGCTTGTCGTTCTTGTAGCGCTCCTGGATCTTCTTCATCTCGGGCTGGAGCGTCTGCATGCCGCGAGTGGCCTTGATCTGCTTCACGAAGAGCGGGATCAGGCAGATGCGGATCAGAATCACCAGGGACACGATCGACAGGCCCCAGGCCCACCCCGTGTTCGGGCCGAAGATGGCGCCGTACACGCTGTGGAACTGGACGATGACCCAGGAGACAGGTGTCGTGATGAAGCTGAAGAGGCTGGCAATCGTGTCCACTAATCATGCTCCTTGGGCATGGGACGGGGTCTCTGCGGCTGCGGCGGAGGTCCCGCCCTTGCGTGCACGCCGAGCGTCACGCAGCATTTCGTGCCACCGCGGGCGCTTGCGCTGCGGGACATGGTCCACGCCGCCCGGCGACCACGGGTTGCACCGCAGGATGCGCCAGGCGGTGAGCACCGTGCCCTTGACGGCACCGTGCCGGTCGATGGCCGTGTAGCCGTAGTGGGAACACGACGGGTAGTACTTGCACACCGGCCCGAGCAGTGGACTGATCGTCCACTGGTAGAGCTTGATCAGTGCCAGCAGCGGGTACTTCATCGCGCGCCCCCTCCCAGCAGCCGCTGGAAGGCGGCGTCCAGGTCTCGGGCCAGCTGTGCATGGTCGGCGTCACCCGCACCGGGCAGCGCTCGTACGACTACCAGGCTACCGGGGGGCAACAGGTCGATCCGGTCGCGCATCAGATGGCGAAGCCTGCGCTTCACCTTGTTGCGCACGACCGCGCCACCCACGGCTTTGCTCACGACGAAACCCGCACGTGTCCGGGAAGCGCTCTCCCCAGGCGCGTGCGGGTCCGTTGCACCGCTTCGTAGGTGGACGACGAGGGCCGGGCGACCTGCCCGGCGACCTCGGCGTACCGCGGTCGCGAAGTCCTCGGGCCGCCTCAGCCGGTTCTCGGTGGGCAGCACGACGTCATGACCTGATCGGGATCAGGCGGACAGGCGGGCGCGACCCTTGCCACGGCGGGACGCGAGAATCGCGCGGCCGGCACGGGTGCGCATCCGCAGCCGGAAGCCGTGGGTCTTGGCGCGACGACGGTTGTTCGGCTGGAAGGTGCGCTTGCTCACTCGGGGGCTCCAGAAAGAATCGGGTGGTGGCGGGGTGCCGTCCTGGCTGTCACCGTGCGCCCACGAGTAGCTCGCGTTACGCCCGTGTGCACCGCTTTTCGATCACCTTGGACGCGATCTGTGCCCATCGGAGGCAGGCGGCAGCAGCCATCGACAACTCGACCTGGTTACGGTACGTGGGACTGCGCCATTCGGTCAAACCAACGCCGCCCCGGAGACACTTGTCCACAGGCTGGGGACAACAACTTGAACCCTACCGGTCGCGCTGACTACCGTGGCCGGACTCCGATTCGTCGGCATATCCCTGCCGCACCCGAGATTCATCCCGACCCGTCCCTGAATCACACCTTCGAGGGACTCGTGAGAGAGCGTGCCCTGTGGCTGACGTACCTGCCGATCTTGCCGCAGTGTGGCCACGCGTTGTGGAGCAACTGCTCGGGGAGGGGCGCGGGCAGGGCGTCGAGTCGAAGGACGAGCGCTGGATCCGGCGCTGCCAGCCGCTCGCGCTGGTCGCGGACACCGCGCTGCTCGCCGTGCCGAACGAGTTCGCCAAGGGCGTCCTGGAGGGCCGCCTGGCCCCGGTCGTCAGCGAGACGCTGAGCCGGGAGTGCGGCCGGCCGATCCGCATCGCCATCACCGTGGACGAGTCCGCCGGCGAGCCGGCCGGCCCCCCGGCGCCCGCGCCGCCGGCCCGCCCGCAGTCGCGCTACGAGGAGCCCGAGCTGCCGGCCCCGGGCCAGGGCCGCGACGAGTACGAGGGCTACGGCCGCCACCGCGCCGACCAGCTCCCCACCGTCCGCCCCGCCTACCCGCACGAGTACCAGCGCCCCGAGCCCGGCGCCTGGCCCCGCCAGGACCGGCAGGACCGGCAGGACGACTACGGCTGGCAGCAGCAGCGTCTCGGCTTCCCGGAGCGCGACCCCTACGCGTCCCCGCCGGACTCCTACGGCCAGGACCCGTACCCGCAGGAGCCGTACGGCCAGGACGCCTACGCCAAGGACTACCGAGCGCAGTCGCAGGAGCGCACTCCGTACGACTCCCAGCGGGCGGACCACCCGCGCGGCGACTACGACCAGCAGCGCGGG
Source organism: Streptomyces sp. NPDC048182 (assembly GCF_043202555.1). Classification (NCBI taxonomy): domain Bacteria; kingdom Bacillati; phylum Actinomycetota; class Actinomycetes; order Kitasatosporales; family Streptomycetaceae; genus Streptomyces; species Streptomyces sp. NPDC048182. The sequence continues at coordinate 405,904 of NZ_JBIDAQ010000002.1, read as the reverse complement.
GAGTACGACCAGCGCGGGGAGTATGAAAAGCAGCGCGGGGACTACGAGCCGCAGCGGGGCGACTACGACAAGCCGCGGGGCGGTGGCGGTGACTACGACCAGCCCCGCGGCGACTACGACAAGCACCGCGGCGGCGCCGACTACGACCAGCCGCGTGGCAGCGGCGACTACGACCAGCGCCCCGCCCGCCGCGACCTGCCCGAGCCGCCGCCCGGCTCCGGGCACGTCCACCGCGGCGGCCCCGTCGGCCCCGGCCCGGCCACCGGCGCCCCGGGGCCGCTCGCCGCGCAGCCCGCGCCGGCCCCCGGCCCCGGCGAGCCGACCGCGCGGCTGAACCCCAAGTACCTCTTCGACACCTTCGTCATCGGCGCCTCCAACCGCTTCGCGCACGCCGCCGCGGTCGCCGTCGCCGAGGCGCCCGCCAAGGCGTACAACCCGCTCTTCATCTACGGCGAGTCCGGCCTCGGCAAGACGCACCTGCTGCACGCGATCGGGCACTACGCGCGCAGCCTCTACCCGGGCACCCGGGTGCGGTACGTCAGCTCGGAGGAGTTCACCAACGAGTTCATCAACTCCATCCGCGACGGCAAGGGCGACAGCTTCCGCAAGCGCTACCGCGAGATGGACATCCTGCTCGTCGACGACATCCAGTTCCTGGCGGACAAGGAGTCGACGCAGGAGGAGTTCTTCCACACCTTCAACACCCTCCACAACGCCAACAAGCAGATCGTGCTCTCCAGCGACCGGCCGCCCAAGCAGCTGGTCACCCTGGAGGACCGGCTGCGCAACCGGTTCGAGTGGGGCCTGATCACCGACGTGCAGCCCCCGGAGCTGGAGACGCGCATCGCGATCCTGCGCAAGAAGGCGGTGCAGGAGCAGCTCAACGCCCCGCCGGAGGTGCTGGAGTTCATCGCCTCGCGCATCTCCCGCAACATCCGGGAGCTGGAGGGCGCGTTGATCCGGGTGACGGCGTTCGCCTCGCTCAACCGGCAGCCGGTGGACCTGGGCCTGACGGAGATCGTCCTCAAGGACCTGATGCCCGGCGGTGAGGACTCGGCGCCCGAGATCACGTCCACGGCCATCATGGGCGCGACCGCGGACTACTTCGGGCTGACCGTCGAGGACCTGTGCGGCACGTCGCGCGGGCGGGCGCTGGTGACCGCCCGGCAGATCGCCATGTACCTGTGCCGGGAGCTGACGGACCTCTCGCTGCCCAAGATCGGCGCGCTGTTCGGCGGCCGTGACCACACCACGGTGATGCACGCCGACCGCAAGATCCGCAATCTGATGGCCGAGCGGCGCTCCATCTACAACCAGGTGACCGAGCTGACCAACCGCATCAAGGCGGGCTGACAGCCGCCGCACCGCCCCGCGAGGCGCCCCCAGGGAGACCTGGGGGCGCCTTTCTCATGCCTCTCCCGTGCCTCTCTCATCCCCCCGGCCGCCCCGCCGTGCCTCCGCGGTCGCCGCCCGCTGTTCGAATACCTGCCGGGTTACGGCCTTCCTCCACAGATTCGGCGACTTTCTGCGCTCCACAGCCTGGGGACCGCGAAGTTTTCCCAACGCTGTCCACAGGGCGGCCTGGTGAGAGAGCATCAGGCCAGGTCATCCCCTTGTGGATTCGTGGACGAAGGATCTCCACAGCCTGTGGACAACGAATCTGTCCACAGGCCGCCCGCCGACTTGTCCACGGGCAACCCACAGGCTGAGCCCGATTGTCCCCAGCGATCACCGGCTTCTCCACATGCCTGTCCACTGTTCGGCAACATGGCGCGACCTCTCACCGCGTCGAGTGAAAGGCGTCACACCAAGGTGCCGGATTGGGCTGTGGGAAAGGTGGGTAAACCTGGGGACGGCGTTGGGGAGAAGTCGCCTCTCCCTGTGCACGGCGTGTGCAGAACTTTTCGTTCTCCACAGCGACGCCCAGTTGTCCACCGGTGTCACCCACAGGGGCAGTGGACAAAATTTGGGGCCTGACCTGCACAAACGGGGTTATCCACGGTATCCACAGGCCCTACTACTACTCCCAACGTTAGAGAGAGCGGAATCCGTTTCGAAGCGGGGCCTGTGCACAACTCGCCGCCGGGAGCCCGGCTGCCCCTCGGAGCGACTTGACCCCGAAGGGCACCTACTGTCAGTGGGGTGCGTCAGACTGGTCCACGGCGTCCTGCCCCGTCCGGGGCCGGCGACGCCGAGTCAGACGACTCAGACCACGAAGCGCAGCAGGGCGAGAAGCGCCGGCAACAGCAGGAGGCGGCACGGTGAAGATCCGGGTGGAACGCGACGTACTCGCGGAGGCAGTGGCCTGGGCGGCACGCAGCCTCCCGGCCCGTCCGCCGGCGCCGGTCCTCGCGGGCCTGCTGCTGAAGGCCGAGGAGGGGCAGCTGAGCCTGTCCAGCTTCGACTACGAGGTCTCGGCCCGGGTCTCGGTGGAGGCCGAGGTCGAGGAGGAGGGCACGGTCCTCGTCTCCGGCCGCCTGCTCGCCGACATCTCGCGCGCCCTGCCCAACCGCCCCGTGGAGATCTCCACAGACGGTGTACGGGCGACGGTGGTCTGTGGATCGTCGCGCTTCACGCTGCACACCCTCCCGGTGGAGGAGTACCCGGCGCTGCCCCAGATGCCGAACGCCACGGGCACCGTGCCCGGCGAGGTCTTCTCCTCCGCCGTGCAGCAGGTCGCCATCGCCGCCGGCCGGGACGACACGCTGCCCGTGCTCACCGGCGTGCGCATCGAGATCGAGGGCGACACCGTCACCCTGGCCTCCACCGACCGCTACCGCTTCGCGGTCCGCGAGTTCCTGTGGAAGCCGGAGAACCCGGAGGCGTCGGCGGTCGCCCTGGTGCCCGCGAAGACCCTCCTGGACACCGCCAAGGCGCTGACCAGCGGGGACCAGGTTGTCCTGGCGCTGTCGGGCTCGGGCGCGGGCGAGGGCCTGATCGGCTTCGAGGGCGCGGGCCGCCGGACCACGACCCGGCTGCTCGAGGGCGACCTGCCGAAGTACAAGACGCTGTTCCCGACGGAGTTCAACAGCGTCGCGGTGATCGAGACCGCCCCCTTCGTGGAGGCCGTCAAGCGCGTGGCCCTGGTCGCCGAGCGCAACACCCCGGTGCGGCTCTCCTTCGAGCAGGGCGTGCTCATCCTGGAGGCCGGCTCCAGCGACGACGCACAGGCTGTGGAAAGGGTCGACGCGCAGCTGGAGGGCGACGACATCTCGATCGCCTTCAACCCGACCTTCCTCCTGGACGGCCTGAGCGCCATCGACTCCCCGGTGGCCCAGCTCTCCTTCACGACCTCCACCAAGCCCGCGCTGCTCAGCGGCAAGCCCGCGCTGGACGCCGAGGCGGACGAGGCCTACAAGTACCTGATCATGCCGGTGCGGCTGAGCGGCTGAGTCCCCGGGGACGCCCAGGAACGCCGGGGACGGCCGGGCCGCGACCACGGGGCGCGGCCCGGCCGTCCACAGGCTGAGGACGGACCGGGGCTGAAACGCCGCGGACCTGGGGACAAACCCGCAGGTGGCGGCGTACGTCTGAGCGCGGATGCCCACAGCTGTGCACGGCGGGCCGGCACTAGGCTCGGGCGCGGTCACGCAAGTGCCGCGGCACCGGCCCGAAGGGCCTGGCGCCGTCCCGCCTCCTCGCACACCTAAGGAACACACCTGATGGAGCTCGGTCTCGTCGGCCTCGGCAAGATGGGCGGCAACATGCGCGAGCGGATCCGCCGCGCGGGCCACACCGTCGTCGGATACGACCGCAATCCGGACCTCGCCGACGTCCACAGCCTGGAAGAGCTGGTGGGCAAGCTCTCCGCCCCGCGCGTCGTCTGGGTGATGGTCCCGGCCGGCGAGGCCACGCAGGCCACCGTCGACCAGCTCGCCGAGCTGCTGGAGCCCGGCGACGTCGTGGTGGACGGCGGCAACTCCCGCTGGACGGACGACGAGAAGCACGCGCACGAGCTGGCCGCCAAGGGCATAGGTTTCGTGGACTGCGGCGTCTCCGGCGGCGTGTGGGGCCTGGAGAACGGCTACGCGCTGATGTACGGCGGCGACGAGGAGCACGTCGCCAAGGTGCAGCCGGTCTTCGACGCCCTGAAGCCCGCGGGCGACTTCGGCGCCGTACGCGCCGGCAAGGTGGGCGCCGGCCACTTCGCGAAGATGGTCCACAACGGCATCGAGTACGCGATGATGCAGGCGTACGCCGAGGGCTGGGAGCTGCTGGAGAAGGTCGACTCGGTGGAGAACGTCCGCGAGGTCTTCCGCTCCTGGCAGGAGGGCACCGTCATCCGCTCCTGGCTGCTCGACCTGGCGGTCAACGCCCTGGACGAGGACGAGCACCTGGACGGGCTGCGGGGTTATGCACAGGACTCCGGTGAGGGACGCTGGACGGTGGAGGCCGCGATCGACAACGCGGTGCCGCTGCCGGCGATCACCGCGTCGCTGTTCGCCCGCTTCGCCTCCCGGCAGGAGGACTCCCCGCAGATGAAGATGATCGCCGCGCTGCGCAACCAGTTCGGCGGCCACGCGGTGGAGGCGGCGAAGAAGTAGCCCGGGCCGCCGCGAGCGGCCCACCGGCCGAGCCACACCCGGAGACCGAAGGAGGTCGGCGAACGACCATGCACGTCACGCACCTCTCGCTGGCCGACTTCCGCTCCTACGCCCGGGTCGAGGTCCCGCTCGACCCGGGCGTCACCGCCTTCGTCGGCCCCAACGGCCAGGGCAAGACCAACCTGGTCGAGGCGGTCGGCTACCTCGCCACCCTCGGCAGCCACCGGGTCTCCTCCGACGCCCCCCTGGTGCGCATGGGCGCCGAGCGCGCGGTGATCCGCGCCCAGGTCAGGCAGGGCGAGCGGCAGCAGCTGGTGGAGCTGGAGCTGAACCCGGGCCGCGCCAACCGGGCCCGGGTCAACCGGTCCACGCAGGTCAGACCGCGTGACGTGCTGGGCATCGTGCGCACGGTGCTGTTCGCGCCCGAGGACCTGGCGCTGGTCAAGGGCGACCCCGGCGAGCGGCGGCGCTTCCTGGACGAGCTGATCACCGCCCGCTCCCCGCGGATGGCGGGCGTCCGCTCCGACTACGACCGCGTGCTGCGGCAGCGCAACACCCTGCTGAAGTCGGCCGCGCTGGCCCGCCGGCACGGCGGCCGGACCCTGGACCTGTCCACCCTGGACGTCTGGGACCAGCACCTCGCGCGCGCGGGCGCGGAGCTGCTCGCCCAGCGCCTCGACCTGATCGCCGCGGTGCAGCCGCTGGCCGACAAGGCGTACGAGCAGCTGGCCCCGGGCGGCGGCCCCGTCGCCCTGGAGTACAAGCCGTCGGCGCCCGGCGACGCGCACACCCGCGAGGACCTGTACGAGCAGCTCATGGCGGCCCTGTCCGAGGCCCGCAAGCAGGAGATCGAGCGCGGCGTCACCCTGGTCGGCCCGCACCGCGACGACCTGCTGCTGAAGCTCGGCGAACTGCCCGCCAAGGGGTACGCCTCGCACGGCGAGTCCTGGTCGTACGCGCTGGCGCTGCGGCTGGCCTCCTTCGACCTGCTGCGCGCCGAGGGCAACGAGCCGGTGCTGGTCCTGGACGACGTCTTCGCGGAGCTGGACGGCCGGCGCCGGGAGCGGCTGGCCGAGCTGGTCGCGCCCGGCGAGCAGGTGCTGGTGACCGCCGCGGTCGAGGACGACGTGCCGGGCGTCCTGGCGGGCGCGCGGTTCGCCGTCGCGGACGGCACGGCGGAGCGCGTATGAGCACCGGCGACGGGCAGACCCCCGACGAAGCCGCGGAGCCCTCCGGCGTCGACCTCGCGCGCGTGGCGCTCCGCGCGGCCCGCGAGGCGGCACGCGCGCGGGGGGACGCGGCACAGCAGGCCCGCCAGGCCCGGCGCGGCGGCGGCCTGCGCTCGGGCGCCCGCGCCGACGGCCGCGACCCCATGGCGCTCGGCTCCGCGATCAACCGCCTGATCACCGAGCGCGGCTGGGAGACCCCGGCCGCGGTGGGCGGGGTGATGGGGCGCTGGCCGGAGATCGTCGGCGAGGACGTGGCCAAGCACTGCGTGCCGGAGCGGTACGACGAGGACGAGCGGGTGCTGGTCGTGCGCTGCGACTCCACGGCCTGGGCGACCAACCTGCGGCTGCTGGCGCCGACGCTGGTGGCCCGGCTGAACGAGGACCTGGGGCACGGGTCGGTGCGGATGATCAAGGTGCAGAGCCCGGGCGGCGGCCCGAAGCGCTACGGCCCGCTGCGCGCCCCGGGCAGCACCGGTCCCGGCGACACGTACGGGTGATCTGCCTCACATTTCAGGGCGTCGGCGGCGGGCGTGAACCGTCGGCGCCCTGGTCGTCGTGGTGTCGCACACGGTTGCGAACACCGAGCTGACTCCCAAGTAGCCAAGGGTTGACGGCCGGAAGCGCTGGGTGCCGTCGTGAGCCTCCTGGGGACCCCTCCCGCATATCGGGAGTCGGGACAGGCAGGTTCAGGGCGGCACATGCGAACTCAGGCACCCGCAAACCCCCATCAGTGTCAGTGCTACCGGTAGAATGGAAGACAATCCCGCCCCGACTGTGGGGACCGTCCGGGACAAGCTGAGCAACGCTGATCAAGGCTTATCCACGCAACATGCCGCAGCCGCTTCGGCAACCTGCCGACGAGCCCGGCTCGTGCTGTGCCAGAAAGGGCGCTTCGTGGCCGATTCCGGCAACCCCAACGAGAACAACCCGTCCACCGACACCGGCGTGCCCCACGCGGTGACCAGCTCCGACGGCGCGGCCCCCGCCTCGTACGACGCGAGTGCCATCACCGTCCTCGAGGGTCTGGACGCGGTCCGCAAGCGACCCGGCATGTACATCGGCTCCACCGGCGAGCGCGGCCTGCACCACCTGGTACAGGAGGTCGTGGACAACTCGGTCGACGAGGCGCTGGCCGGCCACGCGGACACCATCGACGTGACGATCCTCGCCGACGGCGGCGTCCGCGTCGTGGACAACGGCCGCGGCATCCCGGTGGGCATCGTCCCGTCCGAGGGCAAGCCGGCCGTCGAGGTCGTGCTGACCGTGCTGCACGCGGGCGGCAAGTTCGGCGGCGGCGGCTACGCGGTCTCCGGTGGTCTGCACGGCGTCGGCGTGTCGGTCGTCAACGCCCTGTCCACCAAGGTCTCCGTGGAGATCAGGACGGACGGCCACCGCTGGACGCAGGAGTACAAGCTCGGCGTCCCGACGGCCCCGCTGGCGCAGCACGAGGCGACGGAGGAGACCGGCACGACGGTCACCTTCTGGGCCGACGGCGACATCTTCGAGACCACCGAGTACTCCTTCGAGACGCTCTCGCGGCGCTTCCAGGAGATGGCGTTCCTCAACAAGGGCCTGCGGATCAACCTGTCCGACGAGCGCGAGTCGGCGAAGGCGGTCGCCGGCGCGGACGAGGCGGGCGAGGACGAGAAGCAGGAGGTCAAGTCCGTCTCGTACCACTACGAGGGCGGCATCGTCGACTTCGTGACGTACCTCAACTCCCGCAAGGGCGAGGTCGTGCACCCCACGGTCATCGACCTGGAGGCGGAGGACAAGGACCGCAGCCTCTCGCTCGAGATCGCGATGCAGTGGAACGGCGGCTACACCGAGGGTGTCTACTCGTTCGCCAACATCATCCACACCCACGAGGGCGGCACGCACGAGGAGGGCTTCCGCGCGGCGCTGACCTCGCTGATCAACAAGTACGCGCGCGACAAGCGCCTGCTGCGCGAGAAGGACGACAACCTCACGGGTGACGACATCCGCGAGGGCCTGACGGCGATCATCTCGGTGAAGCTGGCCGAGCCGCAGTTCGAGGGGCAGACCAAGACCAAGCTGGGCAACACCGAGGTCAAGACCTTCGTCCAGCGCGTGGTCTACGAGCACCTCACCGACTGGCTCGACCGCAATCCGAACGAGGCCGCGGACATCATCCGCAAGGGCATCCAGGCGGCCACCGCGCGCGTGGCGGCCCGCAAGGCCCGCGACCTGACCCGCCGCAAGGGCCTGCTGGAATCGGCCTCCCTGCCGGGCAAGCTGTCGGACTGCCAGTCCAACGACCCCACCAAGTGCGAGATCTTCATCGTCGAGGGCGACTCCGCCGGCGGCTCGGCCAAGTCCGGCCGCAACCCGCAGTACCAGGCGATCCTCCCGATCCGCGGCAAGATCCTCAACGTCGAGAAGGCGCGCATCGACCGGATCCTGCAGAACCAGGAGATCCAGGCGATGATCTCCGCGTTCGGCACCGGTGTGCACGAGGACTTCGACATCGAGAAGCTCCGCTATCACAAGATCATCCTGATGGCGGACGCCGACGTCGACGGCCAGCACATCAACACCCTGCTGCTGACCTTCCTGTTCCGCTTCATGCGGCCGCTGGTCGAGGCCGGACACGTGTACCTGTCCCGCCCGCCGCTCTACAAGATCAAGTGGGGCCGGGACGACTTCGAGTACGCGTACTCCGACCGCGAGCGCGACGCGCTGATCGAGATGGGCCGCCAGGCCGGCAAGCGCATCCGCGAGGACTCGGTGCAGCGCTTCAAGGGCCTCGGCGAGATGAACGCCGAGGAGCTGCGCATCACGACCATGGACCAGGAGCACCGCGTCCTCGGCCAGGTCACCCTCGACGACGCCGCCCAGGCCGACGACCTGTTCTCGGTGCTGATGGGCGAGGACGTCGAGGCCCGGCGCCAGTTCATCCAGCGCAACGCCAAGGACGTCCGTTTCCTCGACATCTGAGTCGGTCTCAGCTGACCGCACCAGGAAGGACCCGTACCAGCAATGACCGACGACAACACCCCCGTGACGACGCCCGAGGGTGACGCCCTGGCCATGCGTGTCGAGCCCGTCGGGCTCGAGACGGAGATGCAGCGCTCGTACCTCGACTACGCGATGTCCGTCATCGTCTCGCGCGCGCTGCCGGACGTCCGCGACGGCCTCAAGCCCGTCCACCGCCGCGTGCTCTACGCGATGTACGACGGCGGCTACCGGCCCGAGCGCGGCTTCTACAAGTGCGCCCGCGTCGTCGGCGACGTCATGGGCAACTACCACCCGCACGGCGACTCCTCCATCTACGACGCCCTGGTGCGCCTCGCCCAGCCGTGGTCGATGCGGATGCCGCTGGTGGACTCCAACGGCAACTTCGGCTCGCCGGGCAACGACCCGGCGGCGGCCATGCGCTACACCGAGTGCAAGATGGCGCCGCTGTCGATGGAGATGGTCCGCGACATCGACGAGGAGACCGTCGACTTCACGGACAACTACGACGGCCGCTCCCAGGAGCCGACCGTCCTGCCCGCGCGCTTCCCGAACCTGCTGATCAACGGCTCGGCGGGCATCGCGGTCGGCATGGCGACCAACATCCCGCCGCACAACCTGCGCGAGGTCGCGGCCGGCGCCCAGTGGTACCTCGACAACTACGAGGCCTCGCACGAGGAGCTGCTCGACGCGCTGATCGAGCGCATCAAGGGCCCCGACTTCCCGACCGGCGCCCTGGTGGTGGGCCGCCGGGGCATCGAGGAGGCGTACCGCACCGGGCGCGGCTCGATCACCATGCGCGCGGTGGTCGAGGTCGAGGAGATCCAGAACCGCCAGTGCCTGGTGGTCACCGAGCTGCCGTACCAGACCAACCCGGACAACCTCGCGCAGAAGATCGCCGACCTGGTCAAGGACGGCAAGATCGGCGGCATCGCGGACGTCCGCGACGAGACGTCCTCGCGTACCGGCCAGCGCCTGGTCATCGTGCTCAAGCGGGACGCGGTCGCCAAGGTCGTGCTGAACAACCTCTACAAGCACACCGACCTGCAGTCCAACTTCGGCGCCAACATGCTGGCCCTGGTCGACGGCGTGCCGCGCACGCTGTCCCTGGACGCGTTCATCCGGCACTGGGTGAACCACCAGATCGAGGTCATCGTCCGGCGGACCAAGTACCGCCTGCGCAAGGCCGAGGAGCGCGCGCACATCCTGCGCGGCCTGCTCAAGGCCCTGGACGCCATCGACGAGGTCATCGCGCTGATCCGGCGCAGCGACACCGTCGAGATCGCCCGCGGCGGCCTGATGGACCTCCTGGACATCGACGAGATCCAGGCCAACGCGATCCTGGAGATGCAGCTCCGCCGGCTCGCGGCCCTGGAGCGGCAGAAGATCGTCCAGGAGCACGACGAGCTCCAGGCGAAGATCACCGAGTACAACGAGATCCTCGCCTCGCCCACCCGCCAGCGCGGCATCGTCAGCGAGGAGCTGACGGCGCTGGTCGAGAAGTACGGCGACGACCGCAAGACGAAGCTGATCCCCTACGAGGGCGACATGTCCATCGAGGATCTGATCGCCGAGGAGGACATCGTCGTCACGGTCTCCCGGGGCGGCTACATCAAGCGCACCAAGACCGACGACTACCGCGCCCAGAAGCGCGGCGGCAAGGGCGTGCGCGGCACGAAGCTCAAGGAAGACGACATCGTCAACCACTTCTTCGTGTCCACCACCCACCACTGGCTGCTGTTCTTCACCAACAAGGGCCGCGTCTACCGCGCCAAGGCCTACGAGCTGCCCGACGCCGGCCGGGACGCGCGCGGCCAGCACGTCGCCAACCTGCTGGCCTTCCAGCCGGACGAGCAGATCGCCCAGATCCTCGCGATCCGCGACTACGAGGCGGTGCCCTACCTGGTCCTCGCGACCAAGGCGGGCCTGGTGAAGAAGACGCCGCTGAAGGACTACGACTCCCCGCGCTCGGGCGGCGTCATCGCGATCAACCTGCGCGAGCAGGCGGACGGCGCGGACGACGAGCTGATCGGCGCGGAGCTGGTCTCGGGCGACGACGACCTGCTGCTGATCAGCAGGAAGGCGCAGTCGATCAGGTTCACCGCATCGGACGACACGCTGCGCCCCATGGGCCGTGCGACCTCGGGTGTCAAGGGCATGAGCTTCCGCGAGGGCGACGAGCTGCTGTCCATGAATGTTGTCCGAGCCGGTACGTTCGTGTTCACTGCCACCGACGGCGGTTACGCGAAGCGCACCTCCGTCGACGAGTACCGCGTCCAGGGCCGCGGCGGCCTCGGCATCAAGGCCGCCAAGATCGTCGAGGACCGCGGCTCCCTGGTGGGCGCGCTGGTGGTGGAGGAGAGCGACGAGATCCTCGCCATCACACTCTCGGGCGGTGTGATTCGCACGCGAGTCAGCGGAGTCAGGGAGACCGGCCGTGACACCATGGGCGTCCAACTGATCAATCTGGGCAAGCGCGATGCCGTCGTCGGGATCGCGCGCAACGCCGAGGCGGGACGCGAGGCGGAGGAGGTCGACGGCGACGTGGCCGTCGACGAGACCGCCGAGGGTGCCGCCACCGGTGGTACGGACGAGGGTGAGGCGCCCTCGACCGAGTAGCACGAGGAGAGAGTCATCGTGAGCGGAGCCACGGGCGCTGGATCGGCCGGTACCTCCAGGGGTACGGAAACGGGCGGCGGCGGCCGTGGCTCCGCCGCGCGTGCGGGCGATCCGCACACCACTCAGCTGCGCAAGATCGAGGACGACGGGGCGAGGAGCTCGCACGCGTCCGACCGGCATTCCCAGGGGGGAACTGTGACGGACACCCGAGGCCAGCAGACCCGTCAGTCGGCCTCGCCGCTGCCCGGAGAGCGTCAGCCCCAGCAGCACGGCGGCCCGTACCACCCGCCGCAGGCCTACCCGGCCCAGGGCGCGGGCCCGGCCGCCGGCGGCGTACGCCGCCCGCGCACCGGCGCGCGCACCACGCCGCGGGTGCGCAAGGCGCGGCTGCGGGTGGCCAAGGCCGACCCGTGGTCGGTGATGAAGGTCAGCTTCCTGCTCTCCATCGCGCTCGGCATCTGCACGATCGTGGCGTCGGCGGTGCTGTGGATGGTCATGGACGCCATGGGCGTGTTCGCGACCGTCGGCGGCACGATCTCCGAGGCCACCGGCTCGAACGAGTCCAACGGCTTCGACCTCCAGTCCTTCCTGTCGCTGCCGAACGTGCTGCTCTTCACCACGATCATCGCGGTCATCGACGTCGTCCTGGCCACCGCGCTGGCCACGCTCGGCGCGTTCGTCTACAACCTCTCCGCCGGCTTCGTCGGCGGCGTCGAGCTGACGCTCGCCGAGGACGAGTGACCGCGCTCACCGATTTTGGGACTGCCCGCCTCGTGCGCTAATCTTCAGGAGTCAGCGCGCGGGACATACACCGCAGAGCGCGGCGGGGCTATAGCTCAGTTGGTTAGAGCGCATCCCTGATAAGGATGAGGCCACAGGTTCAAATCCTGTTAGCCCCACCAGCGAGAAGACCCCCAGTCGGCAACGGCTGGGGGTTTTCTCGTTGGTGGGCGCGTGGAGCGCTGCGGACAATGACGGCATGACGTTGACGATCTGGGTCGATGACTGGCAGATGCAATGCTGCGGGGAGAGCTTCACGCCGGGGGATGTCGTCTCGTGGCGCCTGCTGGAGGTGGACCCTGAGGACTACGCCGACCTCGTGGGCAGCGACCGCGCCGCAGGTATCGACTTCTGCGAGGAGCATCATGGCCCAGGCGATGAGCACGCGCCGACTCGGTTGCGGGTGCTGACCATCACCGAGGTGCACTGCCGGTACGGCGTCTCGCCGGGCAGCACCTCGAACGTGCGGCATCCGGTACCAGGTACGACGGAAGCGGTGCCGGTCCAAGAAGCCGACGGGTGGGCGGCCACTCGTCCAGGCGTCGAGTTCGCCGGCTACCTCGTGACGGCCTTGCGGGTTCGGTGTTGAGGTGTGTCCGGTGTGTCGTCGACGAGGGCCGGCCGCTACGTCGTTCTTGGCCCCCCCGCACACACGGCGAGGCCCGGCTGCTCTGGGGAGCGGCCGGGCCTGGTCTCGCGTGGGGGCTTGTACGCAAAGCGCCGTCGGAGAGGGGTGGGGCGGGAGGGTCAGGACTGGAGGGGCAGGGTCAGCTCATCGTCTGGGGCGCAGGTGTTCAGGACGGTGCGCTGCCGGCAGCTGGGGGCCTTGCCGTGGGCCTCGGCGCGGATGCGCTGTTTCATCGTGGGGGGCAGGGAGCCGGGTCGGGTCAGTGGAGTGGGCGCCGCCGCGAGGGCCGCGGTGCGGGGCTCGTGCTCCGTGTTGCTGTGGGTGCCGGTCTGCGGTACGGCGGCGGAGGCGGTCGTGGTGACGAGTCCGAGCGCCGTGCAGAGCGCGAGGAAGGCGGTGACGAGCGCCGTCCACAGTGTCGTGACCTTGTTCCGGGCCATGGCCCCTCACTTTCGGGTTGGGCGATTTGCGTACTCCCTCATGATGTGCACGCGGCTCGCGAAGTGGGGGACCGACGCCCGTGGCGCGGTGATGTTCTGATGAACACCACTCGTATGGCCGCATTGGTGGATAAAGGTCGCTTTCCGTGGGGGTGCGATCACCCTCCGATCGGAGCGGTTCCGGCCACGCGTACTGGGCCTCGGCGCCCGGCAGTTGACGGCGTACGCAGGTCACCGATCGGTATCGGTCGGTGTGTATAGTCGGGCGCCAGAGGTCCCCTACGTCAAGAAAGACGAGGTCGCGCGGTGAAGAAGCTTCTCCTGGTCGCACTGGCCGCCATCGGCGGGCTCCTCGTGTACCGCCAGATCCAGGCGGATCGCGCCGAGCAGGATCTGTGGACGGAGGCGACCGACTCCGTGCCCACGGGTTCCTGAGTCCGACCGGTATCCGGTCAACCCGAGCAGACCCCGGCCGTCGTGACGGTCGGGGTTTTGTGTTGTCCGGACCGTGTGCGGGGGGTCGCGGCAGGATGGGGCCCGTGAGGGGGTGCGGGGTGCGGGTGATGGGGTGGCCCAGCGGGGCGTTGCGGACCGGGGTGCTGCGGACCGGGGCGCGGGTGCGGCTCGTCGTCGGTGCGGTGCTGCTGGGCCTGGCGTCCGCCGCGGTGCCGGGCGGCGAGGCCGTCGCGGTGAGCGGCCCGGGCGGGTACGGCTTCGCGCCGGGGGCCCGTCCGATCGCCGGCGGTGGCGCCCTGGCGCCGGGGACGACGTACCGCGGCTCCCTGCCGCGCGACCGCGCCGTCCACTACCGCCTCGACCTCGACGCCGCCTCCGCCGCCTACGTCTCCGTCACCGCCGTGCCGGCCTCCGGCGCCGAGGTCACCGCGGTGGACGGCGTCCGCATCTCGGTCCGGGACGCCGACGGGGGCACCTGCTCCTCCGACAGCGCCATCTTCGGCGCCGCCCGCAGCGTCCGGCCCCTCACCGCCCTGGGCACCCGGGAGGCGGCGGTGCCCGGCGGGACGCGCTGCCGGGCGGCCGGCGCCTACGACGTCACCGTCGAGCGGACCCGGCCCGAGGACTCCCCGCCCGGGGACTGGGCGCTGGAACTCCTCGCCGTCACCGAGCCGCGCCCGGCGAGCCCCGGCCCGACCGAGGCCCCCGATGCCTGGGACTCGGCCTCCCCCGCGCCCCTCGACGGTGCGCCGCAGCCCCGCCACGGCGGGACCGGCTTCGCCGACGCCACCCGGCTCGACGAGGGCGTCTGGCGCGACGCCGTACGCCCCGGCGAGACCCTCTTCTACCGGGTGCCCCTCGACTGGGGCCGGCAGCTGCACGCGACCGCCGAACTCGACGGGGCCGGCGGCGCCACCGGCTACACGTCCGGCGCCCTGCGCCTGGCCCTGCACAACCCCGTGCGCGCCGAGGTCGACGACGTCGCCCGCGGCTGGACCGGCCGCCCGGTCTCGGTCGGCCTCGCGCCGCTGCCCCCGGTGGCGTACGCCAACCGGTACGCGCGGGGCGGGCACGTCGGCGCCCTGCGCTTCGCCGGCTCCTATTACCTCGTCGTGCATCTCGCGGGCCGGGCCGCCGAGGACTTCGGGCCGGGTCCGTACGGGCTGACGCTGCGCGTGCGGCTCGGCGGGACGGCGCGGTCCGGGCCGGCGTACGCGGGGGAGCCGGTGCCCGCGGGCGTCTTCACCGTGCCGGGGGGTGGCGGTGCGGTGGCGGGGGGCGGCGACGCGGGCGGTGGCCGCGTCCCCATGGCGGCCGTCGCGGCCGGCGGCCTCGGCACCGGGACGCTGCTGCTCGTCGGGCTCGGCGCCTGGACACTGGCGGCCCGGCGCGGGGCGGGGCGGGCCCGCCGGGGGTGACCTCAGAGCCGGGACAGCGCCCAGAAGCCCACGGCGTAGCACGCCAGTGCGATCAGGAGGACGGGGACGGCGACCTTGGTGGGCGGGCCCGGGCGCCGGCGCCGTGGCGCGCGGTGCGGTCGGACGGGCTGGGCGGGCTGGGCGTCCCGGGCGGTGTACGAGGCGGTGGGGGCGTCCGCGGCTCGCGGTGGCGGGGCGTGGGGCTGCGGGGGTGCCGCCGGCGCGGACGGAGAGGCGGCCTGCAGGGAGGCGGCCTGCGGGGAGTCGGCCTGCGGGGAGCCGGTGGGCGGGGAGTCGGGGGTCGGAGAGGCTACGGGCGGAAAGGCCGCGGGCGAGAACGCGTCGGGCGGAGCGGCGCCGGACGGGAAGCCGGTGGCCAGGGGGGAGCCCCCTGACGACGAGGTGAGCGCGCTCCCCGGCGGCGGGAGCCGGAAGCTGCCAGTGTCCTTGACAGCCACGGGCGGGCGGTGCGACCGGCGCGGGTCGGTCGTCTCCTCGCCTGTCCGCGGCACCCGCGTGAGCGGCCCGTCCGTTCCGAACCCGGCCGGGAGCGGCCCGACTTGGTCGAAGATCTCGATCGTCTCGTCGTCGGGACCCGGCTCCGGCAGCAGCTCCACGGCCTGGGCGAGCGCCTTGCGCGCCCCCGTCGCCGTACGGAACCTGCCCCGCAGGTCCGGCTGCACCAGGGCGGCCACCACCTGCCACAGCGGTGCGGGCACGCCGCGCGGGGCGGGCGGCGTGCCGTGCTCGGCGAAGTGCTCGACCAGCGCCCGCACGTCCGGCCTGGCGCCTTCGAGGAGGTAGAGCGCGACCAGGCCGACGGCGAACAGGTCGGCGGGGAAGTCCGGTTCGGCGCCCAGTAACTGCTCGGGGGCCAGGTAGCCCGGCGTGCCCACCACCAGGTCGGCCTCCGTCAGCCGGGGTTCGCCCAGCCGCATCGCGATGCCGAAGTCGGACAGCCGCAGCCGGGGCGGCCCGGTGCCGGTGGCCTCGAGCAGGATGTTGGCCGGCTTGACGTCCCGGTGCACCACGCCCTCCGCGTGCACCGCCGCCAGCCCCGCCAGGAGCTGGTCGAGCAGGACGCAGACGTAGGCCGGGGGCAGGGGGCCGTAGTCGCCGACGAGGTGGGCGAGCGAGCCGCCGGTGACCAGGTCCATGGTGAACAGCACCTGGTCGTCGTCGGCGGCCCAGCTGGCGGGGGCGACCACATGCGGGTGGTCGATGCGCAGTGCCTGCTCGCGGACGAAGCGCAGCAGCGCGTGCGCGTCCCGCTGCTGGAGCACCTTGGCGGCCACGTACCGCCGCCGACGGCGGTCCCAGGCCCGCCAGACGGCGCCGACGCCGCCCCGGCCGATCGGGTCGACCAGTTCGTACCGGCCGGCGAACACCTCACCCATGGCTGTGCGTCGCTCCTCCCCAGGCGCCACCGCCCCCGGCCCGGCCCGCCGCGCCCTTCGCGGCCGGTGTCCGGGCCCGCTCCGTCAGTTCTGGTGTGACTGGTAGTGCGCGACCGCGTCGGAGGTGCGGCCCGCGCCGTACACGCGCAGGAACTCCGCCAGTTCGGGGTGGTCGCCGGCGAGCGCGTCCGCCGCGTCGATGATGTCGCCGGCGGCGGCGACCGAGCGCAGCAGCGACTGGATCTCGCGGACCACGCGCTTGACCGTGGGGGCGCCCGAACTGCTCGTCGTCTGCGTGGTGTTGTTGAGCACCGAACCCCCCTGGGACTTCTTGATCTCCTCCATGCGCTCGGTCGCCTCGGCCGCGCTGACGCTGCCGTCCGCCGCCTGGCCCGCCAGGTCCTGCAGCAGCTGCACGCGCTGGACCACCGCCGGGTTGCCGATCTTCGCCCGCTGGCCGCTCATCAGCTGCGACAGCATCGGGGCGGACAGGCCGAGAACGCCCGCGAGGCGGGCCTGGTTGAGGCCGAGGTCGTCTATGAGCCTGCGGAAGAGCGCTCCCAGCGGCTCCCCGTACCAGTTCCGCTGGAGCTCCCGCGCTCTCGCGGTGGCTTCCTGCTGTGCGGCGTCCATTGCGTCTCCCCATCGCTGCCCCGAAACCGCAGTTCGCTCCAGCGAACCACGCCGAGCATCTTACGGAGAGTGGTTGTTCGCCGGGACCCCCAATCGTTTGTGAGATACGGGCGGCGACCCGGTACTCTTGGCAGCGGCGACCGCCGGCTCGCGCCTCCGCGACCGCACGCCACCTCCTCCGGGGCCTTAGCTCAGTTGGTAGAGCGCTGTCTTTGCA
This sequence comes from Streptomyces sp. NPDC048182, assembly GCF_043202555.1. Classification (NCBI taxonomy): domain Bacteria; kingdom Bacillati; phylum Actinomycetota; class Actinomycetes; order Kitasatosporales; family Streptomycetaceae; genus Streptomyces; species Streptomyces sp. NPDC048182. The sequence continues at coordinate 388,570 of NZ_JBIDAQ010000002.1, read as the reverse complement.
TGGCAGATGTCAGGGGTTCGACTCCCCTAGGCTCCACTTGGTATAGCCCCTCTGAACTGCGGAAACGTGGTTTTGAGGGGCTTTTTCGTGCTGACGTGTCAGCACGGCGGTGCTGACGGCCCCTTCGTAGGCCCCGAGTTTTCGAGGTTTGCCAGCCCTATGTGTCCTCGTGGTTCCCCTAGGCTCTTGCTGTCTGGGGAGCAGCCTGGGTTGGGCTGTGTCTGTCGTCATCGCGGTGGACCCGGCAACGAGGGCCCACGAGAGCGCCAACCTGACCGCCTTCACCATGGCGCCGGGGCTGGCCGCTGGAGTCGCTGTACGGCGACGACCGGGCCTCCGGGATACATGATGGAGTCCGAGCAGAGCCGACACACGCCGACGCAGGTGATGCAGAGCGCGGCATAGCTGTACCACGAGCACCAAGCCGACTGCGCGGTCACCGAGGCCAACAACGGCGGCGGCTACCTTCCAGTGCTGCTGCAGCAGATCGGCGGGTGGCATGGCGGATCTTGCACGCCACCTGGCGTAAGCGGGCCCGGGCCGCGCCGGTCGCCGGCCCGGGCGTACGCGGCACTGGAGGAGCATATGACGACGTTTCGCCGGCCAGGGTGAGACGGAGGACTCGCCGGATCTGCTGGACTCGCTTGTGTGGGCGCTGTGGGATTTGTCCTCGACTTGACGATGCCCCTATCCAGCCCTGGCAGTGATCGGCGACTTGACCGGCGCCGCTAACTTTCGGCGGAGGCCATTGACACGCGCCCCATCATCTCGAGACGGGGGAGGAAGGCGGCCCGCAGGGCCGAGCGGGAGCTTAAGGAAATGCGCGAAGTGCCGGAGGAGCTTGCCGTCGCCGAGCTTCGAGCCCGGCGGCGTCGGACCAGTACTCGCGCTTGGTGACATCCGCCACCCGCTGGACGCGAAAGTATGTGCCGCCTCGCCCCTGCAGTCAGGACGAGCCGGCAGCTAGGGGAACTGGAACGAGGAGACGCCGTGCGCCTAACCGGCAGCCTTGCCGCGGTGCTCGTCCCAGCCCGACAGAATCTGGCTGACCCTGCCGTGGGAGATGCCGAGGAGACGCTGAATCTCCGCACCGCTGGCACCGGCCGAATGGAGTTGCCTCGCGGTAGCGTCACGTGCGGTCAGTACGTCCTTGCGTACCGCCCCCAAGCGGTCGAGCAGGGCGGCGAGGCTCGCGGCGCGCTTGCGTGGGTCGGTCTCCTGCAGGGCGCGCTTCAGTTCGGTCTCGGGGGTCATCAGGAAGCCATCCTACCGTTAGCACGCTTGCAAACGGTATGTTAACGCGCTAACGTGCGGGAGTGTTCACACCCCCGTCCTCGCGGCTTGCGATCCCGTGAAGGCCGTCGGAGGGTTCGATCCCCTGCCGCGCTGGCGGCAGACTCGCCGCGTGAAGTGTCGGAAGCGTCGGATCGGGCCAGCTCCGTCCGCCGGGCGGCCTCCAGGCGGCTATTGTCAGTGGTCGCGTCTAGTGTCCCTGCCGGAGGGTGTGTGAGTTGCGGAGATGCGCGTCGTGCCTACGTGATTCCCCACCGCTTGCACCAAACTGAAGGCTGGCCCGGTGGAAGGAGAAGAGAGTGTCCCTGGCTCTTGAGGCTAATGACGCGGAGCCCGTCATTTCGCGGAACCTGTCGGCGGTTGGTGTCAGCAGTCTGGAGGACTGGGAAGAGAATCTCTCGCCCGCCAGTGCAGAGGTTGTCATTGGGGACGCCCGCCGGACTGGACTGGAGGACAATTCGGTCGACGTGATCGTCACCTCGCCTCCATACTGGCAGAAGCGTGACTACGGCCATAAGGATCAGATCGGTCAGGAGTCGACACCGCAGGCTTACGTCCAGTCGATGATGGAATGTCTCGACGAGTGGAAGCGACTACTCCGCCCGACTGGCTCGATCTTTCTCAACGTCGGCGATACCTATCACAAGCGGTCCCTCATGGGTATCCCTGGGCTATTGGAGTTCGCCGCAGTACAGCGCGGCTGGCTGATCCGTAACCGGATCATCTGGACCAAGGACAGCGGCATGCCGGAACCCGCTAAGAACCGGCTCGCAAACCGCCACGAATACATCATTCACCTCGCGTTGAAGCCGAACTACTACTACGACCTGATCGGCTACAGCGAATATATGGGCAACGGCGCCAACCCCGGCGACGTTTGGAAGATTATGCCTGAGCGGAACATGGGTGCACACCTTGCCCCATATCCGCAGGAGTTGGTGCGTCGCGCCGTTATGCTCGGATGTCCGCCGCAGATTTGCTCCACCTGCGCCAAGCCTCGTACCCGCGTATTGGAGCGGACCGATCAACTCGATCCGCAGAGGCCACAGGCCCGACGTGCCATGGAGTTGGCGAAGGAGCACGGGCTGACGCCCGACCACATTCGCGCGGTCCAAGCGACCGGCATCTCTGACGTCGGTAAGGCCACCAAGTTCCAGTCTGGCACCGGGCGGAATTCCCAGGAAGTACAGCAGCTTGCTGCCGAAGCAAAGGCGGTCCTCGGTGGATACTTCCGCGAATTCACCTTCGCCAAGAAGGCAACTGCGGGCTGGACCGACTGCGGCCACGGTACGCCGGCCCGCGGCGTAGTGCTTGACCCATTCATGGGCACCGGAACCACACTGAAGACCGCAACTGCCATGGGCCAGGACGCGATCGGTGTCGACCTGGTGCCGCTTGTGCAGGAGACAGAGGTTCCGAAACAGGGGAAGGCGAAGGAGTCTACAAAGCGATCAGTTCGCTGATTTTCGCACCCATCTCCTCCATCTCCGCCTCCAGATCATTGGCACCGAGGTCGATTCGATACTGCGCTACGACCACCGAGCCGATGCGTCCGGCCATGTGGAGACCCTTCTTCGCGCCAGCTCGGCGCGGGTGAATGGTCATCACGACTGGAGCCCTGTAACGGAGGCCATAGAGCACTATCTGTTCGACCTCGGAGCGGGCGGCCAAGTTCTTGACGTTGGTGTATTTCACGTCCGCGATCACAGGGTGAGTGCCGTCGTCCATGCGAAAGACAACGTCGGGTTCAGCGTATGGCGGCTCACCGCTCGTTGTCGGCACTTCGTGATCCGGCAAGACCTGACTCGTGGCGTCTGGCAGCTCCTCATAGAGCCGCAGTCGGCCAGGCTCCTGATTACCGTCGAGGACCGCTAGGTTCGGATGGGCGGCCAGTGCCGCCCGAAGACTGACACGGACGAATTCCTCGAAGAGGTCCTCAGTCTTCACGAGCAGCGTTGGCATGGTGAGGTCGCCGGTAAGTACATCCAGACTTATGCCGCGGCGTGTCAGGATTGCGACGGCGAGATCGAGCGCCGACCGGTAGTAGGACCGCGTCTCGGGGATGGGAGATTCGCCGCGCACCTGCGGGTCATCGAGACTGGCGGGGTGATTCTCCAGTGTCACGTGTTCGAGGAGTCGCAGTGCCTCCGCGAGCCTCGCTACGCGTCCACGCACGCCCTTATGCCGCGGCGCATTGATGTAACGGCTGTGCAGGAGTGAGACCGCGCTCTTCAGGCAGCGGTTTGGCGGGTTGTCGATGGTCCGCTCGAACCAGGAATACTGCGCACGATGGTTTATGCCGCGCGCCGCGAACCGAAGCATGGTGGCCGTCGTGTCGATGCGGCCATGTGGGTAGGACCCATCCTCGGTACGGCGGTGGTAGGTACGGAGGAATCCGTTAAGGGCGATGGTGTCCATCACATCGAGCAGCGCGTCCGTCATTACGTCGAGCAGCCAGTCACTCCACTGATCGGTCGACCTGTACTCACGCAATGCCGACAGCACTGCTGGGGCATAGCCGGCCACGGTCACCATCTGCGTGAGGCTCCGGAGCGGGAACCGCGGGCGTACCTGGATGGCGATGCGGTCGGTGAGCGGCATCAAACCGATCACGCCTTTGGCGGAGAGGCGGAGTTGGCCGTCTTTGAAGTCAACTCGTACGTGGTGGTTCAGAACACCGGGAGCCAGAGCAAGGCGTCCGTCGTGCCCGATAACGTCCTCCGGGGCAACGTTGATCGGCCCATACTCCGAGCACGGAATGACGGTTCGGTGCGGCTCCGTGAGCCGGTCAAGCGTTACGACCGTCATGGCGCCTCGGCCTTCGATCCGGCTTCCTCGGCAACAGGCGGTTGACTCTCGTCGTCAGGTGACTCGAAGATCGCTGCCCAGCCATTGACCATCTCATCGCGCACCCCCGGAAGATTCTTGAATGCCCGGGCGACAAGGTACTTCAACTGGTAATCCCAGACCTCTTGAAGGGTCTCTGCATCGGTCACGTCAGCGAAATACGCGTGACCCACGGCAGCGGCCGGCGTCTGCGTCGCGCGGGTGTTGATCTTACTGAACCAGCCGAGCAGGCGCCGATGAATGTTGCCATTGGGAAAGCCGTTGTCGTCGAGCATCTGCTCGAGCAGTCCCCGGCTGGGCGGCATATCGACCTTCGCAAACCGGCGTTCGAACGCCGCATCCACGTCGTCAACACCGCGGTCAAGCGGGTTCATCGTTGCAATCAGAAACAAGTTGAGCGGGATCGAGATGGTCTCACCGGACGGCAGGTTGAACCGCTGGCCACGCTTGTTCCGCTCGATGTAGGTCAGCGCCTCGCCGAACACGCGGCCAACGTCCGCGCGGCTCAATTCATCAATGACGAGCACGTAGGCGTCATCAGTGTTTTCATGTGCTTTCCGCACTAGTTGAAGGAAGACCCCGTCGCGAGGTTCGAACCCGCTGCCGTCCTTCTTCGGGCGATAGCCCTCCATGAAATCCTCGAACTGGTACGAGGCATGAAACTGGATGTCGGCTCGACGGCTGCCATCGCCCCCCGTCATCTTATCGGCGATTTGCCCAGCCAACCAAGACTTGCTGGTGCCGGGCGGGCCACTGAGGATCACGCCTCCGAAGCGCCGTAGAAGCCTGAGGATCGTCTCCAGCCGGGGATCGTCGGACTGGAGCAGCGGGGCGTCCGGGGCACTGGACCCATGTGACGCCTGAGCGCGCGCGACGTACCCGATATCCAGGTCGTCGGCATTCAACTCCCGGAGGCCTTTAATCAGGGACACGTCAGTCATTGAGTGCGCCTTCCTTATGGTCGGATTCATTGCCGGACGTCTGATCGAACAGCTCGAACCAGGGCTCGGTGAACTGAATCGGTTCGTTGTCCTCGAAGATCACGTCGAAATCAGTGTCCTGCTCGAAGTGAAATTCCTTCCTAAAGGCGGTGATCAACTCGTCGTAACCACCCTCGCCCTCAAAAACGAAGCCGTAGTTGCGCAGGTAGTAGGCCGCCAGTGCCCAAGCAGGAACTTTCGTCCCCTTCAGTAGTCTGTCGAGGGCCTGCTGGGCGTGATCGGTGGGAAGCGCGTAGTCGTCGCCGTTCGCGTTGAGCATGAAGCTCGAGGTCGCCCTCATCGACTTCGGGGCGTAGCTCCCGGCGAGGTTGCGGTTATACCAGTAACCTGTTTCATCCCTGCGATTGACCGAACTGAACGGCCGGTAGTGCGGCTTGGTAGGCGGCCCACCGGGCATCTTCAGTAGATCGCTGACCTCCTTCCAGTCAGGATTTATGCTCGTCGGAGAGTCAGAGGCAATGGCCAACTTGCGTAGCTGAAGGTAGGCCGGGAAGTGCTCGTGGATGCGCTGGGCCTTCAGCGCGCCGATCCCAGCGATGACTGCCGCCCTGGTGAGCACGTGCATGTTGTGGGTGTCCTCTACGACCGCCGTCGACTCCTCCAGCAGCGCGTCTCTGCTCTGGGCTGGTGCTTCTTCCGTCTCACTCACGTGAGTCAACGTACCTAACGGGTTTCCGTGCCGGTCAACTTGTTGGGAAACGTAGATCGATAGATCCGCGTGCTTGCCTGCGGACAGGACGCTAGGGTGCGCGGTCAGGACGTGCCCTCGACTTGGCCTCCGGGAACGCCTGCGTCGACCGATGACCCCGATGCGACACGGGGGCCACGGCGTGGGCGACACCGACAGCCGCACATGGGTAGCTCAGCGTCCAGGCCACGGAACCGTCGGGGCCGGCCGTCACTGAACACCTCAGCGCTCCGGTGTGTTCAGGGGGCGTTGGACGCGCCCAGGAGTCGTCGAGACCTGCGGCCTGCCCGGCCGGCGCGGCCCTCGCTCTCATGCTGTGGAGACGACGCATACGGGTGCTGCTTTGTTCTTCGGAGCCCCGCACTGCTCGATCATGTCGGCGAGGCGGGCGCGTGACCGGCCGAGGCTGCGGCTTCATCAACGCCTGCCGATCGTCACACCCGCCGGTGCGCTCCCACTCCCACCCACATCCTGGAAGTCGGATGCGGCACCGGTCGACTCAGCCGCTCCCACGCCTGCCTATACCCGGCTGTGCCGGTCATCGGCATCGACCCATGCGCCGAAATGATCAAGCACACTGCCGCGTCCACAACAGCAGTGCGGTGACTGCAAGCCCGCGCGGAACAACTGCGCCTCAGTAAGCACTTGTTGAGCCCAGGCGTATCCACCCCGTCGCTTCGGCGCCGGCAGAACCCACCCCAAGGGCAGCCCGAAATTAGCCGGATCACTGCCCCGGACGGCACGGTCGTCATCGCCGATGCCTTGTCCTCACCACCTACCCCACGATGAGCCACGCTGCGGCACGCCCCCGGCCTGCCAACCCGAGCACGTGGACGAATCGCCAGCCTGACCTCGACAGGGGTGAAGCACGCACTGGGACAGGCAGGACTGCACGCTAAGCATCGGACCCGTCACGCTCAAAACGGTGGCACTGATCATCGTCGGCAACTCCACGCAGAGCTGCCCTGCCCGGATCCCTGAGCGCGACGACCTGATGATCACGCCGATGGAGCAGGTCCGTCGATGTTCCCTGCAAACAGCTACCTACCCGCCCCTGTAGCTTCCTTGAACAGGAGTCCTACTGGTGGTCATTGCCAAACGCGAACGCCGGTGTGTCCGTGCTGACACGTCAGCACGGGTGCCGGATCGAGGGGCAACGAGCCGGATCCAGGAGGATGCAAACGGGGGTGTTTGTCCGAGATCCGCGGCGTTCTCGCAGCTCAGGAAAGTAGCATTGTTAGGTTCGACTCCCCTAGGCTCCACCCCGGACGACCCCTCCGACCTGGCTCGACGCCGGGGCGGAGGGGTCGTCGTCTTGGGTGGCCCGAGGGGCCGGGGCCGGGCAACAGGGCCCAGGGGGGCGGCTATCGGGGACGAGGGGGTGCTGTCTGCTCTTGATATCGTCACCCCAGAGGGCACCTGGAAGGGGCAGACATGCGGGCGAAGGTACGGGCCGCTCTCGACGCGCTCTATATGAAGCGTCTGGTCAGAGAGCTGGAGGGACGCCCACGCCCTCAGCACATCGGCATCATGCTCGACGGGAATCGCCGGTGGGCGAAGATGTCCGGCATCGAGGATCCGCGTGAGGGATACCGCGCGGGCGGCGCGAAGGTGCTGGACTTCCTGCGCTGGTGCGACTCCGCGCAGATCGAGCACGTCACCCTCTTCATGCTGTCCGACGACAACCTGCACCGTCCCGAGGACCAGCTGGAACCGCTGATCGACATCATCGCCGAGGCGGTCGAGCAACTGGCCGCCCCCGGCAATCCCTGGCCCGTGGAGATCGTCGGCGCCCTGGACCTGCTGCCGGCCCACTCCGCGAACCGGTTGAAGATCGCGACCGCCGCCACGCAGGGACGCAAGGGCGGCACCAAGGTCGACGTCGCCGTGGGCTACGGCGGGCGCCGGGAGATCGTGGACGCCGTGCGCTCGGCCCTGACGGAGCACAGCTCCCAGGGCGGGGACATCGACGAGTTCATCGAGACCTTCACCGTGGAGCACGTCTCGAAGCACCTGTACTCCAAGGGGCGCTCCGAGTCTGACCTGATCATCCGCACCTCGGGCGAGCAGCGGCTCTCCGGCTTCCTGCTCTGGCAGTCCGCCTACGCGGAGGTCTACTTCTGCGAGACCTACTGGCCGGACTTCCGGGAGATCGACTTCCTGCGCGCCCTGCGGTCGTACTCGGTGCGGGAGCGGCGCTACGGCCGCTGAGGCGCTGCCCCGGTCGTGTTTCACGTGAAACAACGCCGCGGGGCGGGAGACGTGAACCGTCTCCCGCCCCGCGGCGAGGGGTGTCAGGCGAAGGCCGGCCGAGGCCGGGCCCGGCTCAGGGGCGGTCGTCGCCGTCCACGACGTCGTCCTCGGCCTGCTTGGCCTGGACCTCGGGGTCCAGCACCGCGTCACCGGTGCCGTCCACCGACGTCAGCCGGGTGGCCTCGGGGACCTCGGTGGCCTCCGGCGGCTCGACCAGCCAGTCCGGGTTGGCCTGCTTGTCCCACCACTTCCAGGCGGCGAAGGCCCCGCCCGCGACCACGCCGGCCACCAGGACGAACTTGGCCGCCCGGCCGGCCCGGCCGCGGCGCTGGTTCTTGCGGACGAGCTTCTCGATGTCCTTGGCCGAGAGCTGGCCCCGCAGGGCGGCAAGGGCGGCGGCGCCGCGCGCGGCGGCCTCGTCCTTGACGGGGCCGGCCGCGGCCACCGCCTGCTCGATCTTCGGGCGGGAGTAGACGGCGGCCTGCTTGGCGGCGAGGCGGGTGCGGACCGCGGCCTCCTGGGCAGCCGCGTCCACCTTCGGCGGCACATGCGTCCTGGCCTGCTCCAGGCGCGGCGCGACATGGGCCCCGTACTGGACGCGGGCCTGGTCGGCGGCCTGCGACACCTTCGGCGCCAGCCGTACGCGTGCCTCCTGCGCGTAGTGCGCGGCCCGGTCCTTGGCCGTGTCGGCGTACGGCGCCACCGCTTCCGCGGCGTGCAGCACGCTGTCCTTCGCCGAACCGGTCGCGGCGCGCACGCTGTCGATGCGGGTCACGGGTTCCTCCTCCTCGGTGGCGTACGGTAATTCGACTTTCCACCCTTTTCCGGATCATGCCTGTGGACACGCTGCCGGGCATGCGAGGGCGGGCATCCGGGTCACGGACGAGGCCCGCGCGTCCGGTGCGACAAGTGGGGAATACCGGGCACGAAGTCTGCCGTCGACAATGCCACGGATCGCCGCTCCACGCGCGTGACCCGCAGTGTCCGCCCGGAATTCCCCCGGCCACCGCACGCCGTGCGAGGATCTGCGGACCCGAGAAGGACGACGGAAGGCACACCGTGGCCGAGCAGCTCCACGCCACCCTCAGGACCAACCGCGGGGACATCGTGATCCGGCTCCTGCCGCACCACGCCCCGAGGACGGTCCGGAACTTCGTCGAGCTGGCCCGGGGCGAGCGGGAGTGGGTCAACCCCGCCACCGGCGAGCGGACCACGGACCGGCTGTACGACGGCACGACCTTCCACCGGGTGATCGAGGGCTTCATGATCCAGGGCGGTGACCCCCTCGGCAACGGCACCGGCGGCCCCGGCTACCAGTTCGAGGACGAGTTCCACCCCGACCTCTCCTTCAACCAGCCGTACCTGCTCGCCATGGCCAACGCCGGCCCCGGCACCAACGGCTCGCAGTTCTTCCTCACCGTCTCCCCCACGGCCTGGCTGAACCGCAAGCACACCATCTTCGGCGAGGTCGCCGACCCGGCGAGCCGGCAGGTCGTCGACGCCATCGCCGCGACGCGGACCAACCCGCGCACGCACCGCCCGGTCGACGACGTGGTCATCGAGTCGGTCGTCGTGGAGGGGTCCACGGGATCCACGGGGCCCACCAGCCTGCACAAGGGCTGACGCGCACGGGAACCAAACGTCCCGCCCGTCCGTAGAGAGAGCGGGGCCAGACGGACGAGCGAGGGGATCCCCATGGAGCACGCACCCGGCGGCCCGGGGGACCAGACGCCCCCGCAGCCGCAGAGCACCCCCGTCTGCTACCGGCACCCCGGCCGCGAGACCGGTATCCGCTGCATCCGTTGCGAGCGCCCCATCTGCGGTGACTGCATGGTCAGCGCCTCCGTCGGCTTCCAGTGCCCCGAGTGCGTGCGCGGCGGCTCCGGCACCGGGCACGCCCCGGCCGCCAACCGTCCCCGCACCCTGGCCGGCGGCGCCGTCGCCGCCGACCCCCACCTGTTCACCAAGATCCTCATCGGGATCAACGTCGCGGTGTTCATCGCCGTACAGGCGCACTCCTCGCTCCTGAACGACCTGGTTCTCATCGGCCGGTGGCCGCCGGCGCCGTTCGCCCCGCAGGAGGGCGTCGCGCAGGGCGACTGGTACCGCATGGTCAGCTCGATGTTCGCGCATCAGGAGTACTGGCACATCGGGTTCAACATGCTGAGCCTGTGGTTCCTCGGCGGCCCCCTGGAGGCGGCCCTCGGCCGGGCCCGCTATCTCGCGCTGTACCTGGTCTCCGGGCTGGCCGGCAGCGCGCTCACCTATCTCCTGGCCGACCCGTCCCAGGCCACCCTCGGCGCGTCCGGTGCGATCTTCGGCCTGTTCGGGGCGACGGCCGCCCTCGTGCGCCGGCTCAACGCGGACATGCGCCCGGTGATCGCCCTGCTGGTGATCAACCTGATCCTCACCTTCGGGTGGGCAAACATCGCCTGGCAGGCGCACATCGGCGGCCTGGTCGCCGGTGTCGTGGTCGGCTTCGCGATGCTGCACGCCCCGCGCGAGCGGCGGACCCTCGTGCAGTACGGCAGCTGCGCGCTGGTGCTGGTCGTCGTCGTCGGCCTGACCCTGCTGAGAACCGCGCAGCTCACCTGAGCGCGGCCGTTGTCCACAGTTGGTGCCGATCTTGTGCACAGCGTGCGGGAACAGGTGTGCCCCCTGTCACCGACCCGTGTTTGTGCAGGTCAGACAGGGGGCGAACGGGTTTTCGGTTCGTGGTACTTCCGTCACACCGGCGTCAACAGTCCCCGGGTTATCCACAGATCGTCTTTCTTTTCCCCATGTGGACAAGCCTGTGGATAACCCGGCTGGAAGTAAGCGGAATGCTCACTTCCACTGCGTGGAGACGCCGAATCCGGCGGCGATGAATCCGAAGCCCACGACGATGTTCCAGTTGTCCAGGGAATCGATGGGAAGCGAGCCGTCCGAGACGTAGAAGACCACGATCCAGGCGAGGCCGATGACGAACATGGCCAGCATCACCGGTGCGACCCAGGCGCGGCTGGTCAGCTTGATGGTCGTCGCCTGCTTCGCGGGCGGCGGCGTGTAATCGGCCTTCTTGCGGATCCGTGACTTCGGCACGAGGGACTCTCCTGTCGATGCGCGCTACGGGGGACTCTGGGCACTCCCCGGGCGTCCGTTAGCGTAGTGCTTCCGTGGCGCCGAAGGAGACAAGGGTACGTTGAGCAATTCTGCCGACTCCCCCGGGACGGGATCCAGCCCTGCCCGCCGGCTTCGTCTCCGGCCGGTGCGGGTGCTCACCGCGGCCGTCTTCGCCCTGGCGGGACTCATCTTCTTCACCAGTTTCAATACCGCCAAGGGCACCAATATCCGCACGGACACCTCATTGCTGAAGTTGTCCGACCTCATCCAGGAACGCAGCCACAAGAACGGCGAACTGGACGAGTCCAACGCGAAGCTGCGCGGCGACATCGAATCCCTCGCCGAACGCGACGACGGCAGCACGCGCGCGCAGGACGACAAGCTCTCCGCGCTGGAAGCGGGCGCGGGCACGCGCGGGCTCAAGGGCGACGGGATCTCCGTCACCCTGGACGACGCCCCGCCGGACGCCACCGCCAAGCTGCCCGGCTATCCCGAGCCGCAGCCCGACTACCTGGTGATCCACCAGCAGGACCTCCAGGCCGTGGTGAACGCGCTGTGGCAGGGCGGCGCCAAGGGCATCAAGGTCATGGACCAGCGGCTGATCTCCACCAGCGCCGTGCGCTGCGTCGGCAACACCCTGATCCTCCAGGGCCGCGTCTACTCGCCGCCGTACACCATCCAGGCGGTCGGCGACCCCGAGCGGCTGAAGAACACGCTGGCCGCCTCGCCCGCGATCCAGAACTACATGGTGTACGTCAACGTCTACGGACTCGGCTGGCGGGTCGAGGACGACGGCGCCGTGACGCTGCCGGGCTACTCGGGCACCGTCGACCTGCGCTACGCCCAGCCTGTCAAGTGACGCCGTTCCCCGGGGCCCCGCCCCGTTAGTCTTGTGCCGTACGGCGTGGCGGGTGATGCCGTGGCGCGGAGGGAAGGGACGGCATGTACGGCTGGATCTGGCGGCATCTGCCGGGGAACGCGTGGGTGAAGGCGCTGGTCTCACTCGTGCTGGCGACGGCCGTGGTCTACGTGCTCTTCCAGTACGTCTTCCCGTGGGCCGAACCGCTGCTGCCCTTCAACGATGTGACGGTGGACAACCAGTGAGCGCGCGCATCCTCGTCGTCGACAACTACGACAGCTTCGTCTTCAACCTGGTCCAGTACCTGTACCAGCTGGGCGCCGAGTGCGAGGTGCTGCGCAACGACGAGGTGACCACCGCGCACGCCCAGGAGGGCTTCGACGGCGTCCTCCTCTCGCCCGGCCCCGGGACCCCCGAGCAGGCCGGGGTGTGCGTCGAGATGGTCCGGCACTGCGCGGCGACGGGGGTGCCGGTCTTCGGCGTCTGCCTCGGCATGCAGTCCATGCAGGTCGCCTACGGCGGCGTGGTGGACCGCGCGCCGGAGCTGCTGCACGGCAAGACCTCGCCGGTCGAGCACGCGGGGGAGGGCGTCTTCGCCGGCCTGCCCTCGCCGTTCACGGCGACGCGGTACCACTCCCTGGCGGCCGAGCCGGCCACCGTCCCGCCGGAGCTGACGGTGACCGCCCGCACCCGCGACGGCATCGTGATGGGGCTGCGCCACCGGGAACTGCCCGTCGAGGGCGTCCAGTTCCACCCCGAGTCGGTGCTGACCGAGCACGGGCACCGGATGCTGGCCAACTGGCTCGCCGAGTGCGGCGACCAGGGCGCGGTGGCGAGGTCGGCGGGGCTCGCACCGGTGGTGGGCAGGGCCACGGCGTGACCGCATCGCGCCCCGAGCACGCGTCCGACGGACGACGCGAGCCGGTGGCGACCGACGAGACGATGGCGCTGCGGATACCGCGGCAGCAGCCGGGACGCGCGGCACCGGACGCCGGACCGAGGCCCGGTGAGGGCCGGGCGGCGCGCAGGAAGGCCGCCAAAGGGCGTCAGAGCCGCCATGGCGGCTCGCGACGGGCGGGACGGCCCCCGGGAGCCCCGACGCCTGCGGAGGCGGCCGAGGAGCCGCAGGAGACCGCGCAGCCCCTGTCGCGCGTGGAGGCGCGGCGGCGGGCCAGGGCGAACCGGCCCGGTCCCGCCGTGCTCGCCAGCCGGGCCGTCGGCGAGCTCTTCATCACCACCGGCGTGCTGATGCTGCTGTTCGTGACCTACCAGCTGTGGTGGACGAACGTGCGCGCGCACGCGCAGGCGGACCGGGCGGCCAGCGACCTCCAGCACGACTGGGCCGACGGCAAGCGCAGCCCCGGCACCTTCGAGCCCGGGCAGGGCTTCGCGCTGCTGCACATCCCGGAGCTGGACGTCGTGGTGCCGATCGCGGAGGGCGTCAGCAACAAGAAGGTGCTGGACCGGGGCATGGTGGGGCACTACGGGGAGGGCGCCCTCAAGACGGCGATGCCGGACGCGAAGACCGGCAACTTCGGGCTCGCCGGGCACCGCAACACCCACGGCGAGCCCTTCCGGTACATCAACAAGCTGCGCCCCGGCGACCCGATCGTGGTGGAGACGCAGGACGACTACTACGTCTACAAGATGACGTCGGTCCTGCCGGTGACCTCGCCGGCCGACACCAGCGTGCTCCGGCCGGTGCCCCCGAAGTCCGGGTTCACCGGTCCCGGCCGGTACATCACGCTCACCACCTGCACACCCGAGTTCACCAGCAAGTACCGCTTGATCGTCTGGGGCAAGATGGTCGAGGAACGGCCGCGCGGCAAGGGCAAGCCCGATGCGCTCGTCGGCTAAGGCGTCAGTCAAGGGCGGAAGAACAGTGGCATCGACCACCGGCACGGATCACGAAGAACGGCGCACGGGGGCGCCCGCGCCGCGGGGACGCGGCGGGGGCGGACGGCCGATCGCCCGCGCCGTCAGCGTCTTCGGCGAACTCCTCATCACCGCGGGCCTGGTGCTCGGCCTGTTCGTCGTCTACTCGCTGTGGTGGACGAACGTGGTCGCCGACCGGGCGGCCGACCGCCAGGGCGACCGGGTGCGCGACGACTGGGCCCACGGCCGGGCCGGACCGGGCGGCCCGGGGGCGCTGGACACCAAGGCCGGCATCGGCTTCCTGCACGTCCCCGCGATGGGGGACGGCGACATCCTGGTCGAGAAGGGCACCTCGACCGAGATCCTCAACGACGGCGTCGCCGGCTACTACACCGACCCCGTGAAGGCGGCCCTGCCCACCTCGGGCAAGAAGGGCAACTTCGCGCTGGCGGCCCACCGGGACGGGCACGGCGCCCGCTTCCACGACATCGACAAGCTGGAGAAGGGCGACCCGATCGTCTTCGAGACCCGGGACAAGTGGTACGTGTACAAGGTCTACGGCATCCTCCCGGAGACCTCGAAGTACAACGTCGACGTCCTCGGCGCGGTCCCGGAGGACTCCGGGCGGACCAAGGCCGGCCACTACATCACGCTGACCACCTGCACACCCGTGTACACCAGCCGGTACCGGTACGTGGTGTGGGGCGAGCTGGTGCGCACGGAGAAGGTCGACGCAGAGCGGACCCCGCCGGCCGAGCTGCGCTAGCTCGGCCGGCGGGGTCCGGGGCGGGTGCCCGGGGGGCGTCAGCCGCCGTTGAGGCCGCCGAGGAAGCCGCCGCCGTTGTCCCCGCCGCCGTTGTTGCCGCCGTTGTCGTTGCCGCCATTGCCGCCGGGCTGGGCGATGGTGGTCAGGGTGATCTTCTGGGCGCCCGGGTCGTCCGTCTCGGTGCCGGGCTGCGGGTCCTGCTTGAGCACCAGCGCGTTGTCGTCGCCCGGGGAGTTGGGTGCGAGCTGGATGTTGGTGAAGCCGGCCTGCTGGAGGATCTGCTTGGCCTGGCCCAGCGGGGTGCCGGGGTTGATCTGCGGCACCTGCTTCTTCGGCTTGTCGAGCTTGCCGACGACGATCTGCACCCGGGAGCCCTTGTCGACGCTCTCGCCCTTGCCCGGCGTCGTCGAGATGACCTTGCCGTCCTGGTTCGGGTCGGTGACGGGCTGCTCCGTGCAGGTGGCCTTCAGGTCGCCGCCGCTCTCCACCTGGGACTTGGCGTCCTCACAGCTGCGGCCCGTGACGTCCGGGACGGTCGCCTTGGCCACCGGCTTGGCGACCTCCAGGGTCACCGTGGAGCCCTTCTCCAGTTCGGTGCCCGGGTCGGGGTCCTGGCTGAGGACGGTGCCCTCGTCCTGGGAGGACTCGGTGCGCTTGACCTCGACCTTGAGCCCCTTGGCCTTGAGCTTCTCGGTGGCCGTGTCGACGTCCTTGTCGATGTAGTTGTCGATCGCGACCTTCGGGGCGCCGGTCGAGACGACCAGGTTGACCGTGGTGTCCTTCTCCACCTCGGTGCCCTGCTTCGGGTCCTGGTCGCAGATGTCGCCCTTCTTCTGGTCCTCGCACGGCTTGTCCGTGAAGGCCACCTGGAGGTCGATGTTGTCGGCCTGCTGCTGGGCGTCGGCCTTGGACAGGCCGACGAGGGCCGGCACCGGCACCTTGTCGTCCCCCGGGCCGCCGTCCCCGCCGAAGAGGTTCTTGCCGATCAGGATCGCGCCGACCAGGACCAGCACGCCCGCCACGACCAGCAGGATCGTCGAGGTGTTCGACTTCTTCTGGCGGCGCCGGTCGGGGCGGTCGTCGTAGCCGTAGCCGCCGTCGTCGGGGCGGGTGGGCGGCAGCATCGTGGTGGCGCCGCCGCCGGCGTCCGAGCGCAGGGCGGTGGTCGCGCGGTCGTCCGGGTAGCCGCCGTAGCCGCCGGCGGCCATGGCGCCGAGCGCGGCGGTGGCGCCGACCGGCTGGCCGTCCAGGCACGCCTCCAGGTCGAGGCGCATCTCGTCGGCCGACTGATACCGGTAGTCCGGGTCCTTGACCAGGGCCTTCAGCACGATCGCGTCCATCTCGGGCGTGATCTCGGGATCGAAGACGCTGGGCGCCTGCGGCTCCTCGCGCACATGCTGGTAGGCGACCGCGACCGGGGAGTCCCCGACGAAGGGCGGGCGCACGGTCAGCAGCTCGTAGAGCAGGCAGCCGGTGGAGTACAGGTCGGAACGGGCGTCGACCTGCTCGCCCTTGGCCTGCTCCGGGGAGAGGTACTGGGCGGTGCCGATGACCGCGGCGGTCTGCGTCATCGTCATGCCGGAGTCGCCCATGGCGCGGGCGATGCCGAAGTCCATGACCTTGACCTGGCCGTTGCGGGTCAGCATCACGTTGGCCGGCTTGATGTCGCGGTGCACGATGCCGGCCCGGTGGGAGTACTCCAGCGCCTGGAGGATCCCGATGGTCATCTCCAGCGTGCGCTCGGGCAGCAGCTTGCGCCCGGAGTGCAGCAGCTCGCGCAGGGTGGAGCCGTCGACGTACTCCATGACGATGTACGGGATGGAGACCCCGTCGATGTAGTCCTCGCCCGTGTCGTAGACCGCCACGATCGCGGGATGGTTGAGCGAGGCGGCCGACTGGGCCTCCCGGCGGAACCGGGCCTGGAAGGACGGGTCGCGCGCGAGGTCCGCGCGGAGCGTCTTCACCGCCACGGTGCGGCCGAGCCGGGTGTCGTGCGCGAGGTAGACCTCCGCCATGCCACCACGGCCGAGCACCTGGCCCAGCTCGTACCGGCCGCCGAGGCGACGCGGCTCTTCCATAGCTACCTACCAGCCCTCTCCGTCGGTCCCGACCGGCGCGTTCACACGGTCGGAGGCTGCCGTCCGGCCTACGGTACCCGGCTCGTTCGCCGCGCCCCGGCCGAGCCCGATACCCGATACCGGACCGGTATCGCAACGTGCGCCGATGCGCGGGGGACGTGACCGGACTCACGCCCCGGTCCGCCCGGGGTCACTTCTTGCCGTCGATCACGGCCTTCATCACGTTCCGCGCGATGGGGGCCGCGAGGCCGCCGCCGGAGATGTCGTCGCGGACGGCGTTGTCGTCCTCGATGACCACGGCCACGGCGACCGGCGCGCTGCCGTCCGCGCCCTTGGCGTAGGAGATGAACCAGGCGTACGGGTTCTCGCTGTTGTCGACACCGTGCTGGGCGGTACCGGTCTTGCCACCGACGGTGACGCCGTCGATCTGCGCGTTGGTTCCGGTGCCGTCCTTGACGACCGTCTCCATCATCGACTGGAGGATCTGCGCGTTCTTCGGGGAGAGCGGCTCGCTCATCTTCTCCGGGTCCGTCTTCTCGATGGTGTCGAGGTTCGGGGCCTGGAGCTCGTCGACCATGTACGGCTTCATCAGGGTGCCGTTGTTGGCGACCGCCGAGGCCACCATCGCCATCTGGAGCGGGGTGGCGGCGGTGTTGAACTGGCCGATGGAGGACAGCGCGGTCTGCGACTTGTTCATGTCGTCGGAGAAGACCGAGGCGCTGGAGCGGACCGGCACGAACTGCTCCTCGGTGAAGCCGAACTTCTTCGCCGTCTCCAGCATCTGGTCGTTGCCCAGGTCGGCGCCGATCTTGCCGAAGACGGTGTTGCAGGACACCCGCAGCGCCTCCCGGAGGGTGGCGTCCTTGCAGGGGATGTTGCCCTCGTTCTTCAGCTCCGTCGTGGTGCCCGGCATGACGTAGGGCAGCGGGGAGTCGGTCTTGGAGTCGGCGTCCGAGTACTTCCCGTGCTCCAGGGCCGCCGCCGCGGTGACCACCTTGAAGGTGGAGCCGGGCGGGTAGACCTCGCGCAGCGCGCGGTTGAGCGAGGGGTCGTCCGGGTTGTTCTTCTTGTCGAGCTTCTTCCACGCCTCCTCGTCGGAACCGGAGTTGCCGGCGATGGTGGAGGGGTCGTACGAGGGGTACGACGCCATGGAGAGGATCTTGCCGGTGGACGGCTCGAGGGCGACGACCGCGCCCTTGGCGCCCTGGTTCTTCAGGCCGTCGTACGCGGCCTTCTGCGCGGCGGCGTTGAGCGTGGTGACGACGTTGCCGCCCTCGCGCTTCTTGCCGGTGAGCATGTCGAGGGTGTTGCGGAAGAACAGCCGGTCGTCGTTGCCGGTGAGGATGCCGTCGTCGATGGCCTCCAGCTGGGTGGCGCCGTACGCCTGCGAGACGTAGCCCGTCACCGGCGCCCACATGGCGCCGTCCTTGTAGGTGCGCTTGTACTTGAAGTCGCCCTCGGAGGTGGTGGTGTGCCCGGTGATGGGGTGGCCGCCGTCGACGATGATGTCGCCGCGGGGGACGGAGTAGCGCTCGATGGAGACGCGGCGGTTGGCGTCGTCGGTCTTCAGCTCGTCGGCCTTGACGTACTGGAGCCAGTTGTCGCGCAGCAGCAGTGCGAGGACCAGGAGTCCGCAGAAGATCGCGATACGGCGCAGGGGCTTGTTCACGGTCGGACCACCTGGGTCATCTCGGCGTCGGGATTGCCCGCCGGAGCGGGCGCGGGGCGGCGCGCGGTGTCGCTGATGCGCAGCAGGATGCCGATCAGGGCCCAGTTGGCGATGACGGAGGAACCGCCGTACGCCAGGAACGGCATCGTCATACCGGTCAGCGGGATGAGGCCCATCACACCGCCGGCGACGACGAACACCTGGAGGGCGAAGGCGCCCGAGAGGCCGACGGCGAGCAGCTTGCCGAACGGGTCGCGGGCGGCGAGGGAGGTGCGCACGCCGCGCTCCACGATGAGTGCGTACAGCAGCAGGATCGCCATGATGCCGGCCAGGCCCAGCTCCTCGCCGAAGGTGGCGAGGATGAAGTCGGAGTTGGCGGCGAAGCCGATGAGGTCGGAGTTGCCCTGGCCGAGCCCGGTGCCGAGGGTGCCGCCCGAGCCGAAGGCCCACAGGGCCTGCATGGCCTGCTCGGAGTGGAGGACTCCGTTGTTCACGCCGGCCCGGCTGAGCTGGTACTCGTGGAACGGGTCCAGCCACGCCTGCACACGGGTCTGGATGTGCGGCTCGAAGCTCGCCACGCCGACGGCGCCGACCGCGGACATCAGCAGACCGAAGACGATCCAGCTGGTCCGCTCGGTGGCGACGTACAGCATGATCACGAACATGCCGAAGAACAGCAGCGAGGTACCGAGGTCGGTCTCGAAGATGAGGATCAGGATGGACACCACCCAGACCACGAGGATGGGGCCGAGGTCGCGCCCGCGCGGCAGGTAGAGCCCCATGACGCGGCGGCTGGCCAGGGCCAGCGCGTCCCGCTTGACCACCAGGTAGCCGGCGAAGAAGACGGCGAGCGCGATCTTGGCGAACTCACCGGGCTGGAGGGTGCCCAGGCCGGGGATCTTGATCCAGATCTTGGCACCGTAGACGTCCGCGCCGAGACCGGGGACCAGCGGGAGGACCAGCAGCAGGAGCGCGCCGGCCATCGAGATGTAGGTGTAGCGCTGCAGGACGCGGTGGTCCTTGAGGAAGATCAGCACGGCGACGAACAGGGCCACGCCCAGGGCCGAGTAGAGCAGCTGCCGGGGCGCCGCCTCCACGAAGGTCCTGCTGGCCTGGAGCTTCTCCGACTGGTCGAGACGCCAGATCACGACCAGGCCGATGCCGTTGAGCAGCGTCGCCAGCGGCAGCAGCAGCGGGTCCGCGTACGGGGCGAAGCGGCGGACGACGAGGTGGCCGACGCCGGCCAGGAGGCCGAGGCCGAGGCCGTAGCTCAGCAGCCCCGCGGGGACCTCGTCGTTGATCGCCAGGCCCACGTTGGCGTACGCGAAGACCGGGATGACCACGGCGAAGACCAGCAGCGCCAGCTCGGTGTTGCGGCGGCTGGGCGCGCCGATGGCGCCGATCGTGGACGTGTGGTGCGTCGGCGAGTTGGAAGAACTGCTCATCGTGTGACGGGGCCTCTCACGGCGTGCCTGCTGCTCACGGCTTGCCTACTGCTCACACCGCGAGACGACCTTCTGCTCCTCCTCCGAGAGGCTGGGGCCGGTGCTGGGCGCGGGTGTCGGGGACGGGGTCGCGGACGTGCCGGGGTCCTTGGGGCCCTTGGTGGGCGGGTCCGACGGGTTCGGCGTCGCCTTGGCCGGGGTCCCGGTCGTCAGGGACGCGGGGTTCTGCCCGGCCGTGGTGCGGTGCTCGGCCTGCTTCTGGCAGGCGGAGGCCTGGACGGACAGCTCCTCGATCTTCGCCCGGGCGCCGTTCAGGTCGCCCTCGGTGATCGTGGACTCGACCGATTTGCGCTGGTAGGGCGGGAGGTACTTGAGTTCGATCTCCGGGTGGTCGTTCTGCACCTTGGAGAGCGAGACCCAGGCGAGGTCCTGGCTGATGCCCCGGTACAGCGCGACGTGGTCGTCCTTGGCGCCGACGTAGTACTGGGTCTGGGTCCAGCGCCAGCCGCCGTACAGGCCCGCGCCGATCACGGCGAGGGCGAGGACGGAGTAGAGGCCGATCTTGAGCCCGCGGCGCTTGCGGCGCGGCTTGACGAAGTCGTCGGGCCCGTAGTCCCCGAAGCCGTCGGTGGGGATGAAGCCGGTGACGTCGCCGCTGCCGGGCGGGCCGAACTCGCCGCCCCCGCCGTGCCGGCCGCCGCCCTGGCGGCCGAGCCCCGCGGCGCGGCCCGCCGGGGTCTGCATGATGCCGTTGTCGCTGAGCTGGTGCTGGTTCTCCGCGACGGCGCCGACCACGACCGGGGTGTCGGAGAGCTGCCCGGCCAGGGTGTCCCCGCCGTCCAGGTCGAGGACGTCGGCGACGATGACGGTGATGTTGTCCGGGCCGCCGCCGCGCAGCGCGAGCTGGATCAGCTCCTGCACGGTCTCCTGCGGGCCCTGGTAGCTGGCGAGGGTGTCCTCCATCGTCTGGTGGGAGACGACGCCGGAGAGCCCGTCGGAGCAGATCAGGTAGCGGTCGCCGGCCCGGACCTCGCGGATGGACAGGTCGGGCTCGACGTGGTCGCCGGAGCCCAGCGCGCGCATCAGCAGGGAGCGCTGCGGGTGGGTGCCGGCCTCCTCCTCGGTGATCCGGCCCTCGTCGACCAGGCGCTGCACCCAGGTGTGGTCCTGGGTGATCTGGGTGAGCACGCCGTCGCGCAGCAGGTAGGCGCGGGAGTCGCCGACATGGACCAGGCCGAGGCGCTGGCCGGTCCAGAGCAGCGCGGTCAGGGTGGTGCCCATGCCCTCCAGGGCCGGGTCCTCCTCGACCATCTGCCGCAGCTGGTCGTTGGCCCGCTGGACGGCGGTGCCGAGGGAGGTGAGCACGTCGGAGCCGGGCACGTCGTCGTCGAGGGCGACGATGGTGGAGATCACCTCGGAGGAGGCGACCTCGCCGGCCGCCTGGCCGCCCATGCCGTCGGCGATGGCGAGCAGGCGGGGCCCGGCGTAACCGGAGTCCTCGTTGCCCTCCCGGATCATGCCCTTGTGCGATCCGGCGGCGAAGCGCAGTGACAGACTCATGCGCACCTCGCCCGTCGGCTCCGGGTACAGCCGGTCGTGTCGAGCCACACTGCCCACCCTCCGGTCGGGAGCGGGCCGGCGGGGCCCGGGGTGCCGGCCGCCGCCGCGTGCTCGCTCCGCTCGCGCTCATTCATGACGTGGCACTACTTCCGCAGCTCGATGACGGTCTTGCCGATGCGGATCGGCGCGCCCGGCGACACCGGCGTGGGGGTCGTCAGCCGGGACCGGTCCAGGTACGTGCCGTTGGTGGAGCCGAGGTCCTCGACGATCCACTGGCCGTCGCGGTCCGGGTAGATCCTGGCATGGCGGCTGGAGGCGTAGTCGTCGTCCAGCACGATGGTGGAGTCGTGGGCGCGGCCGAGGGTGATGGTCTGGCCCTGCAGGGCGACCGTGGTGCCGGTGAGCGTGCCCTCCGTCACGACCAGCTTGGTGGGGGCGTTGCGGCGGCCCCGGCCGCCGCCCTGCTGCTGGCGCTGCTGCGGGGGCGCCTGGCCCTGGCGGGCGGCGCCCTGCTGTGCGCGGCCGGCCTCCCGCCGTGCCCCGCGCTGGGTGACCCGCGTGCCGAACAGGTCACTGCGGATGACCTGCACGGCCACGATCACGAACAGCCACAGTACGGCCAGGAAACCCAGCCGCATGACCGTGAGGGTCAGCTCTGACATTGCCCCCGGATCACCCTTCGGCTTGCCTATAGATAACGGTGGTACTGCCCACGACGATCCGCGAGCCGTCGCGGAGCGTAGCGCGGGTGGTGTGCTGCCCGTCCACCACGATGCCGTTGGTGGAGCCGAGATCCTGGATCGTCGAGGGCGTTCCGGTCCGGATCTCGCAGTGCCGGCGGGAGACGCCGGGGTCGTCGATCCGCACGTCGGCCTCGGTGCTGCGACCCAGCACGAGCGTCGCGCGGGAGATCTGATGGCGGTTGCCGTTGATCTCGATCCAGTGGCGGGTGCGGCCGCCGGCCGCGGGCGCGGCCTCGGGTCGCCGGCCGCCCGCGGGCTGCGGGTAGCCGTAACCGCCGGGGGTGCCCGGCCGGCCGCCGGGCGGCGGTGCGGCGGGCATGGGCGGGGCGCCGGCGGGGCTCTGCGGCGGGTAGCCGTAGCCGCCGCCCGGGGCGCCGGGGCGTCCGGCGGGCGGAGCCGCCTGCCCGGGGTGGCCCGTGGGGGCCTGGGGGGCGGCGCCCTGCTGGTTGCTGGAGGAGGCGAGCGTGCGGCTGCGGACCCGGTAGAGACCGGTGTCCAGGTCGTCCGCCTTCTCCAGGTGGACCTTGATCGGTCCCATGAAGGTGTAGCGCTGCTGCTTGGCGTAGTCGCGGACCATGCCGGCCAGCTCGTCGCCGAGCTGTCCCGAGTAGGGGCTGAGCCGCTCG
This sequence comes from Streptomyces sp. NPDC048182, assembly GCF_043202555.1. Lineage (NCBI taxonomy): Bacteria > Bacillati > Actinomycetota > Actinomycetes > Kitasatosporales > Streptomycetaceae > Streptomyces > Streptomyces sp. NPDC048182. The sequence continues at coordinate 365,765 of NZ_JBIDAQ010000002.1, read as the reverse complement.
AAGTCCGGAGTGCTCAGCTCCACGATGAAGTCATTGGGGACGACCGTGCGGTCGCGGTTCCAGATGGTCGCGTTGTTGTCGCACTCGCGCTGGAGCGCTCCCGCGATCTCCACGGGCTGCACCTCGGACTTGAACACCTTCGCGAAGGTGCCGTTGACCAGACCTTCGAGACGCTGCTCGAACTTCTTCAGGACTCCCATGGGGCACCTCCTCCGTCGTTGCCGTCCTGTCCACCTGGTACTGCTTACTGATCGTATCCACGCGCCGGTCGATCGGGTGGTTCCCCCCGTCGGCCCCGTCGACAGGTGTCGACGCCTCTCGGAGTTCCCGCTGGAGCTCCCCTTCGAACGCCGCGGGCCGTGCGGGATGTGCGCTCCCGTACGTACTCATGCCCAGGATCGTAGAGGCGGCCGCAGACCAGTGTCCCGCACCTGGCTGTGCTGCCCCGCCCCTTGTGGACAGACGGCCCGGACCGGTACGAGGTTGATACGTGGACGGACCGCGTCCGGGGGCCTCCCCGGGCTCCCGAAAGCGATGTGAATCCACCCTGACCGGCGTGCTAGTGTTCTGGATGTCGGAAGGCGCCGCACCACAAGGAAAACGGAGCCCGAGGACACACCCAATGCGCGGGTGGCGGAATAGGCAGACGCGCTGGATTCAGGTTCCAGTGCCCGAAAGGGCGTGGGGGTTCAACTCCCCCCTCGCGCACAAGACGAAAGCCCCCCAGGCTCGGCCTGGGGGGCTTTCGCGTGTCCATGGCGGGGTAGTCGCGACTCCCTGTGAGGAAGGTCTCAGGCGGTCCGGTCGACGGCCGGGCGTGTACGGGCGGGGTGCCCGGCGGTACGGTCGGGGCGCCTCGGTGCCGGTGTGTGGGCACGGCGAGGCATGGATGCGGGGAGGGCGGCCGGGATGGCTGAGGCGGTGGCGGAGCGGCGTACGGAGGCGTCGGGGACGGCCGGGGCGGCGAGGACGGCGGGGACCGGCGGGCAGGGGAGCGCGGGGCCCCGGGTGCCGCGGGTGCCCGGGTTCGCGCGGTGGCCCGTCGAGGGGTCGTCGCCCAAGGCGGCCGGCAAGGCGCTGCGGCACGAGGTCCCGCGCTCCGCGCACGCCGCCTTCGAGGCGGACGCCGGCCGTCCGGACGCGGTGCGCGCGACCGAGGAGTCCAACCAGGGCCGGATACCCGAGCTGACCCCGCTGCGTGCCGGGCGGATGGCGGCCACGCCCTTCGCCTTCCTGCGCGGCTCGGCCGGCCTCATGGCGTACGACCTGGCGCGCACGCCGACGACCGGGGTCGCCGCCCAGCTGTGCGGCGACGCGCACGCGGCCAACTTCGGCCTCTACGGCGACGCGCGCGGCGGCCTGGTCATCGACCTCAACGACTTCGACGAGACGGTGCGCGGCCCCTGGGAGTGGGACCTCAAGCGGCTGGCCACCTCCCTGGTGCTGGCCGGCCGGGTCGGCGGCGCCGGCGAGGACGCCTGCCGGGAGGCGGCGCACGACGCGGCCGGTGCCTATCGGCGCACGATGCGGCTGCTGGCCAAGCTGCCCGCCCTGGACGCCTGGAACGCCATCGCGGACGAGGAACTCGTCTCCCACACCGACGCCCACGACCTGCTCGGCACCCTGGAGCGGGTCTCCGAGAAGGCGCGGGCCAACACCAGCGGGCGGTTCGCGGCCAAGTCGACCGAGGCCACCGGGGACGGCGGGCGGCGCTTCACCGAGGCCCTGCCGGTGCTGCGCCGGGTGCCGGACGCGGAGGCGGCGGCGGTCGCGGCGGCCCTGGAGTCGTACCTCACCACCCTCACCGAGGACCGGCTGCCGCTGCTCGCCCACTACGCGGTGCACGACGTGGCCTTCCGGGTCGTCGGCACCGGCAGCGTCGGCACCCGCTCCTACGTGGTGCTGCTCCTCGACCACCGCGGTGAGCCGCTGGTGCTCCAGGTGAAGGAGGCCCGGCCCTCCGCGCTCAACCCGCACCTGGAGACGGCCGGGTTCGCGGTGGGCGAGGTCGTGCACGAGGGGCGCCGGGTGGTGATGGGGCAGAAGCGGATGCAGGTGGTCAGCGACTTCCTGCTGGGCTGGACCTCGGTCGCGGGGCGGCCCTTCCAGGTCCGGCAGTTCCGCAACCGCAAGGGCAGCGTCGACCCCGCCGCCCTGGCCGGCGGCCAGCTCGACGACTACGGCCGGATGACCGGCGCCCTGCTGGCCCGCGCCCACGCGCACAGCGCCGACCCGCGGCTGATCGCCGGGTACTGCGGCAAGAACCAGGAGCTGGACGAGGCCGTGGCCGCGTTCGCCGTCGCCTACGCCGACCGCACGGAGGCGGACCACGCGGAGCTGGTGGCGGCGGTGCGGGCGGGGCGGGTGGCGGTGGAGGTCGAGGACTGAGCGGGCAGGGAGAGGCGGAGGGTCCGGTTCTGGTGGGGGCAGGCCCTAGGCTGGACGGGTGACGACCCCGGAAGCCGAGCAGAGCGGTGCCGGTGCGCCGCGTCCCGAGGAGCGCCTGGAACGGGCCGTGCGGGCCGCGGAGCAGGCACTCATCGAGTACGAGATCGCCCTGGAGACCTTCCGCGTGGAGGTCGAGAACTTCTCCCGGCTGCACGAGCAGCGGCTCGGCCCGGTCTACGCGCGCCTCGAGGAGCTGGAGGCGCGGATCCTGGAGGCCAGGGCCGCCCGCACCGGCGACGCGGATGACCTGCGCCGGGCCGACGAGGCGCGGGCCCGGCTGATGCCGATCCCCGGCGTGGAGGAGCTGCTGCACGGCTGGATGGACGGCTCGGGCCTCTTCCCGGAGGCGTCCTCGATGCTCACCGGGCGGGAGGTGCGGCCCCCGCAGCGGGTGCGGCCCGGCGAGGAGGCCCGCCGCCTCTATCGCGAGCTGGTCCGTAAGGCGCACCCCGACCTCGCGCAGGAGGAGGGTGAGCGGGCGCGGCGCGAGGAGTTCCTCACCCGGGTCAACGCCGCCTACGCGCGCGGGGACGCGGACGAGCTGCGCGGGCTGGCCGAGGAGTGGGCCGCGGGTCCGGTGCCCGAGCGGCGGCCGGGTCGCGCCGAGGAGCTGTACGCGCGCCTGGAGTGGCTGGACCGCCGCAAGGAGATGCTCACCCTGCTCGCCAAGGAGCTGGAGGACAGCGCGATCGGCGCGATGCTCCGGCTGGCCCCGGACGACCCCGACCGGCTCCTGGAGGAGATCGCCGAGCAGCTGGCGGAGCAGGTGAGCGCCCGGGAGGCGGAGCTGGCGGAGGCGCTCGGCGAGGGCGGATCCTGAAGATGCCTCCTGAGGAGGGCGGGGCAGCGGCTCCGGTAGCGTCTGGGCCATGAGTTTCGGAGCCGGTGTGCCCACCGTGGAGGTCGCGGACCTCGAGGGCGGCGACTTCCTGCTGGACGTCCGTGAGGACGACGAGTGGCGTGCGGGCCACGCCGAGGGGGCGCTGCACATCCCCATCAGCGAGTTCGTCGCCCGCTACGGCGAGCTGACCGAGGCCGCGCCCGCCGACGGCCGGATCAACGTGATCTGCCGCTCCGGCGGCCGGTCGGCCCAGGTCGCCATGTACCTGGTCCAGCAGGGCCTCGACGCCGTCAACGTGGACGGCGGCATGCAGGTGTGGGCCGCCGCGGGCCGGCCCGTCGTGGACGGCAAGGGCGAGCCGGGCTTCGTTCTGTAGCCATGGCGTGCGTCGCGGATCCCGAGCCCGCCGGCGGGCGGCGTCCCGGGCTCGCCGGGCTCCCCGCCCGCTCCCAGGCCGCCGCGCTGCTGGCGCTGCTGCTCGTCGCGGCCGGTGTCGGCGTCCATCTGGTGCTGACCTTCCTGCACGTGGCCCCGGCGAACACGCTCTCCCGGCAGCACGCCGGCCTGGTGGACGACTGGGTCTACCCGGAGTTCGAGCAGAACTGGAAGCTCTTCGCGCCCAACCCCCTCCAGCAGGACGTCTCCGTGCAGGTGCGCGCCGAGGTGGGCACGGCGGACGGCGGGATCCGCACCACCGGCTGGTACGACCTGTCCGCCGAGGACGGCCGGGCCGTGGCGGGCAACCCGCTGCCGAGCCACACCCAGCAGAACGAGCTGCGCCGGGCCTGGGACTTCTACACCGCGACCCATGACTCCGCCGGCCGCCGGGTGGGCCTGCGGGGCGGCCTGGCCGAGTCCTATCTGCGCCGGATCGCCGTCCTGCGCCTGGCGCGCCATGACGCGGCCGGTCCCGGCGGCACCCTGGAACGCGTCCAGTACCGCTCCCGGACCACCGTGGTGCCGCCGCCCCCGTGGAGCGCCGAGCGGGCCGCCCCGCGTCCCGCGGTGCGGGAGCTGCCGTGGTGGCCGGCGGACGGGGCGGACGGATGACCGGCCTCGCCGGGCCGCTGGCGCGGGGCGGCCTCGCCGGGTCCGTCCCGCGCGCCGTGGACCGGGTCACCTCGGCCGCGCTCGGCCCGTACCAGACGGCCGTCGTCCGCATCGGGCTCAGCGCCACCTGGCTCTTCTTCCTGCTGCGCGAGCTGCCGCACCGGCACGAGCTGTACGGGCCGGACGGGCCCTGGAGCCTCGGCCTGGCGAGGCAGCTGCTCGCGCAGAACGGCGCCTTCAGCGTGCTGGCGTGGTGGCCGGGCCGCGCCTGGTTCGAGCTGGTCTACGCGCTCGCCCTGCTGAGCGGCGCGCTGCTGCTGCTCGGCTGGCGGACCCGGACCATGTCGGTGCTGTTCATGGTGGGCGTGGTCTCGCTGCAGAACCGCAGCGTCTTCATGGGCGACGGCGGCGACAACGTGCTGCACCTGATGAGCGTCTACCTGGTGCTGACCCGGTGCGGGCAGGTGTGGTCGCTGGACGCCCGGCGGGCGCGGTCGGGGCGCGGTCGTCCCGACCGGGTGGGGCCCGCGCTGTGGGCGGTGCTCGGGTGCGGGCTGGTCGCGGCGACGTCGGTGGGGCGGCTCGACGGGGACCTGCTGGTGCCGGTGCTGCTGTGGGCGGTCTGGCTCGCGCAGGGGGTGTGGTGGGTCGCCGGGCGGGCCAAGGGGCCCGACGGCCGGGCCGGGGGCGGCGAGCTGCGGGCGCTGCTCGACGTGGTGACCCACCTCGTGCACAACGGGGCCCTCGCGGTGATCATGGCCGAGGCGTGCCTGATCTACGCGACCGCCGGCTGGTACAAGGTGCAGGGCTCGCGCTGGCAGGACGGCACGGCGGTCTACTACCCCTTGCAGCTCCGGTACTTCTCGCCCTGGCCGGACCTGTCCGACCTGCTCTCCGCGAGCGGCACGATGGTCATGCTCATCACCTACGGCACGGTGATCGCGCAGGTCGCTTTCCCGTTCACGCTGTTCAACCGGCGGGTCAAGAACGTCCTGCTGGCGGTGATGATGACCGAGCACGCGGTGATCGCCGTGGTGCTGGGGCTGCCGTTCTTCTCGCTGGCGATGATCGCCGCGGACGCGGTGTTCCTGCCGACGCCGTTCCTGCGGTGGCTGGGCGGGCGCGTAACCCGGGTGGTCGGGCGGTTGCCCGGGCGGCGGGCCGGGCCGGAGGCGTCCGGTACCGCGGTGGAGGCGTCCGTGCCGGCAGCCCGGGAGGACGGTGCCGGCCGGGGCGGGCACACGGCCCCGGAGGAGGCCGACCGGGCGCCGGACCAGCGCACGTAGGCTGCACCGCATGACCGACCCCGCCGCCGCCCTCGCCGCATGGCGCCGTCACGCCGGCGACGCCTGCGTGCTGCTCGACGGCTTCCACGCCCTCAAGCACGCGCTGCGCTTCGGCGCCGAGGTGCCGGTCGCGGTCACCGCCGACCGGCGGGCGGCGCTCGCCCTCGCCGACGAACTGGCGCCGGACGTACGGGACGCCCTGGACGCCGCGCTGGCCGAGGTGGGGCCCGCGGCCTACGCCGGCCTGGTGCCGCGCCCGCACCCCACCGCCGTCGCCGCCCTGGCCGTACGCCCCGCGCGGGCGGCGGCGCTGCGGACGCTGGCGGAGCTGCCGCGCCGGGCGCCGGTCGTCGTCCTCGACCAGCCGCGCAACCTCGGCAACGCGGGCGCGGTGATCCGGCTGGCCGCCGGCTTCGGGGCGACCGGCGTGGTCACCACGGGGCCGCTCGACCCCTGGCACCCCACCGTGGTGCGCGGCGGGGCGGGCCTGCACTTCGCGACCGCCGTGGAGCGGCTGGACGTGGCGCAGCTGCCGCCGGGCCCTGTCTACGCGCTGGACCCGGAGGGCGCGGACATCCGCGGCGCCGAGCTGCCCGACGACGCGCTGCTCGCCTTCGGGTCCGAGCGCAGCGGCCTGTCGGCGGAACTGCGCGCGCGGGCCGACCATCTCCTCGCGCTGCCGATGCGACCGCAGGTCTCCAGCTACAACCTCGCCACCAGCGTGGCCATGGCGCTGTACCACTGGAGCGCCACGGCCCCGCGCCCCTCCTGACCTACGCCGGGCGCCGCACCTCCACCACCCGGAAGCGGCCCGCGACGAAGGCGCCGTCGCACAGGGCCGCGTTGGCCGCCGGGTTGCCGCCCGAGCCGTGGAAGTCGGAGAAGGCGGCGGTCTGATTGACGTACACCCCGCCGGTCAGGTTCAGCGAGAGCTGGGCGGACTCCTCCAGGCACGCCTCCCGCACCGCGTCCGCCACCTCGGTGTCGGTGGTGTAGGCGCCCACCGTCATCGCGCCCTTGTCGCGGACGGTGCGGCGCAGCAGCTCCACCGCGTGCGTCGCGGAGTCGACGGCGACCGCGAAGGAGACGGGGCCGAAGCACTCGCTCGCGTAGGCCGCCTCGTCCTCCGGCTTGGCGCCGTCGAGCTTGACGATGACCGGGGTGCGCACCACGGCGTCCGGGAACTCCGGGTGCGTCACCTCGCGGGAGGCCAGCGCCACCTCGCCGAGCCCGGCGGCGGCCTCCAGGCGGGCCTTGACGTCCGGGTTGACAATGGCGCCGAGCAGCGCGTTGGCCCTGGTGTCGTCGCCGAGCAGGCCGTCCACCGCGCGGGCCAGGTCGGCGGTCACCTCGTCGTAGGTCTTGGCGCCCTGGTCGGTGCGGATGCCGTCGCGGGGGATCAGCAGGTTCTGCGGGGTGGTGCACATCTGGCCGCTGTAGAGGGAGAGGGAGAAGGCCAGGTTGGCGAGCATGCCGCGGTAGTCGTCGGTGGAGTCGACGACGACCGTGTTGACGCCGGCCTTCTCCGTGTACACCTGCGCCTGGCGGGCGTTGGCCTCCAGCCAGTCGCCGAAGGCGGTGGAGCCGGTGTAGTCGATGATCCGGACGTCGGGGTGGGTGGCCAGGGTCTTGGCGATGCCCTCGCCGGGGCGCTCGGCGGCCAGCGCCACCAGGTTCGCGTCGAAGCCGGCCTCGGCGAGCACGTCGCGGGCCACCTGGACGGTGAGGGCGAGCGGGAGCACCGCGCGCGGGTGCGGCTTGACCAGCACCGCGTTGCCGGTGGCGAGGGAGGCGAAGAGGCCCGGATAGCCGTTCCACGTCGGGAAGGTGTTGCAGCCGATGACCAGGCCGATGCCGCGGGGGACCGGCGTGAACTCCTTGGTCAGCGCCAGCGGGTCGCGCTTGCCCTGCGGCTTGGTCCACTCCGCGGAGCCGGGGGTGCGGACCTGCTCCGCGTACGCGTACGCCACCGCCTCCAGGCCGCGGTCCTGCGCGTGCGGCCCGCCCGCCTGGAAGGCCATCATGAAGGCCTGGCCCGAGGTGTGCATGACCGCGTGGGCGAACTCCAGGGAGCGGGCGGAGATCCGCTTGATGACCTCCAGGCAGACCGCGGCGCGCAGCTCCGGGCCCGCGTCCCGCCAGGCCCGCTGCCCGGCGCGCATGGCGGGCAGCAGCACCGCGAGGTCCGCGTGCGGATAGGTGACGCCCAGCTCGACGCCGTACGGCGAGACCTCGCCGCCCACCCAGTCGTCCGTGCTGGGCTGGCCGAGGTCGAGGCGGGTGCCGCGCAGGGCGTCGAAGGCGGCCTGGCCGGCCGCCGCGTCGAGGCTGCCGTGCTCCGCGCCGTACGCCTTGGGGTGCTCGGGGTGCGGGGACCAGTAGGCGCGGGTGCGGATGGTCTCCAGCGCCTGGTCCAGGGTCGGCCGGTGCCGGTCGATCAGCTCGTGCGCGGTCAGTGCGGCGGCCATGCGGGACCAACTCCTCGTCTCACGCACTCTCCGTCGAGCGCGTGACCTGGGGGAAGCCTGGGCGGAAGCAGGTGGACACGGCTAGAGTAACCGAACGATCGGTCGGGACAAGGGGGACCGCCGCATCTGTGGAAAACCCCGTGCGGGAGGATCGCGCGCATGACAGCACTGGACCTCAGCAGCCCCGTGGCCGTCGTCGGCACCGGCACCATGGGCCAGGGCATCGCCCAGGTGGCGCTGGCCGCCGGCCACCCCGTGCGGCTCTACGACGCCGTGCCCGGGCGGGCCAGGGAGGCGGCCGACGCCATCGGCGCCCGGCTCGACCGGCTCGTCGCCAAGGACCGGCTGACCGGCGCCGAACGGGACGCCGCCCGCGCCCGGCTGACGCCGGCCGGGAGCCTGGCCGAGCTGGCCGGCTGCGCGCTGGTCGCCGAGGCCGTGGTGGAGCGGCTCGACGTGAAGCAGGAGCTGTTCCGGGCGCTGGAGGAGGTCGTCGGCGCGGACTGCCTGCTCGCCACCAACACCTCCTCCCTCTCCGTGACCGCCGTCGGCGGCGCCCTCGCCCACCCGGAGCGCCTGGTCGGCCTGCACTTCTTCAACCCGGCGCCGCTGATGCCGCTGGTCGAGGTGGTCTCCGGCGCCGCCACCGACGTCACGTCGGCCACGCGCGCGTACGAGACGGCCCGCGCCTGGGGCAAGACCCCGGTGGCCTGCGCGGACACCCCGGGCTTCCTGGTCAACCGCATCGCCCGGCCCTTCTACGCCGAGGCGTTCGCCGTGTACGAGGACCAGGGCGCGGACCCGGCCACCATCGACGCGGTGCTGCGCGAGTGCGGCGGCTTCAGGATGGGCGCCTTCGAGCTGACCGACCTGATCGGCCAGGACGTCAACGAGTCCGTCACGCACTCGGTGTGGCGGTCCTTCTTCCAGGACGTGCGCTTCACGCCGTCCCTCGCCCAGCGCCGCCTGGTCGAGTCGGGCCGGCTCGGCCGCAAGAGCGGGCGCGGCTGGTACGCGTACGGCGAGGGCGCCGAGCGCCCCGAGCCGCACACCGCGGAACCGGCCGACCGGCCCGCGTACGTCTCGGCCGGTGACGACCTGGGCCCGGCCGGCGACCTGCTCGACCTGGTCCGCGAGGCCGGCATCGAGGTGCGGGAGGAGGACGAGCCCGACGGTTACCAGCTGGTCCTGCCGGGCGGCGGCCGGCTCGTGCTCGCCGACGGGCAGACCTCGGCGATGTTCCGGGACGTCGTGTACTTCGACCTCGCCCTCGACTACCGCGCCGCCACCCGGGTGGCCCTCGCCGTCTCCCCGCGCACCTCCGCGCGGACGGTCGCCGAGGCCACCGGCCTGTTCCAGGCGCTCGGCAAGAAGGTCAGCGTGATCGGCGACGTGCCCGGCATGATCGTCGCCCGCACGGTGGCGCGGCTCATCGACCTGGCGCACGAGGCGGTCGCCAAGGGCGTGGCCACCGAGGAGGACGTCGACACCGCCATGCGGCTCGGGGTCAACTACCCGCTGGGGCCGCTGGAGTGGAGCCGCCGGCTGGGCGGGGACTGGGCCTTCACGGTCCTGGAGAACCTGCACGAGTGCGCGCCCACCGGCCGCTACGCCCCCTCCCTCGCCCTGCACCGGCACGCCTACACCTCCTACGAGCAGGAGGGCAGCTCCTCATGACCACGGCCAGGCGCGACACCTACACCCCGGAGACCCTGCTGTCGGTCGCCGTGCGGGTCTTCAACGAGCGCGGCTACGACGGCACCTCCATGGAGCACCTCTCCAAGGCGGCCGGGATCTCCAAGTCGTCCATCTACCACCACGTGGCCGGCAAGGAGGAGCTGCTGCGCCGGGCCGTCAGCCGGGCCCTCGACGGCCTGTTCGGCATCCTCGACGAGGAGCACGCGCGCGTGGGGACCGCCGCCGAGCGGCTCCAGTACGTGGTGCGGCGCATGGTCGAGGTGCTGATCGCGGAGCTGCCCTACGTGACGCTGCTGCTGCGGGTGCGGGGCAACACCGCCACCGAGCGGTGGGCGCTGGAGCGGCGGCGCGAGTTCGACCACCGGGTGGCGGAGCTGCTGAAGGCGGCGGCGGCCGAGGGCGAGCTGCGCGCCGACGTGGACGTGCGGCTGGCGACGCGGCTGGTCTTCGGGATGATCAACTCCGTGGTGGAGTGGTACCGCCCGGACGGCCGGGGCGCCGGTGAGCGCGAGGTGGCGGACGCGGTGGCGCGGCTGGTCTTCGAGGGGCTGCGCACCTCCCGCTGAGGCGCCCGGAGGCCGGACTCAGCCCTGCGGCTCCAGGTCCTCCGTCTCGAAGACCAGCAGGGTGCGGGTGCTCAGCACCTCCGGCATGGCCTGGAGGCGGGTGAGGACCAGCTCGCGCAGCGCCCGGTTGTCGGGGGTGTGCACCAGCAGCAGCACGTCGAAGTCGCCGCCCACCAGGGAGATGTGCGAGGCGCCGGGCAGCTGCCTGAGCCGGTCCCGCACCGAGCGCCAGGAGTTCTGGACGATCTTCAGCGTGATGTACGCCGAGGTGCCGTGCCCGGCCCGCTCGTGGTCGACTCGGGCGCCGAAGCCCCGGATGACGCCGTCCTCGACCAGCCGGTTGATGCGCGCGTAGGCGTTGGCGCGCGAGACGTGCACCCGTTCGGCGACGGAGCGTATCGAGGCGCGGCCGTCCGCCTGGAGCATGCGCAGGATGTCCTGGTCGATGGCGTCGAGCGGGCGCGGGGGCGGCGGTCCGCCGGTCTCGTCCGGCCGGTCGGCCATTTGTTCAGATGCCATGTCCCCCCGCCTCCCTACCATGGACGTACTGCGTCCATCTCAGGTTGTGCAGAACCGTTTGTCCACAGCCTCGGGGGCCCCGTAGCCAAAATGTGCCGACGACCGAACAATCGGTAGGTGAGGCCCGTCACAGCCGTGGCGGGCCGGAAGCCGCTCCCACGAGGAGGTGCCGTCATGACGGTCATGGAGCAGCGGGGCGCGTACCGGCCCACGCCGCCGCCCGCCTGGCAGCCCCGCACGGACCCCGCGCCGCTGCTGCCCGACGCGGAGCCGTACCGCGTCCTCGGCACCGAGGCGGCGGCCCAGGCCGACCCGGGCCTGCTGCGCACGCTGCACGCCCGGCTGGTGCGCGGCCGGCGGTACAACGCGCAGGCCACCGCGCTGACCAAGCAGGGCCGGCTCGCCGTCTATCCCTCCAGCACCGGCCAGGAGGCCTGCGAGGTGGCCGCCGCGCTGGCCCTTCAGGAGCGGGACTGGCTCTTCCCCAGCTACCGCGACACCCTCGCCGTGGTGGCCCGCGGCGTCGACCCCGTGCAGGCGCTCACCCTGCTGCGCGGCGACTGGCACACCGGCTACGACCCGCGCGAGCACCGGGTCGCCCCCCTCTCCACGCCGCTCGCCACCCAGCTGCCGCACGCCGTCGGCCTCGCGCACGCCGCCCGGCTCAAGGGCGACGACGTGGTCGCGCTCGCCATGGTCGGCGACGGCGGCACCAGCGAGGGCGACTTCCACGAGGCGCTGAACTTCGCGGCCGTCTGGCAGGCGCCGGTCGTCTTCCTCGTGCAGAACAACGGCTTCGCGATCTCCGTGCCGCTCGCCAAGCAGACCGCCGCCCCGTCGCTCGCCCACAAGGCCGTCGGCTACGGGATGCCCGGCCGGCTGGTCGACGGCAACGACGCGTTGGCCGTGCACGAGGTGCTCACCGACGCGGTGCGCCGCGCGCGCGAGGGCGGCGGGCCCACGCTGGTGGAGGCGGTGACGTACCGCGTCGACGCGCACACCAACGCCGACGACGCCACCCGCTACCGCGGCGCCGACGAGGTGGCGGCCTGGCGGCGGCACGACCCCGTCGACCTCGTCGAGCAGGAGCTGACCCGACGCGGCCTCCTCGACGAGGACGCCCTGCGCGCCGTCCGCGACGAAGCCGAGGCGATGGCCGCCGACCTGCGCGCCCGCATGAACGAGGACGCGCCGCTCGACCCGATGGACCTGTTCGCCCACGTCTACGCCGAGCCCACCCCGCAGCTGCGCGAACAGCGCGACCAGCTGCGCGCGGAGCTGGCCGCCGAGGCCGGCGAAGACACCGGCGCCGACACCGAGGGGACCCGCCGATGACCACGGTCGCCGCGCGGCCGGCCACCATGGCGCAGGCCCTCACGCGCGCCCTGCGCGACGCCATGGCCGAGGACCCGGCCGTGCACGTCATGGGCGAGGACGTCGGCGCGCTCGGCGGGGTCTTCCGGATCACCGACGGGCTCGCGAAGGAGTTCGGCGAGGACCGCTGCACGGACACCCCGCTCGCCGAGGCCGGCATCCTGGGCGCGGCCGTCGGCATGGCGATGTACGGGCTGCGCCCGGTGGTGGAGATGCAGTTCGACGCCTTCGCCTACCCGGCCTTCGAGCAGGTCGTCAGCCATGTCGCCAAGATGCGCAACCGCACCCGCGGGGCGATGGCGCTGCCGCTGACCATCCGCATCCCCTACGGCGGCGGCATCGGCGGCGTCGAGCACCACAGCGACTCGTCCGAGGCGTACTACATGGCGACACCGGGGCTGCACGTCGTCACGCCCGCCACCGTCGCCGACGCCTACGGGCTGCTGCGCGCCGCCATCGCCTCCGACGACCCGGTGGTCTTCCTGGAGCCCAAGCGGCTCTACTGGTCGAAGGACACCTGGGACGCCGAGCGCCCCGCGCCGGTCGAGCCGATCGGCCGCGCGGTGGTGCGGCGCGCCGGGCGCAGCGCCACGCTGATCACCTACGGGCCCTCGCTGGCCGTCTGCCTGGAGGCCGCCGAGGCGGCCTCGGCCGAGGGCTGGGACCTGGAGGTGGTCGACCTGCGCTCGCTGGTGCCCTTCGACGACGAGACGGTGTGCGCCTCGGTGCGGCGGACCGGGCGCGCGGTGGTCGTCCATGAGTCGGGCTCCTTCGGCGGCCCCGGCGGCGAGATCGCGGCCCGCGTCACCGAGCGCTGCTTCCACCACCTGGAGGCGCCGGTGCTGCGGGTGGCCGGATTCGACGTGCCGTATCCGCCGCCGATGCTGGAGCGGCACCACCTGCCCGGGGTGGACCGGATCCTGGACGCCGTGGGGCGCCTGCAGTGGGAGGCCGAGAGCTGATGGCACAGGTGCTGGAGTTCAAGCTCCCGGACCTCGGCGAGGGCCTGACCGAGGCGGAGATCGTGCGCTGGCTGGTCGAGGTCGGCGACGTGGTCGCGATCGACCAGCCGGTGGTCGAGGTCGAGACGGCCAAGGCGATGGTGGAGGTGCCCTGCCCCTACGGCGGCGTGGTCACCGCCCGCTTCGGCGCGGAGGGCACGGAGCTGCCGGTCGGGGCGCCGCTGATCACGGTGGCGGTCGGGGAGCCGTCCGCCGGTGACCGGGCCGGCGAGGAGCCGGGTGCCGCCGAGGGCTCGGGGAACGTCCTGGTGGGGTACGGCACCTCGGCGGCGCCGGCGCGGCGGCGCCGGGTGCGGCCGGGCCGGCCGGTGCCGGTGCCGGTTTCCTCACGGCAGGTGGACGGTGACGGGGGCCTCGCCGAGGTCCGGTCCGCCGAGGCGCTCGCGGTGGGGGGCGCGGTGGACGGGCCGGTTCCCGTCATCTCACCCCTGGTGCGCCGGCTGGCCCGGCAGCACGATCTGGATCTGCGCGGGCTGACCGGCTCGGGGCCTGACGGGCTGATCCTGCGTTCGGACGTGGAGGAGGCGCTGCGGACCGCTGCGGCGCCGGACGCCCGCGCCGTGACCACCACGGCGCCGGACGCCCGCCTGGTCGCCGACCCGGCCGCGCGGCCCACCGTGGAGCCCCGGTCCGCCACCGCCCACGCGATCACCGCCGGCGGCATCCGCACGCCCCTCAAGGGCGTCCGCGGTGCCGTCGCCGACAAGCTGGCGCGGAGCCGGCGGGAGATCCCGGACGCCACCTGCTGGGTGGACGCCGACGCCACCGAACTGATGCGGGCGCGGGCCGCGATGAACGCGGCGGGCGGGCCGAAGATCTCCCTGCTCGCCCTGCTGGCCCGGATCTGCACGGCCGCGCTGGCCCGGTTCCCCGAGCTGAACTCCACGGTGGACACCGAGGCCCGGGAGGTCGTCCAGCTCGACGCCGTCCACCTCGGGTTCGCCGCGCAGACCGACCGGGGCCTGGTGGTGCCGGTGGTGCGGGACGCGCAGGCGCGGGACGCCGAGGCGCTCACCGCCGAGTTCGGCCGGCTGACCGAGGCGGGCCGGGCCGGGCGGCTGACGCCGGGGGACCTGACCGGCGGCACCTTCACGCTGAACAACTACGGCGTGTTCGGCGTCGACGGCTCCACGCCGATCATCAACCACCCCGAGGCGGCGATGCTCGGCGTCGGCCGGATCGTGCCCAAGCCGTGGGTGCACGAGGGGGAGCTGGCGGTGCGGCAGGTCGTCCAGCTGTCGCTCACCTTCGACCACCGGGTGTGCGACGGCGGCACGGCGGGCGGTTTCCTGCGGTACGTCGCGGACTGCGTCGAGGCTCCGGCGGTGCTGCTGCGCACCCTGTGACGGCCGCCGGCGGGTCCGCTCCCCCGGTACGTCCCGTGCGATCACCGTTCCCTGTGATCGCCGGGGCCCGCATACTCGGGGGGTGACGACCGACGAGCCACCCGCCTACGACGCCGTCGTGCTCGCCGGCGGGGCCGCCCGCCGGCTGGGCGGCGTGGACAAGCCGGGCCTCAGGGTCGGCGGGCGCGCGCTGCTCGACCGGGTGCTGGCCGCCTGCGCCGGGGCGGGGAGCACGGTCGTCGTCGCCGATCCCCGGCCCACCGCGCGGCCGGTGACCTGGGCGCGCGAGGAGCCTCCCGGCGGCGGACCGCTGCCGGCGCTGGCCGCCGGGCTGCGGCACGTCACGGCGGAGCACGCCGTGGTGCTCTCCGCCGACCTGCCCTTCCTCGGCGCCCCGACCGTCGGCCGGCTCCTGTCGGCGCTCGCGGCGGGCGACGCCGACGGCGTGCTGCTCAGCGACGCGGACGGCCGCGACCAGCCCCTCGTCGCCGCCTACCGGACGGCCGCGCTGCGCCGCGCCCTGGCCGCGCTCGCCCCGGGGCGAGCCGAGCCGCCGGAGCTGTCCGGGCTGCCCCTGCGCCGGCTGACCGGCGCCCTGCGGCTCGACCGGGTCCCCGACGCCCTCGCCTCCTTCGACTGCGACACCTGGGAGGACATCGCCACGGCACGGGCGCGCATCAGGGAGCATGGGCACGTGTTGGATGAATGGATCTCCGCTGCCAAGGACGAGCTGGGCATCGACCTCGACGTCGACACCAAGGTGCTGCTCGACCTCGCCCGGGACGCCGCCCACGGGGTGGCCAGGCCCGCGGCCCCGCTGACCACCTTCCTCGTCGGCTACGCGGCGGCCCACGCAGGCGGCGGCCCCGAGGCGGTCGCCGAGGCCGCGCGCAAGGCCGTCGGCCTCGCCGCGCGCTGGGCGGCGGAGAACGCCGAGCCCGGCACCGCCCCCGACAGCTCCCCGGACGCCTGATGACCGCCTTCCGCACCCGGGCAGGCGAGGAGGCCGAGGACGACCTCGGCATCGAGGAGGCGCTCGCCCTGGTGAAGGAGAACCCCGGCCCGACGCCGCCCTCGCACGCCCCGCAGCCCACCCGCCCGACCGGCGACTCCGCGAAGGGCACCGAGCACCATCGCGCCACCGAGTGGCACGCCGCCCGGTCGGTCGCCGAGCGCGCCGCCCGCGCCCAGGCGAGGGCCGCCCGCCGAGCCCCGCTCTCCGTGCCCCTGGACGCGGCCCTCGGCCTCACCCTGGCCGCCCCGCTCACCGCCCTCACCGACCTGCCGTCCTTCGACACCTCGGCGATGGACGGCTGGGCGGTCGCCGGACCCGGCCCCTGGACGGTCCGCGCGGAAGGCGCCCTGGCCGGCCACGCCGAGCCCGCCCCCCTCACCGACGGCGAGGCCCTGCGCATCGCCACCGGCGCCCGCGTCCCCCGGGACACCACCGCCGTCCTGCGCAGCGAGCACGGCCGCACCGACGCCGCCGGCCGGCTGCACGCCACCCGCGAGGTCGCGCACGGCCAGGACATCCGCCCGCGTGGCCAGGAGTGCCGCGGCGGCGACCAGTTGCTGCCCGTCGGCACCCTGGTGACGCCGGCCGTCCTCGGCCTCGCCGCGGCGGCCGGGTACGACACCGTCACCGCCGTCCCCCGCCCCCGCGTCGAGCTGCTGGTGCTCGGCGACGAGCTGCTCACCGAGGGCCTGCCGCGCGAGGGCCGCATCCGGGACGCCCTCGGCCCGATGCTGCCGCCCTGGCTGCGCGCCCTGGGCGCCGAGGTGCTCGCCGTCCGGCGGATCGGGGACGACGCCGAGGCGCTGCACCGGGCGGTCGCCGACTCCGCCGCCGACCTGATCGTCACCACCGGCGGCACCGCCGCGGGCCCAGTCGACCACGTCCACCCGGTCCTCGACCGGCTCGGCGCCGAGCTGCTGGTGGACGGCGTCAAGGTCCGCCCCGGCCACCCCATGCTGCTGGCCCGGATCGGGGACGGCCGGCACCTGGTCGGGCTGCCCGGCAATCCGCTGGCCGCGGTCTCCGGCCTGCTCACGCTCGCCGAGCCGCTGCTGCGCACCCTGGCCGCCCGCCCGGCGCCGGAGCCGTACGCGCTGCCGTTGCGGGAGGCCGTGTCGGGGCATCCGTACGACACCCGGCTGGTGCCGGTGGTGCTGCGCGACGAGGACGCGGTGCCGCTGCGCTACAGCGGGCCGGCCATGCTGCGCGGGGTGGCGGCGGCCGACGCGCTGGCCGTGGTGCCGCCCGGCGGGGTGGGCGCGGCGCAGGAGACGGAGTTGCTCGACCTGCCCTGGGCGAGCGGGGGAATCGGAGTGTGTTTCACGTGAAACTTCCGGGCCATGACGCCATCGCCCGACAGGCGGACGAGCATCTGGTGACCCACAAGGTGAAGCTGCCGCGCCGCTTGGTGGAGCACCCGATCCGTCAGGTGGGCAAGCGGCTCTCCCTGGCGCTCGTGGTCCTGGTGGCCACCGCGTTGATCGTCTACGTCGACCACGACGGCTACAGCGACAACTCGGACCAGTCCGTCGACCTCCTCGACGCCTTCTACTACGCCACGGTCACCCTCTCCACCACCGGATACGGCGACATCGCCCCCGTCAGTGACGCCGCCCGGCTCACCAACATCTTCCTCATCACGCCCCTGCGCGTGCTGTTCCTGATCATCCTGGTCGGCACCACGCTGGAAGCCCTCACCGAGCGCACTCGGGAGGAATGGCGCCTGAACCGCTGGAGGTCCACCTTGCGCGATCACACCGTCGTCGTCGGCTTCGGCACCAAGGGGCGGTCCGCGATCGAGACCGTCTGCACGACGGGCCTGCGCAAGGAGCAGGTGGTCGTGGTGGACCCGAGCGGCAAGGCCATCGAGGCCGCGACGGCGCACGGATACGCCGGGGTGATAGGGGACGCGACCCGCAGCGACGTGCTCAACCGGGCCGAGCTGTTCCGGGCGAAGCAGGTCATCATCGCCACCCAGCGCGACGACACCGCCGTCCTGGTCACGCTGACGGCCCGCCAGCTCAACCGCAACGCCAAGATCGTGGTCGCGGTCCGCGAGGAGGAGAACGCGCCGCTGCTCAAGCAGTCCGGCGCGGACGCGGTGATCACCAGCGCCAGCGCGGCCGGCCGGCTGCTCGGTCTGTCCGTGCTCAGTCCCGCCGCCGGCATGGTCATGGAGGACCTGATCAGCCAGGGCAGCGGCCTCGACCTGGTGGAACGGCCGGTCATAAAGGCCGAGGTGGGCCGCAAGCCGCGCGAGACGGACGACCTGGTGGTGAGCGTGCTGCGCGGTCACCGGGTGCTCGGCTACGACGACCCGGCGGTCGGGGCGCTGCAACTGACGGACCGCCTGATCACCATCGTGCGGATCACTCCGGGCAGCCAGGTCGCCCCCGACGCCCGCGCGCTGCCCCGCGACTGACCCGGCGGCGAAGAGTAGCGTCGGCCTCATGCATGCGATCACGATTTCCGAACCCGGTGGCCCCGAGGTACTGGCCTGGTCCGAGGTGCCCGACCCGGAGCCCGGCGAGGGCGAGGTCCTGGTCGAGGTGACGGCAAGCGCCGTCAACCGGGCCGACATCATGCAGCGCCAGGGCTTCTACGACCCCCCGCCCGGCGCCTCCGCCTACCCGGGCCTGGAGTGCTCGGGGCGGGTCGCCGCAGTCGGGACCGGGGTGTCCGGGTGGTCCGTCGGCGACGAGTTGTGCGCGCTGCTCTCCGGCGGCGGCTACGCCGAGAAGGTCGTCGTGCCGGCCGGGCAGCTGCTGCCCGTGCCCGAGGGCGTGGGCCTGAAGGAGGCCGCGGCGCTGCCCGAGGTGGTCTGCACGGTGTGGTCGAACGTCTTCATGGTCTCCCAGCTGCGGCCGGGCGAGACGCTGCTCGTGCACGGCGGGTCCAGCGGCATCGGCACCATGGCGATCCAGCTGGCCAAGGCGGTCGGCGCGAAGGTCGCCGTGACGGCGGGCAGCAAGGAGAAGCTGGAGCGCTGCGCCGAGCTGGGCGCCGACATCCTGGTCAACTACCGGGAGCAGGACTTCGTCGCCGAGGTGAAGGAGGCGACCGGCGGTGCGGGCGCCGACGTCATCCTCGACAACATGGGGGCGAAGTACCTGGACCGCAACGTCGACACCCTCGCCGTCAACGGCCGGCTCTCCGTCATCGGCATGCAGGGCGGCCGGAAGGGCGAGCTGGACCTCGGCAAGCTGCTCGCCAAGCGCGGCGCGGTCAGCGCGACCTCGCTGCGGGCGCGTCCGGCGGAGGAGAAGGCGGCCATCGTGGCGGCCGTCCGCGAACACGTCTGGCCGCTGCTGGCCGGCGGCCACATCCGCCCGGTCATCGACCGGGAGCTGCCGATGCGCGACGCGGCCACCGGGCACCGGGTGGTGGAGGAGAGCGGGCACATCGGGAAGGTGCTGCTGGTGACGGGGGCGTAGACCCCCGCCGTCACCCCGCTGCTACCCCTTCCGTCACCCCGCTGCTACCCCCGCCGCAGCCGGACCCCCACCAGGCCCAGGCCGAGGCCGATGAGCAGCAGGCCGGTGCCGACGGGGAGGATCGGGAAGAGCGGCTCGACGGGCGCCTCGGCGGTGCGGGCCGCGGTCTGCTGGCGGGGGCGCGGGGGCGTCGGCGTGGGCTCCGCGGGCGCCGTCCGGGTGGGCACGGCGGCGGGCGCGTCCCCGTCGTCGTCCCGGGTGTCGCCGACGTACTCCCGGACGTCCCCGGCGTCCCGGTCCCGCCCCTCGTGCCGTCCGGGGTGGCGCCGGCCCTCGCCCGCCCTGCTGCCCGCCCGCGCGGGCTCCTCGTCCTGCTCGGTCGCCGGGACGGCGGCGGGGGAGGCGGACGGGTCCTGCGGGGTGCCGGAGGCCGTGGGGCGCCCGGTGGGGTCGGCGTCCGCGCCGTCCGTGGCGGTGTCGTCCGCCGTCGGCTCGTCGGGGCCCTCGTCGCCCCGGCCGTGCTGGTCCTCCCGGGCGTCCTCGTCCCCGTCCTCGGCCTCGTCGTCGCGGCCGTGGTCGTCGCGGTCGGGGCGGTCGTCGCGGCCGTGCGCCGCCTCCCGGGTCGGGGCCGCCGCCGACGCCGAGGGGCCCGGGGGCCGGGCGTGGCCCCAACCAGCCGGTCCTGTAGCCGCCGTGGCCGCCGCAGCCGCCCCGGGCATCCCCGCCGCTGCCGCCGGCACCGTCGCCAGCACCCCCGACACCGCTCCCGCCAGTGCCGCCGCCCGCAGCACGCCCAGCCTTGGAGTCACGGCCGTGACCCCCTCCCGGTGATCGCACACTTCAGTGGGACGATCCTCACACTTTCCGGCGCTTCCGGCATTCCGGGCGCTCCCGTCCGCGACCGCCCCCCGCCGGGGCCGTCCCCCGGGCCCGTGCGCGAGAATGGGCGTATGGAGATGCCGAGGAACGACAGGTCGCCGGAGAACCCCCAGATCCTGGTCGTCGGCCAGGACGGCATGGCGCTCGGCGGCGGTGGTGGCGGGGACGACGACCCCCGGGAGATCCCGGTGACCGAGCAGGTCGAGCAGCCGGCCAAGGTGATGCGGATCGGCAGCATGATCAAGCAGCTGCTCGAGGAGGTCCGGGTCGCGCCGCTGGACGAGGCGAGCCGGGCCCGGCTCAAGGAGATCCACGCCAGTTCCGTGAAGGAGCTGGAGGACGGCCTCGCCCCCGAGCTGGTCGAGGAGCTGGAGCGGCTCTCCCTGCCCTTCACCGACGACGCGACCCCGACCGACGCCGAGCTGCGGATCGCCCAGGCGCAGCTGGTCGGCTGGCTGGAGGGCCTGTTCCACGGCATCCAGACCACGTTGTTCGCCCAGCAGATGGCCGCGCGGGCCCAGCTGGAGCAGATGCGCCGCGCGCTTCCGCCGGGCGCCGTCCCCGACGGCGAGGAGCCGCACCCGGGCCCGCACTCGGGCGGCCCCTACCTCTAGGCGGTCCAGGCAGGCGACCAGGCAGTCCAGGCAGGCGACCCGTTGACGACGAAGGGCCCCGCGAGGGGCCCTTCGCCACGAGCGGGAGCGCCGGTCAGGACGGCGGGTTGCCCGTCGAGACCTTGAGCTGGATCTCCGGCATGTTCTCGGGGTCGACGTCCGTCCCGGCGATCGGGAACTGCTCCATGACCGCCCCCTCGCCGTAGGTGTTCTCGTCCACCGGGACCCGCTTCAGCGACCAGCCCGCCGCGTTGAAGCACTCCTGCACCGAGCCGATGTACTTGAACTGGAAGTTCGGGACCTTCACCTTGTCGGGGTCGTTGTACGACTCCTCCGGCTCGGTGCACTGGTCCGTCTCGATCGTCCGCGACTTGTCGGGACCGCGGTGGCCCGCCGCCTTCGTCGACGCGGACGCCGACGCCGAGCCGCTCGCGGTGCCGCCCCCGCCCTTGGCGTCGTCGTCACCGCCGTTCATCAGCAGCGCGGCGATCAGCCCGCCGGCGGCCAGCACGGCGACCACGGCCGACCCGATGATCACGCCCTTGTTGCTCCGCCGCCCCCCGCTCGCGGGGGCCGGGCCGTAGGACGACGCGGTCGGCGCCGGGTAGCCGCCCTGCTGCGGGTAGCCGTAGGACGGCGCCGGCGTCGGGGTGCCGTACGGGTTCGGGGTGTGCGGCGGGACCGGCTGGTAGGGCGTCTGGACCGGCCCGGTCGGCGCCGGGGCGCTCTGGTCGACCGGCGGGAACACCTCGGAGCCGACGCCCGCGCC
The DNA here is from genome assembly GCF_043202555.1 of Streptomyces sp. NPDC048182. Taxonomy (NCBI): domain Bacteria; kingdom Bacillati; phylum Actinomycetota; class Actinomycetes; order Kitasatosporales; family Streptomycetaceae; genus Streptomyces; species Streptomyces sp. NPDC048182. The sequence continues at coordinate 344,436 of NZ_JBIDAQ010000002.1, read as the reverse complement.
GCTCGCCGCGGCGGCGCCGGGGACGATGCTCGGCGGCGTCGCGTGGAAGGAGGACGCCACCCGCAGGCACTCGTCGCGCATGGCCTCGGCGCTGGGGAAGCGCTCGTTCGGGTTCTTCTTCAGCGCGCGGGCCACCAGCGCGTCCACGGCCGGCGGCAGCGCCCGGTTCACCGAGGAGGGCGCCACCGGCTCCTCCTGCACGTGCGCGTAGGCGATGGCCAGCGGCGAGTCCGCGTCGAACGGCAGCCGCCCGGTCACCAGCTGGAACAGCATGATGCCGACCGAGTACAGGTCGGAGCGGGCGTCCACGCCGCGGCCGAGGGCCTGCTCGGGGGAGAGGTACTGCGGGGTGCCGACGACCATGCCGGTCTGCGTCATCGAGGTGACGCCGGACTGCATGGCGCGGGCGATGCCGAAGTCCATCACCTTGACCACGCCGCGCTTGGTCATCATCACGTTGCCCGGCTTGATGTCCCGGTGGACCAGGCCCATCTCGTGGCTGATCTCCAGGGCGGCCAGCACGTCGGCGGTGATCTTCAGCGCCTTGTCGGCGGGCATCGCGCCGTACTGCCGCACGTCCGCGTCGAGCACCGAGCCGAGCGGGCGGCCCTCCACGTACTCCATGACGATGTAGGGGGTGGTGAGGCCCCCCAGGTCGTCCTCGCCGGTGTCGAAGACGGAGACGATGTTGGTGTGCGTGAGCTTGGCCACCGCCTGCGCCTCGCGGCGGAAGCGCTCGCGGAAGGCCTGTTCGCGGCCCAGCTCGGTGTGGAGCGTCTTGATCGCGACCTGGCGGTCGAGGACCGAGTCGTAGGCCAGGTGCACCGAGGCCATGCCGCCCTCGCCGAGCAAGTCGCGCAGCTGGTAGCGGCCGCCGGCGAGCGCCCGCCCCGCGTACCGGCCCTGTCCGGCCCGGCCCTGTCCGGCGTCCTGGCTCATCTCTGCGTCCCCCGTAGGCGCCGGTGGCAGCGGCGCGCGCGTGTTGATCGAAAGTGCGATTCCCGCCAAGTCTGCCGCAGGGCCCTGCCACGTCAAGCGCGGTGCCCGTTCCGTGACCGTACGAGAAAGAAGCGTCGCGGAAGCGTTACAGCGGGCTCGTAGCGGGTGCACGGAATTTGCACGACCCCGCGGAACCAGGGTTTCATGACCGGTCCGTCCCGTACCGGTACCGGCCGACCTCTTCCCGGACCGGGGGTTTGCGCGGAGCCTGTAGCGTGGGCCGACGGAGACCGTGACAACACCGCGCACCCGCGGGCAGAAACGACGGCGAGGACTGATGGCACAGCAGCAGCATGCCCAGGGCCCGTCCGATCCCGAGGCGAACGGCGGCGGAATGTCTGACACGCCGGAGATCTGGGGCAACGGCGGCCTGGTCGGCGACGGCCGGTACCGGCTGACCCGCAGGCTCGGGCGGGGCGGCATGGCCGAGGTGTTCGCCGCCGAGGACGTGCGCCTCGGCCGCACCGTGGCGGTCAAGCTGCTCCGTGCCGACCTCGCCGAGGACCCGGTCTCCAAGGCCCGCTTCACGCGCGAGGCCCAGTCGGTGGCCGGCCTCAACCACCACGCCATCGTCGCCGTGTACGACTCCGGCGAGGACTTCGTCGGCGGCCAGTCCGTGCCGTACATCGTGATGGAGATCGTGGAGGGCCGCACCATCCGCGACCTCCTGCTCAACGCGGAGGCGCCGGGGCCCGAGCAGGCGCTGATCATCGTCTCCGGGGTCCTGGAGGCGCTCGCCTACTCCCACCAGCACGGCATCGTGCACCGCGACATCAAGCCCGCCAACGTGATCATCACGAACACCGGCGCGGTGAAGGTGATGGACTTCGGCATCGCCCGCGCCCTGCACGGCGCGTCGACCACGATGACGCAGACCGGCATGGTCATGGGCACCCCGCAGTACCTCTCCCCCGAGCAGGCGCTCGGCAAGGCCGTCGACCACCGCTCCGACCTGTACGCCACCGGCTGCCTGCTCTACGAGCTGCTCGCGCTGCGCCCGCCGTTCACCGGTGAGACCCCGCTGTCGGTGGTCTACCAGCACGTCCAGGACATCCCGACGCCGCCCTCCGAGGTCTCCGGCGCGGTCCCGCCGGAGCTGGACGGCCTGGTCATGCGCTCGCTGGCCAAGGAGCCCGACGACCGCTTCCAGACCGCCGAGGAGATGCGCGGCCTGGTCCAGTACGGCCTGCAGATGCTCTACGAGCAGGGCGGCCACACCGGCACCTGGAACACCGGCCCGGTCGCCCCGTCCGACGGCCGGAACACCCCCGCGGGCGGCCTGGCCGGCACCACCGTGCTGCCGCACTCCGAGCACGGCGCGGGCACCGCGCAGATCCCGCAGCCGATCCTGCCGGCCGGCTACGGCGGCGGGGACGACGGCGGCTTCGAGGGCCACGGCAACAAGGGCGGCGGCCGCGGCAAGATGTGGATCGTGGCGGTCCTCGCGGTGATCGCCGTCGTCGCGGGCGTCGCCTTCGCCCTGAACAACGCGGGTGGCGACGGGGGCGGCGGCAAGACCGACAAGAGCCCGACGCCGACCTCCTCGCAGACCGCCGAAGAGGACCAGCGGCCCAGCAAGAAGCCCAGCGACGAGGCCACCGAGCAGAGCCGCGACCCGGGCACCGACCAGAACACCGGCGGCGGGGGCACCGGCGGCGGCGACGACCGGCAGCCCACCCGGAAGCCCTCCTGGACGCCCTCGGAGAGCACGAGCGACGACCCCACCGGCGACCCCACCGGCGAGCCCACCGACCCGGGCGGGCCGACGGACGAGCCGACCACGGAGCCGACCGCCCCGTCCACGCCGACGGAGGACCCCGGCGGCGGCGACAACGGCGGGAACGGCGGCGACGCCGGGGCCGGCGACGGCGGGGAGAGCGGCGGCAGCACGGCCGACCCGGCGGCGGGCGGCTGAGCCCCGCTGAACCCGAGCGGAACCCCCGCTGAACCGAGCGGAGCCCGGCGGAGCCCCCGCGCGGCCCGCGCTCAGCGCCGCTCGGCCTGCATCCGCGCCACGTACGCGGCGGCCTGGGAGCGCCGCTGCATGCCCAGCTTGGCCAGCAGGCTGGAGACGTAGTTCTTGATCGTCTTCTCGGCGAGGTGCAGCCGCTCGCCGATCGCCCGGTTGGTCAGGCCCTCGCCGATCAGCTCCAGGATGCGGCGCTCCTGCTCGGTGAGGCGGCCCAGGCGCTCGTCGCCGCCCCGGTTCTCCCCGTCGCGCAGCCGCTCCAGGACGCGCGCGGTGGCCGCCGGGTCCAGCAGCGACCGCCCGGCCGCCACGTCCCGCACCGCGGCGATCAGCTCGGCGCCCCGGATGTCCTTGAGGACGTAGCCGGCGGCCCCCGCCATGATCGCGTCGAACAGCGCCTCGTCGTCGGCGAACGAGGTCAGCATCAGGCAGCGCACCGACTCGTCCCGGGAGCGGATCTCGCGGCACACCTCGACGCCGCTGCCGTCCGGCAGCCGCACGTCGAGCACCGCGACGTCGGGGCGGGCGGCCGGCACCCGGGCCAGCGCCTCGGCCGCCGTGCCGGCCTCGCCGACCACCTCGATGCCGTCCTCCGCGGAGAGCAGATCGTGCACGCCGCGGCGGACGACCTCGTGGTCGTCCAGGAGGAATACCCGGATATGTCCGTCTTCGCGCACGAGGTCAGTGTCACACACCGGCTCTTCCCGTGCCCGGGGTGGCCGGGATAACGTGCCGTTGTTCCGGCCCCCTGCGACGCTGTGACCAGTGACTGTTCCGGACTTGGCGGATTTACTTGGAAACCCAAGTAAAAATGCAGGTCAGGAGGGGTTTCACAGAAATGTGGAGCACTGGGTAACGTGCTGTTCGCAGGGCGCTCGCCGGGGCACCTGTCACGCCTGCCCCCGACCGGGCCGCACCCACCCCTTGTGCGACCACCGGGCCGCAGGTGAGCCGCACTGGCCTTCCGGCGAACCCGGGGGCCGGACCGACGGAGGAGCACACGTGACCGTGGAGAGCACTGCCGCGCGCAAGCCGCGACGCAGCGCCGGGAGCAAGGCGGCCGGCGAAGCCGCCGGCAAGGCCGGCACCACCGGCGCCAAGCGCACCACCCGCACCGCGGCCCGCAAGGGCGCCGAACCGGAGCTGGTGCAGCTGCTGACCCCCGAGGGCGAGCGCGTCGAGGACGCGGCGCACGCGGAGTACGCCCAGTACGTCGCCGGCATCACCGCCGAGGAGCTGCGCGGCCTGTACCGCGACATGGTGCTCACCCGGCGCTTCGACGCCGAGGCCACCGCGCTCCAGCGCCAGGGCGAGCTGGGCCTGTGGGCCTCGCTGCTCGGCCAGGAGGCCGCCCAGATCGGCTCGGGCCGCGCCACCCGCGAGGACGACTACGTCTTCCCGACCTACCGCGAGCACGGCGTCGCCTGGTGCCGCGGGGTGGACCCGACCAACCTGCTCGGCATGTTCCGCGGCGTGAACAACGGCGGCTGGGACCCCAACAGCAACAACTTCCACCTGTACACCATCGTGATCGGCTCCCAGGCGCTGCACGCCACGGGCTACGCGATGGGCATCACCAAGGACGGCGCCGACTCCGCCGTCATCGCCTACTTCGGCGACGGCGCCTCCAGCCAGGGCGACGTCAGCGAGGCGTTCAACTTCGCCGCCGTCTACAACGCGCCCGTGGTGTTCTTCTGCCAGAACAACCAGTGGGCGATCTCCGAGTCCAACGAGAAGCAGACGCGCGTGCCGCTCTACCAGCGCGCCCAGGGCTTCGGCTTCCCCGGCGTCCGGGTCGACGGCAACGACGTCCTCGCCTCCCTCGCGGTCACCCGCTGGGCCCTGGAGCGGGCGCGGCGCGGTGAGGGCCCGGCGCTGATCGAGGCGTTCACCTACCGGATGGGCGCCCACACCACCTCCGACGACCCCTCGCGCTACCGGCACGACGACGAGCGCCTGGCCTGGGAGGCGAAGGACCCGATCCTGCGCCTGCGCCGCTACCTGGAGTCCGCGAACCACGCGGATGAGGGATTCTTCGCGGAACTCGAGGCCGAGAGCGAGACGTTGGGCAGGCGAGTGCGCGAGGTGGTCCGCGCCATGCCCGACCCGGACCGCTTCGCCATCTTCGAGAACGCGTACGCGGACGGGCACGCGCTCGTCGACGAGGAGCGCGCCCAGTTCGCCGCCTACCAGGCGTCGTTCGCGGATGCCGAGGGGGTCTGAGATGGCTGCGGAGAGTGTGACGGGCAAGCCCCTGGCGCTGGCCAAGGCGATCAACGAGTCGTTGCGCCGCGCCCTGGAGGAGGACCCCAAGGTCCTGATCATGGGTGAGGACGTCGGCAAGCTCGGCGGCGTCTTCCGGGTCACCGACGGGCTCCAGAAGGACTTCGGCGAGGACCGGGTCATCGACACCCCGCTCGCCGAGTCCGGCATCGTCGGCACCGCCATCGGCCTCGCCCTGCGCGGGTACCGGCCGGTGGTGGAGATCCAGTTCGACGGCTTCGTCTTCCCGGCCTACGACCAGATCGTCACCCAGCTGGCCAAGATGCACGCCCGGTCGCTCGGCAAGGTCAAGATGCCGGTCGTCATCCGCATCCCCTACGGCGGCGGCATCGGCGCGGTCGAGCACCACTCCGAGTCCCCCGAGGCGCTCTTCGCGCACGTGGCGGGCCTGAAGGTGGTCTCTCCGTCGAACGCGGCGGACGCGTACTGGATGATGCAGCAGGCCATCCAGAGCGACGACCCGGTGATCTACTTCGAGCCCAAGCGGCGGTACTGGGACAAGGCCCCGGTCGACACCGAGGCGATCCCCGGCCCGCTGCACCGCGCGAGCGTGGTCCGCGAGGGCACCGACCTGACGCTGGTGGCGTACGGCCCGATGGTGAAGCTCTGCCAGGAGGTCGCCGCCGCGGCGGCCGAGGAGGGCCGCTCCCTGGAGGTCGTCGACCTGCGCTCGATCTCGCCGCTGGACTTCGACACCGTGCAGTCCTCGGTGGAGAAGACCGGGCGTCTGGTCGTGGTGCACGAGGCGCCGGTGTTCCTCGGCTCGGGCGCGGAGATCGCCGCCCGGATCACGGAGCGCTGCTTCTACCACCTGGAGGCCCCGGTGCTCCGGGTCGGCGGCTACCACGCGCCGTACCCGCCGGCCCGCCTGGAGGAGGAGTACCTGCCCGACCTGGACCGGGTGCTGGATGCCGTCGACCGCTCGCTGGCGTACTGAGGAGAGGGTCGTGACGACGATGACGGCAGGGTCCGTGCGCGAGTTCAAGATGCCCGACGTGGGCGAGGGCCTCACCGAGGCCGAGATCCTCAAGTGGTACGTACAGCCCGGTGACACCGTCACCGACGGCCAGGTGGTGTGCGAGGTCGAGACCGCGAAGGCGGCGGTCGAGCTGCCCATCCCGTACGACGGGGTGGTCCGCGAGCTGCACTTCCCCGAGGGCACCACGGTCGACGTGGGCACCTCGATCATCGCGGTGGCCGTCGGCGACGCGACCGCGGCGGCGGAGCCGGTGCAGGAGGCCGTGGAGGCCGTGGAGGCCCCCGCCGAGGCGGAGCCGGTGGCGGAGGAGGCGAAGGCGCCGGCCCGCCAGCCGGTGCTCGTCGGGTACGGGGTGTCCACCTCCGCGACCCGCCGCCGCCCCCGCAAGGGCGCCGAGACCCCGGCGGCGGCCCCGGCCCAGCCCGCCGAGCCGGCCGCGGCCGCGATCCAGGCCGAGCTGAACGGGCACGGGGCCGCCCCGGCCGTCCGGGAGCGCCCGCTGGCCAAGCCGCCGGTGCGCAAGCTGGCGAAGGACCTCGGCGTCGACCTGGCGACGGTGGTGCCCTCGGGCCCCGACGGCGTCATCACCCGCGAGGACGTGCACGCGGCCCTGGCCGCGGCGGAGTCCGCGCGGCCGGCCCCCGCCGAGACCCCCGCGCCCGCCCCGGCGCAGGCCCCGGCCGCCCCCGCCTCGTACGACACCGCGCGCGAGACCCGCGTCCCGGTCAAGGGCGTGCGCAAGGCGACGGCGGCGGCGATGGTCGGTTCGGCGTTCACCGCGCCGCACGTCACGGAGTTCGTGACGGTCGACGTGACACGCACGATGCGGCTTGTCGAAGAGCTGAAGCAGGACAAGGAGTTCGCCGGCCTGCGGGTCAACCCGCTGCTGCTGATCTCCAAGGCCCTGCTGACCGCGATCCGGCGCAACCCGGAGGTCAACGCCTCCTGGGACGAGGCGAACCAGGAGATCGTGGTCAAGCACTACGTCAACCTGGGCATCGCCGCCGCCACCCCGCGCGGCCTGATCGTCCCCAACATCAAGGACGCCCAGGCGCAGACGCTGCCGCAGCTGGCCGGGTCCCTCGGCGAGCTGGTGGCGACGGCCCGCGAGGGCCGGACCACGCCGGGCGCCATGCAGGGCGGCACGGTGACCATCACCAACGTCGGCGTCTTCGGCGTCGACACCGGCACCCCGATCCTGAACCCGGGCGAGTCGGCGATCCTCGCGGTCGGCGCGATCAAGCTCCAGCCGTGGGTGCACAAGGGCAAGGTGAAGCCGCGTCAGGTCACCACGCTGGCGCTGAGCTTCGACCACCGCCTGGTCGACGGCGAGCTGGGCTCGAAGGTCCTCGCGGACGTGGCCGCGGTCCTGGAGCAGCCCAAGCGGCTGTTCACCTGGTCCTGAGCCGCCTGGCACACGACAACGAGAAGGGGCCCGTCGCCGGTGCGACGGGCCCCTTCCGTGTGCCGTGCGGGGTGTTACCGGGCGAAGCCGTAGTTCAGGATCTTCGTGGCGTCCGCGGCGCGCTGGTTCACCGAGGAGGAGGCCAGCACCGTGCCGATGACGGTCTTGCTGCCCCGGGTGGCCGCGAAGACCAGGCAGTACTTGGCCTCGGGGCCCGAGCCGGTCTTGACGCCGATCGCGCCGCTGTAGCTGCCGAGCAGCGTGTTGGTGTTGGTCCAGGCCGCCATGGTGCGGGTGCCGCCGGACTTGGTGGTCGTCTTCGCCGTGTACTTCTTGGTCTTGACGATCGAGCGGAAGGTGGAGCTCTTCATCGCGCTGCTCGCGAGCTTGGTCAGGTCGCGGGGCGTCGAGTAGTTCGAGCCGTGGCCGATGCCGTCGAACGAGTCGAAGTGCGTGTTCTTCAGGCCCAGGGTCTTGGCGGTGGAGTTCATCTTGCCGATGAAGGACTTCACCCGGGCGGCGCGCGTGGAGCCGGAGCCGAACTTGTCGGCCAGCGCGTAGGCCGCGTCGCAGCCGGACGGCAGCATCAGGCCGTAGAGCAGCTGACGGACGGTCACCTTGTCGCCGACGATCAGCCGGGCCGACGAGGCGTTCTTCGACACGATGTAGTCGCTGTACGCCATCTGCACCGTGACCTTGGCGTCCAGGTTCAGATGGGGCTGCGCCAGGACCACCTTGGCGGTCATGATCTTCGTGGTGGAGCCGGTGGACAGCTTGGTGTCCGCCTTCTTGGAGAACAGCGACGTGCCGGTGGAGTTGTTCATCGCGTAGGCGCCCTTGGCGACGACGGACGGCGCGGCGGCGGCCTGCGCGGGAACCGTGGTGAGGGCCCCGGTCGCGAGGACGGCGCCCGTGGTCACGGTGACGGCGACGGCGCGGCGGATGCGGGAGCGGGTGCCCTGAATGCCGTTTATCAAGTTGACTACCCCGATTGTCTCAAATGCCCTTATGGCGCGGCCGGTTGCGGCCGGCGGTTCCGTACGGGCCGCGTATGTGCGACTCGTGGATAGCACGAATGGTTGCCCCTGCGACAGTTGGGATGCGAAAGGGCCCCTCTTACGGGTGGCCGCTGATCCGGGTCGGTACGCCTCCGACGTTCGTCCGCATGCTGGAACGGCGTGATTCTTGCGTCCCTGTTGTATCTATCCTGTGGGCATGAGCCTGGCCGTGAAACAAGCCCCCGCCGCCGACCGCGTCTACACGCACGTCAAGCGCGCCGTCCTGGAGCGCCGCTACGAGGGCGGCACGCTGCTCACCGAGGGCGAGCTGGCCGAGGCCGTGGGCGTGTCGCGCACGCCGGTGCGCGAGGCGCTGCTGCGCCTGGAGGTCGAGGGCCTGATCCGGCTCTACCCGAAGAAGGGCGCCCTGGTGCTGCCGGTCTCCGCGCAGGAGATCGCGGACGTGGTGGAGACCCGCCTCCTGGTCGAGGAGCACGCGGCGCGCAAGGCCGTGCCGCCGCCGGCCGGGCTGATCGAGCGCCTGGCGGGGCTGCTGGCCCGGCAGCGGGCGCAGGCCGAGGCCGGCGACCTGGCCGGCGCCGCGGTCAGCGACCGCTGCTTCCACGCCGAGATCGTCCGCAGCGGCGGCAACGAGATCCTCTCCCGCCTCTACGACCAGCTCCGCGACCGGCAGTTGCGGATGGGCGTCGCCGTCATGCACTCCCACCCCGACCGGATCGCCAAGACCCTCGCCGAGCACGAGGAGATCCTCGACGCGCTGCGCGCCGGGGACGCGGAGCGGGCGGTCGGCGTCGTCCACCGGCACGTGGGCTGGTTCTCCGAGCTGGCCCGGGGGGAGGTCCGATGACCGCCGCCGCACCGGCCGCGCCCGCCCTGCCCGGCGATCCGCCCGGCGGGCGCAGAGCCGTCGCCGTCTGGGGCGTCGGCGTCGCCGTCTACTTCGTCGCCGTCATCTTCCGCACGTCCCTCGGCGTGGCCGGCCTGGACGCGGCCGACCGCTTCCACGTCAACGCCTCGGCGCTGTCCACCTTCTCCATCCTCCAGCTGCTGGTCTACGCCGGCATGCAGATACCCGTCGGCCTGCTGGTCGACCGGCTCGGCACCAAGAAGGTGCTGGGCCTCGGCGTGGTGCTGTTCACCGCGGGGCAGCTGGGCTTCGCCTTCTCCCCCACCTACGGCACGGCGCTGGCCTCGCGGGCGCTGCTCGGCTGCGGCGACGCGATGACCTTCATCAGCGTGCTGCGCCTCGGCACCCGCTGGTTCCCGGCCCGGCGCGGGCCGCTGGTCGCGCAGCTGGCCGGCCTGGTCGGCATGGCGGGCAACCTGGTCTCCACGCTGGTCCTCGCCCGGCTGCTGCACGGCCTGGGCTGGACGGCGGCCTTCGCGGGCAGCGCGCTGGCCGGCGCGGTCGTCTTCGTCCTGCTGCTGCTCTTCCTCAAGGACCACCCCGAGGGCCACGAGCCGGAGCCCCAGCCGCACCGGGGCGCCGCCTACGTCCGGCGCCAGATCGCCGCGGCCTGGCGGGAGCCCGGCACCCGGCTCGGCCTGTGGGTGCACTTCACCACCCAGTTCCCGGCGATGGTGTTCCTGCTCCTGTGGGGCCTGCCGTTCCTCGTCGAGGCGCAGGGCCTCACCCGGGCCGCCGCCGGCGACCTGCTCACCCTCGTGGTGCTCTCCAACATGGCCGTCGGCCTCGTCTACGGCCAGATCATCGCCCGGCACCACGCGGCGCGGCTTCCGCTGGCGCTCGGCACGGTCGCCGTCACGGCGGTCCTGTGGGCGGCCACCCTCGCCTACCCCGGGGAGCACGCGCCGCTGTGGCTGCTCGTCGTGCTGTGCACGGTGCTCGGGGCGTGCGGCCCGGCCTCGATGATCGGCTTCGACTTCGCGCGCCCGGCCAACCCGCCCGAGCGGCAGGGCACCGCGTCCGGCATCACCAACATGGGCGGCTTCCTCGCCTCGATGACGACGCTGCTCGCGGTCGGTGTGCTCCTGGACGCGACCGGCGACGACTACACCGTGGCCTTCTCGTCCGTCTTCGTGCTCCAGGCGCTCGGCGTGAGCCAGATCCTCCGCCTGCGGCGCCGGGCGGTGCGCCGGGAGCGGGAGCGGCTGGTGGCGAGCCGGGTGGAGACGGTGCACGTGCCGGTGTGACCCCGCAGAGCGCCTACCTGGTCACCGCGAAGTTCCGCAGGATCGCGTCCGTCAGATCCGGGTCGCCCTCCGCCTTGACCCGGTCCGCGACCGCGTCCGGGGCGACCCGGCCGCAGGCCAGGCGGACGTACGTCTCCCAGTCCAGGGTCAGCGTGGCGGCCGGGCCGAGCGCCGGCGTGCTCTCCAGGGTGCCGCGGCCCTGGATGTCGACGCGGATGGTGCGCAGGAACTCCACCGGCCCGTGCACGTCGAAGACCACCGCCGAGCTGCGCGGCGCCTCCGCGCGCTCGGCGACCACCCGGGGCAGCTCGTCCAGGAGCACGTCCCGGGCGACGAAGGCGCCGGGGGAGTCCAGGTTCCCGGGGCGGCCGAGGGCGGTGCGCAGGTCCTGCTCGTGCGCCCACACGTCGAAGGCGTGCCGGCGCACGGACTCCTCGAGCGTCAGCTCGGTGCCGTACGGGCCGCGCACCTTGGTGCCCGGGTCGCGGGACTCGTTGCGCAGCTGGCGGTTGCGGCGGATGACCGTGTACTCCAGCTCGGAGGTCATCTCCGGCGCCGTGTGGTGGCGGCGGACGTCGACCTGCATCTCCGTGTAGCGCTGGTGGTCGTTGGTGACGTGGTACAGGTCGCGGGGCAGGGTGTGGATGGGGCGGGGGTCGCCCAGCATCTCGCAGTCGAGGCCGATCACATGGGAGACGATGTCCCGCACCGACCAGCCCGGGCAGGGGGTGCGGCGGTTCCAGTCCGCCTCCGCCAGCGGCAGGACCAGCTCGGATATCGCCTCGATGGAGTGAGTCCAGGCGTCGGCGTAGGGCTGGAGGGTGGGATGCAGACTCACGGAACGGGACCCCTCGGCGGTCGGTACACGGGCGGGCGGTGGCGGCGGTGCCAGTGGGAGGTCCCCCAAGTTACGCTGCTGTGCGGCACCCCTGCAGTGCTTTCGTGTGACGATCGTAGGCCCGTGTGGACGGCTCGAATGCCAGGACGGTGGTAGTGTGCGCGCCTCGTTGATCCAGATCGCCGTGAACCCGGACGAAGCGGTCCAAGCGCGTCGGGGGCGGGCGGCGGATCTGGTACGGGAGCAGGCGGGCGCCGACCTCGTCGTGCTGCCCGAGCTGTGGACCACCGGCGCCTTCGCCTTCGACGACTTCGCCGCCGAGGCCGAGCCGCTGGAGGGCCCGACGTACGAGGCGATGGCCAAGGCGGCGAGCGACGCGGGCGTGTGGCTGCACGCGGGCTCGATCCCCGAGCGTGACCCTGAGGGCCCCCTGTACAACACCTCGCTCCTCTTCTCCCCCGCCGGCGACCTGGCCGCCGCCTACCGCAAGATCCACCGCTTCGGCTTCGACCAGGGCGAGGCCATCCTGATGGGCGCGGGCCGCGAGCTGGTGACGGCCCGCCTCCCGGAGACCACCCTCGGCCTCGCCACCTGCTACGACCTCCGCTTCCCCGAGCTCTTCCGCGGCCTCGCCGACCACGGCGCCGAGACCCTCGTCGTCCCGGCCGGCTGGCCGGAGCGCCGCCGCGCCCACTGGACGCTGCTCGCCCAGGCCCGCGCGGTCGAGAACCAGGCGTTCGTCCTCGCCTGCGGAACGGCCGGGACGCACGCCGGGGTTCCCCAGGCCGGTCACTCGATCGTGGTCGACCCCTGGGGCGAGGTGCTCGGCGCGGCCGGGGCGGGCGAGGAGGTCCTCACGGTGGAGTTCGACCCGGCGCGGGTGGCGGCCACGCGGGAGCAGTTCCCGGCGCTGAAGGACCGCGTGCTCGGCCTGGAGCCGCCCGCGCCCCGCTGAGCAGGGGCCTGGGTACGGGCTCAGTCGTCGCCGTCGTCGCCCTCCCGGCCCTCGTGCCGCTCCCGCTCCTTCTCGGCGAGGTGGATCACGCACACCGCGAGGGCGATGAGCAGCGCCGGGTCCGCGTCGTCGCGGACGACGTCGAGGCCGTAGGTGTCGCGCAGGGTGAGCAGGCGGCGGGAGATCACGGCGAGCAGTTCACCGTCGTACTCGACGGCGAACTCCCGGTCGAGGATCTTGCCGCTGACGTCCAGTTCGACACCGTCGGCCAGCACCACCCGGTAGTGGTTGCGCAGCAGGGAGAGCCGCTTGCGCCGGATGGTGGCCAGCGCCTCGCCGGCCCGCTCGATCACCATGGTGTCGCGCAGCGCGAACATCTTCTGGTGGATGTCGATCAGCACCTGGCCCTGGGCGTCCTTCAGCTCCCAGGTGTCCCGCAGCCGCATGGCCTTGCCGTCGACCAGGAACACCTTCTCGCCGCGGTCGTCCTCGATCCAGTAGTCGTCACCGAAACCGAGGAGGCGGTCGTACACGAGGAATCTCATGCGGTGATCGCTTCCCGGCCGCCCGCCCCGAAACGCCGCCGGTAGGCCGTCGGGCTGAGCCCCGTCTCGCGGCGCAGCCGGGCCCGCAGGTTGGCCGCGGTGCCGAGGCCGCACCGCGCGGCCACCACGTCCAGGCGGTCCTCCCCGCGCTCGATCAGCCGCCGGGCCAGGGTCACGCGCTCGGCCGTCAGCCAGGCGAGCGGCGTGGTGCCGAGCTGCGTCCGGAAGCGGCGGTGCAGGGTGGCCGGGGACACCGCGGCGCGCGCCGCGAGGTCCGCCACCGCCAGCGGCTCGCCGAGGCGCTCCTGCGCCCAGGCCAGCAGGGGGCCGAGCGACGCGTCGGGGACGTCCGGGACGGGCCGCTCCACGAACTGCCGCTGCCCGCCGTCCCGGTGCGCGGCGAACACCAGCCGCCGGGCGACGGCGTTCGCGGTCTCGGCGCCGTGGTCCAGGCGCCAGATGTGCAGCCCGAGGTCGAGCGCGGCCGCGCTGCCGGCGGCGGTGAGGATCTCGCCCTCGTCGACGAACAGCACGTCCGGCTCCAGGCGCACCCGCGGGTGCAGCCGGCGGAAGGTGTCGGCCCACATCCAGTGCGTGGTGGCCCGCCGCCCGTCGAGCAGCCCGGCCTCGGCGAGCGCGAAGCTCCCGGTGCACAGGCTGACGATCCGGGCACCCCGGGCGTGCGCCCGGCGCACGGAGTCCAGTACCGCGGGGGCGCGCGGGACGACGTTGTCGGGCCGCCCGGGGACGACGAGCGTGTCCGCCGTGTCGGCGGCGTCGAGGCCGGGCAGGCCGGCCACCGCGAAGAAGCCGTGGTTCATCCGGACCCCGGGCGCCGGCGCGCACAGCGTCACCTCGTAGCGCGGCCCCGCCGGGCCCAGCTCCGGCCGGGGCAGCCCGAACAGCTCGGTGGCGCAGCCGACCTCGAAGGGGTTGGTGCCCTCGTCCACGAGGACGGCGACGCGGTGGGGGCGGGCGGGGCGGTCGGAGTCGCCGGGGCGGTCGGGGCGGTGGCGCTGAGAGGATCCTTGCGGCATGTACGATTCCTAGCACTCGCCCCAGGGCCCCGGCCAGGCCCAGGATCGGGGCATGACGCAGACCCGCCGCTCCACCGAGCCCCTCGCCCTCGCCGACGCCCTCGCCTCCTTCACCGACCACTGGAGCCCCCGCATCGTCGCGGCCGTCAACGACTACGACGTCCGCGTGGCGAAGGTGGAGGGCGAGCACGTCTGGCACGTCCACGACGACACCGACGAGTTCTTCCTCGTCCTCGACGGCGAACTCCACATCGGCCTGCGCGAGTCGGCCGGGGAGCGCACGGTGGTCCTGCCCAGGGGCTCGGTCTTCACCGTCCCGCGCGGCACGTACCACCGGCCCCACGCGCCCGCCCCGACCGCCCTCCTCCTCTTCGAGCCGACCGGCACCCTCACCGTCGGCGACCGCCACGAGGAGGTCCCCGATCACGTGGACGTGACCACGGGCCGGGCGCTGGACCGGGTGTCGGAGGCGGGTGGCAAGCTGGAGGGATGAACGACGCTGCCCAGGCGCCCGCCTCCGCCCCCGCGCCCCGCCGTGCCCGTGTCCGCGCCCCCGAGCTGGTCGGCAAGGGCGGCTGGCTGAACACCGGCGGTCGGCAGTACACCCTGGCCGACCTGCGCGGACGCATCGTCGTGCTGGATTTCTGGACCTTCTGCTGCATCAACTGCCTGCACGTCCTGGACGAGCTGCGCGAGCTGGAGGAGAAGCACCGGGACACCGTGGTGATCATCGGTGTGCACTCGCCGAAGTTCGTGCACGAGGCCGAGCACGCGGCCGTGGTCGACGCCGTGGAGCGGTACGGGGTGGAGCACCCGGTGCTCGACGACCCGGAGCTGGCCACCTGGAAGCAGTACGCCGTGCGGGCCTGGCCGACGCTGGTCGTGATCGACCCCGAGGGCTACGTCGTCGCACAGCACGCCGGGGAGGGGCACGCGCACGCCATCGCGGCGCTGGTGGAGGAGCTGGAGGCCGAGCACGCGGCGAAGGGGACGCTGCGGCGCGGCGACGGGCCCTATGTGGCGCCCGAGCCGGAGCCGACGACCCTGCGCTTCCCCGGCAGGGCGCTGTCGCTGCCGTCGGGGAACTTCCTGGTCAGCGACACCACCCGGCACCAGCTGGTGGAGCTGGCCGAGGACGGCGAGAGCGTGGTGCGGCGGATCGGGTCGGGGGCGCGCGGCCTCGCGGACGGGCCCGCCGAAGGCGCCGCGTTCAGCGAGCCGCAGGGGCTCGCGCTGCTGGACGACGGATCGGTCGTCGTCGCCGACACCGTCAACCACGCGCTGCGGCGGCTCGACCTCGCCTCCGGGGAGGTCGGCACGCTGGCCGGCACCGGGCGGCAGTGGATGCAGGGCGAGCCCACGGCGGGCCCGGCCCGCGAGGTCAGCCTGTCCTCGCCGTGGGACGTGGCCGTGTGGCGCGGCCGGGTGTGGGTCGCCATGGCGGGTGTGCACCAGCTGTGGGCGTACGACCCGGCGGCCGGGACGGTCGAGGTGACGGCCGGGACCACCAACGAGGGGCTGGTCGACGGGCCGGGCGGCGAGGCGTGGTTCGCGCAGCCGTCCGGGCTCGCGGCGGCCGGGGAGCGGCTGTGGGTGGCCGACTCCGAGACCTCCGCCCTGCGCTGGGTGGACGCCGAGGGCGCCGTGCACACGGCCGTGGGCACCGGGCTCTTCGACTTCGGGCACCGGGACGGCGCGGCCGGCCAGGCGCTGCTCCAGCACCCGCTGGGCGTGACCGCCCTGCCGGACGGCTCGGTCGCGGTCAGCGACACCTACAACCACGCCCTGCGCCGCTACGACCCGGCGACCGGCGAGGTGACGACGCTCGCCACCGACCTGCGCGAGCCGAGCGGCGCGGTGCTGGCCGGCGACGACATCGTGGTGGTGGAGTCGGCCCGGCACCGGCTGACCCGGCTGCGGCTGCCCGAGGAGGCGGTACGGGTGGACGCCGTCGCCCACCGCACACAGCGCGCGGCGACCGAGGTGGCGCCGGGCGCCCTGCGGCTCGACGTCGTCTTCCAGGCCCCGGCGGGCCAGAAGCTGGACACCCGCTACGGGCCGTCGACCCGGCTGCTGGTGTCGGCGACCCCGCCGGAGCTGCTGCGCGCCGGCGCGGGCGCGGGGACGGACCTGACCCGCACCCTGGACCTCGACCCGGCGGTCACCGAGGGCGTGCTGCACGTCTCGGCGATGGCCGCGTCCTGCGACGACGACCCCGCCAACGAGTACCCGGCGTGCCATGTGCACCAGCAGGACTGGGGCGTGCCGGTCCGCCTCACCGAGGAGGGCGCGGACCGGTTGCCGCTCGTGCTGGCCGGGATGGACGAGGGCTGACGGCCGGGGCCGGCCGTCGGCTCAGGCGCCGTAGCCGTCGCTGTAGCCGTCCCGCCGCTCCTCGACGACCTGCGTCGTGGTCGGCGGCACCATCACGCGGCGGCGCCGGGCGATGCTGCTGAACGTGGCGACACCGATCAGGCCGACGACCATGAGGATGACGCCGACCAGCTGGACGTTGACGCCCTGCATGTCGAAGTCGGTCGCGAACGTGAGGATGGCTCCCACGGCGATGAGGATGATGCATCCGCCGAGGCCCATGTGCGTCGCCTCCCTGTAGGTCCGGTCGGTCCGGCCTGCCCGGCGATCCGGTGCCGACCGTGTACCCCCGGCGGGGGCGCGCATGCCGAACACCCCTGCGATGCGGGGGTGTTCTGCCTGCGATGCCTCGGTGTCAGTCCGTCAGGAACGCCGTCAGAGCGTTCGCCAGCAGGTGCGGGTCCTCCGCGCCGCACAGCTCGCGGGCGCTGTGCATGGAGAGGATGGCCACGCCGATGTCGACGGTGCGGATGCCGTGCCGGGCGGCGGTGATCGGGCCGATCGTCGTGCCGCAGGGCATCGCGTTGTTGGAGACGAAGGACTGGAAGGGCACGCCCGCCCGCTCGCAGGCGGCGGCGAACACCGCGCGCCCCGAACCGTCGGTGGCGTAGCGGTTGTTGACGTTGACCTTGAGGATCGGGCCGCCGTTGACGCGCGGGTGGTGCGTCGGGTCGTGCCGCTCGGCGTAGTTGGGGTGCACGGCGTGGCCGGTGTCGGAGGAGAGGCAGACGGTGCCGGCGAAGGCCCGCGCCCGGTCCTCGTACGACCCGCCGCGCGCGAACACCGAGCGCTCCAGGACGCCGCCGAGCAGCGGGCCGTCGGCGCCGGTGTCGGACTGGGAGCCGTTCTCCTCGTGGTCGAAGGCGGCCAGCACCGGGATGTACGGCGGCTCGGCGCCCGCGGCGGCGGTCAGCGCGGCCGTGCCGGCGTGCACCGAGAGCAGGTTGTCCATCCGGGGCCCGGCCACCAGGTCCCGGTCGCGGCCGAGGTAGGCCGGCGGCTCCACGGAGTGGGTCATCAGGTCCCAGCCGGTGACCTCGTCCGCCGCCAGGCCGGCCTCCTCGGCCAGGAAGGCGATCAGGTCGCCGTCGCGGACGGAGTCGCCCAGGCCCCAGACGGGCTGGAGGTGGCGCTGCTTGTCGAGCTTGAGGCCGTCGGAGGAGACGGTGCGGTCCAGGTGGATGGCGAGCTGGGGCACGCGCAGCAGCGGGCGGTCCACGTTGACCAGGCGGGTCGAGCCGTCGCGCAGCGAGAGCCGGCCGGCCAGGCCCAGGTCGCGGTCGAGCCAGGAGTTCATCAGCGGGCCGCCGTAGATCTCCACGGCGACCTGGCGCCAGCCGTGCGCGCCGGCGTCGGGGCGCGGCTTGACCCGCAGGTTGGGGGAGTCGGTGTGCGCGCCGACGATCCGGAACGGGGTGTGCGCCCCGGCGCCCTCCGGCACGTACCAGGCGATGATCGCGCCGCCGCGCAGCACGTACCTGCCGCCGCTCGTGCCGTCCCAGGCGTCGGTCTCCGCGACCTGCCGGAACCCTGCCTTCTCCAGCCGCTCGGCGGCGTTCGCCACGGCGTGGTACGGCGTCGGGCTCGCGGCGAGGAAGGCCATCAGGTCGTCGGTGTGGCCGCGGTCGAAACGGGAGGTTCCGCTCTGGGGGCTCTTGGGGCTCATGACATTCACCTTAACGACGTACGAGGACCCGCTCCCGGCGTGGTGGGAGCGGGCCCTCGTGGAGGTGTGGAGGCTCTGTGCAGAGATCCCGGAACGGGCGGGGCCGTTTCTGGAAGGCGGCCTCGTCCAGTTCTAGAAGGCGGCCTCGTCCAGCTCCATCAGGTCCAGGTCGACGTCCTGGGCGATCTTGCGGGCCAGGGTGACGCCGGGCAGGACGTTCGCGGCGAAGAACTTCGCGGCGGCGATCTTGCCGGTGTAGAAGACCTTGTCGCGGGCGGACGCGGTCGGCAGCTTCTCGGCGGCGACGGCGGCGCCCTTGAGCAGCAGGTAGCCGACGATCACGTCGCCGGAGGCGAGCAGCAGGCGGCTGGTGTTGAGGCCGACCTTGTAGATGTTCTTGACGTCCTGCTCGGTGGCGGCGAGGTCGGTGAGCATCAGGCCGACGACGGCCTCCAGCTCGACGGCCGCCTTGGCCAGGTGCTCGCGGGCGCCGGACAGCTCCTCGCCGCCGGTGGCCAGCGCGAGGAACTTCTTGATGTCCTCGGCGAGCGAGTTCAGCGCGGCGCCCTGGTTGCGGACGATCTTCCGGAAGAAGTAGTCCTGGCCCTGGATCGCGGTGGTGCCCTCGTAGAGGGTGTCGATCTTGGCGTCCCGGATGTACTGCTCGATCGGGTACTCCTGGAGGAACCCGGAGCCGCCGAAGGTCTGCAGCGACTGGGCGAGCTGCTCGTAGGCCTTCTCCGAGCCGTAGCCCTTGACGATGGGCAGCAGCAGGTCGTTCAGCGCGTGCGAGGCGGTGGCGTCCTCGCCGTTCGCCTCCTTGAGCTGGATCTCGTCCTGCACGGTGGCGGTGTAGAGCACCAGGGCGCGCATGCCCTCCGCGTACGCCTTCTGCGTCATCAGCGAGCGGCGGACGTCGGGGTGGTGGGTGATGGTGACCTTGGGCGCGGTCTTGTCCATGAAGTTGGCCAGGTCGGGGCCCTGCACGCGCTCCTTGGCGTACTCCAGGGCGTTGAGGTAGCCCGTGGAGAGGGTGGAGATCGCCTTCGTGCCGACCATCATGCGGGCGAACTCGATGATGCGGAACATCTGGCGGATGCCCTCGTGCTTGTCGCCGATCAGCCAGCCCTTGGCGGGGTGCCGGTCGCCGAAGGTCATCTCGCAGGTGTTGGACGCCTTGAGGCCCATCTTGTGCTCGACGTTGGTGGCGTAGACGCCGTTGCGCTCCCCCAGCTCGCCGGTCTCGAAGTCGAACTCGTACTTCGGGACGAGGAAGAGGGAGAGGCCCTTGGTGCCGGGTCCGGCGCCCTCGGGGCGGGCGAGGACGTAGTGGAGGATGTTCTCCGACATGTCGTGCTCGCCGGACGTGATGAAGCGCTTCACGCCCTCGATGTGCCAGGAGCCGTCCTCCTGCTGGACCGCCTTGGTGCGCCCGGCGCCCACGTCCGAGCCGGCGTCCGGCTCGGTGAGCACCATGGTGGAGCCCCACTGGCGCTCGGTGGCGAGGCCCGCGATGTGCTTCTGGACCTCGTTGCCCTCCTCGAAGAGGATGCCGGCGAAGGCCGGGCCCGAGGAGTACATCCACACGGCCGGGTTGGCGCCGAGGATCAGCTCCGCGTACGCCCAGATCAGGGAGCGCGGGGAGGTGGTGCCGCCGATCTCCTCGGGCAGGCCGAGGCGCCAGTACTCGGAGTCCATGAAGGCCTGGTAGCTCTTCTTGAAGGACGCCGGGACGGGCGCGGTGTTGGTCTCCGGGTCGAAGACCGGCGGGTTGCGGTCGGCGTCCGCGAAGGACTCCGCCAGCTCGTTCTCCGCGAGCCGGGTCAGCTCCTCCAGGACGCTCTTGGCGGTGTCCGTGTCCATCTCGGCGAACGGGCCCGAGCCGTAGACCTTGTCGCGGCCGAGCACCTCGAAGAGGTTGAACTCGATGTCCCGAAGATTCGGCTTGTAGTGCCCCATGGCGACAGCTCCATCAAGCGATCGGCGAGGCACTCTCTCCTCGCACCCGTGTCACGTACCAACAAGTAGCTCCGATGATGCTACCCGTCGGTAATAAGACGCAACCCCGAGCGGGTCATCTGTGACTCGTCACTCGTCTCCCGGCACTCGTTAGGCTGTCGCCCATGTACGGCTACGACCAGACCGCGGGCCCGCAGGCGCAGTACGCCCCGCCGCAGCAGCCGATGGCCGGCGGTTACGGGCAGCAGCCGCCGCTGTACCCCGAGCCGTCCCC
This sequence comes from Streptomyces sp. NPDC048182, assembly GCF_043202555.1. NCBI lineage: Bacteria > Bacillati > Actinomycetota > Actinomycetes > Kitasatosporales > Streptomycetaceae > Streptomyces > Streptomyces sp. NPDC048182. Next base: position 323,981 of record NZ_JBIDAQ010000002.1, on the reverse strand, counting down.
GCCCTCCCTCGCCGACGCGGTGCGCGCCTTCACCACGGGGCAGCTGGCGGCGGAGGACTTCCAGCAGGTCTTCGCCACGTCGAAGGTCTACTGCCCGCGCGGCGACAACCCGGGCTTCCTCGCCCTGCACAACACCCAGCAGCCGGTGATCCCGATGTTCACCTCGCTCAAGGAGCTGCGGCGGTACGCGGGCAAGGAGTCGAAGTACTTCGTGATCACCGGCGCGGAGGTGATCGACCTCCTCCCGACCGGCTACGGCTTCGTGCTGGACATGGAGGGGGAGCACCGGATGGTGTTCGACGCGAAGGCGGTCGAACAGATGGTCGATTTTGCGATGCGCAGGATGTACGGCTGATCGCTCTGCCGATCGCTCCGCATCTTCACCGGGAGCCCGGAGGGAATGCCCTCCGGGCTCTCGTGGTTCCTGGTGACTGGCAGAAAGTTCAACGCTCAACTAAACTGGGCGTACCCGAGGAGGTACCGAGATGCCCGCAGTGACCGTCGAGAACCCGCTGACCCTGCCGCGCGTGACCGCACCGGCCGACGCCGTGGCCCGTCCCGTGCTGACGGTGACGACCGCGCCGAGTGGCTACGAGGGGGAGGGCTTCCCGGTCCGCCGCGCCTTCGCGGGGATCAACTACCGGCATCTCGACCCGTTCATCATGATGGACCAGATGGGTGAGGTGGAGTACGCGCCGGGCGAGCCGAAGGGCACGCCCTGGCACCCGCACCGGGGCTTCGAGACCGTCACGTACATCATCGACGGCATCTTCGACCACCAGGACTCGCACGGCGGCGGGGGCACGATCACCAACGGCGACACCCAGTGGATGACGGCCGGCTCGGGCCTCCTGCACATCGAGGCCCCGCCGGAGTCCCTGGTCATGTCCGGCGGCCTCTTCCACGGCCTCCAGCTGTGGGTGAACCTCCCAGCGCGGGACAAGATGATGGCCCCGAAGTACCAGGACCTGCGCAGCGGCCAGGTGGCCCTGCTCACCTCCCCGGACGGCGGCGCCCTGCTCCGCGTCATCGCGGGCGACCTGGACGGCCACGAGGGGCCTGGCGCCACGCACACCCCGATCACGATGGTCCACGCGACCCTCGCCCCGGGCGCCGAGGTCACCCTCCCCTGGCGGGAGGACTTCAACGGCCTGGCCTACGTCCTCGCGGGCCGCGGCTCGGTGGGCGCGGAACGCCGCCCGGTCCACGTGGGCCAGACGGCCGTCTTCGGAGCCGGCTCGGCCCTGACCGTCCGCGCGGACGAGCAGCAGGACTCCCACACCCCCGACCTGGAGGTCGTCCTCCTCGGCGGCCGCCCCATCCGCGAGCCGATGGCCCACTACGGCCCCTTCGTCATGAACACCCGCGACGAACTCCAGCAGGCGTTCGAGGACTTCCAGAAGGGCCGGCTTGGGTCGGTGCCGGCGGTGCACGGGATGTCGGCGTCGGGCCCGCAGAGCTAGGTGGGCTGCGCGGCACTGTCCCAGTAGGAGCGGGCCTTCCGCAGGAGTTCCTTTGCGGTCTCCCCGTAGGCGGCTCCCTGCCCGAGCCGAGCGAACGCCTCCAGATAGAGCGCCAGTTCGCTCGGCTCGGTGATGTCCACGGCTGAGGAGACCAGTTCCACGTGGACCCTGTCCGAGCGGCCGTAGAGGTTGAAGGCGTGCACAGGGAACATGTCCACGGGCGCCGCTGTGGGCACGATCCCGAGTTCGAGGGAGGGGAGGTCGATGTCGCGCAAGAGGCGGTCCATCTGTGCCCGCATGACCTCGGGACCGCCGATGTTCGTGTACAGCGCTTGCTCGCCGAGGATGACGTCGTAATGGTGCTCGCCGTCGTACAGCACCCTCTGCCGCTGCATGCGCTTGGCGACTCCGGCTGGCACATCGTCGGGTACGCCGAGGAAGTCGACGACCTGCCCAAGGACCACGGTCGCGTAGGCCTCGGTCTGGAGGGTCCCCCAGACCATGGTGGGCACGTATGCCTTGCCCTGCTGGGTGTTCCGGTACCAGCGGACGACGTCGTCCTGTACCGCTTCCGTACCGGAGGCCAGGCGCTCTTTCCACGGAATCGAGCTGGTCACGGTGCTCCTTGGGTGGAAGGGCCTGACGGCACTATCGGACGGCCCAGTAGTCGGTGAGCATTTCGGTCGGCCAGGACGGTTCCTGTATGGCGCCCTGCGGGCCCATCGCCTGAAAGCACGGCCCGACGTCATCGGGTGAGGACTGGCTGAAGTGCCAGGTGACGAGGAGGTGGGAGAACTCGTCGAGGCCCTTGACCACTTCGGAGGGGAAGGTGGGATCGAGGCGGATGATGGATTCGATGCCGCCCCAATAGTCGTGGGCGACTTCCGTGCGTCCGCCGACGACGGTGCCGACGGCTTCGATCCGCAGGGTCACGGGACGCTCCCTCGTCTCGGCCGGGTACTGATCAATCTACGCCGCGGAGGTAGTTGGCCGCCCTGCTTTCGAGCGCGGTGGCAGTCGGGATGGTAGATGCCTCCTCCATGGCGTCCAGTGCCTTCGGCCAAGTGGCGCAGGCTTCTTCGACGCTGCCGGTCGAGATCTGCGCGGCGCCCAGGTAGCCCAGGGTCACAGCGTGTGTGCGGCGGAAGGCCGGCCCGCGCTTGCGGACACTGGGTGTGGGGCACGCTGGTGTGGTTGGTCGCCGGGGCTCATGCTGAGCAATCGGTATCGGGAGCGGCGACGTGGGCGGCGGCAGTGACGAGCGGGTTCGCATACTTGAGGTATGGACAAGCGGGAGTTCGGGGCGTTCCTTCGGAGTCGGCGGGAGCGGGTGGGGCCCGGGGAGGTCGGGCTGCCTGTCGTGGCGCGGCGGCGGACTCCGGGGTTGCGGCGGGAAGAGGTGGCCTCGCTCGCGCATATCTCGGTCGAGTACTACGTGCGGCTTGAGCAGGGGCGGGCGCCGCGGCCGTCGGCGGATGTACTGGCCGGGATCGCTGCCGCGCTGCGGCTCAGCGAGGCCGAGGCCGGGCATCTGCATGTGCTCGCCGGGACCGCGCCGCGGTTGGACGGGCTGCATGCGCGGGAGGTGCGGCCCAGTATTCGCGCGCTCCTGGAGCGGCTGCCGCAGACGGCCGGGTTCGTGGTCTCCGCCGTCTTCGAGGTGCTCGCGTGGAACGGGCTCGCGGCGGCGCTCATGGGGGACTTCGGAGCCATGAGCGCCGGGGAGCGGAATCTGGCGCGGCGGGCCTTCGCGGGGCGTGAGGTGAGTCTGTTCGGGGTGACCGATGTCGCCGAGTTCCGGGCGCATGTGGTCCGGGCGCTGCGCGGGGCCGTGGCGCGGTATCCGTCCGATCCGGCCGTGTCCGGGCTGGTGGAGGAGTTGCTCGCCGGCAGTCCCGAGTTCGCCCGGCTGTGGGGGCTGCGGGAGGTGCAGGCGCCGGCCGTGCTGACCAAGACCTTCCGGCATCCCGTGGTCGGGGAGATCACCCTGGACTGCGACTCCCTCGCCGTGCCCGAGAGCGATCAGCACCTCGTGCTGTACAGCGCGCCCGTCGGTTCGCCGGCCGCTCACGCGCTGGCTCTGCTCGGGGCGTCAGGCGCCCGCCCCGCCGTCGACCGGGAGGATCGCGCCGGTCACCATGGCGGCGCGGTCGGAGAGCAGCCAGGCGGCGGCCTCGGCGATCTCGCGGGGCTCGGCCATGCGGCCCAGCGGGATCGATGAGTTGATCTTCTCGGTGATGCCGGGGGTCGCCGCCTCCCAGGAGTCGATCATCTCGGTGGCGGTGCCGCCGGGCGTGATGCCGTTCACCCGGATCCGGTGCGGGGCCCAGCTGACGGCCGCCGTCTCGGTGATGCTGTTCAGGGCGCGCTTCATGGCGCCGTAGGCGGGCAGGGCGGGGTTGGCGCGGCGGCTGCCGATGCTGGACGTGTTGACGATCGCGCCGCCGGCGCCCCGGCGCATCAGCTCCGCCTCGGCGTTCATCGCGGTCCAGTGGGCCCGGAAGTTGACCTCGAACTGCTCCTGGATGTCCTCGTCGGCCGTCGTCTCCAGCGAGCCCGGCTGCCGCTGGATCGCCGCGCCGTTGTTGAACGCGCCGTCCAGCCGGCCGTGCAGATCGCCGACATGGTCGACGGCGGCGCGGATGCTGTCGCCGTCCGACAGGTCCAGGGCCACGGCGTCCGCGACGCCGCCCTCGGCCCGGATGTCCTTGACGATCCGCTCCAGCTTGTCGATGCCGCGGGAGGCCAGGACCACGGCGGCGCCCTCGCGGGCGAACAGCCGGGCCGCGGCCTCCCCGATGCCGCGGCTTGCGCCGGTGACGAGGACGACCTTGTCGGACAGCAGGCCGATGGGGGTGGGGTGTGCGTTGGTGGTCATGGTCCGAGTGTCGGCCGGTTCGCCGGCCGTAGGCAGGCACAGGCTGTACCAGGCTCCGTGCGGGCTCCGCGCGTCACCCGGGCGGGGCGTTCGCGCAGGACAGGGTGGTCGGGGCGTGGTCGGCTGGGTGGGTGCAGCTGCTTCCCGGTCCCGTACGGCGGTTCGCCGCCTGGTGTGTCGTCCTGCTTCTGGCCAGCGGGGTCGTGTACGTCGCGATCCTGCTCTGCGGGGAGCTGCGTACGGCGGTGACGCCCGCGCTGCTCGCGCTGCTCGGGACCGCGCTGCTGCGGCCCCTGCACCAGCGGCTGGTGCGGGTGGGCGTGCAGCGGTCGCTGGCCGCCGGGCTGACCTGCGTGGCGGTCCTCGCCGTGGTGGGCGGGGCGGTGTACATCGTGGTGGCCGCCCTCGTCGACACGGGGGACCAGATCGTCGCCTCGGTGCGGGACGCGGCCAAGGGGGTCGCCGAGCACTTCGGGGCCGCCGGGACCTCGCTGGACGACCTGGCGGGGAACGCCAAGGACCTGCTCGGGAAGTTCGGCGGGACCGCCGCCTCCGAGGTGATCAGCGGGGTGAGCGTGGTGGGCGAGGTGATCGCCATGGCCGTGCTCGCGCTGCTGCTCGTCTTCTTCTTCCTGCGGGACTCCGACCGGGCCGTCTCGACCCTGCGGGGCGTGGCGCCGCCGGGGGCCGCCGACATGGTGGAGGCCATGGGGCGGCGGGCCTTCAAGGCCGTCGAGGGGTTCATGCGGGGGACGACCTTCATCGCGCTCATCGACGCCGTCTGCATCACGGTGGGGCTGCTGGTGCTGCGGGTGCCGGGGGCGATCGGGCTGGGGGCGCTGGTGTTCGTGGGGGCCTACATCCCGTACCTCGGCGCCTTCATCTCCGGGGCCGTGGCCGTGCTGGTCGCGCTCGCCGACCGGGGGTTCGTCATCGCGCTGTGGGCGCTGGGGGTGGTGCTGGCCGTGCAGGTCCTTGAAGGGCACGTGCTCCAGCCGATGGTGCAGAGCCGGACCGTGCAGATGCACCCGGCGGTGGTGCTCCTGGCGATCACCGCGGGCGCCTCGGTGGCCGGCATCCTCGGCATGCTGCTGGCCGTGCCGCTGACCGCCGCCGCCTTCGGCATCGTGCACGAGGTGCAGGCGCGCTACGCCGGCTCCGGTGCCGCCGGTTCCGGCCCCGCCGCCGACTCGTAGACCTCGTACCAGATGCTCTTGCCCTCGCCGCGCGGGGCGACGCCCCAGTTGTCGGCGAGCAGCTCGATGAGCATCAGGCCGCGCCCGGAGGACGCCATCTCGCCCGGGCGGCGCTTGTGCGGCAGGTCGTCGCCGTTGTCGGTGACCTCGACCCGGATGCGCCGCTCGCCCGGCCGGCCGGTGACCTCGGCGACCAGCAGGGCGTCGGTGTCGGTGTGCACCAGGACGTTGGTCAGCATCTCGGAGAGGAGGAGGACCGCGGAGTCGCGCTGCTCCTCGTCCGGCCAGTCGTGCAGCAGGTCGCGGAGGTGGCGGCGGGCGGTGCCGATGCGCTCCGGCTCCGCCTGGGCGACGGTCAGCATGGTGCGGCGCACCGGCGCCCGGGCCAGGGTGTTGTCGCCGCAGCCGCAGTCCTCGGCCCGGCGGCGCAGCAGGAGGACCGCCACGTCGTCCTCGCGGCGGTCGGCGAGCGGTCCCGTGGTGTGGTGCGAGGACGGGCCGAGCACCGCCTGCACCAGCGCGTCGGCCAGCTCCTCCAGCTCGCCCGGGTACTCGTCCAGGACGACCTGGAGCCGCTCCCAGCCGGTCTGGAGGTCGTGTCCGCCGGTCTCGACCAGGCCGTCCGTGCAGAGCATCAGGGTGTCGCCGGGCTCCAGGGCGAGGCGGGTGGTCGGGTAGTCGGTGTCCGGGTCGATGCCCAGCGGCAGGCCGCCCGCGGTGGCCCGGATCAGCGCGGTGCCGTCGGCCATCCGGACGACGGGGTCCAGGTGCCCGGCGCGGGCGCTCTCCACCGTGCCGGTGGCCGGGTCGACCTCGGCGTAGAAGCAGGTCGCGAAGCGGTGGTCGCCCGGGTCCTCGGCGCTGTCGCCGATGCCGTGGAAGAAGCGGGAGGCGCGGGAGAGCACCGCGTCGGGTCGGTGGCCCTCGGCGGCGTAGGCGCGCAGCGCGATGCGCAGCTGGCCCATCAGCCCGGCCGCCCGCACGTCGTGGCCCTGGACGTCGCCGATGACCAGCGCGAAGCGGCCCCCGGGCAGCGGGATCATGTCGTACCAGTCGCCGCCGACCTGGAGGCCGCCGCCGGTGGGGACATAGCGGGCGGCGAGGTCCATGCCGGGGATCTCCGGGCCGAGCAGCGGCAGCATGGTGCGCTGGAGGCCCTCGCTCAGCTCCCGCTGGGTCTCGGCGGCGCCGGCCCGGGAGAGCGCCTGCGCGAGGAGGCGGGCCACGGTGGTGAGCACCGAGCGCTCGTCCGGGGTGAAGGCCACCGGGTAGGCGAAGCCGGCCATCCAGGCGCCCATCGTGCTGCCGGCGACGGTCAGCGGCAGGAAGGCCCAGGAGCGGCGGCCGAAGCGCTCGGCGAGCGGCCAGGTGAGCGGGTAGCGGGAGCGGTACTGCTCGGGCGAGGCGAGGTAGACGGCGCGGCCGGTGCGGATCACCTCGGCGGCCGGGTAGTCCGTCTCCAGGGACATCTGGAGGAACGGGTTGATCTCGTCCTGGGGCTGCCCGTGGTGGCCGATGAGGTGCAGCCGGTCGCCGGTGACGCCGAAGACCGCGAGACCGTCCGGCGAGAAGCCCGGCATGGACAGGCCCGCGGCGACCCGCAGCACCTCCTCCGTGGACCGCGCCTCGGCCAGCGCGCGCCCCGCGTCCAGCAGGAACGCCTCCCGCGAGCGGCGCCAGTCGCCGGTGACCGCGCTGCGGCCCGCCGCCGTGCCCGGGGTCGGGTCGGTGACCTCCTGGAGGGTGCCGACCAGCTCGTACGCCTTGCTGACCTTGTCGAAGGAGGGCAGGGAGCGGCTGCGGACGACGCGGACCACATGGCCGCGCTCGTCCATCACGCGGATGCGGACCTCGGCGAGGGTGCCCTCGGCGACGGCGAGCTGGACCACGCCGGTGGTCTCGTTCCAGTCCACCGGGTGCAGCCGGGCCCGGATCTGCGCCTCGGTGACCGTGGCGCGCTCCTCGGGCAGCCCGAGCAGCCGGGCCGCCTCGGCATCGACGGTGACCTGGCCGGTGGCCGTGTCCCAGTGCCACAGGCCGGTCGCCAGTGCGGCGAGGACGTCCCCCACCGCGGGCAGCGGGTCACCAGTGCGCATGGGCCCACTGTAGGGAGGGATGATCGGGAGCTGCCACCGCGCGGGCGGGCGGTGAGGGCGGGCCCAGGGGGAGGAGCCGGGCCGTCGGTCCCCGGTACGCTGGGGTTGTTTCACGTGAAACACCGCGTGCGAGACATCCCCCTGATCCGCGAAGACTGGATGAACGACGATGCATCGGTACAGGTCCCACACCTGCGGCGAGCTCCGCTCCTCTGACGTCGGCACCGACGTCCGGCTGAGTGGCTGGCTGCACAATCGGCGCGACCTGGGCGGCATCCTCTTCATCGATCTGCGCGACCACCACGGCATCACCCAGCTCGTCGCCCGTCCGGGTACCGCCGCCTACGAGGCGCTGGACAAGCTGACCAAGGAGTCGACGGTCCGCGTCGACGGCCGGGTCGTCTCCCGGGGCGCCGAGAACATCAACGCCGACCTGCCCACCGGCGAGGTCGAGGTCGAGGTGGGCGAGGTCGAGCTGCTCGGCGCCGCCCAGCCGCTGCCGTTCACGATCAACACCGAGGACGGGGTGAACGAGGAGCGGCGCCTGGAGTACCGCTTCCTCGACCTGCGCCGCGAGCGCATGCACCGCAACATCATGCTGCGCACCTCGGTCATCTCGGCGATCCGCAGCAAGATGGTGGCGCTCGGCTTCAACGAGATGGCGACGCCGATCCTCACCGCGACCTCCCCCGAGGGCGCCCGCGACTTCGTCGTGCCGTCCCGGCTGCACGCGGGCCGCTTCTACGCGCTCCCGCAGGCGCCGCAGCAGTTCAAGCAGCTGCTGATGATCTCCGGCTTCGACCGGTACTTCCAGATCGCGCCCTGCTTCCGCGACGAGGACGCCCGCGCCGACCGCTCGCCGGGCGAGTTCTACCAGCTCGACGTCGAGATGAGCTTCGTGGAGCAGGAGGACGTCTTCCAGCCCATCGAGAAGCTGATGACAGAGCTGTTCACGGAGTTCGGCGGCGGTCGCGAGGTCACCTCGCCGTTCCCGCGCATCCCGTTCCGCGAGTCGATGCTGAAGTACGGCTCCGACAAGCCGGACCTGCGCGCCCAGCTGGAGCTGGTCGACATCTCGGACATTTTCGCGGGCTCGGAGTTCAAGGCGTTCGCCGGCAAGCACGTGCGCGCGCTGCCGGTGCCGGACGTGTCCGGCCAGCCGCGCAAGTTCTTCGACCAGCTCGGTGACTACGCCGTCTCGCAGGGCGCCAAGGGCCTGGCCTGGGTGCGGGTCGGCGAGGACGGCGCGCTGTCCGGGCCGATCGCGAAGTTCCTCACCGAGGAGAACGTCGCCGAGCTGACCAAGCGGCTGTCGCTGGCGCCGGGCCACGCGGTGTTCTTCGGCGCGGGCGAGTTCGACGAGGTCTCCAAGATCATGGGCGCGGTGCGGGTCGAGGCCGCGCGCCGGGCCGGGCACTTCGAGGAGAACGTCTTCCGGTTCTGCTGGATCGTGGACTTCCCGATGTACGAGAAGGACGAGGAGACCGGGAAGATCGACTTCTCGCACAACCCCTTCTCGATGCCGCAGGGTGGCATGCGGGCCCTCCAGGAGCAGGACCCGCTCGACATCCTGGCCTGGCAGTACGACATCGTCTGCAACGGCGTGGAGCTGTCCTCCGGCGCGATCCGGAACCACGAGCCGGAGATCATGCTCAAGGCGTTCGAGATCGCCGGCTACGACGCGGAGACGGTGGAGCGGGAGTTCGCCGGCATGCTGCGCGCCCTCCGCTTCGGCGCCCCGCCCCACGGTGGCATCGCCCCCGGCGTCGACCGCATCGTCATGCTGCTGGCCGACGAGCCCAACATCCGCGAGACCATCGCCTTCCCGCTCAACGGCAACGCCCAGGACCTGATGATGGGCGCGCCGACCGAGCTGGACGAGTCGCGGCTGCGGGAGCTGCACCTGAGCGTGCGGAAGCCGCAGCCGAAGTAGGGCGCTCGTGCGTCGAGGGGCCCGGCATCGTGTGGTCGATGCCGGGCCCCTCTGCCGTGCGGGTGTGGCTAGCGCGCCACGAACTGGGTCAGGATCGCCTGGACCTCGTAGATGTCGACGCCCTTCGTGAACGTCTTCTGCACCGGGACCTGCGAGCCGGAGAGCCAGATCTTCAGCTCGGCGTCGAGGTCGAAGGTGCCGGCCGTCTCGACGGCGAAGTGGGTGATGCTCCGGTACGGGATGGAGTGGTACTCCGTCTTCTTGCCGGTGATGCCCTGCTTGTCGACCAGGATCAGGCGGCGGTCGGTGAACAGGATGGTGTCGCGGATCAGCAGGTAGGCGGCGTGCACCTGCTCGCCCTGACCCAGCAGGCGGGCGTACTCCTGCTGGGCCTCGGCGGGGTTGATCGCGTGGGCGTTGCCGAACAGTGCCATGGTGTCCCCCGGGTGGATCGATCACGCCGGTCGACGTGATCTTGGCAATGTAGCGGACGCGCCAGGGTGCGGCTACGCCGTCGGCTTCTCCTCCAGGCGCGGGAAGAGCACCGCGCCCTTGGTGACCGTCGCCCCGGCCGGGAGGAGGCCCCAGGTGCCGGCGTCCTGCACCCGCTGCTCGGCGAGGGCGCCCAGGGACGCCTCGGCGCCGAGCGAGTCCCAGAGCTTCTGGGAGGTGTCCGGCATCACCGGGTTGAGCAGGACGGCGACCGCGCGGAGCGACTCGGCGGCCGTGTAGAGGATCGTCGCCAGGCGGGCACGGCCCTCGTCCGAGGTGTCCTTCGCGACCTTCCAGGGCTCCTGCTCGGTGATGTAGCCGTTGACCTGCTTGACGAAGTCGAAGACGGCCAGGATGCCGCCCTGGAAGTCCAGCTCCTCGCCGATCTTCCGGTCGGCCTCAGCGACCGCCCTGGCCAGCCCCTCCTGCACGGCCTTCTCGGCGTCCCCGTCGGCGGTCGCCTCGGGCAGCGCGCCGTCGAAGTACTTGCCGACCATCGCCGCCACGCGGGAGGCGAGGTTGCCGTAGTCGTTGGCCAGCTCGCTGGTGTAGCGGGCGGAGAAGTCCTCCCAGGAGAAGGAGCCGTCCTGGCCGAAGGCGATGGCGCGCAGGAAGTACCAGCGGTAGGCGTCGACGCCGAAGTGCGTGGTGAGGTCCTGCGGCTTGATGCCGGTCAGGTTCGACTTCGACATCTTCTCGCCGCCGACCATCAGCCAGCCGTTGGCGGCGATCTTCCCGGGGAGGGGGAGGCCCTGCGCCATCAGCATGGCCGGCCAGATCACCGCGTGGAAGCGGAGGATGTCCTTGCCGACCAGGTGGACGTCGGCCGGGAAGGTCGACTCGAACTTCTGCTCGTTCTCGTTGTAGCCGACCGCCGTGGCGTAGTTCAGCAGGGCGTCGACCCACACGTAGATGACGTGCTTGTCGTCCCAGGGGATCGGGATGCCCCAGTCGAAGGTCGAGCGGGAGATGGAGAGGTCCTGCAGGCCCTGGCGGACGAAGTTCACGACCTCGTTGCGCGCGGACTCGGGCTGGATGAAGCCCGGGTTCGCCTCGTAGTGGGCGAGGAGCTTCTCGCCGTACTCGCTGAGCTTGAAGAAGTAGTTCTCCTCGGCGAGGATCTCCACCGGCTTCTTGTGGATCGGGCAGAGCTTCTCACCCGCGTACTCGCCCTCGCCGTCGAGCAGCTCGCCGGGGAGCTTGTACTCCTCGCAGCCGACGCAGTACGGGCCCTCGTAGCCGCCCTTGTAGATCTCGTCCTTGTCGTACAGGTCCTGTACGAACTCCTGGACGCGGGCGGTGTGCCGCTGCTGCGTGGTGCGGATGAAGTCGTCGTTCGCGATCTCCAGGTGCTCCCAGAGGGGCTGCCACGACTCGGTGACGAGCTTGTCGGCCCATTGCTGGGGGCTGACGCCGTTCGCCTCCGCGGTGCGCATGATCTTCTGACCGTGCTCGTCCGTGCCGGTGAGGTACCACACCTTCTCACCGCGCTGGCGGTGCCAGCGGGTGAGCACGTCCCCTGCGACGGTCGTGTAGGCGTGGCCCAGGTGAGGAGCGTCGTTGACGTAGTAGATGGGGGTGCTGACGTAGAACGCCTTGCCACCCTGCTTCTCGGTTCCAGTGGCCGCCATGGGCGAAATCCTACTGGTCCCGCCGTGATCGACTCACATCCGTTCCGGCGGGTGGGATCACGGGCGCCAGGTGGTGAGGAGGCCGTCGTAGAGCTGCTTGTCGGTCAGTTCGCGGGGGGTTTCGCCGGCCAGGAAGTGGGACGTGTTGCCGCCGGTGTCGAGCTTGCGGAGGTAGTCGAAGGCCCTGTTCTCCGGGTCTCCGAAGGCGACGAAGGCGAAGTGGACGGCGGGGTGGGTCTTCGCGGCGTTCGTGAGGGCCTGGGTGGCGGGGGTGCGGGCGTCGGGGGCGCCGTCGGTCTGGAAGACGACGAGGGCGGGGGCGGTGGGGTCCTCGGACTTCTCGTGCTGGGCGAGGACCTCGGCGACGGCCGCGTGGTAGCTGGTGCGGCCCATGCGGCCGAGCTCCGCGTGCAGGTCGTCGATCTTCGTCTCGTGGTCGGTGAGGGTGAGTTCGCCGGTGCCGTCGAGGTCGGTGGAGAAGAAGATCACCGGGACGGTGGGGTTCTCGGGGGTGGGGTCCAGGTGGGCTGCCAGGGCGAGGGTCTGGTCGGCCAGGGCCTGGGCCGAGCCGTCCTTGTAGTACGGGCGCATGGAGGCGGAGCGGTCGAGGACGAGGTAGACCTTGGCGCGGGTGCCGGTGAGGTCGTGCTTCTTGAGGGTGGTGGTGGCTGCCTTGTAGGCGGTGGTGAGGGTGGGGGCGTGCTGCTTGATGTGAGCGGCGGGGGTGGCGGGGGTTGCCGGCTTGGTGGCCTCGGCTGCGCCTTCGGCCTTTGTGTTCCCACCCGCACCACCCGTTTCGCTTTCGTTGTCGGGTGCGGGTGGCCCCTGTGGGGTGTGCTCGCCGTCGGCGGCTGCGGGAGTGGGGGTGGCGGTGGGCTCGGCAGACGGCTTCGGGGTGGGCTCGGGCTTGGGCTCGTCCTTCGCCTTGGGCTGCTGCGGGGCGGGCTCCTGCGTCTCGGGCTCGGGGGCCGGCGTGGGGTTCGGCTTGGGCTTCGCCTCGGCCTCCGGCTTGGGCTCGGGGGCTGCCTCGGTCTTCGGCTCGGGCGCTGCCTCGGTCCTCGGCTCGGGCTTGGGCTCGGGGGCTGCCTGGGCCTTCGGTTCGGGCTTGGGCTCGGGGTCCGTACTGGGCTTCCGCTCGGCTTCCGGATCCGCCTGTGCCGGCCCGTCGGGCTGTGCCTCGGGCTCCGGTGCGGCTGCCTCGGTCGTGGGGGCCGGGGGCTGCTTCGGGACCGAGATGTTGGTGAAGGCGTCGCGGACCAGGTCGTGTTCGGCCGGGCGGGGGTCCGGGACGTGGGGGTCCGGGGAGGGGGGCGCCGACGCGGTGGGAGCCGACGCCGTGGGCTCCTCCGCGGGGGCCGGTGGCGTGGACGGCTGGGGCGGCGCATCCTCCGTGGTGGTCGCTCTGCGTGAGCGGCTGAACGCGTTTCGCAGGAGAGTGAGAATGCCCATGTGCGCAACCCTTCGCGTGAGTTGATGCCCGTCGATCCCTGGCCAGGACGGACACGTAAGGTTAGCGGCCCCGGCTTGTGATCTTGTGCAGGGTGACTCTTCCGGCTTTCACGGGTTCACCCGGCGTTCACCGGAGTGCCCGGTTCCCGCATGTGTGCGGCCCTACGGTCGCGCTGACACCAAGGGATTGCCAAGGGCACACCAAGGGAGAACCTCGTGCGCAAGCCGCTGCCGTTGATCGCCACCCCGTCGCACCCCGGCGGCCGTTCCGCCATGACCTGCCGGTTCCGGTGCGGTGACGCCTGTTTCCACGAGGTGCCCAACACCAGCGCCAACGCGTACATCGGCGACGTCATCGCCGGTGCGCTCAGCCGCCGTTCGGTGATGCGGGCCGCCGCCGTCGTGACCGTCGCCGGCGCGGTGGGGGCGGTTCAGGCGGCGCCCGCCGCCGCGCACGGCAGGCCGCCGAAACCGCAGGGCGCCCGCGGGCTGCGGTTCACGCCCGTCGCGCCCAACACCCAGGACGCCGTGGTCGTACCGGAGGGGTACCGTCAGGACGTCGTGATCCGGTGGGGCGAGCCGATCCTGCGCGGGGCGCCCGCCTTCGACCCGGAGCGGCAGAGCGCGGCGGCGCAGGCCGGGCAGTTCGGGTACAACAACGACTTCCTGGCGCTGCTGCCGCTGCCCGGGGAGCGGCACCGGCAGGTGCTGGTCGCCAACCACGAGTACACCGACGAGGTGTTGATGTTCCGCGGGTACGACCCGGCCGACCCGACCCGTGAGCAGGTCGAGGTCGCCTGGGCCGCGCACGGGCTGTCCGCGGTCGTGGTCGAGGAGGAGCGGGGGAGCGGGCGGCTCACGCCGGTGCGGCGGCATCACCTCAACCGGCGGGTCACCGCGACGACCGAGTTCCGGCTGACGGGGCCGGCCGCCGGGTCCGAGCTGGTGAAGACGTCCGTGGACCGGAGCGGGCGGCGCGTGCTCGGCACGCTCAACAACTGCTCCGGGGGGACGACGCCGTGGGGCACCACGCTGCACGGCGAGGAGAACTTCAACCAGTACTTCGCCAACGCGGGGCGGGCGACGGACAAGCGGTACGGGATCGGGACCGGGGCGACCGAGCGCAAGTGGGAGCGGTTCGACAAGCGGTTCGACGTCGCGCGGGAGCCGAACGAGGTGCACCGGTTCGGGTACGTGGTCGAGTTCGATCCGTACGACCCCGAGTCGACGCCCCGCAAGCACACCGCGCTCGGGCGGTTCAAGCACGAGGCCGCGACCGTGCGGCTCACCGACGACGGGCGGCCGGTCGTCTACACCGGGGACGACGAGCGGTTCGACTACTTCTACAAGTTCGTCGGCAGCAAGCGGATGAGGCACGGGAGCGGGCGGGCGGCGCGCGAGCACAACCTCACGCTGCTCGACGAGGGCACGCTGTATGTCGCCGAGCTGACCGGGGACTCGCCGGCCGAGGACGTCGACGGCAGCGGCAGGCCGCCGCGGGACGGGGAGTTCGACGGCAGCGGGCGATGGATCCCGCTGGTCACCGCGACCGCGCACGGCGCCGTCTCGCACGTCGAGGGCATGAGCGCCGAGGAGGTGTGCGTCTTCACGCGGCTGGCCGGCGACAAGGTCGGCGCGACGAAGATGGACCGGCCCGAGGACATCGAGCCCTCCCCGCGCACCGGCAAGGTCTACGTGGCCCTGACCAACAACACCAACCGCGGGGTCGGCGCCAACGCCAAGGCCGACGAGGCCAACCCGCGCAATGCCAACAAGCACGGGCACGTGCTCGAGCTGACGGAGCGCTGGAACGAGGCGCAGAGCACCACCTTCGCCTGGTCGCTGTTCCTCGTCGCCGGCGATCCCAAGGACCCGGCGACGTACTTCGCGGGCTTCCCCAAGGAGTACGTCAGCCCGATCTCCTGCCCGGACAACGTGGCCTTCGACCCGCACGGCAACCTGTGGATCTCCACCGACGGCAGCCAGCTCGGCTCCCACGACGGGCTGTTCGGCGTGGCGACCCGGGGTGACCGGCGCGGCGAGCTGAAGCAGTTCCTGACCGTGCCGACCGGCGCGGAGACCTGCGGGCCGCTGGTGCAGGACCGGCGGGTGCTGGTCGCCGTGCAGCATCCCGGCGAGGTCGACGGCGCCTCGGTGGAGAAGCCGGCCAGCACGTGGCCGGACGGGCCGGGCCGGATCGTCCGCCCGGCGGTCGTCGCGGTGTGGCGGGCGGACGGGGAGGACATCGGCGTCTGACGTTCCTCGCGGGGCAGGTCGGGGTCAGCGGGGGCCGGCCCCCGCCACCTCGCCCTGCGCGCCGAACTCCCGGACCACCTCGATGCGCCCCACGATGTGCCGGTTGAACTCCGCCAGCTCCTCCGCCGGGACCCACAGCTCCAGGATGGTCTCGCCGCCGGCCTGCCGTACGGGGTAGCGGGCCAGGAACTCCGCGTCGACCTCGAAGCGCGTGACGTAGCCCGCGCCGGAGGCCGGCACGTTCCAGTCGCGGGCGATGCGGACGGCGTAGTCCTCGTTGAGGACCGGGTAGAAGATCGGCTGCTCGGGCAGGCGGGGCGGCCAGGCGGTCCAGTCCGAGGCCGCGACCAGGGCCAGCTCCTCCGGGCCCGTCGGGCGCCACAGGGTCGTCGTCGTACGCATGGACGGGGACGGTAGGCCGTCAGGGGCCCGTCGGGCCACCGGTTTGCGGGGGCGTCGTGGTCCGGGGGCGGCGGAGGCGGGAGGTCAGCCAGGTGGCCAGGGAGACGGTCAGGCCGAGGGCGACCAGGCACCAGGCCGCCGTGCGCAGGGTGGCGGTCAGGGCGTCGTAGACGGCGCCCGCCGCCGGGGCCGGGATCGTGCCCGGCGGGGCGGCGACGGTGAGGCGGCGGCCGAGCAGGACGGCGAGGGCGAGCAGCGCGCCGCCGGCGGCCGTGCCGAGCCCGGCGGCCGTCAGGGCGACGCGGCGCCGGGCGGCGACCGCGATGCCGGTGACGGCGAAGGCGACGGAGGCGAGCGGCAGCCAGAAGGCGGCGACGTCGAGCAGCTGGTAGCCCCGGCGCAGCCGCCCCACCTCGCGGGCCGGCAGCACGGTGACGGCGGTGTGCCGGACCGGGATGCGCTCGGCGAGCGGCACGTGCTCCTGGACGAGCTGCCGCTTGACCGGCGCGGTGACGGCGGCCAGGTCGACGGTGGCCGGGCCGCCGTGGCCGCGCAGGGCGCGCAGCACCGCGTCGTGGGCGGCCCGGTTGCCGGCCTCCCAGCCCGCGCGGAACGCCTCGGTGCGGGTGAAGGAGCGGGCCGCGTCGTGCACGAAGGGGCCGACGGTGCCGAGCGGCGGGACGGCGCCCGTATCGGCCGGGGACCCGGCGGCCACCTCGGCCAGCACCCCGTCGCGCACCGCGTCCGCGACCGCCTCCCGCACCGCCGGGTCACCGGCCAGCGGCGCCATGGTGGCGACGTACCGACCGGTGTCGGCCAGCCCGTACGCCGCCCAGCCCGCCAGCACGCCGCACGGCGCGAACAGGCAGGCCAGGGCGACCAGCACGGCCGACACGGTGTTCCGGGAACGATGACGCACCCTCCCAGGCAATGCCCCCACGGGTGGACGCGCCAGCCGGCGGGGGCATTCGGGCGGGGCCCGGTGGAGCGGGCGGGATCAGGGCAGGCGGTTACCCTCCGCGTCCTCGTGTGTGTAGTAGTAGTAGAAGAGGATCGCCCAGATCGCCCCCGCCGACAGCACCGAGATCAGGATGCAGGTGAACAGGGGCGGGTTGCTCTGGGAGTAGAGGAAGCCGATCGCGGCGCCCGCGAAGGCGGCGCGGAGGATCGCGTGGCCCTCGCGCGGGAGGCGTTCGGCGAGGGCGCGGGTCGCGATGAGCAGGACGACGAAGGCGATCACGGTCAGGAAGCCGAACAGGACGTTCTCGCCGGTGATCGGGCCGCCGCGGCGGCGCATGGAGGCGGCCCAGTAGCCGTAGACCAGGCCGATGCCGAGGGGGACCGCCCAGCGCGCGACGCGGTGGGCGAGGGGGCTGAGGACATCGGGCAGCGGGGTGCGCGGCGTGCCGCCCGGGCCCGCCGCCCCGGTCGTCGCCCCGGTGGTTCCGGACGCCGTGCCGGGCTTCGATATCGCGTGAGCCATGTGCGCAGTCCTCTCACCTCGCCCCCGCCTACCAGGGCACACCCCGCGCGGAGGTCCGGCAAGTCGGGCCCCGCCGGGATGCGCGGCCCGGGGGCGCGTGCTTCGCTGGGGCCCGTGACGGGTCGTGCCGGCAGGCCGGTGAGCAGCACGGTGAGCGGAGGGTGAGCGGCCCGCGCCCGCCCGGCCGCCGCGCCCTCGCCCGCGTCTACGGCCGCCAGGACGCCCTGACCCGCTTCCTGCGCGCCGCCGGGCACCGCGACCCCGCGGCCCGGAACGAGTTGCTCAGCGTGGGCGGCCACAGCGTGGCCTGGGCGGTGCCGCTGCTGCTGCTGATCGGCATCGCCGTCGCCGACCTCACCAGCGAGGCCGCGCAGATCATCTCCTGGACGGTGCTGGTGCCCGGCGTCGCCGCGGCGCTGTGCGGGGTGGGGGCGACGGCCGCCTTCGCGGTGCTGGCCCTGGTGGTGTTCGTGCTGGCCGACACCACCTGGCAGTACCAGGAGCAGACCGGGCTGCCCAATCTCATCCTGGTCTTCCTGGGCGGCCTCATCGCGGTGCTGGCCGCCGCGGTCCGGGTGCGCGGCGAGCGGCACGCGCTGCACATGCGGGACATCGCCGACACCACCCGCCGCACCGTGCTGCGCCCGCTGCCGCCCGGCTTCGGCGGCCTGGAGCACGCCGCCGTCTACCTCGCCGCGGACACCGAGGCCCGGGTCGGCGGCGACTTCTACGACATCCAGCCGGGCCCGCACGGCACCCGCGTCCTCATCGGCGACGTGCAGGGCAAGGGGCTCGGCGCGGTGGAGACGGCCGCCGCGCTGCTCGGCACGTTCCGGGAGGCCGCGCACCGCGAACCCGACCTCGCGGCGGTCGCCGAGCGGCTGGAGATCCGGATGCAGCGCCACCGCGCCTACACCGCCGCCCTCGGCCGCTCCGACGGCGACCGGTTCGCCACCGCCGTGCTGATCGGCTTCCACCCGGACCTGCCCGAGGCGGTGGACGCGGTGGTCTACGGCCACGAGCCGCCGCTGGCGATCGGGCCGGGGGGCGTACGGTCCCTGCCGGTGACCGGCGGTCTCCCGCTGGGTCTCGGCGAACTCGCCCCCGGCTCGCCGGCCACCGTGTGGCGCGTCGCCCTCGGCGCCGACGAGACGCTGCTGATGGTCACCGACGGGGTGACCGAGGCCCGGGACTCCGCCGGCTGCTTCTACCGGCACGGCGAGGACGTGGACCGCGCGGTGCGCGCCGACCCGCCGAGCGCGGCGCCGCGGCGGCTCGTCCGCCTGGTCAGGGACGGCACGCTGCGGCACTGCCGGGGGCGGCTGGCCGACGACACCACGGTCTTCGCGGTACGGCGGCTGACGGACTGACCCCGCTCGACGTGCTGGTCGGCACCGTCCCCTCCCGCGCGGGCGGGCGCGGTGCCATGATGGTGTGTCATGGCTGAGGGGGACGGTGTGATGACACGGGGTGTCCGGGTCCAACTGGACGGCACCGCGAGCGAGAGCGACATCGGCGCGCTGCACAAATGGCTGGAGCGGGAGCAGCCGCTGGACGAGCTGGTCCGCTCCGGGCGGCTGCGCATCGACCAGCGCCGCCGCACCGACGAGACCGGCGCCCCGATGGGCCTCGGCATGGAGATCGTCGTGGCGATGGCGAGCGGTGCGGCGTCGGTGGCCTTCCGCGAGCTGCTGGACCAGGTCAAGCGGTCCGTGGAGGCATGGCGGACCAACCGCAGCGGGGTGGAGGACGGCGAACCGCCCGTGGGCCGCGTCGACCCGGTGAACCTCGACGACCGGTAGGGCCCGGCGGATGGCCGGCGGGATCGGTACGGCGGGCCCCGGGCGGTGCCGGTGAGCGGCTTCGACCCGCGGGGGCGGGTGAACCGGGCGCTGCTTGTCGGGGTGTCCGAGTACGACCTCACGGAGCCGCCGTACGGCGTGCCCGGCGACCTGCCCGCGGTCGCGCGCAACCTGGACCGGATGGACGAGGCGCTGCGCGGCGGCGGCGTGTTCGGCGCGCGGGAGGTCACGGTCTGCCGCTCCCCCGACCAGGTCGCCTTCGGCCGGGCGCTGCGCACCGCCGCGCAGGAGGCGGGCGGCGTGCTGCTGCTGTACTTCGCCGGACACGGGGCGATCCCCAGCGCGGGCGACGAGCTGTTCCTGCAGACGCGCAACGCGAGTGTGGTGGCGGGCGGGCAGGCGGTGTTCCCCGGCGCGGAGATGTTCTCCACGGTCCTCGCGGTGCTGGCGGCCAGCCCGGCCCGGCGCATCGTCGTCGTCCTGGACTGCTGCTTCGCCGGCAACGCCGCCTGGCTGTGGGAGACCTTCCGCGACAAGCGCCGGGTGCTGCTGCTGATGAGCGTGCAGGCCAACCACCGTACGGACGCGGGTGATCCGGGCACGCCGACGCCGTTCACCGCCGAGCTGGTGCCGCTCCTTGAGGCGGGCGGGGAGCTGTGGTTCAGCGAGCTGGCGAACGCCCTGCGGGCCGGGATGGCCGCCGCCGGGCACCGGACCGTGCGGGGCGACGCGTGGGAACCGCAGAGCCGGCGGGAGCCGGAGGAGGACGTGCTCCTCGCGGCCGGGCGGAAGGAGCGGGGGGAAGGGGCGGCGGGCGAGGGGTCCGCGCCGGAAGGCGCCGGGGACCGGGCGCCTCGGGAGAGCGGTGGGCGCGGTCGCGCGGGGCAGCACCGTCCCGGGCACGGGGCGGAGGGGCGCCGGTCCGGGCACGCGGCGCACGAGGGCCGGCGGCCGGGCCACGGACCCGGCGAGCGGCACAGGACCGAGTCCCGCGTGCCGCCGGGCGGGGGCCGGCCCCGGCACCCGGGGGCCGACGGCCGCCGCCCCGGTCACGCCGGGCCGGGCCCGTCGGGCGGGCGCCGCCACCCGGATCCCCGGCCCGCCCCTCCGGGCCCCGGCTCCGGCACCGGCACCGGCACCGGCACGGAGCGACGCCCGGCGCGCTTACGGACCGCCCCGCGCACCGTGGCCGCCGTCTTCGCGGCCCTCGCCGCCCGCCTGCGCGGTGACCGCCGCGGGCCAGGCATCCTCCGCGTCCCCGACCGGCGCGTCCCCGACCGGTCCGCCCCCGACCGGCCCGTCCCCGACCTGGCCGGTCGCCCCGCGCGGCGCCTGCTGACCGCCGCCGCGCTGCTCCTGCTCGTCGCCGGCCTCGGCCTCGCCGCCTACGGCCTCGCCGGGCGGGCGGACTCCGCGGCGGCGTCCTGCCGGCCCGCGCTGGAGCTGCGCGTGCTCACCGACCCCGACCTGGAGCCGACCGTGCGCGCCGCCGCCGACGCCTATCTGACCTCCGCGGACAACACCGACGGCGACGGCTGCCGCCGTACCGGCATCACCGTCTACGGCGCGGGCGCCGCCGACGCCGTCGCCGCGCTGCGCCGGCAGACCGGCGCCTGGCAGGAGCCGCACGACGACGACACCAACCCGCAGCGCGACGTCGGCCCGCAGCCGGACGTGTGGATACCGGGCTCGCGCGCCGACGCCGACCGGGTCGCGGGGGGCCAGGACACCGACGCGGTGGCGGCCCTCGAGGTGGTGGGCGACCCGCTCGCGTACTCCCCGATCGTGCTCGCCGTGCCGCAGGAGATCGCCGCCGACGCCCTGGACGAACGGTCGGGACCGCCGCTCGGCCGGATGATCGACACCCTGCGGGCCCGGCACCCGGGGGCCGAAGTACGGCGCCCCGACCCGGAGTTCACCGACACCGGCCTGCTCGCCACCATCGGCCTGTACGGCACCCCCGACGACGGCGCCCCGGCCGGCACCGGCGTGCGCGACCCGGCCCGCGCCGAGGACCGGGTCGCCCAGGCGACGCCGCCCTCCCCCACCGCCGCGGAGCTGCTGTGCGCGCTGCCCGACGACGACGCGGTGGACGACCGCACCGCCGCCCTGGTGCCGGAGTTCCTGATGAAGAGCGGCCTCGGCTGCGACAGCGTCCGCCGCACGCCGCGCATGGCGCAGTACCCGGGTGACGTGCCGGGCCTCGAGCCGGTGTTCACCCGGGTGCGCTGGCGCGGCGCCGACCGGGACACCGGCGCCCGCGACCGCGCCGCCGACGGGTTCCGCGCCTGGCTGACCGGCGCCGGCGGGCGTGCGGTGTTCGCCCGCGCCGGGTTCCGCGCCCCCGGCGGCGACCGCGCGCTGCTGGCGCCCGAGGACGTGAGCGGGGCCGTGCTGCGGGCCCCGGCGCCACTGACCGAGTCCGCCGGGCGGGACGCGATGGAGGCGGCGCTGGCGGACTACCGGGCGGCGGGCGGCCCCGGCCGGGTGCTGTTCCTGCTGGACAGCTCCGGTTCGATGAACGGCCGCTTCGAGGGCCCGAGCGGCGGACCCGGGCTGCTCCGGCAGTCGCTCGGCGGGCTGGGCGAGGAGGACGAGTACGCGGTGTGGTCGGTCTACGGGACCGGGGCCGATGGGGACGGGGACACGTACCGCACGCTGCTGCCGTTCGGCTCCCACCCCCGCGCCGACGCCGAACGCGCCCTCGGCCGGGCGGCCGTGGTGCGGGGCGCCGAGTCCGACCCACCGGGCGCGCTGCGGGCCGCCCTCGACACCATGGAGCGCCGGGGCGACGCCGACGAGCGTCCCGACCTGATCGTCTACGTCACCGACGACGAGGACGCGAACCGGCTGGCCGGCGACCGCCTCGCCGACGTCCTCGCCCTGGCCCGCGCGAGCGACGTGCCGGTCACGATGGTCTCCCTCCAGGGCGGCGGCTGCGCCCCGGGCAAGCCGGACGCCCGGATCTCCGCGGCCGGCGGCGGCCGCTGCCTGGACGCCGACGACGACCTGGGCGCCGCCCTGCACGACGAGGTGGCCCGCACGGGGACGGGGGAGGGCTGATGCGGGGACGGCGACGGCGGGGCGGGCCGGTGGGCTGGGGAGTCCGCCTGACCTGGTGGCGGGGTGCATGGGCGCGGCAGGGGCGCGGCAGGGGCGGCGGGGTGGGCTCGGTGCGCCGACGGGTGGGCCGGAGCCGGGACGGGGTGGGCTGGTGTCCGGATCGGGCGGGCTGGTCTCTGGATCGGGCGGGTTGGTGTCCGGGCCGGGTGGGCCGGTGTGTCGGCGAGGTGGGTCGGTGCCCGGACGTGGTGCGCGGGTGCCGGGAGGGGGTGGGCCTGTGTCTGGATGTGGTGGGCCGGGGCCCGGACCGGGTGGGCTGGTTTCTGGACCGGGTGGGCCGGGTGGGTCGTTGCGCCGGCGAGGTGGGTCGGGGTCCGGACTGGGCAGGCCCGTGCGCCGGCTGACTGAGCGGGTGCCCCGACGTCGTGCGGCGGTGGGGCGGCGAGGTGCCGGCCTCCGGCGGGGGCGGCTGGTCATGCTGCTGGTCGTGCCGGTGCTGCTGCTGACCGCCTGCGGCGGCGGGGGGCCCGTCTCCCGTGCCGCCGTCGGCGACGACGTGCCCGGCGACATCGTCGTCGCCAGCGGCCGGGACGTCACCGGCAAGAACGGGGTGCGGCAGCGGCTGATCGACGCCTGGAACGCCGGGCAGGAGAAGGAGGGCACCGGCTTCCGCGCCCGGCTCGTGGAGCTGCCCGGCAGCGCCGACGAGCAGCGCAGCCAGCTGCTCGGCGCCCTGCAGTCCGGCAGCGCCGCCTACGACGTGGTCAACCTCGACGTCACCTGGGTACCGGAGTTCGCCGCCGCCGGGCTGATCGGCCCGCTGCCCGCCGGTCTGCTGGACGACGACGTCATCGCCCCCGTGGCCAGCACCGCCCGCTGGGACGGCCACGTCTACGCGGCGCCCTTCAACAGCGACGCCGGGCTGCTCTACTACCGGCGCGACCACCTGCGCCAGGCCGGCGTGCGCGACCCCGACCTCGGCAGCGGACTTGACTGGCCGGAGCTGGAGCGGCTGGTCAACATCCTCGACGACCACCGGCCCCCCGGCTACGAACGGGGCTGGACGACGCAGCTCGCCGCCTACGAGGGCCGCACGGTCAACGCCATGGAAGCCTTCACCTCGGTCTCCCCCGGCCTCGCGCTCACCGACGCCGACGGCCACTACGCGGCCACCGCGGCCGACCTCCTGCCGGGCATCGCCGAACTGCGCCGCCGCACCGCCGCCTCCACGCTGCTCGCCGACGCGACGCACTCCGACGAGGCGGCCTCCCTCGCCGACTTCGCGGCCGGCCGCACCGCCTTCCTGCGGCACTGGCCGTACGCCTACCCCGCGCTCCACCAGGCGCTGCCGGACGACCGGCTCGGGGTGACCGCGCTGCCCGGCCGGGCGGTGCTCGGCGGCCAGAACCTCGCGGTCGCCGAGGCGTCCCGGCGGCCGGCGAAGGCGGCCCAGCTGATCGCCTACCTCACCGGGCGGGAGAGCGAGCGCTGCCTGCTCGACGCCGGGTTCGCGGCGACCCGTACCTCCGCCTACACCGACGACACGGTGGCCTGCCCGGTCGGCCCCGCCGCCTCCGCCGCGCCGCCCGGCGGGGAGGGCGCCGGCGGGATGCCCCGCGACCGCGCCGGCCGCCCGGCCTACGCGACCGGCACCCTGCTGCCCGCGCTCCAGCGGGCGGTCCAGCGCCCCCGCACCCCGCTGTACGGGGCCTTCACCCAGACCTTCACCACCGAACTGGGCGCCCTGTTCACCGACGACCCGCCGAGCGACGCGGAGCTGGCCGACCGCCTGGACCGGGCGCTGCGGAAGGCGCTGCCCGGATGATGACGGATCCGGTCAGGGGGCGTACCCGGCGTCGCACTCCGCCACGCACCCCGTCCGGCCCCCGCCCGGATGCTCCTCCGCCGCCCGCGCGGGCCCCGCGTTGGCGGCCAGGAGCAGGGCGCCGACCGCGACCAGGGCGGCGACGACGCCGCGGGCGTACCTCTCGGCGGTGCGCGGGAGTGCGGGCACGGCGGTCCTTCACGGGAGGGCGGGAGTGCGGGAAGGGGCGGGGAGTGTGTCAGAAGCTGTTAAGCGCGCTTAATCCGCGGTTTAACCTAGGGCCGTCGCAGCCGAACGGCAAGGGACACAGGGGGAGTTGCCCGTGGGGGAGCGAGACGCCGGCCGGGACGACCGGGAGGCCATCGGACGGCGGGTGCAGCGGCTGCGCGCCGAGCGCGGGATGACCCAGCGGCAGCTGGCGGAGCCGGCGTACACGCCCGCCTACATCTCCACCCTGGAGGCCGGCCGCGTCCGCCCCTCCGACGAGGCGCTGCGGCACCTCGCGGGACGGCTCGGCGTCGGCTACGAGGAGCTGGCCACCGGACGCCCGGCCGGCCTCGCCACCGACCTGCGGCTGCGGCTCACCGAGGCGTACCGCACGCTCGCCGCCGGCGGCGCCGAACCGGCCGCCCGGCAGTACGCGGAGCTGCTCGCGGAGGCCGAGGACCACGGCCTCGCCGAGGAGCGGGCGACCGCGCTGCTCGGCCTCGGCGAGTGCGCGGTGGAGACCGGGGAACTGACGGCGGGGCGGCGCCACTTCGAGCGTGCCGAGGCGTGCCTGACCGAGGCCGGCGCCCCGCTGCCGGCCCGCGTCCCGGCGCTGCGCGGGCGCGCCCTCACGCACTACCTGGCCGGCGAACTCCGGTACGCCGTCTACCTCCTGGAGTCCACCCTCGACGAGCTGAACCGCGCCGGCCTGCACGACCCGGACGCCCTGCTGCTGCTCTACGCCAGCGTCATCGGCCCCTACATGGACATGGGCGCGCACGCCCGCGCCGCCCAGGCCGCCGAGCTGGCCCTCGCCCTCGCCCCGCGGGTCGCCGAGCCGGCCCTGGTGGCCCGCATGCACCGCTCGGTGGCCCGCACCCTGCTCGCCGAGGGCCGGCTGGCCGAGGCGGACGCCTCGCTGGCCAAGGCGGCCGAGCTCTACCGCGGCCTGCGGCTGCGCACCGAGCTGGCCAACTGCCACTGGATGCGCGGGTACGTGTGCGCCCAGAACGGTGAACTCCCGCGCGCCGAGGACGAGATGCGCGAGGCGCTCGGCATCCTCTCCGACACCCGCGCCGCCCTCTACCGCAGCCAGGTCGCCGTGGAGCTGGCCGACGTGCTGCACCGGCGCGGCAAGTCGGACGAGGCCGCGGCCCTGCTGCGGGAGGTCCTGGACGACCTGTCGTCGGAGCGGGGCGCCGTGCACGCGGCCGGCGCGCACCGGCTGCTCGGCATCATCGCCGAGGACGCCCGCGACACCGACACCGCCGAGGAGCACTACGTGCGCGCGCTCAGCCTCCTGGAGCGCGCGGGCGCGGCCGGCGACCTGGCCGACCTGTGCCGCCTCCTGGGCGATCTGCTGCGCCGCACCGGCCGGGTGGAGGCGGCGCTCGACGCGTACCGCACGGGCCTGGGCCACCGCACGACGCCGGGCACGACCACCCTCGGCCCCGCCCCGGCGCCGCCGCCGCTGTAGCCGCGGAAAGTCGGGGTTTCCCGCGTTCGGCGCGGGGTATTCGGGCGTCGGCCGCAGGTGTGAAGGAGGCGGTGGGGTGTGCGGCCCAGCGACTACTTCGGATCTTCCCCGGCCGGCCCCGGCCCCGCCGAGCTGATCGCCGCCGAGGTGCGCGGCGTGCCGCCCATCGAGGTGCCGGTGCGGCTGTGCCGGCTGGCGCCCCGGCTGCTGCCGGTGAGCGGCGCGAGCGCGTCGCTGCGCGGCGAGAGCGTGCCGGTGCGGCTGTGCGCGAGCGGCGAGCGGGCCTCCCGCCTGGCGGAGATCCAGGCCACCCTCGGCGACGGGCCCTGTGTGAGCGCTATCGCGGCGCGCGCGCCGGTGCTCGCCTCGGACCTCTCCTCGGGCGCCGACGCGGACCGCTGGCCGGTCTTCGCCCAGCAGGCCACCGCGGTCGGCGTGCAGGCGGTGTACGCGCTGCCGCTGGGCAGCGACACGGTGTGCGTCGGCACCCTCGACCTGTACCGCGACACCCCGGGCGGCCTCACCCGGGGGCAGCTCGGCACGGCCCGGCTGGTGGCCGGCGTGCTGACCCTGGCCCTGATGGCGCTGCCGCGCGAGGAGGACGGCTGGCTGAGCGGGCTCTCCGGCGACCACGACGAGGTCTACCAGGCGGTCGGCATGATCATGGCCCAGCTCGGCATCGGCGCCGACGAGGCCCTCGCCCGCCTCCGCGCCGACGCCTTCGCCCGGGGCCGCACGGCCCACGCGGTCGCCCGCGACGTCCTCACCCACCGCCGCCGCTTCGACAGCGACGTCCCCTAGCGTCCTCTAGCGTCCCCTGGTGACCGTCTGGAGTTCGTCGCCCTCCGGCTTGCTGTGCAGGATGTCGCGGGCCTGGTCGGCCGCCCGGGCCATGGTCTCGGCGAGGTAGTCCAGGAAGCGGGCGATGTTCTCCAGGCGGACGCCGGCCGGGGTGCCGGAGCCGAAGACGCCGACGCCCTGCCGGGTGGTCCTGACGATCTCCGTCATGGAGCGGATGCTGGACATCATCGACTGGTACCAGATGTCGTCGTCGACCACATAGCGCTCCCGGCGGCCGTCGCGTTCCCGGCGGACCATGCCCTGGCTCTCCAGGAACGTGATCGCCTTGGAGACGGACGCCGGGCTGACCTTGAGGTGCCCCACCAGTTCGGCGGAGGTCATGCTGCCCGAGTCGGCGAGGGTGAGGGCGGCCTGCACCTGGGCCGTCATCCGGGACATGCCGGACGCCATCATCGCGGTGGTGAACACCTCCTCGAAGGCGCGCACCTCCTCGGCGTCCCGCCCGTAGGGCTGCGGCTCGGCCTCCGCCGCCGCGCGCGGGCTCTTCCCGCCGCGCCGGGTGCGGGTCTCGGTGGCGCGGTGGGCGAGGTCGGCGCGGTAGGCGGTGGGGCCGCCGTTGCGCAGCACCTCGCGGGTGACCGTGGAGGTCGGTCGGTCCAGGCGCCGGGCGATCTCCGCGTAGGCGTGGCCGTCGGCCAGCCCCTGCGCGATCTGCCGCCGTTCCTGCTGGGTGAGCCTGCCTCCCGGCACGGTGATCTCCTTCGTCGTCCGAACTGCGCCGAGCATAGCGTTCATGTTCATTCCATTGCAACGAGCGCAGGGGTGGCTGTTGCGTTCCCTTCAGGCTCAGCGCAACGAAATAGCCTAAGTGAGCTGCAAGTTCAACCGCAGAACGCAACAAGTGTCTTGCCGGACTGGTGAACGCAACGTAGCTTTTGCGTTGTCGGAAACGCAGAGCGAAGCGCTCAGGCACTCAGAAGGAGCCCACGATGCACACCTTCACCACCCCCGCCCCCGTCACCGTCGTCCTCGACCTCCCCGCCGGACGCGTCAACCTCATCGCCGCCGACCGCGCCGACACCGTCGTCGAGGTCCTCCCCGCCGACGCCGGCAAGGGCCGGGACGTGAAGGCGGCCGAGCGGATCGAGGTCGCCTGCGCCGACGGCGTCCTGCGTGTCGCGGCCCCCGCGCCGGCCCGCCGGCTCCTCGGCGACTCGGGGTCGGTGGAGGTGACCGTCCGGGTGCCCGCCGGCTCCCGCGTCGAGGCGAAGGCCGGCGCCGCCGAGTTCCGCGGCGTGGGACGCCTCGGGGACGTCGCCGTGGAGGGCGCGTACGGCCGGGTCAAGATCGACGAGGCCGCCGGCCTCCGCCTCGCCGTGCACGACGGCGACGTCCTGGTCGGCCGCCTGGGCGGGTCCGCGGAGATCAGCACCGGACGCGGCGACATCGAGGTCACCGAGGCCCGCGAGGGCGCGGTCACCCTGCGCACCGGCCAGGGCTCCATCTCACTCGGCGCGGCCCGCGGCGTCTCCGCCGCCCTGGACGCCGGCACCCGGTACGGCCGTGTCGACAACGCCCTGAAGAACGCCGACGGCGCCGACGCCGGCCTGACCGTCCACGCCACCACCGGCCACGGCGACATCACCGCCCGCAGCCTCTGAGAACCCCGATCGAGAACCCCGATCAAGAACCCGAATGAGAACCCCGAAACGGAGCTTCCCGTGACCGACCTGGCCATCGCGGCGACCGGGCTGCGCAAGTCCTACGGCGACAAGACCGTCCTCGACGGCATCGACCTCGCCGTCCCGGAAGGCACCATCTTCTCCCTGCTCGGCCCGAACGGCGCCGGCAAGACCACCGCCGTCAAGATCCTCTCCACGCTGGTCTCCGCCGACGCCGGAGCGATCCGGGTCGGCGGCCACGACCTCGCCGCCGACCCGCAGGCGGTGCGCGCGGCGATCGGCGTCACCGGGCAATTCTCCGCGGTCGACGGCCTGATCACCGGCGAGGAGAACATGCTCCTCATGGCGGACCTGCACCACCTCTCCCGGCGCGAGGGCCGCCGCGTCGCCGCCGAACTGCTGGAGCGCTTCGACCTGACCGAGGCCGCGCGCAAGCCCGCCGCCACCTACTCCGGCGGCATGAAGCGCCGCCTCGACCTGGCGATGACCCTGGTCGGCGGCCCGCGGATCATCTTCCTGGACGAGCCGACCACCGGCCTCGACCCCCGCTCCCGGCACGCCATGTGGGGCGTCATCCAGGAGCTGGTCGGCGACGGGGTGACGGTCTTCCTCACCACCCAGTACCTGGAGGAGGCCGACCAGCTCGCCGACCGCATCGCCGTGCTGCACGACGGCGTGCTCGCCGCCGAGGGCACCGCGCGGGAGCTGAAGCGGCTCGTGCCCGGCGGCCACGTCCGGCTCCGCTTCACCGACCCCGCCGCCTACCGCTCCGCCGCCGCCGCGCTCACCGAGGCGCTCCCCGACGACGAGGCGCTCGCGCTCCAGCTCCCCAGCGGGGGCAGCCAGCGCGAACTCCGCTCGATCCTCGACTGGCTGGACGCGGCCGGCGTCGAGGCCGACGAACTCACCGTGCACACCCCCGACCTGGACGACGTCTTCTTCGCCCTCACCGGCGACGCCGCCGTCCCCCACCAGACCACCAAGGAGCAGCTCGCATGAGCACCCTCGCCCTCGCTGTCCGCGACTCGTCCACCATGCTGCGCCGCAACCTGCTGCACGCCCGGCGCTACCCGTCCATGACGCTGAACCTGCTGCTGACCCCGATCATGCTGCTCCTGCTCTTCGTCTACGTCTTCGGCGACGTGATGAGCGCGGGCATCGGTGGCGGCAGACCCGACCGCTCGGCGTACGTCGCCTTCCTGGTGCCGGGCCTGCTGCTGATGACCATCGGCAGCACCACCATCGGCACCGCGGTCTCCGTCTGCACCGACATGACCGAGGGCATCATCGCCCGCTTCCGCACGATGGCGATCCACCGCGGGTCGGTGATCATCGGGCATGTCATCGGCAGCGTGCTCCAGTCGGTGGCCAGCCTGGTCCTGGTCGGCGCGGTCGCGGTGGCCATCGGCTTCCGCTCGACCGACGCCACCGCGCTCGAGTGGCTCGCCGCCTTCGGACTGCTCGTGCTCTTCGCCACCGCGCTCACCTGGATCGCCGTCGGCATGGGCCTGTCCAGCCCGAACGCCGAGGGCGCGAGCAACACCGCGATGCCGCTGATCCTGCTGCCCCTGCTGTCCAGCACCTTCGTGCCGCTGGACGCGATGCCGGGCTGGTTCCGGCCGTTCGCCGAGTACCAGCCCTTCACCCCGGCCATCGAGACCCTGCGCGGCCTGCTCCTCGGCACGGAGATCGGCGCGAACGGCTGGCTGGCCCTGGGCTGGTGCGTCGCCCTGACGGTGCTGGGGTACGTCTGGTCGATGTCCCAGTACAACCGCGACGCCAAGTGAGAGGTGTCCGCTTGTTCTCTTGCCCACTTCTCTGTCCGACCGCAAACGGGTGGTGGGTGGGCACAGGCAGGGGTCCAGGGGCGGAGCCCCTGGCGGGGCCCCTGGCGGGGCCCGGGGCAGAGCCCCGGCAACGCACCCGCACCGTCCCCCACAAGGCCACCCGCACCGCCCCCGCCCCCGAAGGAGCCCCATGTCGACCGCCCCGACCGCCCCGCGCCCCACCCCCGTGATCATCGACTGCGACACCGGCATCGACGACGCCCTCGCACTGCTGCTCGCCGTCCGCCACCCCGGACTCGACCTGCGGGCCGTGACCTGCGTGGCCGGGAACACGGACGTCGACGGCGTGGTCCGCAACACCCTGACCGTCCTGGAGCAGGCCGGCGCGCCCGGCGTCCCCGTGGCCCGGGGCGCCGAACGCCCGCTGATCGAGGCGGTGCGCACCGCCCGGCACGTGCACGGCGCGGACGGCATGGGCGACCTCGGCCTCCCCGCCCCCACCCGCACCCCCGCCGACGTGGACGCGGTGACCCTGCTGCGCCGGGAGATCCTCGCCTCCCCGGCGCCGGTCACCCTGATCCCCACCGCCCCGGCCACCAACATCGCGCTGCTGCTGCGCACCCACCCCGAGGTGGTCCGCAACATCGAGCGGATCGTCTTCATGGGCGGCGCGGTGGAGGTCGGCAACGCGACGCCGGTCGCGGAGTTCAACGTCTGGCACGACCCGGAGGCCGCCGCGATCCTGCTCACCGCCGGGGTGCCGATCACCATGTACGGCCTGGACGTCTTCCGGCGCGTGATCGTCCCCGGCCCGGACGTACGCCGGCTCCGGGCGTCCGCCGAACCCGGCGCCCGCCTCGCCGGCGAGCTGCTCGCCCACCGCGGCCCCGCCACCGACGAGACCGACCCCGGCGGCGGCCTCGGCGACGCCGGCGCGGTCTGCGCCGTCGCCGACCCCGGCGGCCTGACCACCCGCCGGCTGCCCGTCGAGGTCTGCCTCGCCCCCGGCCCGTCCCGCGGCCAGACGATCGTGGACCGCCGCGCCCGCCCCGGCGAGTCCGAGATCCACGAGGGCACCCGCGAACAGGCCCTGGTCGACGTGGCGTTGGACGTGGACGTGGAGCGGTACGCACGGCTCTACCTGGCCGCCGTGGAGGGCGTCTAGAGCACGCGGCACGGCTGCCGTACGGCGGAGCCGCCCGGCCGCGTGGGTTCACTTTTCCGGCGACGGGGACAGAACTGTACGTGTCGCCCGCACGACGCACGCCTCGCGAAGGAGCAGCCCGCGTGACCGTACGCAGTAACGACAGCGCCCCCGACCTCTCCTCGAAGGATCCCAACTGGTGGCGGCAGGCCGTCATCTACCAGATCTACCCCCGCAGCTTCGCCGACGCCGACGGCGACGGGCTCGGTGACCTGCGCGGCATCACCCAGCGCCTCACCCACCTGGCCACCCTCGGCGTCGACGCCCTCTGGCTCAGCCCGTTCTACCCCTCCGAGCTGGCCGACGGCGGCTACGACGTCGACGACTACCGTGACGTCGACCCCCGCCTCGGCACCCTGGACGACTTCGACGCGCTCGCCCGCGAGGCCCACCGGCTCGGTCTGAAGGTCATCGTGGACCTGGTGCCGAACCACTCCTCGCACCGGCACGCCTGGTTCGCCGAGGCGCTGGCCGCCGCGCCCGGCTCCCCGGCCCGCGACCGCTACGTCTTCCGCGACGGGCGCGGCGAGCACGGCGAGCTGCCGCCCACCGACTGGCAGTCCGTCTTCGGCGGCAGCGCCTGGCAGCGGGTGCCGGACGGGCAGTGGTACCTGCACCTGTTCACCCCCGAGCAGCCCGACCTGAACTGGGCGAACGAGCAGGTCCGCGCCGACTTCCGGACCACCCTGCGGTTCTGGTCGGACCGGGGCGTGGACGGCTTCCGCGTCGACGTGGCGCACGCCCTGGTCAAGGACCTCGCCGAGCCACTGCGCGACCTCGGCGACCCCGAGCTGAGCAGCAGCGAGGCCCTCGACCGGCTCGCGGCCGGCAGCCACCCCTTCTACGACCGGGACGACGTGCACGAGGTCTACCGCGACTGGCGCAAGATCCTCGACGCCTACACCCCGCCCCGGATGGCGGTCGCCGAGGCGTGGGTGCCGGGCGTCCGGCGCGCGCTGTACGCCCGGCCCGACGAACTGGGCCAGGCGTTCAACTTCGAGTACCTCCAGGGCGGCTGGGACGCGGCGCGGCTGCGGGAGATCATCACCGGCTCGCTCGCCGACGCGCACGCCGCCGGGGCCTCGGCGACCTGGGTGCTCTCCAACCACGACGTGGTCCGGCACGCCACCCGCCTGGTCCTCCCGCCGGGCACCGACACCGACGCCTGGCTCCTGGCCGGCGGCCACGCGCCCGCCGTCGACGCCGAGGCCGGCCTGCGCCGGGCCCGCGCGGCGACGCTGCTGATGCTGGCGCTGCCCGGCTCGGCCTACCTCTACCAGGGCGAGGAGCTGGGCCTGCCCGAGGTGGCCGACCTGCCCACCGAGGTGCTCCAGGACCCGATCTGGGAGCAGACCGGACACGTACGCAAGGGCCGCGACGGCTGCCGGGTGCCGCTGCCGTGGACCACGGAGGGCCCGTCGTACGGCTTCGGCGACTCCGGCGCCTGGCTGCCGCAGCCGCCCGGCTTCGCCGCGTACGCCGTCGAGGCGCAGGACGGCGCGGAGGGCTCGACCCTGGAGCTGTACCGCACGGCCCTGCGCCTGCGCCGCAAGCTGCTGGCGGGCGAGGAGCTGCACTGGGCGGCGGACACCCCGGCGGGGGTCCTGCGGTTCGACCGCTCGGACACCTGGCGCTGCGTCACCAACCTGTCGGCCGAGCCGGTCGACCTGCCGGCCGGCGAGGTCCTGCTGACCAGCGCGCCGCTGGCGGACGGCCGCCTCGGCCCGGACACCACGGCCTGGCTCGGCCGCTGACCGCCGAGGGCCGCGAGGGGGCCCTACCGGTGTCCGGCGCCGCCGCTGCCGAAGGAGCCGCTGCCGCCCGGCAGCCAGCGGTGGCGGGCCTGACTCGCGCCGCGCCGGCTGCCGGAGTGCCGGAGCTCGTACGGCATCAGCCGCGGGCTGCCGTCGCTGTTGAGCGGGATCTCGTCGGGTTCGCGGGACTCCCGCTCCTCGCGCACGGCGCCGCCGAGGGGGAGCTTCGGCTGCTCCTCGGCGCGCGGCCGGGCCGACTCGCGCTCCATGACGCGCATGCCCCAGTAGACCGCGCCGATCAGCGCGCACACGACGATCATGCCGAGGACGAAGGCGATGAAGAGGTTGAGCCCGTTGGAGGAAGTGGCCAGCACTTCGCGCGTTGCCGTGGTCATGGTTTCGATTATGTACCTGAGATGGCCTAAAAGCGCCTGATATGTCCGGCTCGGCCGTCGGCTACCGGCCCGCCCGCAGCGCGTCCACCGCGATCCGGGCCGCCGTGCCGATGACCGCGTCCGCCCGCGGCAGCGTGGCCGCCGTGTGCGCCGTACGGGTGAAGACGGCCACCGCGTACCGGCCGCCGTCGGGGTACTCCACCACGCCGACCTCGTGCCGCAGCGTCGGCAGGGTGCCGGTCTTGCCGGCCACGTGGACGTCGTCGAAGGGGAAGCCGGCGGCGAGGCGGTGCGGCCAGACCTGGAGGCCCAGGATGCGGCGCATCGCGGCGCCGTACTCCGGGGGGCACGCCTCGTCCCGCCAGATCGCGCCGAGCAGCCGGGTCATGTCGCGCGGGGTGCTGTGGCCGGCGGTGGCGGGGTCGAGGGCGCGCAGCCGCGCGATGACGTGCGGGTCGGCCAGCGCCCGCGCCCCGGCCGGCCCCGCGTCCTCCCGCATGCCGTCGAGCATCGCGCCGAAGCGCTGCACCGCCCGCGTCCCGGTCAGGCCGAGCCGCGCCGAGGTGCGGTTCACGGCGTCCAGGCCGACCCGGTCCAGGAGCAGGTCGGCGGCGGTGTTGTCGCTGACCGACATCATCAGGAACGCGGCGTCACGCAGCGACAGCTCGACCGGGTCCAGCATCGCGGCGAGCCCGGTCGGACCCGGCGTACGCCCGTCGGGCGGGCAGGCGATCCGCTCGGTCAGCTCCAGCTCGCCGCGCGCCGCCAGCTCGTGCAGCGTCACCAGCACGCACAGCTTGTGCACGCTGGCCGTCGGAACGGTGCGGTCCGCCCCGGCGTCCACCTGGGCACCGGTGTCGATGTCCACGGCGTGCAGCCACCCGGTGACCCCGGCGTCGGCGAAGGCCGTCCGCAGACGGCCGGGGGTGTCGGTCACGGGGCGGGCTCCGATGCGAGGTCGAGGGGCGGCGGGGTCACAGCCAGAACTCCGAGGCGGGACGCAGATGCAGCGGCCGGGCCGGCGGGTCGGCGTGGGCGCCGGCCGTGGTGCGCAGGGCGTGGGTCGCGGCGTCCGAGAAGGCGGCGACGGCCGCGTCCCCGCGCCCCCTGGGCCAGGCCGCCGAGTGCCGCCAGGCCAGCGGGGCGCCGGCCAGCGGGCGCCAGACCAACTCCGGGTCGCCCGCGGTGGCGAGCCGGGTGTCGTGCGGGCCGAGGGCGACCGCGCCGGCCGACAGCACCAGGCCGCGCACGAAGCTGGCGCCCTGCCCGTGCCGGACGGCGGACGGGGTCCAGCCGCCCCGGGCGCAGGCGGTGAGCAGGTCGTCGTAGACCGCGGGGGCGCCGGAGCGGGGGAAGAGCACCAGGTCGTAGCCGGTGAGCGCGGTGAGCGGCACCTCGCCGAGGCGGGCCTCGGGCGCGCCGCGCGGCAGCAGCACGCCGAGGTCGCGGCGCAGCACCGGGCCCAGCTCCAGGCCGGTCACGTCGCAGGGGTGGTGGAGCAGGCCCACGTCCAGCTCGCGGGCGGCGAAGGCGGCGAGCTGCTCGGCGGTGGACAGCTCGTGCAGCTCCAGTTCGAGTTCCCGGCCGGGGTGCCGGCGGCCGAAGTCGGCCAGCAGGGCGGCGACGGTCTCCCCGGAGACGTCGGGCGGCAGCGCGGCGCGCAGCACGCCCGTCTCGCCGTCCCGGACCCGGCGCGCGGTGGCGTGCAGGGACTCGGCGCGGGCCAGCAGCTCTCGGGCCTCGCCGAGCAGCAGGGTGCCCGCCTCGGTGATCGTCACCCGGCGGCTGCTGCGCTCGAAGAGGCGGACGCCCAGCTCCCGTTCGAGGCGCTGGATGCGCTGGGACAGCGGTGGCTGCGCCATGCCGAGCCGGGTCGCGGCACGCCCGAAGTGTGACTCTTCTGCAACAGCCACGAAGCACTCCAGGTGCCGCACCAGGTCCACGATCAGCAATCATATCGGTGATTGATCGATCCGACACCCATATCAATCTTGGACAGAGCGGGGTGGCCGTTGCTCTGCTCTACGGCATGCGCACCTCCCACTCCCCGCACCCCCACCGGACCCGGACCGGTGTCCTGGCGGCGCTCGCCCTCGCTCTCATGGTCCTGACGGGCTGCGGCAGCACCGACACCGGCCGCGACACCGACCGCCCCACCGCCGCCCCCGCCCCCTCGTCGGCCCACGCCACCGAGCCCGCGGCCACCACCGCCTACCTCCGGGTGGACGGCATCGACCGCACCTACCACCTCCACCGGCCCCCCACCGCCCCCGACGGCCCCCGCCCCCTGATCGTCGCCTTCCACGGCCGGAACTCCGACGCCGCTGAGCTGCGCGAGCAGACCCGCCTGGAGCGGGCGGCCGGGAAGCGCGGCATGCTCGTCGCCTACCCCGAGGGCCTCGACCACGGCTGGGGCGCCGGCACCCGCAAGACCCCGCAGCGCCCCGACCCCGCCCGCGACGTCCGCTTCGCCGAGGCGCTCGTCGCCCACCTGGTGCGCACCGAGCGGGCCGACCCCCGGCGGGTCTACGCGGCCGGCTTCTCCAACGGCGGCTCCATGGCCCTGCGCCTGGCCGCCGACCGCCCCCGCCTGCTGGCCGGCGCGGCCTCCGTCTCCGGCCAGCTCCCGACCGGCGCGGACGCCGTGCGCCCGACCGGGCGCGTCCCCGTCCTCATCGTCTACGGCGCCGACGACCCCGTACGCCCCCTGGCCGGGCTGCCGTCGCCGCCGCCGGACCCGAAGGAGCCGATCGTGCCGACGATGTCGGCGCGGGCGAGCGCGCAGGCGTTCGCGGCGGCCGGGGAGGCGGGCCCGCCCCGTACGAGCCCCGAGCGGGGCTACGACCGCACCACCTGGCGGCTTCCCGGCACCCCGGCCGGCACGGTCCAGCTGCTCGTCGTGCACGACGCGGGGCACACCTGGCCGGGCTCGGCGATGACGCCGCCGGAGGGCTTCGGCCGCACCAGCCGGGCCCTGGACGCCACCACCACGCTCCTGGACTTCTTCACCCGCTGACCCGCATCCCACCGAAAAGGACCCGCCCATGGCGACGACACCGCAGACCAGCACCTTCTCCCCCTCCCCCCGCCGCAGGTCCCGCCCCGTCGTGCGGGGCGTGGTCGCCGTGGCCGTCGTGCTCGGGGTGGTGGCGGGCGGGGCGTACGCCGCCGGGGTCGGGCCGTTCGCGGGCGGCGCGGGCGGGGACGACGGGCCCGACCCGGCGGCGATGCGCGAGGCGCGGGCCTTCCTCGCCGACTGGGCCGCCGGGCGGCTGCCGAGCGCGGCGGGGCGGACCACCCGACCGGGCACGGCCGAGCAGGTGCTCCAGAGCTTCACCGCGGGCCTGGACATCGAGAAGCCCCGCCTGACCGCGGCGGCCGAACCGAAGGAGGCAGGCGACGGCGCCCTCGCGGTCCCGTTCACCGCCCGGATGCCGATCACCGGCCTCGGGACCTGGACGTACGCCTCCGAACTGCCCCTGCGCCGGCAGGACGACGGCGGCTGGAAGGTCGACTGGCGGCTGTCGCTGGTGCACCCGCGGCTGAGCGACACGGCGAAGTTCCGCCTCGACCGCGAGGAGGCGGCGGCGCCGGAGGTCACCGACCGCGCGGGCACCCCGCTCACCGGCGAGGAGCACCCGTCCCTCGCGCCGCTCCTCGGCCGGCTGGCCGGGGACGGGGCCGGCGGCGAGGGCGGGGCGCGGGGCGCGGTCGAGCTGGTGGACCGCGCCAGCGGGGAGGTGCGGCGCACCGAGGCCGAGTTCGGCGCGAAGGCCGGGGCCGCCGCGAAGGGCGACGAGCCGGCGCGCACCACCCTGGACGCCGGCTGGCAGACCGCCGCCGAGCGGGCGCTGGGCGAGGCCGACGGCAAGAACGCGGCCCTCGTCGCGCTGCGCGTCGACAACGGCGAGGTCCTCGCCCTGGCCAACTCGCCGGCCACCGGCTTCAACCGCGCCGCCTCCGGCACGTACGCGCCCGGCTCCACCTGGAAGATCGTCACCAGCGCCGCCCTGCTGATGAAGGGGGCGGTGCGGCCGGACGACGTGGTCGACTGCCCGAAGCAGCTCGTCGTCGGCAAGGAGTTCCACAACGTGGAGACCTCCGAGCACCCCGGCGCCACCTTCCGCAAGGACTTCACGGAGTCCTGCAACACCGCCTTCATCAGCCTGCGCGGCAAGCTCGCCGACGACGAGCTGGGGCAGGTCGCGCGCACCTACTTCGGCGTCGGGCAGGAGTGGCACACCGGCATCGCGTCCTACGACGGCTCCGTGCCGGTGCCGAAGGACGAGACGGAGAAGGCGGCCTCGATGATCGGGCAGGGCCGGATCCAGGCCAACCCGCTGATCATGGCCTCGGTGACGGCCACGGCGGTCTCCGGGCGCTTCCACCAGCCCTCGCTCACGCCGGGCACGGAGGACGGCACGAGCACGCGTCCGCTGCCGGAGGGGGTGGTCGGGCAGCTGCGCGACATGCTGCGCGCCACGGTCACCGACGGCACCGCCCACGTGCTGGCCGACCTGCCCGGCGAGGTCGGCGCGAAGACCGGTACGGCGGAGGTCTCCGAGGAGCAGGACAACAACGGCTGGCTGGTCGCCCACCGGGGCAACGTGGCGATAGCCGTGGTGGTGGAGGAGGGCGTCACGGGCGGGGGCTCGGCCGGGCCGGTGATCCACAGCCTGCTGGCGGCCGAGCCGGCGGACCCGTCCTGAGGGGGGGCGGGGCGGTGGCGGGGTCGATCGGTGGCGGGGCGATGGCGGGGTCGATCGGTGGCGGGGCGGTTTCCACAGCCGCGGACGGTTCCTTTGCTCTTCCTTTACCCTGGGGGAAATCCTCTCCCGAAGGAGTCCGCGTCCCCGATGGAGCCTCCCAGTACCGTCCTGCTCCTCCTGCCCGCCCTGCTGCTCACCCTCGCCTGCGCCGTGTTCGTCGCGGCCGAGTTCGCCCTCACCACCGTCGAGCGCGGTGACCTGGAGCGAGCCGCCGCGGCCGGTGAGCGCGGCGCCGAGGGTGCCCTGAAGGCCGTGCGCGGCCTCACCCTCCAGCTCTCCGGCGCCCAGCTCGGCATCACCGTCACCTCCCTGGTCATCGGCATGCTGGCCGAGCCGTCGCTGGCGGCGCTGCTGCGCGGCCCGCTGACCGCGGCCGGCCTCGGCGGCGCCGCGCCCACGGCGGCGACGCTGCTGGGCGTGGCCGTCTCCACGCTCGTCCTCATGGTCGTCGGCGAGCTGGTCCCGAAGAACTGGGCGATCTCCCGCCCGCTGGCCGTCGCCAAGGCCGTCGCCGGTCCGCAGCGCGGCTTCACCGCCGCCTTCGGGCCGCTCATCCGGCATCTGAACGGCACGGCGAACCGCGTCGTGCGCCGCCTCGGCCTGGAGCCGGCCGAGGAGCTGGCCTCCGCGCGCGGGCCCGGCGAACTGGTCGCCCTGGCCCGGCACTCGGCCGCCGAGGGCGCCCTGGCGGCCGACTCCGCCGAGCTGTTCGTGCGCACCCTGCACCTGGCCGAGCTGACCGCGCGCCAGGTCATGACCCCGCGCGTGGCGGTACGGGCCCTTTCGGCCCACGCCACCGCCGCCGACGCGGCGGACCTGGCGCACGCCACCGGCCTGTCCCGCTTCCCCGTCCACCGGGACGGCCTGGACGAGATCGTGGGCACCGTGCACCTCCGGGACGTGCTGGCCCTGCCGCCCGAGCGGCGCGCCCACACCCCGGTCACCGAGCTGGCCACCCCGCCCCTCCTGGTGCCCGCCAGCCTGCCCGCCGACCGGCTCCTGGAGCGGCTGCGGGCCGGCCGCACCATGGCCGTCGTCGTCGACGAGTACGGCGGCACGGCGGGCGTGGCGACCGTCGAGGACATCGTGGAGGAGGTCGTCGGCGAGGTGCGCGACGAGCACGACCCGGCGGAGGTCCCCGACCTCCGGCCCGTCCCCGCCGGGCCGGACGGCCACGCCGCCTGGGAGGCCGAGGGCTCGCTGCGCCCCGACCGCCTGACGTCCATCGGCCTCACGGCGCCGGAGGGCCCGTACGAGACCCTGGCCGGCCTGATCGCCGCCCAGCTGTCCCGCATCCCGTCCCCGGGGGACACGCTCACCCTGGCGGGCTGGCACCTGGAGGTCACGTCCGTGCACCACCACCGGGCCTCCCGCATCCGCCTGACCCCTCCGGCCCCGGCTTCGGCCACCCCGGCACCGGCCGGGCCCGGCGTGCCGGCCGGTTCCGCCGGGCCACCCGCGCCCCCCGATCCCCTCGCCCCCACCGAGCGCCCACGTCCGGAGGCCGCCCGATGACCGCCGTTCAGCTGCTCCTGGGCGCGCTGACCCTCCTCACCAACGCCTTCTTCGTCGGTGGCGAGTTCGCGCTGATCTCCGTGCGGCGCAGTCAGGTCGAGCCGCGGGCCGAGGGCGGGGACAGGCGGGCGCGGACCACCCTGTGGGGCCTGGAGCACCTGTCCGCCGTGATGGCCACCGCCCAGCTGGGCATCACCGTCTCCTCGCTGGTGCTCGGCGCGGTCGCCGAGCCGGCCGTCGCGCATCTGATGGAGCCCGCCTTCGCCGCCGCCCGTCTGCCGGAGGCCCTGGTGCACCCGGTCGCGTTCGCGCTCGCCCTGACCCTGGCGACGTACCTGCACATGCTGGTCGGCGAGATGATCCCGAAGAACATCGCGCTGGCCGCCCCGGCCGCCACCGCGCTGGTGCTCGGCCCCCCGCTGGTCGCCCTCACCCGGGCGCTCCGCCCGGTCGTCCTCGGCGTCAACGCCGTCGCCAACGCCCTGCTGCGGCTGCTGCGCGTCGAGCCGAAGGACGAGGTCGCGGCCGTCTTCACCGACGACCAGCTGGCCCGCATGGTGGTGGAGGCCGGCGAGGCCGGGCTGCTCACCCCGGCCGACGGCGAGCGGCTGCGCGACGCGCTGGAGCTGGGCACCCGCCCGGTCGGCGAGATCCTCGTGCCGGTCTCCCGGATGCGCACCGCCCCGCACACCGTCACCCCGGCCGGCCTCGAGCGGCTGGCCGCCGAGGCGGGCTACTCCCGCTTCCCGGTCACCGGACCCGGCGGCACCGTCCTCGGCTACCTGCACCTCAAGGACACCCTGGGCCGCCCCGACCGCGACCGCCCCTTCCCGCGCGCGGCCCTGCACCGGATCACCCTGGTCCGCGTCGACACCCCGCTGGACGACACCCTCACCGCCCTGCGCGCCGAGGGCAGCCACCTGGCCGCGGTCACCGGCGAGGCCGGCACGGTGCTGGGCTTCGTCACCATGGAGGACGTCCTGAGCGAACTGGTCGGCCCGGCGGCCGTGCCGTCCTGACCCACACCGCGCGCCATCCCGACCGCGTCACCCCGCCTCGTCGGCCACCACCGAGTACGCGACCTCCCGCTGCGCCTCGTGCTCGGCGAGCCGTGCGGCGAGGGAGGCGCGGACGTCCTCGTAGGTGTCGGACCCGAGCGGCAGCCGCAGCGGCGTGGAGCCGGAGTCGACCAGCCGGATCATCGCGTCCGCGATCCGCTCCGCGCTGTTGGGCAGCGGGAACCCGCCGTCGAGCAGCCCCTGCCGGGTGCCGGCCGAGGGGGTGCCCGCGTACGCCGGCAGCGGCGGCGCCGTGTCCAGCGAGGCCCCGAAGCCGGTGGGCGTCGCGCCCGGCTCCACGATGGTCAGCGCGATGCCGAGCGGCGCCACCTCGCGGGCCACGGTCTCGGC
This sequence comes from Streptomyces sp. NPDC048182, assembly GCF_043202555.1. NCBI lineage: Bacteria > Bacillati > Actinomycetota > Actinomycetes > Kitasatosporales > Streptomycetaceae > Streptomyces > Streptomyces sp. NPDC048182. The sequence continues at coordinate 283,012 of NZ_JBIDAQ010000002.1, read as the reverse complement.
GAACCCCTCGATGCCCCACTTGGCGGCGTGGTAGTAGCCGAAGCCCGGGTACGTCGTCTGACCGCCCGCCGTGGACACCTGGAGGATCCGGCCGCCGCCCTGGGCGCGCAGGTGCGGCAGCGCGGCCCGCACGACATGCATGGAGCCGAGCAGGTCGGTGTCGATCACCCGCCGGATCTGCTCGTCGGACGCCTCCTCGACCCCGGCGAAGACGCCGTAGCCGGCGTTGTTGACGACCACGTCGATCCGGCCGAGCGCGGCGAAGGCCCCGTCGACGACCTGGCGCACGTGCCCCGCCTCGGTGACGTCGAGCCGCGCCGTCCACAGGCGGTCGCCGTGCTCGGCGGCGAGGTCGTCCAGGGCGCCGGGGCGGCGGAAGGTGGCGGCGACGCGGTCACCGCGGGCCAGCAGGCGTTCGGTGAGCAGCCGCCCGAAGCCCGAGGAGGTGCCGGTGATGAACCAGGTGCCGGTCATGGGGGTTCCTTCCCTTCTGCTGGCTCGGCCTCACCCGGCCCGAGTGCCCCGCGGGGACCCCGCGTCCCCTCGTCGGCCCGACGGAACCCGCGCCGCCCCGGCACCCCCGCCGGCTCGCTCCGGACGCCCGGCGGGCTCCAGTTCCCCGGCCCGCTCCAGCTCCCCGGCCCGCCCCAGTTCCCCGGCCGCCGCCGACGCCGCCGCCCCGTACAGCTCCGTCGCCCCGCTCGCCGCCCCGGAGCGCCACATCAGGGCGTAGCCGAGCGGCGGCAGGCCCGTCACCGGCACGAAGGCGACGCCGGGACGCCCCTGGTAGTCGGCGGTGTGGGCGGCCGTCAGCAGGGCCTCGCGGCCGGCCGCGACGAGGGTCAGCGCCTCCTGGAGGCTGGTGACGGCCGACCCCCGGGCGATCTCCCGGCCGCCGGGGGCGCGGGCCGGGCGCCGGTGCTCCAGCCAGTAGCCCGGCAGGTCCCCCTCGACCGACAGCAGCGGCACGCCCGCGAGCGCCAGCTCGTCCAGCGACACGGCGGGCCGCCCGGCCAGCGGGTGCCAGGCGCCGACGGCCAGCACCCGGCCCTCGGCCAGCAGCGTGGGGCCGCGCACCACGTCGTCCTCGCGCACCGGGAAGTCGGTCAGCTGGAGGTCGTACTCGCCGCGGCGCAGCATGCCGTACGGGTCGGTCAGCGGCACCTCGCAGACCTGCACGGTCAGCCCGGGGTGCGGCTCGCGCAGCCGCTCCGCGGCCCGCATCGCCAGCTCGCCCGCCAGCGGCGTGGAGAACCCGACCGACAGGCGCCCCCGCGCACCACGCGCGGACGCCGCCGCCCGGGCCAGCGCCTCGTCGACGCCCCGGACGTGCGGCGCGAGCTCCTCCCGCAGCCGCGCGCCCAGCTCGGTCAGCGCCACGTGCCGGCTGGTCCGGGTGAACAGCGGCGCCCCCACCCGGCGCTCCATCCGCTGCACCAGCTGGCTCACCCGGGCCCGGGACAGCCGCAGCCGGTCGGCGGTGCGGCCGAAGTGCAGCTCCTCGGCGAGGACGAGGAAGCAGTCGAGCTCGGAGCGGTCCACGGGTGCCTCCGAGGGTCGGTGAGAGACCGGTGCGCCGGATCGGTAAGCCTGGCTGACCGAACGTAGCGATCTTCGCCGTTGTTCCCCCGCGCACCCCGGCGAAGGCTGGAGGCACCGGCAACGCCCCTCCTCCCGAACGGAGTCGACCATGCACCAGCGCGGGGTCCTGCTCGTCCTGTGCGGCGCGATCTTCCTCGAAGGCATCGACATCGCCATGCTCAACGTCGCCCTGCCCGCGATCCGCGCCGACCTCGGCCTGTCCACCGGCGAGCTGGGCTGGGTGATGAGCGCCTACGTGCTCGGCTACGGCGGTTTCATGCTGCTCGGCGGGCGCGCGGCGGACCTCTTCGGGCGCCGCCGGATGTTCGTCGGCTGGCTCACCGTGTTCCTGCTCTTCTCCGGCCTCGGCGGCTTCGCGAGCCAACCCTGGACGCTGATCCTGGCCCGGTTCGCCACCGGCGTCGCCGCCGCCTTCATGACCCCGGCGGGCCTGTCGATCATCACCACCGGCTTCGCCGAGGGCCCCGAGCGCGACCGGGCGCTGCTCGTCTACTCGGGCACCTCGGCGGCCGGCTTCACGGTGGGCCTGGTGGCCGGCGGGCTGCTCACCGCCGTGCACTGGCGGTGGGTGTTCTTCGCCCCGGTCGTGCTCTCCGCCGTCGTCCTCGCCGCCGCCCTCGCCCTGGTCCCCGCCGCCGCGCGGCCCGACCGCGCCGGCACCCGGGTGGACGCGGCGGGCGCGCTCACCGTCACCGCCGGCCTGGTGCTGATCGTGCTGGGCGTGGAGCGCGCGGCCCACACCGGGGCCGCGGTGAGCGCCGGCACGGTCCTCGCCGGGCTGCTGCTGCTCGCGGTCTTCGCCGCCGTCGAACGCCGGGCCGCCACACCCCTGGTGCGCCTCGGCATCCTGCGTACCGGCTCCCTGGTGCGCGCCGACCTCGCGGCGCTGCTGTTCGCGGCCGGCTTCTTCGGCTTCCAGTTCCTCCTGGTGCTCTACCTCCAGGAGCTGCGCGGCTGGACGACGCTCCGGACCAGCCTCGCCCTGCTGGTCGTCGGCGTCGACGCGGTCCTCTCCCCGACCCTGACCCCCCGCCTGGTCCGCCGCTTCGGCAACGCCCGGGTCATCACCGGCGGCCTGCTCCTCGCGGCCCTCGCCTACGGCCTGTTCCTGCCGCTCGGCCCCGACTGGTCCTACGCGGTGATGCTGCCGGGCCTGCTCTGCCTCGGCCTCGCCTTCGCCCTGGCCTACGGCCCGCTGACCATCACCGCGACCGAGGGCGTCGCGGAGGAGGAGCAGGGCCTCGCGGGCGGGCTGCTCTACACGGCCTTCCAGTTCGGCGCCGCCCTCGGGCTGTCCGCCGTCACGGCGGTGAGCGTGGCCGCCACGGACGCCGGCACCCCGGAGGGCCTGCTGGCCGGCTACCGGGCGGGCCTCCTGGTGCCGCTCGCGGCGGCCCTCGCGGCGGGCGCGGTCAGCCTCCTCGGCCCGCGCGCCCGCCGGGCCGGCGTACCGGACGTAGCGGACGCACCGGACCCGGCGGGCGACGTCTCCAGCCCCCCGGAGCCGCAGCCCTCCGGGCGGTAGGCACCGCACTCCGAGTCACACGCGCGGCCCCGTCGGCCCCGCCGGTCCCACTGGCCCCGCCGGTCCCACTGGCCCCGCCGGTCCCACCGGCACGTCGCCGCGCAGCGTGATGCGGTGCATGACGCGGTGGTCGAGGCGGGCGAGGTCGAGGCCGTGGATCTCCGCGCCGAAGTGCGGGCCGAGTTCGACGACGGGGATCGAGGCGGTGGCGGGGGTGGTGGGGCGGTGGTCGAGCAGGCTCATGGGGTGGTGTCCCTTCTCGTGGTCGGGGTCTCGTGGTCGGGGTGGTCAGGCGGCGGCGGCGCTCTTCACGGCGTGCGCGACCTCGGCCCGCAGCTCGGCGAACTCCTCGGACTCGCGCAGCTCCTCGCCGTCGACGTCCCCGCGCGGCAGGCCGATCGGCAGGTCCAGGGCGACGGCTCCCGGCCCCTTGGTCAGCACGACGATGCGGGAGCCGAGGAACACCGCCTCCTCGGCGGAGTGGGTCACGAACACCGTGGTCCGCCCGGTCTGCGCGGCGACCCGGCGCACGTCCTCCTGGAGCCGCTCCCGGGTCAGCGCGTCCAGCGCCCGCGCGATGGCGACGCGCTGGCGCTGCCCGCCGGAGATCTCCCAGGTCCGCCGCCGCTCGGTGCCCTCAAGGGGCCGACCCGGGCCAGCAACGCGGCCCGCCGCGCGCCCCGTTCGTCCCGCACGACACCGGCGTACCGCAGCGCGAGGTCGACGTTGCCGCGCACGCTGCGCCACGGGAAGAGGCGCGACGACTGGAAGACCACCCCGGCCGCGGTGCCGGGCCGCGGCTCGGCGCCGGAGACCCGCACCGAGCCGCAGGTGGGCCGCTCGAAGCCGGCGATCAGCCGCAGCAGCGTGCTCTTGCCGCAGCCCGAGGCGCCGACCAGGACGAGGAACTGCCCTGCGGGGACGCTCAGATCGACCGGCCCCACGGCGGTGACCGTCTCGCCGCCGCGCCCGTAGCGGTGGACGACGCGGTCGACCCGGATGGCGTCGGGGCCACTGCCCTTGCACAGGGCCTCACTTGACGGCATCGGGCAGCCCCTTGAGGTAGAACGCATCGCGGACGGCGTCCGCCGAGGGCGCGGCGTCGATCTGCCGCTGCCCGGCGAGGAAGGCGCCGGTGTCGCCGACGTAGGACAGCAGCCTGCCCGGCCTGCCCTCGCCGCCCAGCCAGTCGGCGGAGACGACCTGCTCGGGGGTGAGGAACACCCCCTGCGCCAGCCGCGACTTGGCGTCCGCCGCGCTGATGCCCAGCTCGGCGGCGACGTCCCGCACCGCCCCGTCCGGGTCGGACTTCAGCAGCCGCAGCGCCTCGGCCTGTGCCGTGCGCCAGCCGGCGATCGCCGCCGGGTCGCGGCCGATCAGCTCGTCGGAGACCACGGCCAGGTCGAGGGTCGGCTTGCCGGCGGCGCCGATCTCCTTGCTGCTGGTCAGCTCGGTGCCGGTCCTGCGCAGCTCGTCCAGGGTGGGCAGCCAGACGTAGGCCGCGTCGACGTCCCCGCGCTGCCAGGCGGCGAGGATCGCCTGCGGCTGGAGGTCGACCAGCTTGACCTCGGACGGCTTCACGCCGGCCGCCTCCAGCGCCGCGAGCAGGCTGTAGTGCGAGGTCGAGGCGAAGGGCGTGGCCACCGTCCTGCCGCGCAGCCCCGCGACGTCGCTCACCCCGCTGCCCTCGCGCGCCACGAGCGCCTCGTTGGCGCCGGCCACGTCGAGGATCCACGCCACCTTGTACGGGATCGGCGACGACCCGGAGATGCCGCGCGGAACGCGTGCGACGTCGCTGTCAGTGACGCCCCCTAGGGTCCCCGCATGGCGACATACCGATCCGGCTCATGACCGCCCCGGCGCACGGTCCCCTTGGGGCGACCCTCACCGCGACGGTGAAGGCGGTGCTCACCGGCACCCAGGAGCACCGCCGCGAGGCCCGCGACCTGTTCGCGAGGATGGGCTGGGACATCCTCGCCGCGACGCAGGAGGCAGGGGAGGAAGGCCGGACCGATCTGAAAGCGACCTACACCCTCATCCTTCCCCTGGCACCCGACGGCGGACGCCACCCCCAACTGCGAGCCGCAGAAGCAGTCATGCGTGTGGCGGACGACGCCCACCTGGACCTCCAGCCACTCACGGCGTCGGTGTCCGGAGCGCAACGCAAGCAACAACCTCACTGGTTCGTCCATGAACCACCTGTTCCGCAGAGTGGTCGCGTGGCTCGATGGTGGTCCGCGCAAGAACGGCGTTTCGGGTTCCACGACACCGGAACGGTCGTCTTCGGCTCGCGCGCGGAGGCCGAGGCCCTCGCCGGAACCGGCCGGGTGCGCCCACCGTTCCCGCATGGCGGCGCCCACGACCGATTGCCCAGGGTCGGTGCCGTACCAGGCCGATGCGCGGTGCTGGCGGCAGTGGCACTGAGCTGGGCCGCGGGTGCCATGGGCATTCCCCTCGCCTCGGGCCCGTGGTGGCCGGCGGTCCCGGCGATGGCCGCGTGCATCCTTCTGACGCGGTTGTCCGCGATCGCGATGCGACCGCTGGCGCGCCCAGGAGGGTGGCCGCCCTGGGCCGCCGCACTGGTCACCAGCGGAGTGTTTCTGAGCGGCACCCTCGTTCTGGTCCGAGTCCTCGGCCCCGCCGAAGCCCTGGGGGTGCACCTGCTCGTGGCGGGTCTGCTGATCGTCCCGCCCGGTATTCGACGACTGGTCGCCCTCGAGGGCGCCCGGAAGCCGTTCTTGACGGCAGCGGCCGTAGCGGTACTGCCAGTGCTGGTGACCACGCTCGGCGGTCTTGATCCGGTGCTCTTCACCTTCTACGGGGCTCAATTCGACGTCAGAGCGGAGGAGATGGACGTCGCGAAGGTCTGGCAACTCGTCGCCTCGGTGCACATAGTGCTCACCGCCTCGGCGCTGTCCCTTCTCCTCCTGTCCCTGTGGGGCTACGGCAGGTCCCTCTTCCGGGACGACACCCTCCGTCTGCTCATACCGGTTCTGGCCTTGATCGGATCCGCGGCTCTCGTCCTGCCCTGGACGTGGATCGTCGCGGACCACGCCGAGGCGTCGGGTCGGGCCGCCGTACAGCAGTGGCGAGCGGGGCATGTGCCCGACCACTACTTCGGTGCCGAACCCGAACCCGTCTGCGTGTCTCCCGTCGTGCCCGCGCACGATCTACCGCTGTACGGGCATCGGCTGGATCCTCGGCAGGTGTACGGCGCCTTCGGCGTGGTCGACGGGGAGGTGACACTGTGGGATCCCGCGTCGGGTGACGCCTTCTCGGTCGCCTCGGACAGCGTCCAGGTCCTTCCGGCGGGCGGCGGCGAGCCCGGTTCGGCGATACCCCGTACCTGTGACTCGCGCGACTGACCGACCTCGCGTGCGCAGGAACTGCCGGCCGGCCGTCGCGCCGGCCGGTCCGCTCGTCGCCCTCACCGACGCCTCCGCAGCGAGGCGTCGGTCAGCGCGGGCGGCTCGTAGAACGTCACGTCGCGGGTGACGTCCGTGCCCGGCGGCACCACCTCGTCGACCCGGTCCAGGACGGCGGGGTCGAGGGTGACGTCGACGCCCTCGAGGAGCCCGGTCAGGTGGTCCATCGTGCGCGGCCCGATGATGACCGAGGTGACGGCCGGGTGGCTGCGGACGAAGGCCGTGGCGAGGACCGGCAGGGTGACGCCCGCCTCGGCCGCCACCTTCCTCAGCTCGGTGACCGCGGCCAGCTTGGCCCGGTTGCTGGGCAGGTCCATGTCGAACAGGGCGTCGACCATGCCGGAGCTGCCCCGCCGCGAGGTGCGCGGATCCGCCCCGTCCGGGCCGCCGTACCGGCCCGACAGCCACCCGCCGCTCAGCGGCGACCAGGTGAGCACCCCGACCCCGTGCCTTTCCGCCACCGGCAGCACCTCCCGCTCGATGCCCCGGGCCAGGATCGAGTACGGCGGCTGCTCGCTCCGCGGGCGCACCAGGCCGCGCCGCTCGGCCGTCCACTGCGCCTCCACCAGCTCGGAGGCCGGGAAGGCGGAGGTGCCGTAGGCGCGGATCTTGCCGGCCCTGACCAGGTCGGTGAGGGCCGAGAGGGTCTCCTCCAGATCGGTCTCGGGATCGGGCCGGTGCACCTGATAGAGGTCGATCCAGTCGGTGTCGAGGCGGCGCAGGCTCTCCTCCACGGCCCGGGTGATCCAGCGCCGGGAGTTGCCCCGCCGGTTGGGGTCCTCGCCCATCGGGTTGTGGAACTTGGTCGCCAGGACGACGTCGTCGCGTCGCCCCTTGAGGGCCTTGCCGACGATCTCCTCGGACTCGCCGGCCGCGTACATGTCGGCGGTGTCGACGGTGTTGATCCCGGCTTCCAGCGCGGTGTGCACGATGCGCACGGCCTCGCCGTGGTCGGCGGTCCCCCAGGCGCCGAGCATCATCGCGCCGAGGGTGAACTCACTGACCTGGATGCCGCTGCCGCCGAGTGTGCGGTACCTCATGATGACGGGCCCTCCTTCGCGGGTTCGCGTACGGCACCCACCCTCGGCCGCCGCGCGCCCGGTAACCAGATCCGGCCCAGCCGGGGTCCACCAGGACCAGGCTCCCGGGGGACGGGGGCACGGGGATCCGACGGGTTCATCGAGACTCGACGGGGTCACCGGGACCCGACGGGTTCATCGGGGCCCGATTCCCTGGACCGGATATTCCGGACCGGGTGGCCGGCGCCGGGTGATACTGGGCCGCATGGTGGACGCGCACTCCGAACTCGGACCCTTCCTCAAGGGGCGGCGGAGCGCCCTGTCGCCCGCCGAACTCGGGCTGCCCGAGGGCGCGGGCCGGCGGCGCCGGGTGCGGGGCCTGCGTCGCGAGGAGGTGGCCCAGCTGGCCGGGGTCAGCGTGGACTACTACACCCGGATCGAGCAGGGCAGGGCGACGGCGGTCTCGGCGGAGATCCTCGACGCGGTCGCCGGGGCCCTGCGGCTGACCGCCGACGAGCGGCGCTACCTGCACAACGTCTCCCGGCGTCCGCACGCCGAGGGCGGGGCGTGCGTGCCCCCGCCGACGCCGAGGCAGCGGGTCAGGCCGCAGGTGCGGGCCCTGCTCGACGGCATGGACCCCACCCCGGCCCTGGTCCTGGGCGAGGGCCTGGACGTCCTGGCCTGGAACCGGGCGCTCGGCCGGCTGTGGCCCCTGCTGGACGGCCTCCCCGAGGAGCGGCGCAACCTCGCCCTGATGATGTTCCTGGAGCCCGCCGCCGAGCAGTTGCACGCCGACGCGGAGGCCGTGCGCGAGCAACTGGTCGCGGGGCTGCGGGCCGAGTCCGGGCGGCACCCGGACGCGCCGCGGCTCTGCGCGGTCCTGCTGGAACTGCGCCGCCTCAGCCCCGGGTTCGTCGCCCTGTGGGAGGACCGGGCGGTCGCCGAGAAGCGCACGGGCCGGCACCGGCTGCGCCATCCGGCGGTGGGCGAACTGGACTTGGGCTACGAGAAGTTGGTCGTGCCCGGGGAGGGGCAGGACGACCAGGTGCTGATGGCGTACGTCGCGGAGCCCGGCTCCCGGTCGGAGGCGGCGCTGCGGGTCGTGGTGGCGGACGGGGCGCTGGTCTAGCCCCGGACCGGACCAGACCGGACCGGGTTCAGCGGACGGGGAACCCGAAGGTCCACCCCTGCTCCTTCAGCCACGGCAGCACGCGCCGCAGCGCCGCCACCGTCTGGGAGCGGTCGCCGCCCGCGTCGTGGAAGAGCAGCGTCGGCCCGCCCGCCAGCTCCCGCTCGACGGTGGCGACGATGGCGTCCGTGCCCGGCCGCTCGAAGTCCTTGGTGTCGACGTTCCAGCCCAGGGGCCGCATGCCCCGGGAGGCGGCGAGCTTGCGGCTGTAGGGCGTGAACGCCCCGCCGGGAGCCCGGTAGTACATCGGCCGCACACCCCCGGACGCCTCGGTGATCATGCGCTCGGCGTCGAGCATCTCCCGCGACTGGTAGGCCGGCGGCTTCTTGTCCATGGCGGTGTCATGCGACACCGTGTGGTCGCACAGCCGATGCCCCTCCGCGACGACCTTCTTCACGAGGTCGGGGTGCGCCTTCGCCTGCGTCCCCACCATGCAGAAGGTGGCCTTGACCCCGTACTCCCGCAGCACGTCCAGGACTTGGGGCGTCCACACGGGGTCGGGGCCGTCGTCGACGGTGATGTTGACGCCCCGCGCGCCCTGGTCGGAGGCGTGCACGATGGTCACCCCGACCGGCTTCACCGCCTTCTCGGACCCGGCCCGCGCACTCGCCGTCGGCGCCGGGGACCGGCCCGCGGGACCGGCCTGCGCCGTCCACACCGAGGCGCCGGTGGCGAGCATCGTCACCCCGAGCGCCGCCCCGAGCACCTTGCCGTACCAGCCCCGCCCACCCGCGTGCCGCGCCATGTCCGCCCCGCCTTCACGCCGTCGCCCGTCGACCCCGTTCGAAGTGGGGCCACTTGGGAGGATGCCGGGCGGCGGCACGGGGCTGCGTCCGTTACAGACCGCGGACCATACGGAAGGGGTACGCCGACACCGTCCGCCGCGGCGGAACCGTCGCGCGCGATGAGATGGCTCACAGAAAGAGTGCGGCCTACGCGCGCAACTGTTCACGCACGGCCCCTTTGTCCCCCTGCCCCGGCGGCATGGCCCCCGGCCGCGCCAAGCACCGCCCGTGGCCCGGATCACGCAGGTCATACGATCACCGGAGCGCCGTACCGCGTGACCACCCCGCGACCACGACGCCCCCACACCTTTCAGCCGCCGTACCGCCACCCGATCAGGGGTCCATGTGAAGATGCGCCATGTTCTCGCCACCGCCGTCGCCGCCGCGGTGACCGCCCCGGCCCTGCTCCTCTCGGCGGCACCCGCCTTCGCCGACGAGAAGCCGGCCGCGCGGACGCAGGAGGCGAAGCCCACCATCGAGGAGCTGCGGCAGGCCGTCGACCGCGCGCAGAAGGCGTACGACGCCTCGGTCACCGCGGTGGCCGACGCCATCACCCTCCTCAAGGAGGGCATGGAGGCGGAGACGTACCCGACCACGGCCGCGGTCATCGCCGCCAAGAAGACCGCAGCCGCCGCCGCCCAGGCCAAGACGGAGGCCGACCAGGCCGTCGTCGACGCGCAGGCGAAGCTGGACGCCGCCACGACCGACGAGGACAAGGCGGCGGCGCAGACCGTACTGGACAAGGCCGAGACGGCCGCCCAGGAGGCCGCGGAGGCGAAGACGGCCGCCGACGCCGGGGTCACCGAGGCGGAGACCGCCCACGACGACGCCCGCGTCGCCCAGTCCCGGAAGATCGGCCTGCTCCAGAAGGCGCGGGACGAGGCCAAGGGCACGCTGGACGACGCAAAGAAGGCGCTCGAGGACGCCGAGGCCGGCGGAGGCGAGGAGCCGGGCGGCGACTGCGTCCCCGCGCCGAAGCTCACCGTCGGCGTCAGCGGGCTGCCGGACCGCGTGACCGGCGGGAGTACGACGACCTTCACCCTCCGCGTCACCAACGGCACCGGCGAGAAGCTGGACGCCGTCTACCCGTACGTGTTCGTCAGCGCCTTCGACGACGAGGGCGTCAAGGACCTCGGCTCCTACCTCGACCTGGAGTGGTCCACCGCCGCCGACCCGACCTGGCGCGACGCCGATGGCCTTGAGGGCACGTCGGTCGGCTCGTTCGCGCCGAAGGGCTCGGTCGACGTCAAGCTGCGCCTGAAGGCCGCCGCCGACGTCCCGGCCGGGCAGGGGGCCGCGAACGTCAGCGCCGACTACATCAACGAGGACGGCTCCTGCGGCGGTTTCCCGGACCTCGACGGCCAGATCTTCCAGATCGTGCCCAAGACCGGCACCACCACGCCCGGCACGACGACCCCGGGCGGCGCCTCCGAGACCCCCGCGCCCCGCCCCGGCACCGGCAACACGGCCACGGAGCAGGGCGGCAGCGCCACCACCCCGGTGACGCCGGTGACCCCGGTGACGGACACCACCGCCTCCACCACCGGCGCCCTCGCCGACACCGGCGCGAGCGACGCCCTCCCCAAGACCGGCCTGGCAGCCGCCGCGGCCCTCGTCCTCGGCGCCGCCACGATGCTCGTCAGCCGCCGCCGCAGGGCGAACGCCGACGCCTGACGGCCCGACGCGAAGGCGCCGCCCGCTGCCGGGCGGCGCCTTCGCGTCTGCTTGCCTACTTGCTGACGGCGAACCGCATCAGGGCGTGCTCGTCACCCTGCTTGACCTTCCCGGTCTCGTTGATGACCTCCAGCTTCCAGGTCCCGCCCACCCGCACGGCCTTGGCCACCGCGCACCCGTTGTCCTGGCTGAGCAGGCTGGGCCAGATGTCGGCGACCTGCTGGGTGCTGCCCCCGGTGGCGTCGTACACCTTGAAGCTGATGTTGCGGGCCTTCTGGAAGGAACTGCCCTTCTTGTAGGCGGCGGCGACGAACACGATCGACGTGATCGGCGCGGGCAGCCGGGCGAACTCGACGGTCACCGTCTCGTCGTCCCCGTCGCCGTGCCCGGTCTGGTTGTCGCCGCTGTGCAGCAGCGACCCGTTCCCCATCGGGTCGAGCGAGTCGAGGCCGGCGAGCCGCACCGGGTCCCCGCCCTGCATCGCGACGGCGATCAGATCGAGGTCGGTGCCGGTCTTGCGCCGCAGCTTCCCCATCACGCCGCCGCTGCTGCCGGCGGTCGGATCCCAGGAAACCCCGATGGACAGGTGCGTGACGCCGTCCAGATCGGCGGGCCCGTCTTCCTTGGTCAGCGTGATCATGCCCGAATCGCCCTCCGTTGTTACGCACGTGACTACAGCCCAGAGTCTGCCCGCCACGCCGGACGCCCCGCAGGGCGGGGTCCCGACCCGGCGGTCAGAGCCGGTCGCCGAGCACCGCGAGCCCGGCGATGAGCCCGACGAACGCCAGCACGGCGAGCGCGCAGACGATCAGCACCAGCCAGCCGGTCAGGATCCCGGCCAGGGCGATCCCCCGCCCGTCCCCGCCCAAGCGCCGCCCGCGGAACCGCCCCACGTGCCCGACCGGTATGGCCGCCAGCGCGCACAGCACGGCGAACCCGATGAAGACACCGGGGTTGATCCAGGCGATCCCGGTGGCGAAGTTCCCGAGGAAGGCGACGGCCGCCAGCGCGAGGAACCCACTCACCTTGGCGGGCCGGTTCCGCGTACTTGCCGCCACCCTCCCGGACACCTCGCTCGCCCCGCCCACGTCCCGCACCCGGCCCCCTTCACCACCCCGTAGGCCGCTCAGGCTAGCCGACCGGCCTGGTCACGTTCTGGAGACCGCTGCCGGGCGAGTGATTCCAGGACACACGGGAACCCTTCGCGCTGTGGGCAGCGAACACATGACCGACCGTTCGGCGATCCCGGCCGGCCTGCGCCGACTCGCCGAGGAGGGCCGCCCGCCCTCCGAGGCTGCGCGGTGGGCGATGCGGGAGATGGGCGACGACTTCGGGGTCTTCGCCCTCATGGCCCACTTCTTCACCGTCTACCACGTCCCGGTGGAGCGCCTCCGAGAGCTGGACCGCTGGGCGGGCCTACCCACCGCGGGCCCTCTCACGGACCCGGAACTGGACGCGGCCATAGGCCCGCTCACGGTCCGCGAAACACCGCTGCCCTATCGCAGGGCGACGTAGTCCCCGGTCGACGACTTGGCCCCGGAGGTGGTGTTCCCGTAGTACGTCCACCGCCACGTCCCCGGCCGGGTGGCCTTCACCGTGGTCTTGAGCGCCCCCGAGCTGCTCGACATCACCTTCTTGACCGTCGTGTACGAGGCAGCGCCCGCCGCCTTGAACTGCAGGTACACCGTGCGACCCCCGTACCCCTGGTACGTGTGGGTGTCCCAGTTCGCCCGCGTGACCCCGCCGGTCACGGTGATCGTCTTCCCGGCCACGACCGGCTCCGGCGAGGCGTTGACGGTGAGGCGGGTGGCCCGCTTCAGCTGCAGGGGGATGTGCAGGTCGTCGATGTCGTAGGCGTCACCGGCGAGGAAGACCTGACCGACAGCCTTCCAGGTCCCGGCGTCCTCGTTCCCGAAGTCGATGTGCCGCGGGTCGATGTACAGCCATTCGTCGAAGTCGCAGACGCCGTTCGCCCTGTCCACCACCTTGCAGTCGCTGGTGATCACGGTGTTGTACAGCCCACCGACGCCGCTCCCTCGCCAGGGGAACACCATCGGCCCCCCGTCGTACCTGAGTTTGGTCGTCATCCGGAAGGCCGCCCGCACCTCGACCTCCTCCTTGACCCCGACCACGATCGCCTTCCCACCGTTCACCGAGACCCGACTGAAGGAAACCCCACCCTCGGCCGCCCCGGCCGGCACCGCACCCACCCCCGAGAACACAGCCACCGCCCCCGCGGCCACCAGCACTCTCCACATCGCCTTCCCCATCCCCAAGCCGTCCTTCCCACCCCTACAAGCCCACACCGAGCGCACGAACGCCCCGGCCGAAGTCCCTCTCCACATGGGCAACAGTGGGACAGCGAGCACCGGTTCACGGTTGTACGTCCCACGACAACATTTCGATCACCACGGCACCTCGCCCCCGGGGTTGCGACTACGGCAGGCCGATCAGAGCCGACTCGCGCACTCGCACCCCGCTATGCCACTTTAAATGGCATACTCGGAGTGTGACTGACGACGACGTTGACTTCCCGCCCGGCGACGGCCCCACCAGCGGCATCTCCGTCACCTTGACCGCCGGAACTCTTCAGGCCATCCGTGAGCGGGTCGGCAAGCGAGGTGTCTCGGCCTACCTGGAGAAGGCGGCCCAGCGGCAGATCGAGCGCGACAACCTGGACGAGTTGATCGCGGACTTCGACAAGGTGCACGGTCCGGCCGACCCCGAGGCGGTGGCGGCCAAGCGTGCCCGGCTCACTGGAGGCGCCACGGACGCAGGGGTGGCCGCGTGAGTGGTGTCCTGGTTCTGGACAGCGAGGGCCTGGCAAAGGCCGTACAGCGGGATCGGGAAATCCACGAGTGGCTGACGGCGGCTCGTGACGCGGACATGCCCGTCATCACCTCGGCGGCCGTGTTGGTCGAGGTGATCCATCCGAAGATCAACGACGCCGCACTGAAGTGGACCCTGTCCCGCCTGAGTGTCGAGCCCGTGAGCCAACCTGTCGCGCAATCCGCTGCCGCCTTGCTGCGGGCAGCGGGGCTGCACGGCCACAAGTACGCCATCGACGCCATGTTGTGCGCGACCGCCCTGCAGCATCCCGGCCGGGTGACGATTCTGACTTCGGACGTGGAAGACATCGCGCTGCTCACCGCCGACCATCCGCGCCTGAACGCCGAGAAGGTCTGAGCCGCGACGCCTTGAGACGACTGAGGGCCCAGGTCATCGACCTGGGCCTTCTTCATGGAGCGGGTGACGAGAATCGAACTCGCGCGGCACAGATCGCACGACCATCACTGTCCCTGTCAAAAGGGCTCCGCCCCAGCCGATCAGCCGAGGTAGGGCCGCTCACGGTGCTCCAGGAAGTGGCGGATCCGGAGGCGTTGCGTGTGGTGCATCGGCAGCTGATCGATCTCCTGCGGCTGGACGAACCGCAGCTCCGTTGACTCGTCCGAGATCGCGAGCCGGCCCCCGACCACACGGGCGGTGAAGCAGACGTTGAACTGCCTGCGCACCTCACCGTCCGAGTAGGCGATGATGTGGCGCGGGTCGGTGTAAGTGCCCACGAGCCCGGTGATCTCCACGTCCAGTCCGGTTTCTTCCTTCACCTCGCGGACGGCCGTTCCTGGCAGTGAGTCGGTCATCTCCATGCCGCCACCAGGTAGCGCCCACAGATCGTTGTCCCTGCGACGTTGAAGGAGTACGCGCCCTTCGTCGTCGGTGACCACAGCGGACGCGGCAACCACCAGGCTGTTCGGCTCCGGTGCCGCTGGGTCGTCGTAGTACTCGGTCCGTGCCATGGTCACCCTTCTCGTACCGGCGTCGCGGTTTCGGGAGTGCCCTAGGCGTTCACGCCCCAGACATGGGCATTGACCAGTGCTTGGTCATCCGCACGATAGATCGAGTTGTAGAGCGTGGTGGCATGGGTGCGCACCTCGATGCCAGGTACTGCGGCAAGTGAACGGCCGGCGTGGCCGCGGTGACACGAACGATGACCCGGGCCGGGCAGCTACCAGCACTCCGAGGAGGCACGGCAGCAGGAGGTCGCGGGGATGATCGACCGCACCGTCAGGAGGGCACGGCGGTCCGTGGCAGGGAAGCCGGGCGATCGAGGTTCTGGCACGTGGCGAGTGAGAGGTGTCGAACAGCAAAAAGGCCCGGGTCTGTGACCTGGGCCTTGGCTGTGGAGCGGGTGACGAGAATCGAACTCGCGCTCTCAGCTTGGGAAGCTGATGTTCTACCATTAAACTACACCCGCGTGATACGGCAATCGGTTGGAACCGGTGTCGGAACGCTCGCTCACTGTACCCCATCGCAGGCCCCCGGCGTCCGTCGCCGGGGGCCTGCGAGGCGTGTGCCGGGGGAGGGGTGTGGGGCGTACGGTGGGCCGCGCCGGGCAGGGTGCGGGCGGGCGGAGTGCCGCCTGGAGTGCCGTCGCCCTGGTCCCGTAATGTGGCTTTTGTCGCCAGGGATTCCGGCGGACGCGGCTTCTGGGGAAGGGACTTGAAGGACTTGATGGATCGCACCGTCCTCCGCTGTGCCGATGGGCACGTGTTCACCACCGCCTCGTTTCCGATGCAGCAGGCCGAGCGGCTCGGGCCCGGACGGCTCGTCCGGTGTCCGCGGTGCGCGCGGCTGCGCAGTGCCGTGCCGGTGAGCATGGGCGTGAGCGTGGGGAAGCGGTAGGAGCAGGAGCAGTAGCCGGCCTGGCGCGCGGGCGGTGGCGGTTTCCGCTGCTCCGCGCGCCTTGCGTATCCTCGGGGCGTGCTTCTCTCTGACAAGGACATCCGGGCCGAGATCGACGCCGGGCGGGTGCGGATCGATCCCTTCGACGACTCCATGGTGCAGCCGTCCAGCATCGACGTACGCCTCGACCGCTACTTCCGGGTGTTCGAGAATCACCGGTACCCGCACATCGACCCCTCCGTCGAGCAGGTCGACCTGACCCGGCTCGTGGAGCCGGAGGGCGACGAGCCGTTCATCCTGCACCCGGGCGAGTTCGTGCTGGCCAGCACGTACGAGGTCATCACGCTGCCCGACGATCTCGCCTCCCGGCTGGAGGGCAAGAGCTCGCTCGGGCGCCTCGGGCTCGTCACGCACTCCACCGCCGGCTTCATCGACCCCGGGTTCTCCGGGCACGTGACGCTGGAGCTGAGCAATCTCGCCACCCTGCCGATCAAGCTGTGGCCGGGGATGAAGATCGGCCAGCTGTGCATGTTCCGGCTCACCTCGCCCGCCGAGCACCCCTACGGCAGCGAGCGGTACGGGTCCCGTTACCAGGGCCAGCGGGGGCCGACCGCCTCCCGGTCCTTCCTCAACTTCCACCGAACCCAGGTATGAGCAGGACGCGAGCATGAGTGACGTACGGGAGAACCTGACCTACGAGCAGTTCGGCGTCGCCGTGCGGGAACTGGCCCAGGCCGTCGCCGACGACGGCTACGAGCCCGACGTCGTGCTCTCCATCGCCCGCGGCGGCGTCTTCGTCGCCGGCGGCCTGGCCTACGCCCTGGACTGCAAGAACATCCACCTCGTGAACGTGGAGTTCTACACCGGCGTGGGCACGACGCTCGAGATGCCCGTCATGCTCGCGCCCGTCCCCAACGTCATCGACTTCTCCGACAAGAAGGTCCTCATCACGGACGACGTCGCCGACACGGGCAAGACGCTGAAGCTGGTGCGGGACTTCTGCCTCGACACCGTCGCCGAGGTGCGCAGCGCGGTCGTCTACGAGAAGTCCCACTCGCTGGTGCGGTGCGAGTACGTCTGGAAGCGCACCGACGAGTGGATCAACTTCCCGTGGAGTGTCTTGCCTCCAGTACATAGGTCGGGTGGGGTGCCCAGAATGAACAAGGAAGCACTCTGACCTGGGTTGTGCACTGCTACCAGACCGATCCGGCTATAGGGGCGTGCAACCCGGCTTCGAGACTCTAGGGTTCTAGGTCATGAAGCTGTCCTTGACGTTGGTGACCATCCTGGGCGGTCTATTGCCGCTGGCGGCCGTTATCTGGGGTTCTGTCTCCCTTCGCCGTGACTACCGGCGCTTGGTGAATGACCTCACCGCTATTGACGCGATCATCCAGGCACCAGAGGGCACCCACGCCGATCGCTCGGCGGCGATGCGTGCCGTACGGGAGCCCAAGTACAACGCGGGGCGTCTCATGTACAGCTACGAGTGGACGCAGCGTCTCGTGTGGGAGCAAGCGATGGACGACCTACGCGGGCCGGCTTGGCTGGCTGGTGCTGGCCTGGTGCTCGCGACGGTCGCTGGAGCGTGGTCCATTTGGATCTGACGCAAGGATGAGGTCAGGAGTGTGCTTCCTGGCCTCATCCTTATCAGGTCGATCATGGGGCTGTTGCTACCTCGCTCGACCACTTGGGCTCCTCGGTCGACGGCGCGCTGAAGTCCGGCGCTGACCATGGAAGTCCGTGGTTGTTGGTGTCATCCGTTGATGTCAGGTACCGAATGCCCTCTTGACAGATCCGGCCGCAACGTCTGCCCGACGACCGACTAAGAAGGCTGTCACTTGTGCCAAGTCCCCACAGACGGAGACCGATCCGGCAAGGATGGGTGCATGCCTACCGAGCAGCTTGTCCGTTTCCAGGTGTCGGATCTTGTCGCCAACAGCCTTGCAGACCGTCTGCCCCGTACCGATCCTCTGAGTGTCATGCTCCGTGAAGCTCCTCGGCGCCCGCATGGAGCTGGTGGCCAAGCTGCTGTCTTTCCGGAAGCCACGTTCGAGGAAGCGAACCAACTTCGCGCCCACCTCCTCGATATGGCCCACGACATCCGCACAGGACGGTATCGGTGTAATGGCGTTACGTATCAAAGCGCCCAACGCTGCGCCAATCAAGTACGTACCGCGATGTTCGTCAGCAACGCATATCGAGGACAACCCGGCACAGAGGGCATCGAAGACTTCCACGACCTGCGTCACTGGAAGATGAGGGCTGGCTCAGCCCACCACTCTGCCTAGCTCCCATCCCGTCCGCCGTCGACCCACACACCGTGGAGCGGGCGTGGTTCAGGGCGTCCAGGTGGAGCGCGCCACTGTACGAACGACCTGGACGCCCTGGGCCGCGTCTGCTCGGCTCTGCCTGGGTCGGCGGTGGACGGGATGGGAGCACCCCACGCACGCCCCAACGTGCCCGCGGTCGGCGACGGCGCCCCCTCCATCCCGGTGCCGGCCGATCCCCCGCCGGAGGCATCGTCTTTGACCGCGGGCCGCTATATGCGGTGATCGACTCATGGCTTCCGGCCCTATCCACATGTGGGCGCGCGTCGGCGCAGCGCGGGCGGAGCGGGCCGAAGGCAGGAGCGTCGCCCGGAGCGGAGCCGGGAAGCGCGCCCGGCGGAGCGGAGCGCAGCCGGGGCTTGATGAGGTAGAGAAACCTGTAACAGCTTCCGCTCGCGGCTGGCCGGTTGGGCATCCTTGCGAGGCTGAAGTACTGCCTGCTGCCATGGGGATGGATCACACGGCTGCCGGGGGCGGAGCATGGATGAGCTGAAGGTCTCGGCGTGGAAGCGTCACGGTCACGACCGGCTGTACGTCAACAGGCCGGACGGTTCTACGGTGGCGTGGTTCGACCGGAAGACGGGGCACATCGAGGTCAAAGTTCCTGTACTCCGCGAGGCTGCGCTGGAGGCGCTCGCGCCGTACCTCATACGTCCCTCAACCCCCGTGACGGTCCCCACGGGAAGCTCCTCGGATGTCAGCTTGCCCAGCCTTCCCCCCAAGTACGACCTGGCGGGCAATCCCCCGGGCTTCTCCCTCCGCCGTGAGATCAAGGGTCGCTCTCCCAGCGTCTTCGGCCGCCTCATCGCCTGGTCCCTGGGCCGGGCGACGGACGACGCATCGTGGCGAACGGGATACGCGGGCGAACGCATCGTAGGGCGGGAGCTGAAGCGGCTCGGCCGGCATGGCTGGCGCTCCCTGCACTCGATCATGGTCACGCCCACGCAGGACATCGATCACCTGTTGATCGGTCCTGGAGGGGTGTTCACGATCAACACGAAGAACCACACTGGCATGGACATCTGGGTGGGGGACAACGTGGTGAAGGTCAACCACGGACCCGCACGTCCCTACCTAGGGAAGAGCCGCGCTGAAGCCGCGCGAGCATCCCGGACCCTGGAACGTGGCTGTGGGTTTCCCGTCGCGGTGAAGCCCCTACTCGTCTTCGTGAAGCCGTCGAGCCTGCGGGTAGAGCGATCGCTCCAAGACGTGCGAGCCATACGTGAACGGGGACTCGCCGACTTCGCCCCGCTCGCTGGTGTGCTTCGCCCCGACCAGGTCGAGGCGATCTACACGGTCGCCCGCGACCAGCGCAACTGGATGGACGATAGCCAGAGGTAGCCCTAGCCAGGTGGGTACGTTGACCTCATGAGCCTCTCCGCCGTTGATTCCCGGGAGCGATTCGTCGGAGCTTCCGTCGCTCGGCTCGCGACCGTTGACGTGGCCGGGACCCCGCATGTGGTTCCCGTGACCTTCGCCGTAGAGGGCGACACGGTCTACTTCGTGATCGACCACAAGCCCAAGCGCACGACAAACCTGCGACGGCTGCGGAACATCGCTGAGAACCCCCGCGTCTCGCTCCTGGTCGATCACTATGCGGATGACTGGTCGGCGCTCTGGTGGGCTCGCGCGGATGGGTTGGCGGAGATCTGGGAGGACGATGAACGCCGCCAGAGGGCTCTTCCGCTGCTGCAACAGAAGTACCGCCAGTATGTCGAGACACCGCCTAGCGGGCCCGTGGTCGCCATCCAGGTCGACGCCTGGACAGGCTGGAGCTTCGCCGGATGACGTATGTCGGCAACGCCCCGTAAGCTGGCTTGCATAGCCAAGCTGAGGTGACCTGAATGGCCGAGAAGGATCTTCCTCCGTATCGGAAGATCGCCAATGAACTGCGTGCACGCATCCTGTCGGGGGAGTTGCGCGCCGGCGAGAAGCTCAAGTCAGAGAACGAACTGAAGGATCAGTACACCACGACGCGAGTGACCGTTCGCAAGGCGCTGGCTCTGCTCAAGGCTGATGGGCTCCTTGTCAGCGAGCAGGGTCGGGGCGTCTTCGTTCGCCCTCGACCCAACGTGCAGATGCTCACCACGGGCGCGAACTTCCGCAAGCGCCGCGACACGGGCGTGAGCAACTTCAACGCAGAAGCTGCCGCCCAGGGCCTGCGCCCCGAGCAACGCATCCTGTCGGTCGAGTCGGTGCCGGCCCCAGCGGACATGGCGGCCTTGCTCGGGGTCGCAGAAGGCACGGAAGTGATCGTCCGGCGCCGCGCGTTCTTCGTGAACGACGAACCAATGCAGCTTGTGGACGGCTACTACCCGGCTGACCTGTTCGCGGGCACCGAAGTCGCTGAGCCCCGCAAGATCCGTGGCGGCGTCAGCCGAGTGATCGAGGACCCCAAGGGGCCGATCAAGGAGCGCATCACGCAGTTCGTTGAGGATCTTGAGATTCGCATGCCAACACCAGAAGAGGCAGAGTCACTCGTGATCCCTCCAGGTGTGCCTCTGGCTCGCGTGCTCCGTACCGCCCACACCTCCGCAGGCCGAAGGGTTGAAGCGCTGGACTCGCGCGTGCCGTGCGACCGGCACGTCTTCCGGTACGTCATCGACATCCCATGATCGACTAGGCGTTCCAAGGGGACCTTCGGGTCCCCTTTTTGAACTCCCTACTTGCATATCCAAGTTGACACCCCTACGGTTATGACACGGCTTGGATATACAAGCTGCTCGCTCGTGGGGAGTCTGCTCCCCACGCCCTGACGTAGGAGTGAGCTATGCCGTCGTTCAAGATCGACCTCTCGACCGCCATCGTGTTCGTGGCGACCGCGCCGGAGCCGAAGATGGCGAACAAGAAGACCGGCGAGCGGGCCGTGGACCGGGACACCGGTGCGGGCCTGTCGACCGTGGGCCTGCTGGTCTCGGACGAGGGGGAGGGCAACCTCTACCAGGTCACCATTCCGGAGACGGGCTTCCCCGAGGGTCTGGCCCCGGGCATGCCGGTGCGGGTGGTCGGCCTCAAGGCCCGTGACTGGGAGAACGAGTTCAACGGCCAGAAGCGCCACGGGATCTCCTTCCGCGCTGTCGCGATCACGTCGGCGGCCTGACCATGAGCGACCTGACGCTGTTACTGGAGGCCACGGGCGCCCTGGCGGGTGCCGGCGGTCTCGGCTACGCCAAGCAGCGGGCGCCGCGCGCGTACTGGTCGACGGTGGGCTTGCCGCTGACGTGGGGCCGGTTCACCTGGTCGTACCGCTCCACGATGGAGGTGTGCGGGCTGACCGTGCAGCCGGCCGGGCTGCGGGCCTTCATGACCCGCAACCTTGCCCGCCGCGAGGTCCGGCCCGTGCCGCCGAAGGTCCGCCGGGTCCGCCCCACCGCGACCGGCCTGCGCATCACCCTGCGCCTGCCCGCCGGCTTGGAGCCCGCCGACGTCGCCGCGTCCTGCGAGCGGCTGCGCCACGCCTTCGGGGTCCAGTCGGTCACCGTGTCCGAGACCCGGCCCGGCTTCGTGGAACTGCGGATGACGGGCTACGACGTCCTTCGCCGGGTCCGCCTGCCGCGCTCCGCACAGCCGTCCGGCCTCACGGTTCCGGTGGCCCTGCGGGAGGACGGCACGGTCTTCGAGCGGGACTACCGCGCGGTGCCGATGGCGCTGACCCTGGGGGCTACGCTGTCCGGCAAGTCCGTCTACCAGCGCAACCTGGTCAAGGGCCTCGCCAAGCTCCCCGTGGGGTTGATCGGCATCGACTGCAAGCGCGGTGTCGAGCACAGCCGCTACGCCCCCCGCCTCTCTGCCCTGGCCACGGACCCGGACATGGCCGGCCGCCTGATCGACGCCCTGGTCCTGGAGATGGGCGAGCGCTTCGACCTCCTTGCCCTCTACGGGGTCTCGGACGTGTGGGACCTGCCCGCGGAGCTGCGGCCGGTGCCGCTGGTCGTCCTGATCGATGAGGTGGCGGAGCTGTTCCTGGTCACCTCGAAGAAGGACGAGGCGGCTCGGGACCGGACGGTCATGCAGTTGGTGCGCCTGGGTCAGATGGCCCGCGCGGTCGGTATCTACCTGGAGGTCTGCGGGCAGCGCTTCGGCTCCGACCTCGGCAGGGGCGCCACCGCGCTGCGGGCCCAGCTCACCGGCCGGGTGGTGCACCGGGTCAACGACAAGCAGACCGCCGAGATGGGTCTGGGGGACATCGCCCCGGACGCGGTGATGGCGGCGACCTCGATTAGGGCCGACCGCCCCGGCGTCGCGGTGGCCGGTGACACCTCCGGTGGCTGGTCCCGCATCCGCACCCCGCACACCACGCCGGCCGAAGCGGCGGCCGTGTGCCGGGAGTTCGCGCACCTGACGCCGGAGCTGCCGTTCCTGGCCCCGTTCCGGCCGCCGGCCCGGCAGGTGGTGCCGCCGATGCCCACCCTTCCGCCGCTGGTCACCCCGCAGCCCTGATCCCGAAGGGGAGGTGAAGAGCCCGTGTTCCGCTCGATCCGTATCGACGCCGTGCTCGTCCAGGCCGTGATCGCCGGTGCCTTGTCCTTCGCCCACCTGCACGATCTTGCCGAGGCGGCCGGACAGACCGGCTGGAAGGCATGGGCCTACCCCGTCTCCGTCGACCTGCTCTTGGTCGCGGTGTGGCGCCGGCTGCGCACCGACCGCTCAGGGCTTGCGTGGCTGTGGTTCCTGGTCGCCCTGGTCGCCTCCCTCGGCGCGAACATCGCGACCGCCGGGCTCCTCGACCTTGACCACGTTCCGGCCTGGCTGCGCATCCTCGTCGCCGGCTGGCCCGCCCTGGCCTTCCTCGGCGGCACCCTCCTCGCTCACGGTCCCGCCGACCCGGCACCGGTCTCGGACCACGCGCCCGCGCCGATGGTCGACCGACCCGGGCAGGCTGAGCAGGCTCCGGAGATCCCGACGCCGGAACCTGTCCCGGCCCTGCCGCACGCCTCGGACCCCGCGGTGCCGCCGGCGCTGATCGACCATGCCCGCAAGGTCGCCACCGAGCACCGCGCGCGCACCGGCACGGACATCGACACCGCCACCCTGCGCGCTCGCCTCGGGGTCCCGGAAGACCTCGCCGGCGCGATCGTCGCCCGACTCGCCTGAGAGGAGGTGATCCCGCGTGCGCCCGAACCGCTTCTACGACGTGATCCGTATCGGCCCCGTGAGGGTCGGCACGTTCAACAACGGCCGTGGCCAGACTCGGCACACCGCCGCCTGCACCGCCCCGAACTGCGGCTTCTCCACCGAGCACCGCGACCGCTCGGCGGCCGAACTCGCCGCCCGCACCCACCGCTGCACCTGAAAGGAGGCACGGCATGCAGCTGCCCGAAGACCAGATCCGCGCCGGCCACATCCCCGCCGACCTCTACCGGCAGATCCCGCCCGGCACCGACCTGCGACGCGTCGTGATCGTCCAACAGGCCCCCCGCTCCTACAGGGGCCCGATCGTCCTGACGCTCGTCGTCGTCGCGGGATCGGTCGCGGTGCTGCTGATGATCGCCTTCGTCGTTCAGGTCCTCGCCGGCGCCGCCGTCGCGGTGCTGTCGGCCACCGGCGGCCTGAGCTACACGATCAACCGCACGTCCAAGCGCAAGCACCTGAGCAGCAAGTAACACCGGCCGGGGCGGCCTCAACCGCCAAGTTTCCGCCGCCCCGGACGGCTCCTCCCATCCAGATCCAAAGGACCCGAAAGGGAAGCCTCATCATGCCTCAGCACGCCCAGATCACGCGCGTCTGCCGCGACTGCGACGGCTTCGCCGCCGCCGCGATCACCACCGGCACCCGCCACCGCGACGGCACCCGCGCCACCCTCCGCATCACCTGCACGACCTGCAAGGGCACCGGCACCACCACCCCGGCCACCGCTCTGATCCAGACGGGGCGGTGACGGTCGTGGGACTCCTGAACTGGAACTCCGGACAGCACTACGACCACGCCGGCGACTGCCCGTGCACCCAGTGCGGCAACCCCACCCCGCTGCGCTCCCACGCGGGAGAGCCCGTCCACAAGGTGTGCGCTCAGGAGTGGAACGACCGCAACCCGCACGCCGCCCGGCACGAGCACGACGGCCGCGACCTCGGCACCAGCCGGTTCCACTCCGACCTGCCGCGCAAGAGCCGCAAGGGCGGTGCCCGATGAACGCCCCCGGCCGCATCCTCGACCTCTTCGCCGGCCCCGGTGGCTGGTCCGAGGGACTGCGCACCCTCGGACTGCGAGACATCGGTGTCGAGATCGACCCGGCCGTGTGCGCCACGCGGGCCGCCGCCGGACACACCACGATCCGCGCCGACGTCGCCGCCTACCCCACCGTGCCTCTGCGCGGAAAGGTCTCGGGGCTCATCGCCTCGCCGCCGTGCCAGACGTTCAGCGCCGCCGGCCTTCGCGCGGGTAACACCGACCTGCCCCTGTGCCACCAGGTCCTGGACGACCTCACCCGCGGGCACGACACCCGCGACACCGCGCGCGCCGCCTGCACCGACCACCGGTCCCTCCTCGTGGTCGAGCCCCTGCGCTACGCCCTCGATCTGCGCCCGGACTGGATCGCTCTGGAAGAGGTCCCCGCGGTACTGCCCCTGTTCGAGCACACCGCCTGGTCCCTCGCCGCCGCCGGCTACTCGACCTGGACCGGCGTCCTCAACGCCGCCGACTTCGGCCTCGCCCAGACCCGCCGCCGCGCCTTCCTGATCGCCTCGCGCACGCGTCCGGCCCTGCCCCCGGAGCCCACCCACGCCGACGGCGGCACCGCCGCCGACCTCTTCGGCGACGGCCTGCCCACCTGGCGCACGATGGGCGACGTCCTGGGCTGCCCGCCCGGCGAGGTCATCACGCGCGGCAACCACACCACCGGCGGAAGCCGCTTCCCCACCACCGGCCCCTCCTGGGCCCTCACCGGCCGCGCCCGATCCTGGATGCTCCGCGTCGGAAACCGGCCCTCCGCCACCCGCCGGCGCCTCGACCAGCCCGCACCCACCCTGCTGTTCGCCAAGGCCCTCAACGACGTCTCCTGGATCGACGCGGACGGGCATCCGGTCCGCCGCCTGACCGTCCAGGAAGCCGCCGTCCTCCAGGGCTTCCCCGCGAACTATCCGTGGGCCGGGTCGCGCACCAAGCAGTTCGAGCAGATCGGCAACGCCGTCCCCGCACCCCTCGCCGCCGCCGTCCTGCGCCCCCTCGTTCCCGCCGCACTGGAGGTGGCCGCGTGAGCGACACCGCCACCATGGCGGGCCTGGACCCGGCCACCCTCGCCGACGTGCTGAGGCTGGCCGGGTCCACCGGCTTCGACCGCATCCAGGACCAGATCCGCCGCACCGGCGGCTGCTCCGACCCCATCCACCTGACCGGGGCGACCGTCACCCGCGACGCGGCCACCGGCACCGTGCTGCACTCCTACTCGACCGACACCGAACCCGGCGGCCGGCTCCGACTCGCGTGCGGCAACCGGCGGGCCTCCCGCTGCCCCTCCTGTGCCTGGACCTACGCCGGCGACACCTACCACCTCATCCGCGCTGGCCTCGTCGGTGATCCCGCCAAAGGCACCCCCGAGACGATCCGGGACCACCCGCGGGTCTTCGCCACCCTCACCGCCCCCTCGTTCGGCCCGGTCCACAACCGCCCCGGCAACCGCCCCTGCCGCTGCGGCACCCGCCACGCTGAGGACGCCCCCGAGCTGGGCACCCCGCTCAACCCCGACACCTACGACTACGCCGGCGCCGTGCTGTGGAACAACCACGCCTCCGACCTGTGGCGCTACTTCACGATCTACCTGCGCCGCGAGATCGCCAAGCGCGCCGGCCTCACCCAGAAGGACGCCAAAGAGCAGTCCCGGGTGTCCTTCGGCAAGGTCGCCGAGTACCAGAAGCGCGGCGCCGTCCACTTCCACGCCGTGATCCGCTTCGACGGACCCGACGGGCCCGACGATCCCCCGCCGGCATGGGCCACGCTCGGCCTGCTCACCGACGCGATCCATGCCGCCGCCGCCCGCGTCGAGGTCGACGTAGACCCCTCCGGGGATGAGCCGGCCCGCACCCTCACGTGGGGCACGCAGCTCGACGTGCGCCCCATCCGGGCCTTCGGCGAGGGCGAGGACATCACCGAACAAGCGGTCGCCTCCTACGTCGCCAAGTACGCCACCAAAGCCGCCGAGACCACCGGCACCGTCGACCGCCGAATCGGCAACAAGGAAGCCCTCGTCCTCCTCGGCGTCGCCGACCACCCTCGCCGGCTCATAGAGGCGTGCCTCGACCTGCACGCGCTCTACCCGGACCGCAAGCTCCGCGACTGGGCCCACATGCTCGGCTTCCGCGGCCACTTCTCCACCAAGTCCCGCCGCTACTCCACCACCCTCGGCGAACTACGCCAGACCCGCGCCGACTACCGCGCAGCCCAGCAACGCGCCGCCCTCGGGCTGCCCGACCCGGACGACGAGGACGCCACCACGCTCACCCTCGCCCACTGGACCTACGCCGGCCACGGCCACACCCCCGGCGAGTCCTGGCTCGCCGCCAACATCCGCCGCGACATCCAGCACAACCGCGACACCGCCCGCGAGGAACTGGCAGGAGGTGCCGTTGATGAGTCAGCCCAGTACTACGAAGTGCCGTAAGGCGACCGCTCAGCGTGAGGTCATGAGCACGGACGAGTGGCTGCGAATGCACCTTCGCCGTGCGCCCGAGCGGGACGAGGAGTGGGTACGCCGTGCCCTCGTCTTGCAGGGGCGGGCCTGATCGTCACCGCCAGACAGGTTCGATCAGGCTGGGGTCGAACTTTCGGCTTCCTCGTCCGGCCGGGTAAATGATCACGGCTGAGAGGCTGTGCAGCACGATCTCTTGCTGGCGTTCGACTGGCAGCGCAAAGAATTCTTCGACGGTTAGGTTCGCCGCGTCACCTTTGGCCTCGGCCTGCTTCTGCTCCTTGTAGAAGCGGGCCCGTTCCAGTTTGAGTTCGTCGCGCAGCCGTTCCTTGGCCGGCAGGAGCTGCAAGAGGGTGGCCACCGTGATCTGTTTCGAGCGTTCGGCATTTACGAGTTGGGCGATGTCTTGGGAGACCTGCTCCAACTCGGCCTCGCGCGGCCATTGCTGATCGGTCGGGATGGCGGTTACTGCTGCTCGCGCGCGCTGTTCTTCGAGTGCGAGTTGGACTATGAGCCTGTCGACGGGCTCCCCAACCCGTCCGACCTTGCCGCATCCGCCGTTCACCACGGAGCACTGGTACGTGTACCTTGTGGCCTTCGATCCTGGCTGCCAGCGGTTGTTGATCTGCCCTCGGATCTTCGTCTTGCACAGTCCACACCGGGCGATGCCCGAGAGCAGGTACTTACGGGCGAGGGACCTGCCGGGGCGCTTCTGCTTCCGCTCGGCGACGGCCGCGCAGACGGCTTCCCACTCTTCCAGGCTGTTGATCCGCTCCCAGTTGCCCTTGACCGGCTCGCCGTCCTCGCCGACCAGGATTTCACCGTGGTACGTCCGGTAGCCGACCAGCCTGGGGTTAGTCAGGATCTGCTCGACGTGATGGTGGGCCATGCGCTTGGTGCCTGCGCGCGGGTTGCCCAAGCCCTGTTGCTGCCACCGGGTCCGGATGGTTCCGATGCGGACGCCGGCGAGGACTTCGCGCTGTGCCTCGCGGATGGCCTCGGCGGCCGTGGGGTCGACCTTGGTCCGGTCGTCCTTGCTCCAGCCGTACGGCGCCGGTCCTCCGCTGTCCTTGCCCTGCTGGGCCAACTCCAGGTGCTTGCGCTTGATCCGGCGTGACGCGTCGTGCGACGACTTGTTGGCGAACGCGACCATGATGCGGGCCATGGTGCGACCGTCCGGCGACCCAAGGTTGATGTCGTTCGTGACGGTGGCGAACTCCAGGCGGGGCCGCTCGTCGAAGATCTCGATGAGGCGCTCTAGGTCCTGCGGTTGCCGGGCGAGGCGGTCCAGGTCGTAGGCCACGATTCCGTCGATGAGGCCGGCGCGGAGGTCTTTCAGCATCAGCTCGAACTCGTCGCGCACGACGTTGCGCTTGAACGCCGACACGTCGTTGTCCTCGTAGGTCTTCACGACCTGCCACGATCGGAGATCCGCGAGGCGTTCGCAGTCCTGCTGCTGCCGGGCGACGCCCAGCGACTCGCCCTCGTCGTCCCGCGAAATCCGGGTGTAGACCCCTACCTTGCGTGCCACGGCCGGCCCTCCCCCTGCCTCCTGAGCGGGGCCAGACTACTACCGTCATCAAGTCAAGTCAGCCTGGTCCGTGCAGCCGCCCGTCGTGCGGCGGGCGGGGCAGGTGCTCGACGCCTGAGGCGGCGGCCTCAACCGGTTTCCACCGGCCTCAGAACGTGCCCAGCTTCACGATCGACAGCAGCGCGATCAGCTGGATCGACGCCGCCGCCAGGGCCTTCGGCCACGGGAGGTCGTGGGAGCGGCTGACCATCAGGGTGAGCAGGGCGCCGGCGGCCAGCCAGGTGGCCCAGCCCAGGACCTGGACGAAGGGCGCGTCGCCGCCGGCGAACATCGCGACGATCAGGCGGGGCGCGTCCGTCAGCGACATGATCAGCATGGAGAGGCCGACCGTCGGCTGCCACGCCCCGTCGCCGCCGAGCTGGCGGGCCAGGGTGTGCGTGACGACGCCGAGGACGAAGGCGCTGAGCACCATCGCCACGGCGGTGACGAGGACGATCGGGACCGCGTTCGAGAGCGTCGCGTGGATCGCGTCCTCACGGGCGCCGTCGAAGCCGAAGACGGCGAGCAGGCCGTAGAGGAACGTGACGATGAGGGCGGGGGCCCACATCGCGTAGTCCCGCATCTGGAGGAACGTCTGGTTGGGGGAGAGCACCACGCCGCGCAGCAGGGCCTTCCAGTGCAGGCGGGGGCCGACCGGGCCGGGGGGCGGGGCGGCCGAGCCGGCGCGGTAGGTGTCGCCCTGGGTGTAGGCGGTCTGGGCGTACGGGTCCTCGCCGACCGTGAACGCCTGGGTGTGGCCGGGGTTGTTGGCCGCGTACGGGTCGTACGGGGCGCCGCCCTGCGGGTGCGGGTACCCACCCTGGCCGCCGTCGTCGCCGAAGTACTCCGGCTCCCCGTGGCCGCCGCGCCCGCCGTGGCCGCCGTAGGGCTGCCCTGGGTACGGCTGTTGCGGGGGCGGCGGTCCCTGGGGGGCCTGCCCGCCGTACGGGGGGTGTTGCGGTCGCGCGTGCGGAGCGCCGTCGTCCCGGCCGCGTCCGATCCTGAATCCAGCCACGCCTTCGAACGTACCTGGTCCCGGAGAGCGGGGTGCGGGGCCGGGACCGCAGAAGGGGCCTTTGCGGCCGAGCTGTGACATCCCCTAAGGGGCCCCGAAGAGCCCCTTAGGGGACCACGGCGCTACTTCACCGGCTCCGGCGTCGGCTCGCTCTCCGTCTCCGGCTCGCCCGCCGGGCCGGCCGGGGTCCTGACCGAGTCCAGGAGGAGCTGGGCGACGTCCACGACCTGGATGGACTCCTTGGCCTGGCCGTCGTTCTTCTTGCCGTTCACCGAGTCCGTGAGCATGACCAGGCAGAACGGGCAGGCCGTGGAGACGATGTCCGGGTTGACGGACAGGGCCTCGTCCACGCGCTCGTTGTTGATGCGCTTGCCGATCCGCTCCTCCATCCACATCCGGGCGCCGCCGGCACCGCAGCAGAAGCCGCGTTCCTTGTGCCGGTGCATCTCCTCGTTGCGGACGCCGGGGACGGCGGCGATGATCTCGCGCGGGGGCGTGTAGATCTTGTTGTGCCGGCCCAGGTAGCAGGGGTCGTGGTAGGTGATGATGCCCTCGACCGGGGTGACCGGGACCAGCTTGCCCTCGTCCACCAGGTGCTGGAGCAGCTGGGTGTGGTGGATGACCTCGTAGTCGCCGCCGAGCTGCGGGTACTCGTTGCCGAGCGTGTTGAGGCAGTGCGGGCAGGTGGCGACGATCTTCTTGGCCGACTTCGGCTTCGCCGACTCGGGGACCACCTTGCCGTCCTCGTCCATCTCCTCGCCGAAGGCGGCGTTGAGGGACATGACGTTCTCCATGCCCAGCTCCTGGAAGAGCGGCTCGTTGCCGAGGCGGCGGGCGGAGTCGCCGGTGCACTTCTCGTCGCCGCCCATGATGGCGAACTTGACGCCGGCCATGTGGAGCAGCTCCGCGAAGGCCTTCGTGGTCTTCTTGGCCCGGTCCTCCAGGGCGCCGGCGCAGCCGACCCAGTACAGGTACTCGACCTCGGTGAGGTCCTCGATGTCCCTGCCGACGACCGGGACCTCGAAGTCGACCTCCTTGAGCCACTCCAGGCGCTGCTTCTTGGCCAGGCCCCAGGGGTTGCCCTTCTTCTCCAGGTTCTTGAGCATCGTGCCCGCCTCGGAGGGGAAGGCCGACTCGATCATCACCTGGTAGCGGCGCATGTCGACGATGTGGTCGACGTGCTCGATGTCCACCGGGCACTGCTCGACGCAGGCGCCGCAGGTGGTGCAGGACCACAGGACGTCCGGGTCGATGACGCCGTTCTCTTCCGCGGTGCCGATGAGGGGGCGCTCGGCCTCGGCGAGGGCGGCGGCGGGCACGTCCGCCAGCTGCTCCGCGGACGCCTTCTCCTCGCCCTCCATCGTCTTGCCGCCGCCGGCCAGCAGGTACGGGGCCTTGGCGTGCGCGTTGTCGCGCAGCGACATGATCAGCAGCTTGGGGGAGAGCGGCTTGCCGGTGTTCCAGGCGGGGCACTGCGACTGGCAGCGCCCGCACTCGGTGCAGGTGGAGAAGTCCAGCAGGCCCTTCCAGGAGAACTGCTCGACCTGGGAGACGCCGAAGACGTCGTCGTCGCCGGGGTCGGTGAAGTCGATCGGCTCGCCGCCGCTGGTCATCGGCAGCAGGCCGCCGAGCGAGGTCTCGCCGGTGGCGTTGCGCTTGAAGAAGATGTTCGGGAAGGCCAGGAAGCGGTGCCAGGCCACGCCCATGTCGGTCTTCAGCGCGACCGTGATCATCCAGATGAAGGAGGTCGCGATCTTCACGCCGGCGAAGAGGTAGGTGAGGTTCTGCAGCGTGGAGAGGTCCATGCCACGGAACCAGGCGACGAAGGGGTACGAGAGGAAGAACGACGCCTCGTAGCCGTCCACGTGGTGCTGGGCGCCCTCCAGGGCGTGCAGCGTGAAGATGCAGACGCCGACGATGAGGATGACGGTCTCGACGAAGTACGCCTGGCCGAAGTTGGAGCCGGCGAAGCGGGACTTGCGGCCCGGCCTGCTGGGCTTGCTCAGCTGCCGGATGGCGATGAGCACCAGGATGCCGAGGACCGTCATGGTGCCGATGAACTCGACGAAGACGTTGTAGGGGGCCCAGTCGCCGAGGATCGGCAGCAGCCAGTCGGCCTGGAAGAGCTGCCCGACGGCGTTGACGATGGTCAGCAGGAGGGTGAAGAAGCCGATCGCCACGAACCAGTGCGCGACGCCGACGATGCCCCAGCGGTTCATGCGGGTGTGGCCGAGGAACTCCTTGGCCACGGTGAGGGTGCGCTGCGCCGGGGCGTCGGTCCGTGTCCCGGCCGGCACCGGCTGACCCAGCCGCATGAAGTTGTAGATCTGCAGGACGGCGCGGGCGAAGAGGGCCGTGCCGACCACGATCAGGACCAGCGACACGATGATCGCGGCGAGTTGCATGAGGGCTCCTCGGGCCTGCGAGGCGAGATTACTAAGCGGTAACTTACCCAGTCTGTCCGAGCGTACCCGCATCCACCGCCGCACTGTAGCCAGGGCCCCGGTGATCTGCGTCGCTGAGGCAACCCTGACCGGCGGGGGCCGGTGCGGGCGGCTGCGCCACGCCGGGCGAGGTCGGGTCGTTCTTCGCACAAGGTGACATTCGGCCGGATCGGGTCATTCTAGGCCGGTCGGCCGGATTGCGAACCCGGCGTCTCGGGTATGCGACCGTCCGGGTGCCGTCGATCCCGGCCCCGCCCCCTCGGAAAGCACCTGTTCACGGCCCCGTTGCGCGTAAGGAACGGATAAGAGTTGAGCCGACTCGACTCAGCTCGGTTGACCTGGCGGCCGACGTCGTGCACAGTTGAGCCTGTTCCACTCAAGTCAGCTGGAGGTACATCACCATGGCACGTGCGGTCGGCATCGACCTGGGCACGACTAACTCCGTCGTCAGCGTTCTGGAGGGCGGCGAGCCCACCGTCATCACCAACGCCGAGGGCGCCAGGACCACGCCGTCCGTCGTCGCCTTCGCCAAGAACGGCGAGGTGCTCGTCGGCGAGGTGGCCAAGCGCCAGGCGGTCACGAACGTCGACAGGACCATCCGGTCGGTCAAGCGCCACATGGGCACCGACTGGAAGATCAACCTCGACGGCAAGGACTTCAACCCCCAGCAGATCAGCGCCTTCGTGCTGCAGAAGCTGAAGCGGGACGCGGAGTCCTACCTGGGCGAGAAGGTGACCGACGCGGTCATCACCGTCCCGGCGTACTTCAACGACGCCGAGCGCCAGGCCACCAAGGAGGCCGGCGAGATCGCGGGCCTCAACGTCCTGCGCATCGTCAACGAGCCGACCGCCGCCGCGCTGGCGTACGGCCTCGACAAGGACGAGCAGATCATCCTGGTCTTCGACCTCGGTGGCGGCACCTTCGACGTGTCGCTCCTGGAGATCGGCGACGGCGTCGTCGAGGTGAAGGCCACCAACGGCGACAACCACCTCGGTGGTGACGACTGGGACCAGCGCGTCGTCGACTACCTGGTCAAGCAGTTCCAGTCCGGCCACGGCGTGGACCTCGGCAAGGACAAGATGGCCCTCCAGCGCCTCCGCGAGGCCGCCGAGAAGGCCAAGATCGAGCTGTCCTCCTCCACCGAGACCTCGATCAACCTGCCCTACATCACGGCCTCCGCCGAGGGCCCGCTGCACCTGGACGAGAAGCTCACCCGCGCCCAGTTCCAGCAGCTGACGGCCGACCTCCTGGAGCGCTGCAAGACGCCGTTCCACAACGTCATCAAGGACGCCGGCATCCAGCTGTCCGAGATCGACCACGTGGTCCTCGTCGGCGGCTCGACCCGCATGCCCGCCGTCGCCGACCTGGTCAAGGAGCTGACCGGCGGCAAGGACGCCAACAAGGGCGTCAACCCGGACGAGGTCGTCGCCATCGGCGCCGCCCTGCAGGCCGGTGTCCTCAAGGGCGAGGTCAAGGACGTCCTGCTGCTCGACGTCACCCCGCTGTCCCTCGGCATCGAGACCAAGGGCGGCATCATGACCAAGCTGATCGAGCGGAACACGACGATCCCGACCAAGCGCTCGGAGATCTTCACCACCGCCGAGGACAACCAGCCCTCCGTGCAGATCCAGGTCTACCAGGGCGAGCGCGAGATCGCGGCGTACAACAAGAAGCTCGGGATGTTCGAGCTGACCGGTCTGCCGCCGGCGCCGCGCGGCGTCCCGCAGATCGAGGTCGCCTTCGACATCGACGCCAACGGCATCATGCACGTGACCGCGAAGGACCTGGGCACGGGCAAGGAGCAGAAGATGACCGTCACCGGCGGCTCCTCGCTGCCGAAGGACGAGGTCGACCGGATGCGCTCCGAGGCCGAGCAGTACGCGGAGGAGGACCACCGCCGCCGCGAGGCCGCCGAGTCCCGCAACCAGGGCGAGCAGCTCGTCTACCAGACGGAGAAGTTCCTCAAGGACAACGAGGACAAGGTCCCCGGCGAGATCAAGACGGAGGTGGAGGAGGCGGTCACCGAGCTGAAGGAGAAGCTCAAGGGCGAGGACACCGCCGAGATCCGCACCGCCACCGAGAAGGTCGCCGCCGTCTCGCAGAAGCTGGGCCAGGCCATGTACGCCGACGCCCAGGGCGCGCAGGCCGCCGGCGGCGAGGCCCCGGGTGCCGGCGCGGACGCCGGTGCCGAGCAGGGCAAGGCCGACGACGACGTGGTCGACGCCGAGATCGTGGACGACGAGCGCAAGGACGGTGCCGCGTGACGGAGGAGGCCCCGGGCTTCGAGGAGAAGCCCGACGTCCCCTCCGGCGCCACCCCTGACGACGCCGAGCCGAAGGCCGCCGCCCCCTCCTCGGAGGAGGCCGCGGCCCCGGCCGGGGACGCGAGCGACGAGAACGCGGGCCTGGTGGCCCAGCTGGACCAGGTGCGCACGGCGCTCGGCGAGCGCACGACGGACCTCCAGCGGCTCCAGGCCGAGTACCAGAACTACCGCCGCCGGGTGGAGCGCGACCGCATCGCGGTCAAGGAGGTCGCCATCGCGAACACCTTGACCGAGCTGCTGCCCGTGCTCGACGACATCGGTCGCGCGCGGGAGCACGGCGAGCTGGTCGGCGGTTTCAAGTCCGTCGCCGAGTCGCTGGAGACCGTCGCGGCCAAGCTGGGCCTCCAGCAGTTCGGCAAGGAGGGCGAGCCCTTCGACCCGACGGTCCACGAGGCCCTGATGCACTCCTACGCCCCGGACGTCACCGAGACCACGTGCGTGGCGATTCTCCAGCCCGGGTACCGGATCGGCGAGCGCACCATCCGCCCCGCGCGGGTGGCCGTGGCCGAACCGCAGCCCGGCGCGCAGACCGTCAAGCCGGCCGAGGAGGCGCCCGCCGCCGAGGCGGCGGCGGAGGACAAGGAGAGCGGTGGCCCGGAGGAGGGCTGACGTCGACAGGCACACGTACGCAGGAGAGGAGGGACGTCGGGGATGAGCACCAAGGACTTCATCGAGAAGGACTACTACAAGGTCCTCGGCGTCCCCAAGGACGCCACCGAGGCCGAGATCAAGAAGGCGTACCGGAAGCTCGCCCGCGAGTTCCATCCGGACGCCAACAAGGGCAACGCCCGGGCGGAGGAGCGGTTCAAGGAGGTCTCCGAGGCGAACGACGTCCTCGGTGACCCCAAGAAGCGCAAGGAGTACGACGAGGCGCGCGCCCTCTTCGGCAGCGGGGGCTTCCGCCCCGGCCCTGGCGCGGGCGGCGGCGGCACCACCTTCAACTTCGACCTGGGCGACCTCTTCGGGGGCGGCGCCCAGAGCGGCGGCGGGGCCGGCGGCTTCGGCGGCGGTCTGGGCGACGTCTTCGGGGGCCTGTTCAACCGCACCGGCGCCGGTGGCGCCGGCGGCGGCACGCGGACCCAGCCGCGGCGCGGCCAGGACATCGAGTCCGAGGTCACGCTCAGCTTCACGGAGGCCATCGAGGGCGCCACGGTGCCGCTGCGGATGTCCTCCCAGGCGCCCTGCAAGGCCTGCTCGGGCACCGGCGACAAGAACGGCACGCCGCGTGTGTGCCCGACCTGCGTCGGCACCGGGCAGGTCGCCCGGGGCTCGGGCGGCGGCTTCTCGCTGACCGACCCGTGCCCGGACTGCAAGGGCCGCGGCCTGATCGCGGAGGATCCCTGCGAGGTCTGCAAGGGCTCCGGGCGGGCCAAGTCCTCGCGCACCATGCAGGTGCGCATCCCGGCCGGGGTCTCCGACGGGCAGCGCATCCGGCTGCGCGGCAAGGGCACCCCGGGCGAGCGGGGCGGTCCGGCGGGCGACCTCTATGTGGTCGTGCACGTCAAGGAGCACTCCGTCTTCGGCCGCCGGGGCGACAACCTCACGGTCACCGTCCCGGTCACCTATCCCGAGGCGGCCCTCGGCGGCGAGATCCGGGTGCCCACCCTGGGCGGGCCCCCGGTCACGCTGAAGCTGCCGGCGGGCACGCCCAACGGCCGCACCATGCGGGCGCGGGGCAAGGGCGCGGTCCGCAAGGACGGCACCCGGGGCGACCTCCTGGTCACCGTCGAGGTGAGTGTTCCGGGGGACCTGACGGGGAAGGCTCGTGACGCCCTGGAGGCGTATCGCGAGGCGACCGCGGACGAGGATCCGCGGGCGGAGCTGTTCCAGGCCGCGAAGGGAGCATGAGGAGATGGACGGTCGTCGGCGCAACCCGTACGAACTGACCGAGGAGACCCCGGTCTACGTCATCTCGGTGGCGGCCCAGCTCTCCGGGCTGCACCCGCAGACCCTGCGCCAGTACGACCGTCTCGGCCTGGTCTCCCCGGACCGCACCGCCGGCCGGGGCCGGCGCTACTCGGCCCGCGACATCGAACTGCTCCGTCAGGTGCAGCAGTTGTCGCAGGACGAGGGCATCAACCTGGCCGGCATCAAGCGCATCATCGAGCTGGAGAACCAGGTCGCGGCGCTCCAGTCCCGGGTGGCGGAGCTGTCCGACGCGCTGGAGGGCGCGGCGAGCGCGATGCGCCAGCGCGAGGCGGCGGTGCACGCCTCCTACCGGCGCGACCTGGTGCCCTACCAGGAGGTGCAGCAGACCAGCGCGTTGGTGGTCTGGCGGCCGGCGCGCAAGCAGCCGCCGGAGTGAGACCGTCCTCATCGGAGCGGTGGGGGGGGGGGGGGGGGGGGGGGGGGGGCGGCGGGGGGGGGGGGGCCCCCCCCGCGGGGGGGGGGGGGGGGGGGGCCCCCCCACCCCCCCCCCCCCCCCCCCCCACCGCGTTCGGCTGGTGGACGGGGTGTGAAGCACCTCGGCAGGACCGTGGCAGGCGATTCCGCTCCGTCTTCACACCCGTTGCGGACCGTGGTGTTGCCATCTCGTTAAGTGGTTCCGCTTGACGCTGGTCCCGCCGCCGCGTTGGCTTTTCAGTCACCAGGGCCGGATCCGGCCCCGCGTCCGGAAGGCACCACAAGTGAGCTCCTGCATGCGCCGTATCGCCCTCTCCCTGGCCGCGGCGACGATGACCGTGCCCTTGGCCGCGTGCGGTGTGCTCGACGGGTCCGGCGGGGACGACGCGCGCCCCACCAAGGGCGACGACCTCACGGTGGGCCTGCTGCTGCCGGAGAAGGCCAACACCCGCTATGAGCAGTTCGACCACCCCTTCTTCAAGGCCAAGGTCGCCGAGCTGACCAACAAGCGCGGCCGGGTCGAGTACGCCAACGCCGAGGCGAGCGCGTCGCAGCAGGCCGAGCAGCTCCAGCAGATGGTGGACGACAAGGTCGACGTCATCGTCCTGGACGCGGTCGACGCGCACGGCATCGCGAGCGGCGTGCAGAAGGCCAAGGACGCCGGCATCCCGGTCATCGCCTACGACCGGCTGGCCGAGGGCCCGATCGACGCCTACGTCTCCTTCGACAACGAGCTGGTCGGCGAGGTGCAGGGCCGCTCGCTCCTCGCGGCGCTCGGGAAGGAGGTCGCGCCCTCGGACAAGATCGTCATGATGAACGGCTCGTCCACCGACCCCAACGCCAAGCAGTTCAAGGAGGGCGCGCTGTCCGAGCTGAACGGCAAGGTGACCGTCGCGGAGTCGTACGACACCAAGGACTGGAAGCCGGAGAACGCCCAGGCGAACATGGCCGAGGCGATCAAGGCGATCGGCAAGGACGACATCGCCGCCGTCTACTCCGCCAACGACGGCATGGCGGGCGGCGTCATCAAGGCCCTGACGGCGGCCGGCGTCACCGACCTGCCGCCGGTCACCGGGCAGGACGCGGAACTGCCCGCGGTGCAGCGGATCGTCACCGGCGAGCAGTACATGAGCGTGTACAAGTCCTACCCGCAGGAGGCGGAGCGGGCCGCGGAGATGGCGGTGGCCCGGGTGCAGGGACGCGACATCCAGTTCGACGCGCTCGCCCGCGACCACGTCGACAGCCCCACCACCCAGAACGTCCCCGCGCAGCTGGTGCCGGTGGTCGCGCTGACCAAGGACAACATCGCCAAGACCGTCGTCGCCGACGGTTTCTACAAGCTCTCCGACATCTGCACCGCGCAGTACGCGGCGGCCTGCGGGAAGATCGGGCTGGGCTAGGGCCTGTCTGGGGCCCGGGTCTCGGTGCCCCGGGCCCGGGGCCGTGTTGCGGAGCCGGTCCCGGCCGCGCATAGTTGCGCTGCGGAACGGGCCGGAACACGGGGGTGGGATGGGCGATGACCGGGCACGGGGCGGAGCAGCATCCCCATGGTGCGGACCGGCTGTGCGCGGACGGGGACCGGGTCTACTCCCGCGCGGTACGGCGCGGACGGGTGCCCCGCCGGGACGCCGAGCCGGTGCCCTGCCTCCTTGAGCTGGCGCTGCTGCACCCCGACCCCGACGACATGGACTGGCTGGTGCCGACCTCCCCGCAGGAGGTCATGACCCGGCTGCTGCGCGGCGTGCACGACGAGGTGAGCGCCAGTCAGCGCCGGGTGGGCTCGGCGGTGGAGGCCTTCGAGTGGTACGCGGGCCTCGGCCGGCAGCTCCAGGCGTCCGCCTCGGAGGGCACGGCGATCCGCGTCCTGGACGGCCTGGCCCGTATCCAGGCCGCGATGGACGAGGCGACGGAGGCGTGCGCGACGGAGGTGCTGACCGTCCAGCCCGGCGGCATCCGGCGCGAGCACGAGCTGTCGGAGGGGCTGCACCGGGCGCTGGCGCTGCGCGGGCGCGGGGTGCGGATGCGGGACCTGTACACGCACGTCGCCCGGCACGGACAGGGCCTGCTCACGTACCTGGAGCTGATGGGCGACGCGGTGGAGGCCCGGACGCTGGACGAGGTCATCGACCGGCTGATCCTCTTCGACCGCACGGTGGCCTTCATCCCCGCCAACTCCGACCGCACGATGGCGCTGGAGCTGCGGCACCCCGCCCTGGTCGACTACCTCGTCACCGTCT
The DNA here is from genome assembly GCF_043202555.1 of Streptomyces sp. NPDC048182. Lineage (NCBI taxonomy): Bacteria > Bacillati > Actinomycetota > Actinomycetes > Kitasatosporales > Streptomycetaceae > Streptomyces > Streptomyces sp. NPDC048182. The sequence continues at coordinate 244,231 of NZ_JBIDAQ010000002.1, read as the reverse complement.
TCGAGCGGCTGTGGCGCCTGGCCCTCCCGCTGACCGCGCCGCTGCCCGACACCGGCATCGACGGCATCTCGCACCGCGAGCACTCCATCGCGGCGCTGCTCGCCGAGGGCCACCAGGACGCGGTGATCGCGGAGCGGCTCGGCATCAGCGTCCGCACCTGCCGGGCGCACATCGCCCGCCTCTCGGAGACCCTCGGCGCGGCGAGTCGCACCCAGCTCGGGGTCCGCATCGCCCAGACCGGCCTGGACACCGCCGCCCGCCCGCCCGACACCGCCGCCGAAGCGCTCAGCGTCCCGGCTCCGACGCCGCCTCCCGGCCGAGGATCCCGGACCGGCCGATGAGGTAGCCGAGTTGGGCGCGGCTGTCGCTGCCGAGGGTGGCGGCGAGTTTGGCGATGTGGACGCGGGCGGTGCGGATGTTCATGCCGAGGCGTTCGGCGATGTCGGCGTCGGTGTGGCCGTCGATGAGGAGCGCGGCTATGGCGCGCATGCGGGCGGTGATGCCGTCGAGGGTGGGCTGCTGCACGGCTCGGGGGTGCATGGGGAGGCCGAGCCGCCAGAAGCGGTCGAAGACCATGACGAGGTAGCCGACGAGGGCCGGCTGGCGGATCTCCAGCGCCATGCTGCGGTCCTCGTTGGCCGGGATGAACGCCACCTCCCGGTCGATGACGATCAGCCGATTGGTGACTTCGTCGAGGCTGCGCGCCTCCACGTCGCCGCGCAGCTGCTCGTAGCGGGCGACGACCGTCGGGGCGTGGCGCAGGGTGTGCTGGTAGAGGGCGCGCATGCGGCCGCCGCGGTCGAGGAATGCCTGGTCGCGCCGCATGGCGGACTCGGCGAAGGCGGTGGTGCTGGGCGTGTAGCTGCGGTGGGGCTGGATGGTCAGCACTTCGTGGGCATCGGTCAGAGCCTCGTCGAGTACTTGGCCGATGTGCCACTTGTCGCTGTGCAGGGTGATGGGTGGGGTGCCCACCGGCGCCGGTCCTGCCTGTACGAACGCCCTCTGGAGCAGCGGTTCGAAGGTCTCGGCCAGCCGTTGCGCGCGCTGCCGTTCCTCGGCGATGCGGCCTTCGAAGGTGCCCAGCAGGCGTTGGAGGGCGAGGGCGGGTGCGACGGGCTCCAGCTGCTCCAGGTCGTCCAGGGCGGGCCGCAGCAGGCCGTAGTCGGCGAGGCAGGGCGCGGCGGCGGCCTCTCGCACCGGCAGTCGGCCGTCGGCGAGAGCCCGGAGGTACAGGTCGGTGCCGGCGGCGCACAGCTCCTCCGGCCCGTGGGCGGCGTGCGGGGGGCTGGGCGGGGGGACGGGGGGCCTGCCGTCCGTTTCGCCGGTCATGCGAGGCCCTCGGACTGCTCCTGCTTCAGGATGCCCGACTCGGCGATGAGATAGCCGAGTTGGGCGCGGCTGCCGCTGCCGAGAGCGGCGGCCAGTCTGGCGATGTGGACGCGAGCGGTGCGGACGTTCATACCGAGCCGTTCGGCGATGTCGGCGTCGGTGTGACCCTCCACTAGGAGGGCGGCGATGGCGCGCCCACGGGCCGTGATCCCGTCCAGGACCGGCTGGTGCACCTTCTCCGGGTACAGCGGTGTGGCCAGGCGCCAGAGCCGCTCGAAGGTGGTGACGAAGTAGGACACGAGGGCGGGGTGCCGGACCTCCAGGGCGAGTGAGCGGTCAGTGCTGGCGGGTATGAATGCCACCGCGCGGTCCACGACGATGAGGCGCTCGGTGATCTCGTCCAGGGTGCGGGCCTCCACGTCGCCCGTCAGGCGCTCGTAGCGGGCGCGAACGTACGGGGTGTGGCGGACACTGTGCTGGTAGAGGGCGCGGATGCAGCCGCCGCCGTCGACGAAGGCTTGATCCCGTGCCATGGCCTCCTCGAAGACGTGCGGGAGGGTGGCGACGACCCCGTCGTACGGCTGTATCGTCAGCAACTCCTGGTGCCCCTCGATCATGGTCTGGGCGATGACGTCGTTGGCCCGCGTCTTGCCGTTGATGATGCGTAGGGCCGGGGCGTCCTCGGCCACGGGTCTTTCCGCACCGAGGTGTATGAGGGGTTCGAAGACGTCGGCCAGGTCCTGCTCGCGCCGGCGCTCCTCGGCGATGCGGTCGGCGGAGGTGCGCAGGAGCCGCTGCAGGGCGACGGTCGGGGCGACCGGTCGCAGCAGGCTCATGTCTTCCTCGACCGAATAGAGCAAACCGTTCTCCGTCAGACATGGCGCCGCCGAGGCCGACGCGCCCGGCAGCGGGCCGTCACGCAGGGCGCGGGCGTAGAGCCTGAGGCCCACCTCGCACAACTCCCCGGGCCCGTGGGGCTGGTGGTGATCGTCGGCGGTCACGTCCCGTTCCTCCGTCAAGCGATGGGGTGGTCCTGGTTCAGGATTCCGGACTGGGCGATGAGGAAACCGAGCTGAGCGCGGCTGCCGCTGCCCAGTACGGAGGCGAGTTTCGCGATGTGGGCCCGGCAGGTGCGCACGTTCATGCCGAGACGTCGGGCTATCGCCTCGTCGACGTAGCCCTCCACGAGGAGCTTGGCGATGGAGTGCTGGATGTCGGTGATGCCGTCGGGCGCGGTCTCGTACGGGGTACCGGCCTTCAGCGGGACTGCCCGTGACCACATGAACTCGAAGACCTTGATGAGATACCTGACGAGGCCCGGATTGCGGATCTCAAGGGCGACCTGGCGGTCTTCCTGGGTCGGGATGAAGGCCACCGTCTCGTCGCAGATGATGAGGCGCTCGACGAGTTCGTCGATCGTGCGGTACTCGACCTTGCCCCTCGCGAACTGGTCGACGTAAGCCAGTCGTTCAGGGTTGTACCGCGCGGTGTGCTGGTACAGGGTTCGGATGCTCACCCCCCGCTCGATCAGCGGCTTGTCACGCTCCAGCGCTTCCAGAAGGCGGTTCTCGGCACTGCGGGCGCTGCCACTCGGCTGAACGGTGAGCATCTCGGTCTGGCACTGGGCCGTGGCCAGGTCGAGAGCCGCGTTGATGCGGTCCAAGCCCTCCAGCATGCTGATGGAGTGAGTGGGGGCGGTGCCCTGGACACCGAGAGTCATGAACGGCTCGAAGACCTCGGACAGGGCGATCGACAGTCGTCGATGCTCAATGATCTCGCGCTCTATGGGGTTGAGCCGCTGGGCCAGAGCGATCGCTGGCGGCACGGGGCGCAGCCACTCCGCGTCGTCGGGATCGGCATGAAGCAGTGCGAACTCCATCAGGCAGGGAGCGGACTCGGCATCCGTCCGCGATATGCGGCCCATGCGCAGAGCGCCCGCGTAGAGCCGCCTTCCTTCCGCGCAGAGCTCGGTGACCGCATGGGGATGTGTCGCACTCGTCCCATTTGATATCAAATCTCCACCCCCCAGGGTCCTGAACGTGCAGGAACATGATGCACCGATTGTGTGGCCATGACGTGCCTGAATGAGCCATCGTCTTATCCGACGGGGGATGGAGGGGATCTTCGAGTGAGGACGAAGCCGACTATGAAAGAAAGAATGCTTCGCTCGGTGCTTGTTGTCGCCGCATCCGTCGTCGTGGGCTTCGGGGCTGCGGCCGGCCTCACCGGTGCGCAGGGCGACGCGCGCGGTGCGGTTTTGGAGGTCGACGCTGCGCCCGTCGTCGGGGCCGGCGCCGGGGCGGTCAGCCTTCCGGCGGACAGTAAGTGGGACTGATGACATGACTACACCACCCGACGACCGCTCCTTCCGCCGCGAGATGGCCACCGCCTACCGCTCCGGCTGGCACTTCATCGACCTCGTCACCGCGATCCCCCACTCCGGTGACTCCCTGATGGTGACCGTCTTCGGCGAGCCGGTCGTCGTCACGCTCGACGAGGACGGCGACGTACGGGCCTACCGGTGCCTGCGGCGTCCGCGCGGGGCTCCGCAGCCCGTGCGGTGTGCCATCCGGTACGGAATGATCTTTGTGAACCTGGACCAGCGGGACCACCGGCTCCCCGAGCCGGAGGTGCCCGGAGTGGAGACCCTCTCGGCCACCCCCCGCAGTGCCTGACGCGATTCCCCCGTCGTAACAGATCGCGCAGGTGCTTCCCCCCGGCAGCGGCGTCACCGTGACCTGAACACGGTGACGCCGCTGTCGTATGCGCGCACATCCGCGGGTATCCGCCTGCTTCGAGCCTGGCTGAAAGCGGCGAGCCAGCCCTTGAGTGGAATAGACTCAACTTTGTGCACGCTGACTGAGTCAGCGGTGCGGGCAGCCAGCCAGCCAGACCGACGGCGGGAGGAGAAGGACAGACGTGGACGCCGAGCTGACCAACCGGAGCCGGGACGCGATCAACGCGGCCAGCAACCGGGCCGTGACCGAGGGGAACCCCGACCTCACCCCGGCCCATCTGCTCCTGGCCCTGCTCCAGGGCCAGGACAACGAGAACATCACCGACCTGCTCGCCGCCGTCGAGGCCGACCTCGCGGCGGTCCGCTCCGGCGCCGAGCGCATCCTGGCCGGGCTGCCCGGCGTGACCGGGTCCACGGTCGCGCCCCCGCAGCCCAGCCGTGAGATGCTCGCCGTGGTCGCGGACGCCCAGGCCCGCGCGAAGGAACTCGGGGACGAGTACCTCTCCACCGAGCACCTGCTCCTCGGCATCGCCGCCAAGGGCGGCGCGGCCGGCGAGGTGCTGGAAGGACAGGGCGCCAGTGCGAAGAAGCTGCAAGAGGCGTTCCGCAAGGCGAGGGGAGGGCGCCGGGTGACCACCGCCGATCCCGAGGGCTCGTACAAGGCGCTGGAGAAGTTCGGCACCGACTTCACCGAGGCCGCCCGCGAGGGGCGGCTGGATCCGGTCATCGGGCGGGACCAGGAGATCCGGCGGGTCGTGCAGGTGCTGTCCCGCCGCACCAAGAACAACCCCGTGCTCATCGGCGAGCCCGGCGTCGGCAAGACCGCCGTCGTGGAGGGCCTCGCCCAGCGGATCGTCAAGGGCGACGTGCCCGAGTCCCTCAAGGGCAAGCGCCTGGTCGCGCTGGACCTGGGCGCGATGGTCGCCGGGGCGAAGTACCGGGGCGAGTTCGAGGAGCGGCTGAAGACGGTCCTGGCCGAGATCAAGGACTCCGACGGCCAGATCATCACCTTCATCGACGAGCTGCACACCGTCGTCGGCGCGGGCGCCGGCGGCGACTCCGCCATGGACGCCGGCAACATGCTGAAGCCGATGCTGGCCCGCGGCGAGCTGCGCATGGTCGGCGCCACCACCCTGGACGAGTACCGCGAGCGCATCGAGAAGGACCCGGCCCTGGAGCGGCGCTTCCAGCAGGTGCTGGTCGCCGAGCCGAGCGTCGAGGACTCCGTCGCGATCCTGCGCGGGCTCAAGGGCCGCTACGAGGCCCACCACAAGGTGCAGATCGCCGACAGCGCGCTGGTGGCCGCCGCCACCCTCTCCGACCGGTACATCACCTCCCGCTTCCTGCCCGACAAGGCCATCGACCTGGTGGACGAGGCCGCCTCCCGGCTGCGCATGGAGATCGACTCCTCGCCGGTCGAGATCGACGAACTCCAGCGCGCCGTCGACCGGCTGCGCATGGAGGAGCTGGCGATCGGCCGGGAGACCGACGCCGCCTCCCTGGAGCGCCTGGAGCGGCTGCGCCGCGACCTCGCCGACAAGGAGGAGGAGCTGCGCGGCCTGACCGCCCGCTGGGAGAAGGAGAAGCAGTCCCTCAACCGGGTCGGCGAGCTGAAGGAGAAGCTGGACGACCTGCGCGGCCAGGCCGAACGCGCCCAGCGCGACGGCGACTTCGACTCCGCCTCCAAGCTGCTGTACGGGGAGATCCCGGGCGTCGAGCGCGACCTGGAGGCCGCCTCCGAGGCCGAGGAGGAGGCGTCGAAGGACACCATGGTCAAGGAGGAGGTCGGCGCCGACGACATCGCCGACGTCGTCGCCTCCTGGACCGGCATCCCCGCCGGGCGCCTCCTGGAGGGCGAGACGCAGAAGCTGCTGCGCATGGAGGACGAGCTGGGCAAGCGGCTCATCGGCCAGGGCGAGGCGGTACGGGCCGTCTCCGACGCGGTGCGCCGCTCCCGGGCCGGCATCGCCGACCCCGACCGGCCCACCGGCTCCTTCCTCTTCCTCGGCCCGACCGGCGTCGGCAAGACCGAACTGGCCAAGGCGCTCGCGGAGTTCCTCTTCGACGACGAGCGGGCCATGGTCCGCATCGACATGTCCGAGTACGGCGAGAAGCACAGCGTGGCCCGGCTGGTCGGCGCCCCGCCCGGCTACGTCGGCTACGAGGAGGGCGGCCAGCTCACCGAGGCGGTGCGGCGGCGCCCGTACACCGTGGTGCTGCTCGACGAGGTGGAGAAGGCGCACCCCGAGGTCTTCGACATCCTGCTCCAGGTCCTGGACGACGGGCGGCTCACCGACGGGCAGGGCCGCACGGTCGACTTCCGCAACACCATCCTGGTGCTCACCTCCAACCTGGGCAGCCAGTACCTGGTCGACCCGACGACCGGCGCGGAGCAGAAGAAGGAGCAGGTCCTGGAGGTGGTCCGCACCTCCTTCAAGCCGGAGTTCCTCAACCGCCTGGACGACCTGGTCGTCTTCACCGCCCTCTCCGCCGACGAGCTGGGCCGGATCGCCCGGCTCCAGATCGACGCCCTGGCCCGCCGGCTCGCCGAGCGCAGGCTCACCCTGGAGGTCACCGACGAGGCGCTGGCCTGGCTGGCCGACGAGGGCAACGACCCGGCGTACGGCGCCCGGCCGCTGCGCCGCCTGGTCCAGACGGCCATCGGCGACCGGCTGGCCCGGGAGATCCTCTCCGGCGAGGTCAAGGACGGCGACACGGTGCGGGTGGAGCGCTTCGAGGACGGCCTGATCGTCGGCCCGGCGACCGGGAGGAAGGGGACCGGGAAGAAGGCGCCCGGCAAGAAGCTGTAGCAGGTCAGGAGGCCGAGCGGCCGCACGCCGTCACGTTCACTCGACGTACGCGGCGAAGCGCACCAGCGCGGTGCGGCCGCCCTCGCTCTCGTAGGCCCCGCGCACCTGCACGAGGTGCGCCGGCCCTCGGGCCGGCGCCCATGAGCACGCCCCGGTGGTCCGGCCCCGTCCGGCCGGATCAAGTCAGCCCTGGGCTGACAGGCCCCGGCGGGGCTTGCCACCCCCCTCCCCGCATGGGGGAGGATGGCGAGATCCGTATGAAGGGAAAATCACGGTGACCATCGACCCGTCCTCGATTCCGAACTTCGGGGGCCAGCCCGAGCCGCAGCCCCAAGGGCCGGCGGGCCCCGTCGTCCCGGATCAGGATCTCGTGAAGCAGCTCCTCGAGCAGATGGAGCTGAAGTACGTCGTCGACGACGAGGGTGACCTCGCGGCGCCGTGGGAGCAGTTCCGCACGTACTTCATGTTCCGCGGCGAGGGGGACCAGCAGATCTTCTCGGTGCGGACGTTCTTCGACCGCCCCCACCAGATCGACGAGAAGCCCCAGCTCCTGGAGTCGATCGACGACTGGAACCGCCGCACCCTGTGGCCCAAGGTGTACTCCCACACCCACGACGACGGCACCGTCCGCCTCATCGGCGAGGCCCAGATGCTGATCGGCATGGGCGTCAGCCTGGAGCACTTCGTCTCCTCCACGGTCAGCTGGGTCCGCGCGGCCATCGAGTTCGACCGCTGGCTGGTCGAGCAGCTGGGCCTGGAGCAGGAGATCGACGGCACGGAGAAGCCGCAGGAGGGCCCGGAGGACGGCTCCACCGAGTAGTACCGCTTCCCCTTGTTCGAGAGCCCGCCCGGACCCCTCCGGCCGGGCTCTCGCTGCCCCATGGGAGGAGCCCTTGAGCTTCCCCGTCCGGCTACCCGAGGCGAGCACCGGCGAGGCGTCAGGCGCGCAGTGAGCTGAGGCGGGTCACCGCCTCGCGGAGTACCTCCGTCCGCTTGCAGAAGGCGAAGCGGACCAGGGTGCGGCCGGCCTCCGGGTCGTCGTAGAAGACGGCATTGGGGACGGCGACGACGCCGTGGCGTTCGGGGAGGGCGAGGCAGAAGGCGGTGCCGTCCTTCTCGCCGAGGGGGGCGACGTCGGTCGTGACGAAGTACGTGCCCTGCGGGCGGTACACGCCGAAGCCGGCCTCGGTCAGGCCGTCGGCGAGCAGGTCGCGCTTGGCGCGCAGGTCCTCGCGGAAGCCGGTGAAGTAGGCGTCGGGAAGGCGCAGGGCCTCGGCGACGGCGTACTGGAAGGGGCCCGCGCTGACGTAGGTCAGGTACTGCTTGGCGGTGCGGACGGCGGCGATCAGGGGGGCCGACGCCGTGATCCAGCCGACCTTCCAGCCGGTGAAGGAGAAGGTCTTGCCGGCCGAGGAGATGGAGACGGTGCGCTCGCGCATGCCGGGCAGGGAGATCAGCGGGACGTGCTCGCCGTCGAAGACGAGGTGCTCGTAGACCTCGTCGGTGACGACCAGCAGGTCGCGCTCGACGGCCAGCTCGGCGATCGCGGTCAGCTCGGCGCGGGTGAGGACCGTGCCCGTCGGGTTGTGCGGGGAGTTCAGGAGCAGCAGCCGGGTGCGCGGGGTGATCGCGTCGCGCAGGGCGTCCAGGTCGGGGCGGAAGTCCGGGGCGCGCAGGGTGAGCGGGACGCGGACGCCGCCGGCCATGCTGACGCAGGCGGCGTAGGAGTCGTAGTAGGGCTCGAAGGCGATGACCTCGTCGCCCGGTTCGAGGAGGGCCAGCATCGCCGCCGCGATCGCCTCCGTGGCGCCCGCCGTGACCAGGACCTCGGTGTCCGGGTCGAAGGACAGGCCGTAGTGCCGGCGCTGGTGGTCGGTGACCGCCGTGCGCAGCTCGGGGACGCCGGGGCCCGGCGGGTACTGGTTGCCGCGCCCGTCGCGCAGCGCCCGCACGGCGGCCTCGCGGACCTCCTCGGGGCCGTCGGTGTCCGGGAAGCCCTGGCCCAGGTTGATCGCGCCGGTCGACACGGCCAGGGCGGACATCTCGGCGAAGATCGTCGTCCCGAAGCCGGCGAGCCGGCGGTTGAGGAGCGGGCGGGCGGCGGCGGGCGGCGGCGGGCTGGAGGTCATGGGCGCCATCCTGCGCCGAAGCTCTGGAGTTCCTCAACTCTGCTTTGGGGCCGGGCGGGGGAGGGCATCTCCCGGTCACGCAACGAGCGCGCAACGAGCGAGGCGCCCACGGGGGGTCGCTTCGGGGGACCTCCGGGCGTCGGCCCGGGGGAGAGACAAGGAGGTGCGCCATGGGCTTCGTCTTCATCGCGATCTTGCTGGCCGCCGTGGTGATCGGACTCGGCTCCGCCGCCCGGCACGCCGGCTCGCGGACCCGGCGGCGGCGCGGCCGGGGACGCCGGTCGGGCGCCTGGGGCGCCGGAGGGGGCGGTGGCAGCTGGTGGGCCGGGGACGGCGGGTCGTCCTCGGGCGGCGGGCACCACGGGCACCACTCCTCCTGCGGCGGCGGATCGTCGTCCTGCGGTGGCGGCTCGTCCTGCGGAGGCGGGTCGTCCTGCGGCGGCGGAGGCGGTGGATGCGGCGGCGGAGGCAGCTGACACGGGGCAGCTGAGCTCCACGGCGGGGGGAGCCGCATCCCCGCAGGCGGGACCCGCATCTGGGTGCGGGTCCCGCCCTCACGCGTGCGTGCCGGGCCGGTCCCCGGCACGTGCGTGAAGGTTGAACAGGTGCTCTGGAGGGCCCCCAGAGGGATGGAAATGCCACGAAGTTGGGTAAAAACCCGGTGGCGGGGTCATCGTTCGTGATTCGCTCTTCCTCACCAACGCAGCCCTCAGGACGACCTGTTGACCCCCGCCGCCCGGTCGCCCGGCCGGCATCCTCGACAGCGACCGGCGACCGGGGTGCGCGGTCCCCACTCCTCCCCTCCCTGTGTGCCTGCGGAGCCGTTCCATGCTCACGACCCTGAACACCGCCTACAACGACACGCGCGCCGCCGACCTCGCCTGGGCCCTGGGGCGCGAGCCGCTGCCCGCGCTGGCCAGCCTCGATCTCGAACTGGAGGGCGCGAAGCTCCAGTTGAGACTCCTCGGCGCCTCCCACCAGGTGCTCCTCGAGGAGGGCGCCGACACCTGCTCGGAGACAGTGGCGTGCATCCCCGGCAGCAGCACCCCGCTCCCGCTCGGCGTCGCCAAGCGCCGGGACGACTGGGAGTACGAGTTCGCCGCCCGCGTGGAGATCCTCACCCCGGGCTCCTTCGCCGGCCGCGCCCAGGAGCTGCTCGCCCTGGTCGCCGACCACCCGCACGGCCTGGCCGGCGTCTTCCCCGGCAGCCCGCACGCCTTCACCGCGCTGCTCGCCCGGCGCCACGGGGGTCAGGTGCACTGGCGCACCTGGCACGCCTACCCGCAGGACGGGCAGCTGGTGGCGACCCGCACCCGGGTCGGCGTCCGGACACCGGCGGGGCGCGAGTTCACACCTGTGGGTGACGTGGCGCGCTGAGGGCGTGACGTAACGTCACCCCGTGATCGAACCGCACGCGCCCGCCCCGCCCGGCTCCCCGCCGTCCTGGGACGACGTCCTGGGGCCGGCCGGCCTCCCCGAGGGCGCGCCGCAGAACCCCGCTCGGCTGCCCGTCCGGGCCGCCACCGCCCGCCTCCTCGTCCTGGCCGGCGTCTTCGTCTGCGCCGCCTGCGGGCTCGTCTACGAGCTGGAACTCGTCGCCCTCGCCTCGTATCTGATCGGCGACTCGGTCACCCAGGCGTCCGTCGTGCTGTCCGTCATGGTCTTCGCCATGGGCCTCGGCTCGCTGGCCGCCAAGCGGCTGCGCCGCCGCGCCGCCGCCGCGTTCGGCGCCATCGAGGCCGCCCTCGCGCTGGTCGGCGGCTCCAGCGCCATGGCGCTGTACGCCGTCTTCGCCTGGACCGGCGGCTGGACGGGCGGGTGGGGCGGCTGGGGCGGCGGCCTGTGGGCGGACGGCCCGCGGCTGCTCCTGGTCGCCTTCTCGCTCGCCATCGGGCTGCTGATCGGCGCCGAGGTGCCGCTGCTGATGGAGCTGATCCAGCGCATCCGGCGGCAGGACGCGGGCGGCGCGGTGGCCGACCTGTTCGCCGCGGACTACGTCGGCGCGCTCGTCGGCGGCCTCGCCTTCCCCTTCCTGCTGCTGCCCTTCCTCGGCCAGCTGACCGGCGCGCTGGTCACCGGCACGGTCAACGTCGTCGTCGGCACCGCCCTCGTCCTCGGCCTGTTCCGGCGCGACCTGAGCCGCCGCGCCCGCCGCCTGCTGCCGGCCGCCGCCGCCCTCGTCCTCGCCCTGCTCGCCGCCGCGACCGCCCTCACCGGCGACTTCGAACGGGCCGCCCGGCACGCGGTGTACGGCCCCGACGTCCGCGCCGCCGTGCGCACCGGCACCCAGGAGACCGTCCTGACCGGCGGGCCCGACGGCCGCGACCTCGGCCTCTTCCTGGCCGGCCGCCCCCGCGCCACCGGCGCCGACCTGCGCCGCTACCACGAGGCCCTGGTCCGCCCTGCCATGGCCGGGTCCCACGCGCGCGTGCTGATCCTCGGCGGCGGCGACGGGCTGGCCGCCCGCGAGGTGCTGCGCCACCGGGGCGTGCGCCGCGCCGACATCCTCGAACCCGACGCCGGGCTCGTCCGCCTTGCCCGGCACGACCCCGCCCTGACCATGCGGAACGGGCACGCCCTCGCCGACCCGCGCGTGCACGTCAGCACCGCCGACCCGTTCCGCCGGCTGCGGGCGACGCCCACGGCGGCGTACGACGTGGTGGTCAGCGACCTGCCCGAGCCGGGCGTCACCGCCGCGACGAAGCTGTACTCGGAGGAGTTCTACGGCCTGCTGCGCCGCGTGCTCGCCCCGGGCGGACGCCTCGCCGTGCACGCCGGCCCGGTCGCCCCGCGCCCCCGCACGTACTGGACGGTCGAGGCGACCCTGCGCGCGGCCGGCCTGCGCACCGCGCCCTACCGGCTGGCCCGCCGCGAGACCCCGCCCGGCGACGCGCCCGCGCCCCGCGACTGGGGGTTCCTGCTGGCCGCCCGCGACCTTCCCGCCCTCGGCCTGGACCCGGCGGCCCAGCCCCCCGCCACCCTCGACCGCCGCACCCTCGCCTCGGCGGTCCGCTCCGCGCGGCGTACGCGTGTGACGGGGCTGCGGCCGTCCACGCTGGTGCACCCGCGGTACTGAGACCCAGTTCACTCCGCCGGGCTGTGTGCCGGACGACTGCTGGGTAGGCTGCGCAGACATGGAGCATGAGGTGTTCGTTCCGGTTCCGGCCGTACGGCTCGGGGAGGTGCTGGCCGACCCCGTCCGGGTCGCCCGGGCGGTCCCGGGGCTCCAGCAGGACGCCGGGGCCGAACCCGTCGCGGGCCGGCTCAAGGTGCGGGTCGGCGGCCACTCCATCACCTACCGGGGCTCGCTGCGGCTGTCCGCGCGGGGGCGCGGCGGGTACGCCGTCGAGGGCGAGGCCGTCGAGGTGCGCGGCAACGGCAAGGTCACCGTCTCCCTCACCCTGCGTGTCCGGGACGCCGAGGGCGGCTCCCTGCTCGCCTTCGACGGCACGGCGGTCGCGGACGGCCGTGTGGCGGAGCTGCCGGAGGAGGCGGTGCGGTCGTCGGTGACCCGGCTGCTGACCCGGTTCGGGGCGAATCTGGGGGTCGCGGCGGGGGCGGACGGGGCGGACGGGCCGGGCACCCCGGCGGCGGACGAGTCGGCGGCGGCCCCTGAGACGGAGTACGACGCTCCGGCGGCGGAGTACGAGTCCCCGGAAACCGACCCGGAAGGCCCCGCCCCCGACGACGCGGCGGGCCTGATCCCCGAGGTGCCGGAGACACCCGAGGGCATCGAGGCGGCCGAGGCGCAGGGGATCCCCGCGCCCCCGGAGCCGAGCCCGAGCCCGGCCCCGGCCCCCGAGACCCCGCCGCCGCCCCCCGTGGAGGCCGCGCACGCCCGCCGTACGATGATCGGCCGCAGCGCCGAGGAGGTCGACCACGCCCCGCCCCGCGGCCGGTACGCGCCGGTGCCGGTGCCCGAGGCGTCCGGCGCGGGCAGCCCCCTGCGCTGGGCGGCCCCGGCGGCGGCCCTCGCCGTGGCGTCGGCCATCGTCGTCGGCCGCGCCCTGCGCAGGCGCCGCTGAGCGCGTCGCCGAACGCACCGGCGGCGTGATCACCGAAGTAGGGTCGGGGCGTGAGCAACGAACCCATCACGCTGACCGCGGGTGACGCGGAGGCGACCGTGCTGCCGGGCAACGGCGGCCGGATCGGCGGACTCCGCGTCGGCGGCACGGAGCTGCTGCGCCAGGGCGAGCGGTACGGCTGCTTCCCGATGGCCCCTTGGTGCGGCCGGATCCGCGAGGGCCGCTTCCGGGACGGCGCCGTCGAGCACCAGATGCCGCTCACCGCGCCCCCCAACGCCATCCACGGCACCACCCGCGACCACGCGTGGACCACCGCGCGCGTGACGGCCGACGAGGCGGTCCTCACGTACGACCTGGTCGACCCCTGGCCCTACTCCGGCCGCGTCACCCAGGTGTTCGCCCTCGCCGCGGACGCGCTGACGCTGACCATGGCGATCGAGACGTACGACTCGTCGTTCCCGGCGCAGCTCGGCTGGCATCCCTGGTTCAACCGCACCCTGGACGACAGCTCCGCCGAGCTGGCCTTCACCCCGGCCTGGCAGGAGGAGCGCGGCGCCGACCACCTGCCCACCGGGCAGCGCACCGACCCGAAGCCCGGCCCCTGGGACGACTGCTTCGGCATGCCCGACGGCGTCGACGTGACCGTCACCTGGCCGGGCCGCCTGGAGCTGCGGGTGACCAGCCCCGAGCAGTGGGTGGTGGTCTACGACGAGCAGGAGGCGGCCGTGTGCGTGGAGCCGCAGACCGGCCCGCCCAACGGCCTGAACACCCTCCCGCGCCTGGTCACCCCCATCGACCCGCTGGAGGCCACCACGACCTGGCGGTGGCGGCACCTCTGACCGGCACCTATGAGGGGCGCCTCTGAGCGGCGCCTCTAAGCTGGGCCCCATGAGTGACGTACGTGGCGCGCTGCTGGAGCAGATCAAGGACAAGGCCGTGGTGCACGGCAAGGTGACCCTGTCGTCGGGCCTGGAGGCCGACTACTACGTCGACCTGCGCCGCGTCACCCTGGACGGCGAGGCCGCGCCGCTGGTCGGGCAGGTGCTGCTCGACCTGACGGCGGAGCTGGAGTTCGACGCGGTCGGCGGCCTGACCATGGGCGCCGACCCGGTCGCCGCCGCGATGCTGCACGCCGCCGCCGCCCGGGGCCGCCGCCTGGACGCCTTCGTCGTCCGCAAGGCCGCCAAGGCGCACGGCCTCCAGCGGCGCGTGGAGGGCCCGGAGATCCGCGGCCGCCGCGTCCTGGTGGTCGAGGACACCTCCACCACCGGCGGCTCCCCGCTGACCGCCGTGGAGGCGGTGCGCGAGGCGGGCGCCGAGGTCGTCGGCGTCGCCACCATCGTCGACCGGGCCACCGGCGCCGCCGAGAAGATCCAGGAGGGCGCCGGGGTGCCGTACCTGTACGCGTACTCCAAGGACGACCTGGGCCTGGACTAGTCCGCCCCTCGGTCCACCGCTCGGAGTATCGGGGCCCGTCTGGAAAGATGGGGCCGACGATGACGTCATCTCCCCCAGGATCCAGGTCAGGGCCCTGAGCAGCAACGCCCACCCGCACATACAAGGAGCGGCCAGATGCCCATCGCAACTCCCGAGGTCTACGCCGAGATGCTGGACCGCGCGAAGGCCGGGAAGTTCGCCTACCCGGCGATCAACGTGACCTCCTCCCAGACGCTGCACGCGGCCCTGCGCGGTTTCGCGGAGGCGGAGAGCGACGGCATCGTCCAGATCTCCACCGGCGGTGCCGAGTTCCTCGGCGGCCAGCACAAGAAGGAGATGGTGACCGGCGCGGTCGCGCTCGCCGAGTTCGCGCACATCGTCGCCGAGAAGTACGACGTGACGGTGGCCCTGCACACCGACCACTGCCCCAAGGACAAGCTCGACGGGTACGTACGCCCGCTGATCGCCGTCTCCGAGGAGCGCGTCAAGGCCGGCCGCAACCCGCTCTTCCAGTCGCACATGTGGGACGGCTCCGCCGAGACCCTGTCCGACAACCTGACCATCGCCCAGGAGCTCCTCGAGCGCGCCCGCGCCGCGAAGATCATCCTGGAGGTCGAGATCACCCCGACCGGCGGTGAGGAGGACGGCGTCTCGCACGAGATCAACGACAACCTCTACACCACGGTCGACGACGCGATCCGCACCGCCGAGGCCCTCGGCCTGGGCGAGAAGGGCCGCTACCTGCTCGCCGCCTCCTTCGGCAACGTGCACGGCGTCTACAAGCCGGGCAACGTCGTGCTCCGCCCCGACCTGCTCAAGGACCTGAGCGAGGGCGTCGCCGCCAAGTACGGCAAGCCGGCCGGCTCCAAGCCGTTCGACTTCGTCTTCCACGGCGGTTCCGGCTCCACCGCGGAGGAGATCGCCACCGCGCTGGAGAACGGCGTGGTCAAGATGAACATCGACACCGACACCCAGTACGCCTTCACCCGCCCGGTCGCGGACCACATGTTCCGCAACTACGACGGCGTCCTGAAGGTCGACGGCGAGGTCGGCGACAAGAAGACCTACGACCCGCGCACCTGGGGCAAGCTGGCCGAGGGCTCGATGGCGGCCCGCGTGGTCGAGGCCTGCGGACACCTGCGCTCGGCGGGTCAGCGCATCAAGTAGCCACCCTCTTTGCAGCGAGCCCGGCGCCTGCGCGCCGGGCTCGCTGTATATGTGGACCATGCCCGACGTCAGACTGGCCTCGCCGCAGGGCCGCTGGATTCTGCTGACCACCGTCCTCGGCTCCAGCATGGCCCTGCTGGACTCGACCGTCGTCAACGTCGCGCTGCCCCGCATCGGCCGCGACCTGGACACCTCCCTGGCCGCCCTGCAGTGGACCGTCAACGCCTACATGGTCACGCTGGCCGGCCTCATCCTGCTCGGCGGCGCCCTGGGCGACCGCTTCGGGCGGCGCCGGGTCTTCGTGATCGGCGTGCTCTGGTTCGCAGCCGCGTCCCTGCTGTGCGGCCTCGCCCCGAACGCGGGCGTCCTGATCGGCGCCCGCGCCCTCCAGGGCGTCGGCGGCGCGCTGCTCACGCCCGGCTCGCTCGCGCTCATCCAGGCGTCCTTCCACCGCGACGACCGGGGCCGGGCGGTGGGCCTGTGGTCGGGGTTCGGGGGCGTCGGCGCCGCGGTGGGGCCGTTCGTCGGCGGCTGGCTGGTGGACGGGCCCGGCTGGCGCTGGGTGTTCCTGCTCAACGTACCCCTCGCCCTGCTGTGCGCGCCGATCGCGCTGCGGCACGTGCCCGAGTCCTCCGACCAGCGCGCCCACACCCGCTTCGACGTCCTCGGCGCCGCCCTCGGCGCGGCGGCCCTCGCGCTGCTGACGTACGCGCTGATCGAGGCCCGTACGGCGTCCTGGGCGGTGGCGCTCAGCGCGGTGGCCGGGGTGGCGGCGGCCGTTGCGTTCATCGTGGTCGAGCGGCGCCGGGCGGACCCGATGATGCCGCTGGACGTGTTCGCTTCCCGGCAGTTCAGCGCGGTCAACGCGGTCACGCTGTGCGTCTACGCGGCCTTCGGCGGTTTCTTCTTCCTGGCCGCCCTCCAGCTCCAGGTGGTCGTCGGCTGGTCGGCGCTGGCCGCCGGGACGGCCCTGCTGCCGACCACCGTCCTGATGCTGCTGCTCTCCGCCCGCTCCGGGGCCCTCGGCGAGCGCATCGGCCCGCGCCTGCAACTGACGGTGGGGCCGCTGCTGTGCGCCGCCGGGATGCTGCTGATGCTGCGGGTCGGCGAGGGCGCCTCGTACGGCGCCGACGTGCTGCCCGCGCTGCTGGTGCTCGGGCTCGGCATGGTCGCGCTGGTCGCGCCGCTGACGGCGACCGTGCTGGCCTCGGTGGACACCGCCCGGGCCGGCCTGGCCAGCGGCATCAACAACGCGGCGGCCCGCGCGGCCGGGCTCGTCGCGGTGGCCGCGCTGCCGGTGCTGACCGGGATGGGCGAGGAGGCGTACCGGTCGGCGGACGCCTTCGGGGACGCGTTCCGCCCGGCGATGCTGATCTGCGCGGGGGTGTTGGTCGCCGGGTCGCTGATCGCCGTCACGACGGTACGGAGGCCCGCGCCGGACTGCCGGCGGCCGGAGTGCCGGACGCACGGGTCGGTGGCGGTGCCGCCGCTGGAGGACGGGCGGGCCCACGGGGTCTGAGGGGGAGGCGCGCGGCGATGCAGGAGACTGTCCCCATGGCCATTCACGAGAACCTCCTCGGGGGACCGCCCCCGACCCACCTGCCCGACGACCCCGGCCCGCGCGAGCTGCTGGCCGGCGGCACCTCGCCCACCGACGTGGCCGCTCGCTACCCCTCCTCGTCGCTCGCCTGGGCCCGGCTGGCCGACGAGTCCTTCGAGCGGGGCGCCGCCGTGGAGTCGTACGCGTACGCCCGTACGGGCTACCACCGCGGCCTGGACGCGCTGCGCCGCAGCGGCTGGAAGGGGCACGGCCCGGTGCCCTGGGAGCACGAGCCCAACCGGGGCTTCCTGCGCGCCCTGCACGCTCTCGCCCGCGCCGCGAAGGCGATCGGCGAGAAGGAGGAGTACGAGCGGTGCAGCGGCTTCCTGCGCGACTCCTCGCCGGCCGCGGCGGACGTGCTCGGTCAGTGACGCGTCCGGTGATCTGAGCCACCCGGGCCCGCCCTCGAAGGGGCGGGCCTTGCGGTTTGCTGCGAGCATTGCGGAGGATGCCGTCGGGGACCGGGGCCCCGTGCCGGTAACGGCAGGGCGGACCGCTACCCGGAGCAACAACAGGAGACAGCGATGTCCCACGAGGCGATGGCCCACGAGGCCGCTGAGGCCCACGAGCCCGAGACCCCGCATCTCGACTTCGCGGGCACGACGCCGTACGAGGACTACGTCAAGGCGGACGTGCTCACCCACCTCCAGCACCTCCTCTCCGACGATCCGGGAGAGATGGTCTTCCTGGTGACGACCCAGGTCATGGAGTTGTGGTTCACCGTCATCGTCCACGAGTGGGAGACCGCAGCCCGCGCCCTGCGCGAGGACCGGACCCAGGTCGCCGTCGACGCCCTGAAGCGCTCGGTGCGGGAGCTGGAGGCGCTGAACGCCTCCTGGACGCCGCTCGGCCAGCTGACGCCCGCCCAGTTCAACTCCTACCGCGCCGCCCTCGGCGAGGGCTCCGGCTTCCAGTCGGCGATGTACCGGCGCCTGGAGTTCCTGCTCGGCGACAAGTCGGCGTCCATGCTGGTGCCGCACCGCGGCGCCCCGCGCGTCCACGCCGAGCTGGAGAAGGCGCTGCACGAGCCGAGCCTCTACGACGAGGTGATCCGGCTGCTCGCCCGGCGCGGGTACGCCATCCCGGACGCCGTCCTGCACCGGGACCCGACCAGGCGCCACGAGCCGTCGCCCGAGGTGGAGGCCGCCTGGACCGACGTCTACGGCGGTGACCAGAACGGCGAGCTCGCCCGCCTCGGCGAGGCCCTGACCGACGTGGCCGAGCTGGTGTGGCGCTGGCGCAACGACCACCTGGTCGCCACCCGCCGCGCGATGGGCGCCAAAACCGGCACCGGCGGCTCCGCCGGGGTGGCCTGGCTGGAGAAGCGGGCCCGGCACAACGTGTTCCCCGAGCTGTGGACGGCGCGGTCCTATGTCTGAGCTGATCTCCCTCGCCGGGGAACTGGACGCCGGCGACGCTCTCGCGCGCGTGCGGGACCGGTTCGTCCTGGACGACGTCGTCTACCTGGACGGCAACTCGCTGGGCGCCCTCCCGGCCGGTGTCCCCGCGCGCGTGGACGACGTCGTGCGGCGCCAGTGGGGCGAGCTGCGCATCCGCTCCTGGGAGGAGAGCGGCTGGTGGACCGCGCCCGAGCGGATCGGCGACCGGATCGCCCCGCTGGTCGGCGCGGCGGCCGGGCAGGTCGTGGTGGGCGACTCCACGAGCGTCAACGTCTTCAAGGCGCTGGTCGCGGCGGTGCGGATGGCGCGCGGCGACGCCGAGGGCGACTCCCGGGGGGCGGCCCGCGACGAGATCCTCGTCGACGCCAGCACCTTCCCCACCGACGGCTACCTCGCCGAGTCGGCCGCCCGGCTGACCGGCTGCACCCTGCGCCCGCTGGCCCCGGCCGACGTGCCGGGCGCCCTGGGCCCGCGCACCGCCGCCGTGCTGCTCAACCACGTCGACTACCGCACCGGCCGGCTGCACGACCTGCCCGGCCTCACCGCCGCCGTGCACGCGGCGGGCGGCTACGCCGTCTGGGACCTGTGCCACAGCGCGGGCGCCCTGCCGGTCGGCCTGGACGAGCACGGCGTGGACCTGGCGGTCGGCTGCACCTACAAGTACCTCAACGGCGGCCCCGGTTCGCCCGCCTACCTGTACGTGCGCCGCGGCCTCCAGGACCGCTTCGACTCCCCGCTGCCCGGCTGGAACTCGCACGCCGAGCCCTTCGGCATGCGCCCGGAGTACGCGCCCGCCCCGGGCGCGGTGCGCGGCCGGGTCGGCACACCGGACATCCTGTCCATGCTCGCGCTGGAGGCGGCCCTGGAGGTGTGGGACGGGGTCGGCATCGAGGCGGTGCGGGCCAAGTCCCTGGCGCTGACCGACTTCTTCCTGCGCTGCGTCGGGGAGTACGTCCCCGGGGGGCGGGTCGAGTCCCTGACGCCGGCCGCGCACGCCGAGCGGGGCAGCCAGGTCGCGCTGCGCTGCGACGACGCGGGCGACGTCATGAAGCGGCTCGTCGCGCGCGGGGTGGTCGGCGACTTCCGTGCCCCCGACGTGCTGCGGTTCGGATTCACGCCGCTGTACACCGGGTTCGCCGAGGTGGAGCGGGCGGCGCGGGTGCTGGGGGAGACGCTGGGGTGATGCGGGCGGCGGGCCGGGGGACGGAGATCGTCTCCTGGTAGCGTCCCGCGTCAGTCGCAGTGGGCGAGTGAGAGGTCGGAGCATGCCGGACGAGGCTGACGCAGAGGCCGAGGAGAAGTCGCTGTTCTCGCACGCGGCGGTCGACCCCGACGTCACCGCCGCGTACGGGGACGCGCACCCCGACCAGCTGGTCGACCTGTACGCGCCCCGCACGGCGGGCGACGCCTCGGCGCCGGTGGTCGTGCTGCTCCACGGGGGCGCGTGGCGGGCGGCGTACGACCGGCGGCACGTCAGCCCGTTCGCCGCCTTCCTGGCCGGGCGGGGCCTCGCGGTGGCCAACGTCGAGTACCGGCGCGGGCCGGCCGACGGCGGCCCGGCGGGCGTCGCGGGACGGTGGCCGGAGACCTTCGACGACGTGGCCGCCGCCCTGGACGCGCTGCCCGCGCTGCTCCGGCGGCACCTCCCGGCCGCCGACGCCCGCCGCACCGTCCTGGCCGGGCACTCGGCGGGCGGCCACCTCGCCCT
Organism: Streptomyces sp. NPDC048182; assembly: GCF_043202555.1. Taxonomy (NCBI): domain Bacteria; kingdom Bacillati; phylum Actinomycetota; class Actinomycetes; order Kitasatosporales; family Streptomycetaceae; genus Streptomyces; species Streptomyces sp. NPDC048182. Next base: position 223,889 of record NZ_JBIDAQ010000002.1, on the reverse strand, counting down.
GTGGGTGGCGGCCCGCCATGTGCTGCCCGCCGACGCCCCCTGGCGCCTGGACCGCCCGGCACCGCTGCGTGGAGTCGTCGCGCTGGCGCCCATCGCCGACTTCGCGGTGGCCGAGGAGCTGGCGGTGTGCGGGGGCGCTTCGGGGCAACTGCTGGGCGGCGCGGCGTCGTTCGCCGAGCGCCGTCCCTACGCCGACCCGGCCCTGCTGCTGCCGACCGGCATCGCGACCACCGTGGTGCAGGGCGGCGCCGACACGGTCGTGCCGCCGGCGGTCGCCGAGGCGTACGCCGACGCGGCGGCGCGGGCGGGGGAGGTGGTCGGGGTGACGCTGCTGGCGGACGTCGGGCACTTCCCGCTGGTCGACCCGGAGGCGGACGCGTGCGCGGTGGTGGTGGAGGAGATCGCCCAACTGGCGTGGTGAGTTCGGTGCCTGCGGATATGGCCGGGCGGGGCGTGGCCTGGTACACCGGCCCTGGCCATACCCGTAATACCTGAGAGCTACCCCGCAGGTGAGTCCTCCGGCGGGACGCGGGTTACTCGCCTTGATCCATAACTTCCCTTGCATGCACGGCCGATGGGCGGCGGTGCGGCGAGGGGGCGGTCATGGTGTCCGGTGCGGGGGAGACGGTACGTCAGCGGTGGCGGCGGCACGTCGGCCGCCGGCGCCGGGCCGCCCTCGCCGCCCTCGTCACCGGCGCCGTGGCCCTCCCGCTCTCGGGCGCCGCCCGGCCGGAGATCCCGGCGCCGGCCCCCGCCGTCCTCGCGGCCCCGACGGCCGCCACGCTGGAGGCGGCGTACGCGGCGAACCGGGCCAACGCCGCGGAGGCGTCCCGCATGGCCGCCGCGCACGGCGACCGCCACCGCGCCGCCGCCGACCGCGAGCTGGCCGACCCGTCCCGGCGGCTCCTCGCCTTCGACGGCCGGGGCGCGGGGCTGGTCACGGAGGTCTACGGCGACCTGGCCCACGCCGACCACGTCGCCGTCCTGGTCCCGGGCTCCGACACGGGCATCGACACCTACGGCCGGTTCCGCGCCGCCGCCCTCGCCCTGCGTCGGCAGCTCCAGGTCGAGGACCCCGCGGGCGGTCGCCGCACCGCCGTGGTCGCCTGGCTTGGCTACGAGACGCCGGGCACGGTCAGCACGGCGGTCACCACGACCGGACGCGCCGACTCCGCCGCCCCGAGGCTGCGCGCCCTGGTCGACGCGCTGCGCGGGATCACCGGCCCCGGCACCCGGCTCGCCCTGCTCTGCCACTCGTACGGCTCGGTGGTCTGCGCTCGTGCCGCGGCGGGCCTCGACGTCGGCGACATCGCCCTGGTCGGCAGCCCCGGCACCAGCGCGGACTCCGCCGCCGGGCTGCGCGCGGACGCCCGGCTCTGGGCGGCGCGGGGCGCCGACGACTGGATCGCGCACGTCCCGCACGTCCGCGCCGGCCTCTTCGGCACGACCGTCGGCTTCGGCACCGACCCGGTCTCCCCGGCGTTCGGCGCGCGGGTCTTCGACGCGGGGGAGGGCGGCCACAGCGACTACTTCCGGCCCGGCACCCGTTCCCTGGCCAACCTGGCCCGCATCGTCCTGGGGCGGACTGCGGAGGTGACCCGTGCTTGACCACCGGCCCCGACGTGACCTCCGGCCCCGACGTGACCTCCGGCCCCGACTCCAGGCACTGCGCCGCGCCGCGGCCCGCCTCGACGCGGCCACGCCCGCCCGGCGCGACCGGGCCGTCGACGCCCTGCGCGCCGCCGCGATCCTCGGCGTGGTCCTCGGCCACTGGATGGTGACGGCCCTCGTCCCGGACGGCGGCACCCTGCGCGCCGCCAGTCCGCTCCAGCACATGCCGTGGCTGGCCCCGCTGTCCTGGGCCTTCCAGACCCTCGCCGTCTTCTTCCTGGTCAGCGGCCGGGTGGCGACCCGTGGCCACGCCTCGGCGCGGGCCCGCGGACTGTCCTACGGCCGCTGGCTGGCCGCCCGGCTGTCCCGGCTGTACCGCCCGGTCGCCGCCGTCCTCACCCTGTGGACGGCGGCCACGGCACTGCTGGTGCTCACCGGCGCGGACTTCGTGACGGTGCACACCCTGGTGAAGCTGGCGCTGTCCCCGCTGTGGTTCCTGCTGGTCCTCACCGCGTCGACCGCGGCGACGCCGCTGCTGGCCCGGCTTCATCCGCTGTGGCCGCTCGCCGTGGTCCTCCACGTCGACCTGCTGCGCCTCGGCCTTGGCGCCCCGTCCTGGGTGGGCTGGATCAACGTGGCCGCGGGCTGGCTGGTCCCGTACACCCTGGGCGCCGCCTGGGCCCGGGGCGAGCTGGAGGGCCGGCGCACGGGCTGGATCCTGCTCATCGGCGGCACCGCCGCCACGGTCCTGCTGGTGACCCGCGCCGGCTATCCGGCGTCGATGGTCGGCGTCCCCGGCGCCCCGGTCTCCAACCTCGACCCGCCGACGCTGGCCGCCGTCACCTTCGGCCTGGCCCAGTGCGGGCTCGCCCTGCTGCTGTGCGGGCCGCTGCGCCGCGCGATGCGGCGGCCGGTGGCGTGGGCGGCGGTGGCGCTCGCCAACCTCTCCGCCATGACGATCTTCCTGTGGCACCAGACCGCCCTGATGGCGACCACGGCCACGGGTCTCCTCGCGGGCCGGCTGCCGGGCCTGCACACCGCGCCCGACGACCCGCACTGGATCCTGGCCCGGCTCGCCTGGCTCCCGGTGTTCGCGCTGGCCCTGGCCGTCTGCTGGGCCGCGTTCCGCCGCCACGAGCGGGCGGAGACCCTCCCGGGCGGTCCCGGGTGGTGCGCGGCCACCGTCCGCGCGACCGGACCGGAGCCGCGGGAGCACGCCATGTCTAGGCTGTGCCGTGCGAACCGCGTGATCCACCGGCGTGGTCCGCAGGGGGGAGGGAGTGCGTCACATGAGCGACGGTCAGGTGACCGGCAGTCAGGTCCGGCGCCGGCTGAAGGTGCTGCGCGACGACCTGTGGACGGCGCGGATGGATCCCCTCCCGCCGTTCGTGTGGCTGCGCTGGCTGCCGCACGGCATCGTGTGCGTCGCCGCCTTCGGCATCCTGGCCGGGGACCTGGCCCAGCTCTCGGAGAACGCCGGGGTGGTCTTCGGCATCACCTTCCCCGTCGTGGTCGCCAAGTCCGGCGCGGTGGTCCTCGCCCTGTGGCGGCCGGTCCCGGCATGGTGGACGACGATGGCGGCGACGCTGATGTGCGCGCTGGCGGTGCGCCAGCGGCTGCTCGCCGGTGACGTCGAGGGCTTCACCTGGCCCTGGACGGCGGCCGGCCTGATCGGGATGCTGCTGGTCCTGCTGCTGCTGGCGCTGCGGGTGCCCACCCGGGTCTCGCTGGAGGCGCTGGCCCTGACCGCGCTGCTCACCTACGTCCTCCAGGGTCTGCTCGGCGCGTCGGACTACCAGTCCACCGGGCTGGTCGCGATGATCCTGGCCGGCGTCGTGGTGCTGCTCGGCATCGCCCTGCGCGGGCGGCGCGAGGCCCGCGCGGCCCTGGAGCAGCAGACCTCGCTCACCGCCGAGGAGCGCGCCCGGCGCACCCTCCTCGAGGAGCGCAGCCGCATCGCGCGCGAGCTGCACGACGTGGTCGCCCACCACATGTCCGTGATCTCCATCCAGGCGCAGGTCGCCCCCCACCTGGTCAATGACCCGCCCGAAGAGCTGCGGGAGAACCTGGCGGGCATCCGGCAGAACGCGCTGGAGGCCCTCACCGAACTGCGCCGGGTCCTCGGCGTACTGCGCTCCGAGCAGCCCCCGGAGCCCGGCGGACCGGCCGACGGCCCGGCCACCGCTCCCGGCACGGGCGCCGAGGCGCACGCCCCGCAGCCGACCCTCGACCGGATCAACGCCCTGGTGGAGAACACCCGGGCCGCCGGCCTGATCGTCGCCGTCGAGGAGAGCGGCACCCGCCGCCCGCTGCCGCCCGGCCTGGAGCTGTCGGCGTACCGGATCGTGCAGGAGGCGCTGAGCAACGTCCTGCGGCACGCGCCGGGCGCCACGGCGAGCGTGCACCTGACCCACCTGGTGATCGGGCTGCGCGTGGACGTCGTCAACACCCGCCCGCCGCACGCCCCGGCGCCGTCGCCCTCCGCTTCGCCGGGCTCGGGGCACGGGCTGCTCGGCATGCGGGAGCGGGTGGCGATGCTCGACGGCCACCTGTCCGCGCAGCCGCTCCCGGACGGCGGCTTCCGGGTCTCGGCGTTCCTGCCGGCCGACGGCGCCGGCGTCCACGACACCCTTCCCACCGAGGACGATCTCCCATGACGAGCGGCCGCATCCGCGTACTGATCGCCGACGACCAGCAGATGGTCCGGCAGGGCTTCACCGTGCTGCTCGACACCCAGGCCGACATCGAGGTGATCGGACAGGCGGTGGACGGCCTGGACGCCGTCGCGAAGGTCGCCGAGCTGGCCCCGGACGTCGTGCTGATGGACATCCGCATGCCCGAGCTGGGCGGCATCGAGGCCACCCGCCGCATCACCGAGGCGCACGACGGGATCAGGGTGCTGGTGCTGACCACCTTCGACCTCGACGAGTACGTGTACGAGGCGCTGCGCGCCGGCGCGTCCGGCTTCCTGCTGAAGGACGCCTCCGCCGACCAGCTCGCCGAGGCGGTCCGGGTGGTGGCGGCCGGGGACGCGCTGCTCGCGCCGGGCATCACCCGGCGGCTGATCACCGAGTTCGCCCGCCTCGACGACCGGCCCCGCGCCCCGCTGAAGTCCCGGGTGCGCGAGCTGACCGAGCGCGAGACGGAGGTGCTGGCCCTGATCGCCCAGGGCCTGACCAACGCGGAGATCGCCAAGCGCCTGTTCGTCGCCGAGCAGACGGTGAAGACGCACGTGGGCCGGATCCTGGTCAAGCTGGGCCTGCGGGACCGCACCCAGGCCGCGGTGTTCGCGTACGAGTCGGGCGTGGTGCGGCCGGCGGGGTACTGAGCCCTGCCCGGAGCCCTGGTGGCGTGCCCCTCGTAGTACCTGAGAGGGATGCCGCAGGACCCCTCTCACTGGTGACGACCGGGTACCCGCGCTCCACCTACCGTTGTGCACGTGACCGAGACGACGCAGATGCGAAACCCGCCCCCCGGCTCCGGCCGTGCACCGCGCAGCCCGGAGGCCCGGCTGGTGGCGGATGCCCTGGGCGGACTGCGTGAGGACCTCTTCCAGGGCGCCTTCACCTACCGCCCGCTGCCTCCCCGGCCGGTGGACGGGCCGCTGAGCAGCCGCCTGCCGAACCGGCTGCGACCGCACGCCGGGTATGTTCCCCATGCGATGGTGGCGGCCGTGGCACTGCTCGCCTTCTACGCCGGATCGACGGACTCCGGCGTCGATCAGAGCCTGCCCTCGCTGGTGATGGGCCTCCTGTGCGCGGCCCCCGTGCTGGCCACCCTGGTCCGGCCGGTCGGCGCCTTCTGGATGTCCGTGGTGGCCACCCCGATGACCATCGCCCTCGGCGACCGGTGGTCCGACTGGCCTTGGCCGTCCGGGGCGTTCATCTGCCACCTGGCGGTGCTGGTGATCGTGGCGATACGCACCCGGCCGCGCACGGCGGCATGGATGTGGCTGCTCACCTTCGCCTACGGCTTCTTCAGTGAGGTCGTCATCGGCACCGGGCCCTACGGCAGCAACGCCGCCCCGCTGCTGTTCCTCTCCGCCGTCGCCCTGCTGGCGATCTCCGTCTGGCACATCCGCCGCGACGCCCAGGAGCAGGTCACCGAGCAGCAGACGGTCACCGCGCACGAGCGCTCCCGCCGGACCCTCCTCGAGGAGCGCACCACCATCGCCCGCGAGCTGCACGACGTGGTGGCCCACCACATGTCGGTGGTCGCCATCCAGGCGGAGGCCGCCCCCTACCGGGTGGAGAACCCGCCCCCGGAGCTGGAGCGCGCCTTCCTCACCATCCGGGAGAACGCGGTGGCGGCCCTGACCGAGCTGCGCCGCGTCCTGGGCGTCGTCCGCGCCGAGGACTACGAGGTGCCCGACGCCCCGCAGCCCACCCTGGCCGACCTGGACGGGCTGCTGGCCAATGTGCGCGACGCGGGCCTGAGCGTCGAGAAGGCGGTGACCGGCGCGGTGCGCGAGCTGCCGCCCGGCGTGGAGCTGTCGGCGTACCGGATCGTGCAGGAGGCGCTGAGCAACACCCTGCGGCACGCGCCGGGCGCCACCGCCCGCGTCGAGGTGAGCTACGTGCTCGGCGGCCTGGGGCTGCGCGTGGTCAACGGCGCGATACCGGCGTCGTCCCTGGTCAAGCCGTCGCCCGGCGCCGGCCACGGCATCACGGGCATGCGGGAGCGGGTGACGATGCTGAACGGCTCGATGACGGCGGGCGGGACCGCCGAGGGCGGCTACGAGGTGTCGGTGTTCCTGCCGGTCGCCGCGCCGGAAGGCGAAGAGGACGCATGACCATCCGGGTGCTGGTCGCCGACGACCAGATGATGGTGCGGGAGGGCTTCTCGGTCCTGCTGAACGCGATGCCGGACATCGAGGTCGTCGGCGAGGCGGTCAACGGCCGGGAGGCGGTGGAGCGGGTCCGCGAGCTGGCGCCGGACGTGGTCCTGATGGACATCCGCATGCCGGAGCTGAACGGCATCGAGGCGACCCGGGAGATCGTCGCCGCCGACGGCACGTCGAAGGTGCTGGTGCTGACCACCTTCGACCTGGACGAGTACGTGTATCAGGCGCTGCGCGCGGGCGCCTCCGGCTTCCTCCTCAAGGACGCATCGGCCCGCCAGCTGGCCGACGGGGTGCGGGTGGTGGCCGCCGGCGAGGCGCTGCTCGCCCCCTCGGTCACCCGGCGCCTGATCACCGAGTTCTCCAAGCTCTCCGAGTCCGCGCCCCGCCTGGCGATCTCGGCGCAGGGGGCGTACGGGGAGCTGACCGAGCGGGAGACGGAGGTGCTGGTGCTGATCGCGCACGGCCTGTCCAACGCGGAGGTGGCCGAACGCCTTGTGGTGGCGGAGTCGACGGTCAAGACGCACGTCAGCCGCATCCTGGTGAAACTGGGCCTGCGCGACCGCACCCAGGCGGCGGTGTTCGCCTACGAGGCCCGGCTGGTGACACCGGGCTGAGCGGAGGGCCGTGGCCGGCGCGGCAAGGGGCCTGTTCAGTGCCCGGGACAGGGACTAGCGTCCACTCATGTCCGCCACCGACGCCACCGCCGTCCCCGCCGCCCCGGACGGCTTCGACCCCTGGGACCCGGCGTTCGTCGCCGACCCCTACCCCGTCTTCGCCGATCTGCGCCGGCATGGCCGGGTGCTGTACTACGCGCCGAGCGACCAGTGGCTGGTGCCGCACCACGCGGACGTGTCGGCGCTGCTGCGGGACCGCCGGCTGGGCCGGAGCTACCGGCACCGGTTCAGCGACGCGGAGTTCGGGCGCACCCCGCCGCCGGCGGAACACGAGCCGTTCCACACGCTGAACGACCACGGGATGCTGGACCTGGAGCCGCCGGACCACACCCGCATCCGGCGGCTGGTGTCGAAGGCGTTCACGCCGCGCACGGTGGAGCGGCTCGCGCCGTATGTGCGGGCGCTGGCCGGGGAGCTGGTGGACGGGCTGGTCGCGGCGGGCGGCGGCGATCTGCTGCGGGAGGTGGCCGAGCCGCTGCCGGTCGCGGTGATCGCCGAGATGCTGGGCATCCCGGAGGGCGACCGCGCCCCGCTGCGCCCCTGGTCGGCCGACATCTGCGGCATGTACGAGCTGAACCCGTCCGAGGAGACGGCGGCGCGGGCGGTGCGGGCGTCGGTGGAGTTCTCGGAGTATCTGCGCGGGCTGATCGCGACCCGCCGCGAGGAGCCCGGCGAGGACCTGGTCTCCGGCCTCATCGCCGCCCACGACGAGGACGGCGAGCGCCTCACCGAGCAGGAGATGATCTCCACCTGCGTCCTGCTGCTCAACGCCGGCCACGAGGCCACGGTGAACGCCACGGGCAACGGCTGGTGGGCGCTGTTCGAGAACCCCGGCCAGCTGGCCGCCCTGCGCGCCGACCAGGGTCTGGTCCCGACGGCCGTCGAGGAGCTGCTGCGCTACGACACCCCGCTCCAGCTGTTCGAGCGGTGGGTGCTGGACGAGATCGAGATCGACGGCGTGGTGCTGCCGCGCGGCGCGGAGGTGGCGATGCTGTTCGGCTCCGCCAACCACGATCCGGCCGTCTTCGCCGACCCCGGCCGCCTCGACCTCGCCCGCCGCGACAACCCGCACATCTCCTTCAGCGCCGGCATCCACTACTGCATCGGCGCCCCGCTGGCCCGTATCGAGCTGGCCGCCTCGCTGCGCGCCCTGCTGGAGAAGGCCCCGGCGCTGCGCCCGGCGGCGGAGCCGGAGCGCCGGCCGAACTTCGTGATGCGGGGCCTCGCGACCCTGCCCGTGGAGGTCTGAGCGCCCCCGGCGTCACCCCGGCAGCGTCAGCCCCCACGCCCCCTCGCGCACCACCCACGTCCGGGTGCGCACCGGCCCGGAGACCACCGAGTCGGCCCGGTAGCGGAAGTCGGTGCCGGAGACGGTGACCGTCCGCCCCGCCGCCGTCAGCGGCGCCGCCTCCGCGCCCACCGACAGCGGCCGTACCTCGACGTCGGCGAGGCCGCCGGCCCCCGGCAGCACCGACACCGCCTCCACCGGCTGGTCCAGGTCGACCAGCGTGACCCCGTCCACCTCCACCCGCAGCCGGGCCGCCGCCGCCGCGTCCGCGCCCGGCGCGGTCCGCGCGGGGCGGGCGGGGCGGGCGGCGGTCAGCGTCCGCACCACGGAGGCGCAGGTCCGCAGCCAAGGCCGGGCCGCCGCACCGGCCGGGCCCCGCGCGGCCGGCGGGATGCCGACCGCGCCGAGGACCACCCCGTCGCTGTCGTCCACCAGCAGGTCCAGGCGCCGCTCCGCCCCCTCCAGGACCGCCCGCGCCGCCGCCACCGCGCCGGTGGGCAGCCCCAGCGAGCGGGCGAGGCCGAGCGCAGGCCCGACCGGCACCACCGACAGGGCGCAGCCGGCCAGCTCCCGGCGCCGGTGCAGCAGCGCCACCGCCCGCAGCAGCGCCCGGTCGTCGCCGACCACCACGGGACGCCGCGAACCCCGCCGGCCCAGCGCCCGGGCGAACTCCTCCGGACCGTCCGGCAGGCACACCTTGGTGCCCGCCGCACCGGCGCTGAGCACGTCTTTCGCGATCCGGACGGACTCGCCGTCCGTCCGCCGGGCGAGCGGATCGATGACCACCAGGAGCTGATCGGGCCTCGCGGAAGAGGACGGGGAAGTCGCCACCTCGGCCATGCCTCGCTTCCTCGGGTAGCATCTTTGTGCAAGAGCCCCTTGCGCTATTGCGCCAGGGGCTTCGTCTATTCCGGGGCACCCGGTCCGACGGTTGGCGGCCAACGACGGTCGCGGTGCACGCGGCGGAGACCCGTCGTGTACGCCCTCGACCATGGACATGCCCCGCCCGGAAGGGGTGTACGCGCGTGCCCGCACTTGTGCTGCTCGGTGCTCAGTGGGGTGACGAAGGCAAGGGAAAGGCGACGGACCTGCTAGGCGGATCCGTCGACTATGTGGTGCGCTACCAGGGCGGCAACAACGCCGGCCACACGGTGGTCGTGGGCGATCAGAAGTACGCCCTGCACCTGCTCCCTTCCGGGATCCTCTCCCCCGGCTGCACGCCGGTCATCGGCAACGGCGTCGTCGTCGACCCGTCGGTCCTGTTCTCCGAGCTGAGCGGGCTGAACGAGCGCGGCGTCGACACGTCGAAGCTCCTGATCAGCGGCAACGCCCACATCATCACGCCGTACAACGTCACCGTCGACAAGGTGACGGAACGGTTCCTCGGCAAGCGCAAGATCGGCACCACCGGGCGCGGCATCGGCCCGACCTACGCCGACAAGATCAACCGCGTGGGCATCCGGGTCCAGGACCTCTACGACGAGTCGATCCTCACCCAGAAGGTCGAGGCGGCGCTCGACGTCAAGAACCAGATGCTCACCAAGCTCTACAACCGGCGCGCCATCGCCGTCGGGCAGGTCGTCGAGGAGCTGCTCGGCCACGCGGAGGGCCTGCGCCCCTACGTCGCCGACACCGTGCTGCTGCTGAACCAGGCGCTCGAGGACGACAAGGTGGTCCTCTTCGAGGGCGGCCAGGGCACCCTCCTGGACATCGACCACGGCACGTACCCCTTCGTCACCTCCTCCAACCCGACCGCCGGCGGCGCCTGCACCGGCGCCGGCGTGGGCCCGACGAAGATCAGCCGGGTCATCGGCATCCTCAAGGCGTACACGACCCGCGTCGGCGCGGGCCCGTTCCCGACCGAGCTGTTCGACGAGGACGGCGAGGCGCTGCGCCGGATCGGCGGCGAGCGGGGCGTCACCACCGGGCGCGACCGGCGCTGCGGCTGGTTCGACGCGGTGATCGCCCGCTACGCCACCCGCGTCAACGGCCTCACCGACTTCTTCCTCACCAAGCTCGACGTCCTCACCGGCTGGGAGCAGATCCCGGTCTGCGTGGCCTACGAGATCGACGGCAAGCGGGTCGAGGAGCTGCCGTACTCGCAGTCCGACTTCCACCACGCGAAGCCGGTCTACGAGACGCTGCCGGGCTGGTCGGAGGACATCACCCAGGCGAAGTCCTTCTCGGACCTGCCGAAGAACGCCCAGGCTTACGTGAAGGTGCTGGAGGAGATGTCCGGCGCCCCGATCTCCGCGATCGGCGTGGGCCCGGGCCGGGACGAGACGATTGAGATCAACTCGTTCCTGTAGCCCGGAAGCACGCGTACCGGGGCCCGGAAGATCCTGATTCCGGCCCCGGTTACGCTGACCGACGTGCCTTCCGCCCTCCGCCGCCGCCTCACCCCCCGCGTCTGGATCGCCCTGATCGCGACGCTCACCGTCCTGGTCGGCGGCCTCCTCTACGTCGACAGCCACCGCGTCCCCGCCGCCCCGCACGCCGGGGACCCGGCCTGCGACAAGGTCGTCTCCCGGCTGCCCGACGACATCCCCGGCGCGAAGGGCGACTGGACGCTCGGCGAGGGAACGGCGTCCTGGGGCGGCCAGGCGGCGGTGTTCCGCTGCGGGGTGACCGAGCCGCAGCCCACCACCGACCTCTGCGTCGACGTCGACGGCGTCGACTGGGTCCTGGACGAGGCCCGGCTCAAGCGGGACGGCGTGAGCGTGCTGCGCACGTACGGGCGCTCGCCGGCCGCGGAATTCACGTACAAGGGCAAGCGCGAGGACGTGGGCGGCATCCTCTCCACGCTCGACCCGGCCGTGGCGTGGTTGCCGAAGGACCGGAAGTGCGTGGGCGTGGCCGACGTGCTCTGATCGGGGCATGACCGCGCCCGACCCCTGCCGGGGCCCCTACGGCGAGGACCCGGCCGCCTGCGGCGACCCGGCCCGCTTCGAGGTGGCCCGGCACGCGCGGGAGCCGCTGCGGGTCTGCCCCGTCCACCTGGGACCGGCGCTGCTGCTGGCCGACGGCGTGCTGTGGCCGCCCGGGATCACCCTGGTCCGCTGAATCCGCCGGGGCGCCGCTCAGCTGAAGACGATCATCGAGCCCTGCGCCAGGCTCCGCGTCGCCGCCGCGTGCAGCCCCAGCCACACATGCCGCTCGCGGGCGAAGGGACTCGGGTCGTACGGCGCCGGCCCGGCCGGCTCCTCCAGCTCGGTCGGCCCGGCGGGCGGCGTCGGCGCGGCCGGCGGGTTGGCCGGGTCGATGCCGAGCGCCGGGGCGACCGCCTCCAGCTCGCGCAGCAGGGTGTGGGAGGAGCCCAGGGGGCCGCCGCCCGCGAGGAGTTCGTCGTCGGCGAGGGGGTGCGGGAAGTCGACGGGCACGTAGGCGCCGGCGTGGTCGTAGTGCCAGACCAGGTGCGACTGCTGGGCCGTCGTCTCGAACATCTCCAGCAACTGCTCGTAGTCGCCGCCCAGTTCGTCCACCGGCGTCACCGGCAGGCCGCACACCTGGAGCAGGTGGGCGCGGCGCAGGAAGTGCAGGGCGTCGTAGTCGAAGCCGGCGACCGGGGCGACCTCGCCGGTCAGGCCCGGCATGTACGGGTAGACCGGCACCGGGGGCAGGCCGGCCTCCTTCAGCACCTTGTCGTACTGCGCGAGTTCCTCGGCGAAGGGGTTGTCCGGCGTGTGGCAGAGGACGTCGACGAGCGGTACCAGCCACAGGTCACAGGCCAAAAGGGGCTCCTCACACGGGCGGTGGTCAGGGCAGCGTAGTCGGTGCGTGCCGGTCCCATACCCAGAAGGGACGGGGCGCATCGCGGTCAGGCGCCGGTGAGCCGCTCGATCAGCGCGAGCGAGTGCGCGTTGTAGGCGTCGACCAGCGCGCGGGCGTCCGTGGTGTCCCGCCGGGCCAGCGCGCCGACCACCTCGGCGTGCCCGGCCCACAGGGTGCCGCGCAGGTCGCCGATGCCGCGCAGGTGCTGCACGGTGCAGGCCCAGCTCTGCAGGCGCAGCCGGTGCAGGAAGTCGGCGAGGTAGGGGTTGCCGTACAGCAGGGCCAGCTCGCGCCAGTAGCGCAGGTCGTAGCCGATGAGGACGGGCAGGTCGCCGGCCGCGGCGGCGCGCTGGGCCTCCTCGCCGCGCCGCCGGACCCCGGACAGGGCCGAGGCGACGCGCGGGTCCTCGGGGTCCGGGCCGCCGCCGGCGGTGAGGGCGGCGAAGATCCCGTCGGTGACCAGACCGCGGGCCTCGACCATGGCGCGGAAGTCGGTCACCGAGTAGGCGTGCACGCGGAAGCCGCGGTGGTGGTCGGCGTCGAGCAGCCCCTGGGCGGCCAGGTCGACCAGTGCCTCGCGCACCGGCGTCGCGGAGACCCCGTACTGCTCGGCGATCTCCTTGACGGTGAACTCCTGCCCCGGCTGGAGCCGCCCGGCCAGCACCTCGTCGCGCAGCGCGTCGGCGAGCTGCTGGCGCAGGGTGCTGCGGCGCACGGCACCGTGACCGGTGCCGGTGGGGCCGGGCATGGGCGGGCGTCTCCTCGTCGGGGGCGGGGCGGGGCGGGGCGGGGGAGGCGGCGGGCGGGGGCGGTCCACCCGCGCACCACTCGCACACCTCTACGAATGCGACACCTTACGCGTTCACGCCACCCCCGGCCCCGCCCGCTACTCCGTGTACTCGTCCGCCACGGACAGCGCCGCGTCCAGTGCCGCGAGGCCCTCCTTCAGCTCGGGCTCGGTGACGTTGCACGGCGGCACCACGTGGGTGCGGTTCATGTTCACGAAGGGCCACACGCCGTGCGCCTTGGCGCTCGCCGCGAAGGCCGCCATCGGGGTGTTGGCCTGCCCGGTGGCGTTGTACGGCACCAGCGGCTCGCGCGTCTCGCGGTTCTTCACCAGCTCCAGGGCCCAGAACATGCCGACGCCGCGCACCTCGCCGATGCTCGGGTGCCGCTCGGCCAGTTCGCGCAGGGCCGGCTCGAGGACCTCCGCGCCGAGCCGCGCCGCGTTCTCGACGATGCCCTCCTCGGCCATCACCTCGATCGTGGCGACGGCGGCGGCGCAGGCCAGCGGGTGGCCGGAGTAGGTCAGGCCGCCGGGGTAGGGGCGCTCGGCGAAGGTCGCGGCGATCTCGGCGGAGATCGCGACGCCGCCGAGCGGCACGTAGCCGGAGTTCACGCCCTTGGCGAAGGTCATCAGGTCGGGCACCACGCCGGACAGGTCGGCCGCGAACCACTCGCCGGTCCGCCCGAAGCCGGCCATGACCTCGTCCAGGACGAGGACGATGCCGTACTTGTCGCACAGCGCCCGCACGCCGGCGAGGTACCCGGGCGGCGGCACCATGATCCCGGCCGTGCCCGGCACCGTCTCCAGGATGATCGCGGCGACGGTCGCCGGCCCCTCGAAGGCGATGGTCGTCTCCAGGTGCTCGAGCGCCCGCGCGCACTCCTGCTCCTCGGTCTGCGCGTAGAAGCGGGAGCGGTAGAGGTAGGGCGTCCAGAAGCGCACCACCCCGGCCGTGCCGGTGTCGGAGGCCCAGCGGCGCGGGTCGCCGGTGAGGTTGATCGCCTGCTGGGTGCCGCCGTGGTACGAGCGGTAGGCGGTCAGCACCTTCTGGCGCCCGGTGTGCAGCCGGGCCATCCGCACCGCGTGCTCGTTGGCGTCGGCGCCGCCGTTGGTGAAGAAGATCTTGTCCAGGTCGCCCGGCGTGCGCTCGGCGATCAGCCGGGCCGCCTCCGAGCGCGCCTCGACCGCGAAGGCGGGCGCGAACGTCGTCATCCGCGCCGCCTGCTCCTGGATCGCGGCGACGACCTTGGGGTGCTGGTAGCCGATGTTGGTGTAGACGAGGCCGCTGGCGAGGTCGAGGTAGCGCTTCCCTTCGTAGTCCCAGAAGTAGGACCCCTCGGCGCCGGCGACGGCGAGCGGGTCGATCAGCTCCTGCGCTGACCAGGAGTGGAAGACGTGCGCGCGGTCCGCGGCCTTCACGGCGGCGCCGGCCTGGGGGTTGGGCTGAGGGGTCATGCGGCCGAGGGTAGATGTCCGCGATGCGGAAACGGAATCGGCGTCCTGTCTGCGGACACGGGGTTTCCACGACAGGTTGTCGACGGGTGCCGCCGCCCGGCGGTTGTTGGGAGCATTGACAGCAGGCTGTCGAATCGACAGAATTCTGTCATAGGTTCCTTGGTGCACCGCCCGAGTCGAGGAGGCGTCATGACCGACACCGCCCGCAAGCAGATCCACCTCGCCGTGTACGACACCCTGGCCGACTGGGAGACGGGCCACGCCACGGCGTACCTCGCCCGCGCCGGGTACGCCGTCCGCACCGTCGGGCCGACCACCGAGCCGGTCACCACCATGGGCGGCCTGCGCGTCCAGCCCGACCTGGCCCTCGCCGACCTGCGGCCCGAGGACGGCGCCCTGCTGATCCTGCCGGGCGCCGCCCTCTGGGACACCTCCGACGACCTCGCCCCCTTCGCCCGAGCCGCCCGCGCGCACCTGGCCGCAGGTGTGCCGGTCGCCGCGATCTGCGGCGCCACAGCGGGGCTCGCCCGCGAGGGCCTCCTCGACGACCGCGCGCACACCAGCGCCGTCTCCTTCTACCTGGCGGCGACCGGCTACGCGGGCGGCGAGCGCTATGCCGAGGCCGACGCCGTCACCGACCGGGGCCTGATCACCGCGGGCCCCACGGAACCGGTCGCCTTCGCCCGCGAGATCCTCGGCCTGCTCGGGGTGTACGAGGGGAAGGTGCTGGACGCCTGGTACCGGCTGTTCCACGACTCCGACCCGGCGGCGCACGCCGTGCTGGCCGAGGCCGAAGCCCAGGCAGGGGCCGCCGGATGAGCGAGCCCCTCGATGCGGGCCGTGCGCGGCAGGCCCTGCTCAGCCGGGCCGCGCTCGGCGTCTTCAAGCTCAACGGCCAGTTCCTCACCGTCGCCGAGGAGCTGGCCGCCCCCGCGGGGCTGACCGCCGCCTGGTGGCAGGTGCTCGGCGCCGTGCTGCCCGAGCCGCTGCCCGTCGCCGGGGTCGCGCGGGCCATGGGCATCACCCGGCAGAGCGTGCAGCGCGTCGCCGACCTGCTGGTCGAGCGCGGCCTCGCCGTGTACCTGCCGAACCCGGCGCACCGCCGCGCCAAGCTCCTCGCGCCGACCGAGGCCGGCCGCGCGGCCAACGCGAGCATCTCCCCGCAGCACCGGGCCTTCGCCGACCGCCTGGCGGGGGCATACGACTCCGACGCGGAGCTGGCCGAGGCGGTGGCGGCCCTCGAACGCCTGTCCCAGGTGCTGACCGCGCTGAGCGACCCACCCGTTACGGAACCGTAGACAACACCGCCGCCCCAGGGCGCCACCTCGCACTATCCTCGATCTGTTGCTCACGTTCGGGGGGAAGGCGGCGCAACATGGACAAGCTCGGGGACGGGGATCCGCGGCACATCGGCGCGTACCGGCTGCTCGGCCGGCTCGGCGCGGGCGGGATGGGCCACGTCTACCTGGCCAGGTCGGAGCGGGGCCGCACGGTCGCCGTGAAGCTGGTGCGCGCGGAGCTGGCCGCGCAGGAGGAGTTCCGGGAGCGGTTCCGGCAGGAGGTGCGGGCCGCGCGGCGGGTCGGCGGGTACTGGACCGCGCCCGTCCTGGACGCCGACACCGAGGCCGCCGTGCCGTGGGTCGCGACCGGGTACGTGGCCGGGCCCAGCCTCCAGCAGGTCGTCGGCCACGACCACGGGGCGCTGCCCGAGCGCTCGGTGCGCACCCTGGGCGCCGGGCTCGCGCACGCGCTGAAGGACATCCACGCCGCCGGGATCGTGCACCGCGACCTGAAGCCGTCCAACGTCCTCGTCACCATCGACGGCCCCCGGGTCATCGACTTCGGCATCGCGCGGGCCCTGGAGACCGTCACCGACGGCGGCCTCACCCGCACCGGCGCGCTGGTCGGCTCGCCCGGCTTCATGGCGCCCGAGCAGGTGCGGGGCGAGGCCCTCACGCCGGCCTGCGACGTCTTCTGCCTCGGCTCGGTGCTCGCCTACGCGGCCACCGGCGACCTGCCCTTCGGCACCGCCAACAGCGGGGTGCACGCGCTGATGTTCCGCATCGCGCAGGAGGAGCCCGACCTGTCCCGGGTGCCCGAGGGCCTCGCCGACCTGGTCCGCGACTGCCTGCGCAAGGACCCGGCCGCGCGGCCGTCCCTCGACACGGTGCTCGAACGCACCGGCGCCCAGGACACCGTCTCCGACGGCCGCTCCCGGGAGCCCTGGCTGCCGGCCGCCCTCGTGGCCCAGCTGGGCCGCCACGCGGTCCGCCTCCTGGACACCGAGAACCCGGACGCCCCGGGCCCGGCGGCCCTGCCCGCGCCCACCCCCAGGCCGGCCCTGCCCGCCGCCCCGCCCCTCCCCGCGGCCCCGCCGGCCCCGGCGTTCCCGCCCGCCTCCGGCACGCCGTCCGACGCGGTCCCGTCCGGCTCCGCGGGCGCCCCCGACCAGGCGGCCCCGGCCGCCACCGCGTCCGGATCGGCCGCCACCCCGCCGACGCCGAACTTCTCCACCCCGCCCACCCCGCCCGTCCCGGCGAACCCCGCGACACCCGCCACCGCCGCCCCGCCACCCCCGCGTCCCCCCGGCACCGGCAACGCCGCCGCCGGCGCCCCCCTCGACCACCTCCCCACCCTGGTCGCCGGGCAGCTCCCCGCGACGCCCCCGCCGGCGACCCCCGCGCCGCCCGCCTACGGTCACCCGCACCCCGCCCCGGCCGGGCACGCGCAGCCCCCGGCCCACGCCTACGCCCCGCCCTGGGACCCCAACGGCCCGGCCGCCCACCACCCCTACGGCGCCCTCGGCTCGACCCCGCCGTACGGCCCCCCGCCCGGCGGCACCCCGCCGTACGGCCCCCAGCCCTACGCGCCGCAGCCCTATGGCCCGCCGCCCCGCACCGGACGCTCCACCGCGCTGCTGCTCGCCGTCGCCGTGATCGTCGCGCTCGGGGCGGGCGGCTCCGTGTACGCGCTGATGAGCGGGGACCAGAAGGACGACGACGCCAAGAACACGTCGAACTCCGCCGGCGCCACCCCGGCACCGACCACCGACACCGGCGGTCGGCAGTCCACCCCGACCGGCACCCCGTCCACGCCGTCCACCCCGACCGACACCCCGTCCACCCCGCCCGGCACCGTTCCGACCGACTACCTCGGCACCTGGTCCACCACCATCGACAACGCGTCCGGCACGCACACCAGGGAGCTGACCATCCGGCAGGGCGAGGTCGGCGACACCGTGCTGTCCCTCGTCGCCGACGGCCCCGCGGGCGGCGGCACCACGTACCACTGCGTCTTCCGGGCCGAGCTGTCCGCCGACCCGGGCGGCTCGGGGCCCCTGGAGATCGGCCCCTCCACCGTGGCGTCCGGCCCGTCCCCCACCTGCAAGCCCGGCGAGCCGACGGAGGTCGGCCTGCTGCCGAACGGCGACCTGAGCCGCACGAACACGAGCAGCGGCGAGACCCTCACGTACACCCGCCACTGACCGCCCGCCGCGAGGCCTCAGCGCGGCTCGGGCGGACGCTGCCGCGGCATGTTCGGCCGGGCCCCGTGCGGTAGCGCCGTGCGGCCGTACGCCCCCGCCGCCCCGCCCTCCGCGCGCGGCCCGCCCACCGCGGCCGAGCGCACGCCGAGCGGTGCCGGGCCGCTGCCGAAGTCGCCCATCCAGTCGGCCGTCTCCGCCCGCACCAGCTCCGTGACGTCCTCGGAGAACCGCCGCAGCACCGTCAGGCACCGCTCGGCGGCCTCGCCGGCCGTGCCCTCCGCCGGGCCGAGCACCTCGCGCACGCTCTCCGACGCCCAGTCGAACTGCAGCGCCTGCAACCGCCGCTGCACCGCCTGCGCCGTCGCCACGTCCCGCATCCAGCCGGACGTCAGCCCGAAGTACCGGTCGACCGCCACGCACGCCACCGCGAACAGCAGCGCCAGATAGCCCCACGGGGCCACCCCGCCCACCACCCCGGTCACGTCCAGGAACGGCAGCGCCGCCCCCGTGACCGCCCCGGCCGCCGCCCCGGCGCGCAGCAGCCGGGCCGCGCGCCGCTTGCCCGTCCGGTCCGCCAGGTACCAGGCCGCCGTCTCCAGGGCGCCCCGCTCCACCCACCGGTACAGCTCGTCGAGCCGCTCGGCGGGCAGGCCCCAGTCCCCGAGCGGGAACTCCCGCCCGGTCAGGTCACCCGGCCGCTCGCCGGCCCCCGGTTCCGCCGCTGCGGGACCGCCCCCGGCCGCCCCCTCGCCGCCGCCCCGCCCGTCCTGCGGCGGCCCCTCGGGCTGCATCTCCGGCTGACCCACCCGGCACTCCCTACACTGCTCACCGTCTGCCGCCCCCTTCCTACCGCGCCCGGGACCCCGCGGCGCCGGTTTCCGGCCGCACGTCCGCCCGGAAGAGGTCGGTGATCAGGTACCAGGCGCACCACCGTGTCACCCGAACGAGTGCTGGGGCGAGGGCCGCGCGGAGCACGTAGGCTCGTGCCGAGCGGTAAAACCCTTGACCGGACCCTCAGACACGAAACCCTCAGACACGAAGCGACGGGAGCTGATCGTGATCCCCGGTGGTGGCCAGCCCAACATGCAGCAGCTGCTCCAGCAGGCCCAGAAGATGCAGCAGGATCTCGCCGAGGCCCAGGAGGAGCTGGCGCGGACCGAGGTCGACGGCCAGTCGGGCGGCGGCCTGGTCAGGGCCACCGTCACCGGCTCCGGCGAACTGCGCGCCCTGGTGATCGACCCGAAGGCGGTGGACCCGGAGGACACCGAGACCCTCGCCGACCTGGTCGTGGCCGCCGTGCAGGCGGCGAACGAGAACGCGCAGACCCTCCAGCAGCAGAAGCTCGGCCCCCTCGCCCAGGGCCTGGGCGGCGGCAGCGGCATCCCGGGTCTGCCTTTCTGAGACGGCTTTCTCAGCGGCCCGCGGCCCTCTACCGTACGTAGTGCACGAATGACAGGAAGGACGGCAGTCCGTTGTACGAAGGCGTGGTCCAGGACCTCATCGACGAACTGGGGCGGTTGCCCGGCGTCGGGCCCAAGAGCGCGCAGCGAATCGCCTTCCACATCCTGCAGGCGGAGCCGACCGACGTGCGGCGCCTCGCGCACGCCCTGATGGAGGTCAAGGCCAAGGTCCGCTTCTGCGCCACCTGCGGCAACGTGGCGCAGGAGGAGCAGTGCGGCATCTGCCGCGACCCGCGCCGCGACCCGGCCGTCATCTGCGTGGTGGAGGAGCCGAAGGACGTCGTCGCCATCGAGCGCACCCGCGAGTTCCGCGGCAAGTACCACGTGCTCGGCGGCGCGATCAGCCCGATCGACGGCGTCGGCCCCGACGACCTGCGCATCCGCGAGCTGCTCGCCCGCCTCGCCGACGGCACGGTCACGGAGCTGATCCTGGCCACGGACCCGAACCTGGAGGGCGAGGCCACCGCCACCTACCTCGCCCGCATGATCAAGCCCATGGGCCTCAAGGTCACCCGCCTGGCCAGCGGCCTCCCGGTGGGCGGCGACCTGGAGTACGCGGACGAGGTGACCCTCGGACGCGCCTTCGAGGGGAGACGACTCCTAGATGTCTGACGCCACGCTGCACGCGACGGACCGGAATCCCGACGACTTCGCGGTCCAGATCGCCGACCAGGTCGAGAGCTTCCTGGTCGCCGTCACGGAGGTCGCGCGGGGCGCCGAGCCCGACTCGGCCGTCCCCTTCCTCCTCCTGGAGGTCTCCCAGCTCCTGCTGGCCGGCGGCCGCCTCGGCGCCCACGAGGACATCGTCCCGGACGAGCGCTACGAGCCCGACCCGGGCCCGGAGCCCGACGTGGACGAGATCCGCGAGAACCTCGCCCGCCTCCTCGACCCCATCGACGTCTACTCCGAGGTCTTCGACCCGTACGAGCCGCGCAAGGCACCGGTGCCGGCCCGCATCTCCGACGACCTCACCGACGTCATCTCCGACCTGCGCCACGGCATGGCCCACTACCGCGCCGGCCGCACCACCGAGGCCCTGTGGTGGTGGCAGTTCTCCTACTTCTCCAACTGGGGCTCCACCGCCTCCGCGGCCCTGCGCGCCCTGCAGTCGGTCGTCGCCCACGTCCGCCTGAACCAGCCGCTGGCCGCCCTCGACGGCCTCGACACCGACGAGGACCTCGGCGAGGACGCGCTGGAGGCGGAGGCGGGCCGGGTGATGATGGAGGAGATCGGCGGCCCGCTGGGCCTGCGCCCGGTCAAGTAGCGCCGCTGGTGGACCTGCTTGTGAACCTGTGACTAAGGGCACTTTCCCGAGTGACCTGCGGTGCCCTGGGCATGAGCCAGCCTGAGCGGCGGCAAGTCTCACCATGCGATACCGCAGGGGCGAAAGCCGGACGCTCGGTAAAATGAGCCGATCGCAGGACAGGGACGTACCTGCGGAAAACAGACGAAATGAGCGAGGAGCGCACGTGGGCCTTGTCGTGCAGAAGTACGGAGGCTCCTCCGTAGCCGATGCCGAGGGCATCAAGCGCGTCGCCAAGCGGATCGTGGAAGCGAAGAAGAACGGCAACCAGGTGGTCGCCGTCGTTTCCGCGATGGGCGACACGACGGACGAGTTGATCGATCTCGCCGAGCAGGTCTCCCCGATCCCGGCCGGCCGGGAGCTCGACATGCTGCTGACCGCCGGGGAGCGGATCTCGATGGCCCTGCTGGCCATGGCGATCAAGAACCTGGGCCACGAGGCCCAGTCGTTCACCGGCAGCCAGGCGGGTGTCATCACCGACTCGGTCCACAACAAGGCCCGGATCATCGATGTGACGCCGGGCCGCCTCCGCACGTCGGTGGACGAGGGCAACATCGCCATCGTCGCCGGCTTCCAGGGCGTCAGCCAGGACAGCAAGGACATCACCACGCTGGGCCGGGGCGGCTCGGACACCACCGCGGTGGCGCTGGCCGCCGCGCTCGGCGCGGACGTCTGCGAGATCTACACCGACGTCGACGGCGTGTTCACCGCCGACCCGCGCGTGGTGAAGAAGGCGAAGAAGATCGACTGGATCTCCTTCGAGGACATGCTGGAGCTGGCCGCGTCCGGCTCCAAGGTGCTCCTGCACCGCTGCGTGGAGTACGCGCGCCGGTACGACATCCCGATCCACGTCCGCTCCAGCTTCAGCGGGCTGCAGGGCACGTGGGTCAGCAGCACGCCGATCATCAAGGTAGGGGACAAGCAGGTGGAGCAGGCCATCATCTCCGGTGTCGCGCACGACACCTCCGAGGCCAAGGTCACGGTCGTCGGCGTGCCCGACAAGCCGGGCGAGGCCGCCGCGATCTTCCGGGCCATCGCCGACGCCCAGGTCAACATCGACATGGTCGTGCAGAACGTGTCCGCCGCCTCCACGGGCCTCACGGACATCTCCTTCACCCTGCCGAAGACCGAGGGCCGCAAGGCCATCGACGCCCTGGAGCGCAACCGCTCCGGCATCGGCTTCGACTCGCTGCGCTACGACGACCAGATCGGCAAGATCTCGCTGGTCGGCGCCGGCATGAAGACCAACCCGGGCGTCACCGCCGACTTCTTCACCGCGCTGTCCGACGCCGGGGTGAACATCGAGCTGATCTCGACCTCCGAGATCCGCATCTCGGTCGTCACCCGCAAGGACGACGTCAACGAGGCCGTGCGCGCCGTGCACACCGCCTTCGGCCTGGACTCCGACAGCGACGAGGCCGTGGTCTACGGGGGCACCGGCCGCTGATGGGCGGGACCGGACGGGGCGGCCGGCCGACGCTCGCCGTGGTGGGCGCGACCGGCGCCGTCGGCTCGGTCATGCTCCAGATCCTGTCCCAGCACAAGGACGTCTGGGGCGACATCCGCCTGATCGCCTCGCCGCGCTCGGCCGGCCGCAAGCTGGCCGTGCGCGGTGAGGAGGTCGAGGTCGTCGCGCTCGGCGAGGAGGCGTTCGACGGCGTCGACGTCGCCATGTTCGACGTGCCCGACGAGGTGGCCGCGCGGTGGGCGCCCATCGCCGCCGCCAAGGGCGTCGTCGTGGTCGACAACTCCGGCGCCTTCCGGATGGACCCGGACGTGCCCCTGGTCGTGCCGGAGGTCAATCCGCACGCGGTGCGGATGCGCCCGCGCGGCATCGTGGCCAACCCGAACTGCACCACGCTGTCGATGATCGTCGCCCTGGGCGCGCTGCACGCCGAGTTCGGGCTGCGCGAGCTGGTCGTCTCCTCGTACCAGGCGGTGAGCGGGGCCGGGCGGGCCGGCGTGGAGACGCTGCGCCGCCAGCTGTCCCTGGTGGCCGGCACCGAGCTGGGCACCCACCCGGGGGACGTGCGGCGGGCGGTCGGCGAGGACACCGGGCCGTTCCCGGAGCCGGTCGCGCTGAACGTCGTGCCGTGGGCGGGCTCGCTGCGCGAGGACGGCTGGTCCTCGGAGGAGATGAAGGTACGGGACGAGTCCCGCAAGATCCTCGGCCTGCCCCGCCTCCCCGTCGCCGTCACCTGCGTGCGGGTCCCCGTCGTCACCACCCACGCGCTGACCGTGCACGCCCGCTTC
This sequence comes from Streptomyces sp. NPDC048182, assembly GCF_043202555.1. Classification (NCBI taxonomy): domain Bacteria; kingdom Bacillati; phylum Actinomycetota; class Actinomycetes; order Kitasatosporales; family Streptomycetaceae; genus Streptomyces; species Streptomyces sp. NPDC048182. The sequence goes on along the minus strand of NZ_JBIDAQ010000002.1, from coordinate 200,960 downwards.
GAGGGCGAGGTCACCGTCGGGGCGGCGCGGGAGATCCTGGCCACCGCGCCCGGGGTGGTCCTCTTCGACAACCCGGCCGCCGGGGAGTTCCCCACCCCCGCCGACGTCGTCGGCACCGACCCGACCTGGGTGGGCCGGGTGCGGCGCGCGCTCGACGACCCGACCGCCCTCGAGCTGTTCGTCTGCGGCGACAACCTGCGCAAGGGCGCCGCGCTCAACACCGCCCAGATCGCGGAGCTGGTGGCCGCCGAGTTCGGCTGACCCGTCTGGCGGCGCGGACCCGGCCGACGGTTCGTGCGGACGGTCTGTGCACCCGGTGAACGAGATGTGATCGGGAAGATGGTCCGGACCACTTGTACCCGGCACCTGTCGCATCAGAAGATTCTCTCCCCGCCCTCCGCAACCGCGCGGAGGGCGGGGAGCGTCTTTGCGGTCACCCATTCATGGGCGCGGGGACGCGTCGTCGGCGAGGGGAACGCCGAGGGCGGGCGTGGGGACGCCCGTTCACATGGACATAAGGGAAGAGCGGGGCTCATGAGCGCGTATGACTCACCGTCAAGCGGGCTGCCGTCCGACGGGCGGGGGAACGTGACGCCCGGCACGTACAACCCTGACCGGGGTGCGCGTGTCCAACTGGCGTGGCAGAGGTACTCGACTTCACCGCGGCGACCCGCGGCAGCGCACTGGGGGCGGCCGTCAGGCCGGTCCGTCCCGTCGTCCCGTCCGTCCGGGCGCTCCGTCCGCGTGCGGCCGGCGCGGCCGGTGGCATGCCGGTGATCGCGCCCATGCCCGCGACGCGGCCCGGCCGCATGACCACACCGCTGGAGGGCGCGGTCGACGGCGCGCGCGAAGGCGGTGCGGTCGAGGGTCTACGGGATGGTGCCGTACGGGATGCAGCCGTACGCGACGGCGCCGAGGACGCCGTGGCGGAGGGCACCACCGTCGACCATCTCACCGAGACCTACCGCGCCCACTACCGGTCGCTGCTCGGCCTCGCCGCGCTCCTCCTCGACGACACCGCCTCCTGCGAGGACGTCGTGCAGGAGGCGTTCATCCGCGTCCACTCGGCCCGCAAGCGGGTCCGCGACCCGCAGAAGACGCTGGCCTACCTGCGGCAGACCGTCGTCAACCTCTCCCGCTCGGCGCTGCGCCGCCGCATCCTCGGCCTGAAGCTGCTGTCCAAGCCGATGCCGGACATGGCCAGCGCGGAGGAGGGCGCCTACGACCAGTTGGAGCGCGACTCCCTGATCAAGGCGATGAAGGGCCTCCAGCGCCGCCAGCGCGAAGTCCTGGTGCTGCGCTACTTCGCCGACATGACGGAGGCTCAGGTCGCCGAGACGCTCGGGATATCCCTGGGCTCCGTGAAGGCGTACGGCTCGCGCGGGATCGCGGCGCTGCGGGTGGTCATGGGGGCGCAGGCATGAGCGAGGGCAGGGATCCGCGCCCCGGCCCCGAGCCGACGGAGGCGGTCGTGCCCACGGAGCCGGTCGGGCCGGCCGAGCCGGGAGCGCCGACGGAGCCGGCGCAGAAGCACACGCAAGCTGGGAACGGACCTGTGAACGACGCCCCCACCGCCCACGGAGCCCCGGAACCGACCGCCCACGGCGGCATGGAGCCGACCCGCCCGGAGCCCGACGCCGCCGGCGTCGAGGAGTCCACCGGCCGGGAGCCCCTTGCCCCTGGCGGCGAGGGGCCGAGTGGCCCGGACTCTGTTGCCCCCGGTGACCGGATGCCGACTGGCCCGGCGTCCGTCGCTCCCGGCGGTTCGGAACCCACCGCCCACGGTGAGCCGGAGCCGACCCGCCCCGACGCCGTCGGCGGCGAGGAGCCGAGTGGCCCGGAGCCCCTTGCCCTTGGCGGCGAGGTGCCCACCGACCCGGAGTCCCTCGCCCCTGGCGGCGAGGAGCCGAGTGGCCCGGACTCCGTTGCCCCCGGTGGCCGGGGGTCGACTGGTCCGGCGTCCGTCGCTCCCGGCGGTTCGGCGCCCACCGCCCACGGTGAGCCGGAGCCGACCCGCCCCGAGTCCGACGCCCTTGGCGGCGAGGAGCCCACCGACCCGGAGTCCCCCGCTCACGCGGACCTGGAGTCGACCCGCCCGGAGCCCGTCGTCCCCGGCGAGCGGAAGCCCAGCGGTCCGGAGCCCGACGCCCCCGGCGAGCTGGACCTGGGTGCGCTGCTGCGCGAGGCCGTTCGGGATGTCGAGCCGGCCGACGGGACCCTGGAGCACCTGCGGCGGGCCGTGCCGGCCCGGCGGGCCCGTAAGCGGCAGGCCGTCGTCGGGATGGCCGCCGCGGCGCTGTTCATCGGCACGGCCGTCCCCGCCCTCGTGCACGTCTCGCAGTCCGGCGGCCCGGGCGCCAACCCGTCCGTGGCCGGCAACGCCTCCGAGGCGCAGGGCGGCACCTCGCAGGGCCAGGGCAAGGACCGGGGCGCCGGGCCGAGCGGCGCGGCCGGTACCGCCACCGCCGGCCCGAGCGCGAGCGCCGATCCGGCCGATCCGGGGAAGAAGCCCGAGGAACGGCGGCACACCGCCCCCAAGCCGGGCGCGCCCCCCGGCGTCGGCGGCCCTTCCGCGAGCACCTTGGCGGAGCCCACCGCGTGTACGCCGGCGCAGCTCGGACCCGCGTTCTCCAACAGCGCCGCCCCCGACTCCACGGGCGCCGTCTACGGCACCTTCCGGGTCGCCAACGTCTCCTCCTCGGACTGCGTCGTCACCGGCCCCGGCAGCGTGGTCGTCACCCCGGTGGGCGCGGCCGACCCCGCCCGCATCGGCTCCGCCCGGCACACCGCCGGGGACGCCGCCGCGGGGCTGCCCGACCCGTCCCTGGAGTCCGCCGCGCTGACCGTGAAGTCGGGCGGCGCGTACGAGGTGCGGTTCGCCTGGGTGCCCTCCGAGCCCTGCCCCACGCCGGGCGGCGGCACGGGCGACCCCACCGGCGAGCCCACCCCGCCGCCGACCCCGACCGAGGACACCACCGGCACCGGCGGCACCGACCTGGGCGGCACGGAGGGCGAGGCCGGGCCGACCACCCAGCTGATGACCGAGCACGGCCCGGTGGACGGCGGCGTGTCGGTCAGCTACACGCCGTCGACCGGCACGGGCGGCACGACGACGAGCGTGCCGAACGCCTGCGCCGGGACGGTGTACTGGACCGGCATCCTGACGGTGGCGTAGCCCGGCGTCGGGACGGGGGAGGCCCGTCCCTCAGTCGGCGGCTCCGGCGGGCTCCCGCGCGGGTTCCTTCTCCGCCGCTGCCCCCGCCGCCGCCGTCTCCGCCGCCTCGTCCGCCGGCAGCAGCCCCAGCTCCGCGTCCCGGGCGAGTTCCGCCTCGCGGCGCAGCAGCCGGAACCACATGAAGACCACGAAGCCCACGAAGGCGAACCACTCCGCGGTGTAGCCGAGGTTCTGGAACGCCTTCAGGTCGAGCCCCGTGTTCTGCGGCTCGCTCACCGGCACGGCCCGCATCCCGGCGTCGCCCCGGTCGAGCGTGACCGACGCGTCGTACACGTCGTACGGCACCAGGTTGACCAGCGAGGCCGCGCTGATCACGCCGGTCTGCCCGGCGGGCCAGCCGGAGCGGGCGCTGGCGCCGTTCTCGCCGGGCGTCTCGGCGGCCTGGAGGGAGCCGGTGACGGTGACCTCGCCGGCCGGCGGGGCGGGTGCCTTCGCCGGGTCGGGCGCGCCGGGCAGCCAGCCCCGGACGACGGGCAGGGCCCGGCCGCCGTCGGTGCGCAGCAGCGTCAGGACGTAGAAGCCCGTGCGGTCGTCCAGCGTGCGGTCGGGGACGAGCAGCTGCTTGTCGTACCGGCCGCGCGCGGTGGTCCGCTTGCCGACGGTGGCCTGGTCGACGGGGAGCAGCTCGGCCAGCGGCCGGGGCGCCTCCTGGCGATTCGAGGCGGCCCGTGTGCTCGCGTCCTCGTGGGTCTGCACCCGGTCCTCGAACCGGCCCAGCTGCCAGGAACCCATGAAGATGCAGAAGGGGATGGCGAGGATCACGAAGACGTTGATCCCCCACCATCGGGGTGTCAGCAGAAACCGGTACACGCCGACAACGGTACGGTGCGCCCCCGGCCGGCCCGCCCGCGGGGCGGAGTTTTCCACAGGCTGGGGACCGCTTCCGCGCACTGTCGGGGCGGGCGTGCACTATGGGGCCATGACTGAGAGCAACGGCCAGAAGATGCCGGACTGGGAGAAGCGGTTCCGGGCCCCGCGGGTGTCGCTGCCCGACTGGGCGGAGGACGCGCCGGACCACTCCCTGTTCGTGTCGAACGCGACGGGCACGTACGAGCTGTACGCGTGGGACCGCTCGACCGGCACCCAGCGCCAGGTCACCGACCGTCCCAACGGCACGACCGACGGCGTGCTCTCCCCGGACGGCGCGTGGATCTGGTGGTTCGACGACAAGGACGGCGACGAGTTCGGCGTCTGGCGCCGCCAGCCCTTCACCGGCGGCGCGGACGAGCCGGCCGTCCCGGGCCTGGCCCCCTCCTACCCGGCCGGCCTCGCCCTCGGCCGCGACGGGCGTACGGCGGTGATCGGCCGCTCCACCGACGAGGAGGGCACCACGCTGCACCTCTCCCTCGCGGGCGCCGCGCCGGCCGAGATCTACCGGCACCGCGAGTCGGCGGGCGTCGGCGACCTCTCGCACGACGGCACGCTGATCGCCATCGAGCACACCGAGCACGGCGACGCCATGCACTCGGCGCTGCGCGTCCTCAGGCACGACGGCTCGGCCGTCGCCGACCTGGACGACACCAAGGGCGGCACCGAGGAGCTGGGCCTGGAGGTCCTCGGCTTCGCGCCGGTCGACGGCGACACCCGGCTGCTCATCGGCCACCAGCGCCGGGGCCGCTGGGAGCCGCTGGTGTGGGACGTGGCGAGCGGCGAGCAGACCGACCTGGCCCTGGAGCTGCCGGGCGACGTCAGCGCCGAGTGGTATCCGGACGGCACGGGCCTGCTGATCGTGCACGGCTTCGAGGCCCGCAGCGAGCTGTTCCGCTACGACCTGGCCGAGCGGGAGCTGGTGGAGATCGACACCCCGCCCGGGACGGTCTCCGGGGCGACGGCCCGGCCCGACGGCAGCGTGGAGTACCTGTGGTCCTCGGCGGCCGAGCCGTCCGCGGTCCGCTCCACCACAGGGCGGGTCGTCCTGGACCCGCCCGGGATGCGGTCGCCGGGCTCGGTGCCGGTCGAGGACGTGTGGGTGGACAGCCCCGGGGGCCGTGTCCACGCGCTCGTCCAGAAGCCGGCCGGCGCGAGCGGCCCGCTGCCCACCGTCTTCGACATCCACGGCGGCCCGACCTGGCACGACAGCGACTCCTTCGCCGCGGGCCCGGCCGCCTGGGTCGACCACGGGTACGCGGTGGTCCGGGTCAACTACCGCGGCTCCACGGGCTACGGCCGCGCCTGGACCGACGCCCTCAAGCACCGGGTGGGCCTCATCGAGCTGGAGGACATCGCGGCGGTCCGCGAGTGGGCGGTCTCCAGCGGCCTGGCCGACCCGAACCGCCTGGTCCTCACCGGCGGCTCCTGGGGCGGCTACCTCACCCTCCTGGGCATCGGCACCCAGCCCGAGGCGTGGACCCTGGGCATCGCCGCGGTCCCGGTCGCGGACTACGTCACCGCCTACCACGACGAGATGGAGGGCCTGAAGTCCCTCGACCGCACCCTCCTCGGCGGCACCCCCGAGGAGGTCCCCGATCGCTTCGAGGCGTCCTCCCCGCTGACCTACGTCGACCAGGTCAAGGCCCCGGTGTACATCTCGGCGGGCGTCAACGACCCGCGCTGCCCGATCCGCCAGGTCGAGAACTACGTGAAGCGCCTGGAGGCCGGCGGCGCCGTCCACGAGGTCTACCGCTACGACGCGGGCCACGGCTCCCTGGTGGTGGACGAGCGCATCAAGCAGGTCGCCCTGGAACTGGACTTCGCTGCCCGTCACCTTCCGCCGGGGGAGTAGGTCCCCTCAGGGCGTCGCCGTGCGGCGCCGCCCCCGTCGGCCCAGCAGTTCGGCCAGGCCGCGGCGGGTGGCCGCGAGGACCACGCGGTCGCCCGGGGCGAGGACGTAGGTCGGCGGGAGTTCCCAGACCAGGGCGGACGGCCGCGGCCCCGCGCCGGGGGCGGTGCCCGGGCCTCCGCCGGAGGACGAGGTGTCCAGCGCCAGCACCCGCCAGGCGCCGGGCCGGAACGCCTCGCCGACCGTGCGGCCCTCCAGGCGCGGGTGTCCGGCCACGTCCACGGCCGCGAACAGCAGCACCCGCCGCTCGACCGGGATCGCGCCCAGGATCTGCCGGCCCATCATCGCCCCGGCGAAGGCGGGCGCGGCCAGGTGGGAGACGCTGCGGCTGCGGGTGAGGGCGAGGGGGTGCGCGGCGCGCAGGGTGCGGTAGACGGCGGTCGCGAAGTCGTCGTCGTAGAGCCGCAGCACCACCCGGAGGTCGGGCCGGACGGAGCGGGCGTAGAGCACGGCCTCCAGGTTGGTGGTGTCCGCGCTGGTGAGGGCGAGCAGGGAGTGCGCCCGGTGGATCTTGGCGGCCTCCAGGACGCCCTCCTGCGTGACGTCCCCGAGCACCACCGGCACCCGCAGCCGCCGCGCGGTCGCGATGCCGCGGGCCTCGGGGTCGCTCTCGACGCAGACCACGGGGATGCCCATCTCGCGCAGCCGGGTCAGCACCCGGGTGCCGATCTTGCCGAGACCGAGCAGGACGACGTGCCCGCCGAGCCCGCGCGGCGGCTTCCGCACGGCGGAGGCGGTGCGGAAGGTGCCCAGCGCCTCCAGGACCGCCGCGAGCAGCACCGGAAGGAGCAGCAGGCCGACGAAGCCGGAGAGGAGCTGGAGGATCTGCCGCCCCGAGGCGTCGTCGCTCGCGGGGTCGTTGATGGCGAACAGGTCGAGCAGCGTCACATAGGTCGCGTGCAGCGGGGGATCCCCGGTGACCAGCATCAGCGCCACCGCGAGCGCGACCACGCAGCCGCCGATGCCCGCCAGCGACCAGCGCAGCCGGCGGGAGAAGAGGGAGGCGAAGGTGGGGACGCCGGCCCGGGCGACGGGCTGCGGCGGCCCGGCGAAGGAGACCTGCTCCAGGACGACCGTGCCGCGCCCGGTGGCCGCCGCCACCGCCGCCGCGTCGGGCAGCAGCTGCGGCGCCTGCTCGCCGCTGCCCTCGGAACCGTCCGCGCCGGCCGGGTCGTTGCTGGTCGCGGAGAGCAGCGCCAGCGTGAAAAGACCCGGGTCGGCCACCTCACCGGGCCCGGGTGGCCGGCGCTCCACGGCGCGCAGCATCAGCCCGTCCGTCTGCACGACCTTGCTGGTGCCGACCAGCGCGGTCGCCGCCAGCGCGGGCGCCGCGGTGTCGGCGTCGGACAGCACGGTCGTCGAGGTCTCCAGGCCCTCGTCGGAGCCGGTGGCGAGGGCTGCGGTCTGGTCGAGCAGGGCCTCGATGTGCTGGCCGAGGCGCCGGTTGTACAGGCGCAGTACGAGGCGCAGGCGGGGGTTGATCCGGCGGGCGGTGAGCGCGGCGCGGATGTTGGTCTCGTCGTCGTCGTAGACGAGGGCGAGCGCGGCCGCCCGGTCCACGCCGGCCTCGGCGAGCAGCTCCTCGGCGGGCTCGCCCGCCGTCTCCAGCAGGCGGACGGTGCCCTCGGCCTCCCCGCCGCCGACAACGCCGCTCCCGTTGCCGCCGGTGCGGCTCACCGCCGCGTTGACCATCCGGTCGAGCAGCGCCGCCGTGGTCGCCCGGGCCCGCCCCACCACGGGCCGGCGCACGCCGCGCGCGGAGGGCGGGACGACGAGGGTGACCTGTTCGCCGTAGACACCGCGGAGTTCGGCGGCCAGCCGGTGCGCGAGGCCGCCGTCGCCGCACACCACCATGTGCGCGGACGCGTCGCCCGGCGGCGGCCCGCCCGGTGCTCCGCTCTGGTTCGGAAGGCTCCCCACGGTGGAGAGGAACGTCCCCGGGGCGGGCGCGGTTCCCGCAGGCATCAAGGGCGCGTAAAGATTGCCGGAACCCGGCAATGACACACCCACGCCGCCCATGTGACGCTGCGTCGCACCGAAGCCCGGCGACGGGGTGAGAGGGGGGAGGCACGCATGGCCTGGTTTCTCGGCCTGGGCATCACGGGGGTCGTGCTGCTCGCCCTGTCGCTGGTCTTCGGCGGTCTGCTCGACGCCCTGCACGGGGCGTTCGACGGCGTGCTGGACGGGGTCCTGGAGGGGTGGCTGTCGCTGCCCGTGGTGGCCGGGTTCACGGCGATGACCGGGTTCACCGGCGCCATCGCGCTCGGCACCGGCTGGACCGGCCCGGTCGGCGCCGCCGCGACGGGCGGCCTCGCCGGACTGGCCGCCGCCTGGCTGACGTACCGCTTCAGCCGGGCCCTGATGCGCGACCAGACCGCCGTCACCCCGACCGCCGAGCTGCTGCTCGGCACCTCCGGCAGGGTGGTCACCCCCATCCCCGCCGACGGATACGGCGAGGTGCTGCTCCGGCTCGCCGGCCAGCCGCTGAAGTGCGCCGCCCGCAGCGAGCGGCCGGTGCCGCGGGGCGCCGAGGTGTGGGTGGAGGCGGTGCCGACCGGCACGTCGGTCGTGGTCCGCCCGGTGGACCGGATCTCCTGAAACATCCGCGAACCTCTCGAACGGGGGCATTGCCATGAGTCCTGTCGTCATCGCGGTGCTGGGAGTCGTCGTACTCCTGGTGCTGCTCGCGCTGGTGGTCGTCAGCCGCTACAAGGTGGCCGGGCCCAGCGAGGCGTTCATCGTCACCGGCCGCCGCGGCAAGCGGTCCACCGACCCGGAGACCGGCCGGGTCTTCACCGACAACAGCGGCCAGAAGGTCGTGGTCGGCGGCGGCGTCTTCGTCGTGCCGTTCGTGCAGCAGCGCTTCACCCTCGACCTGTCCTCCCGGCACATCCCGGTCGCCGTGCGCGGCGCGGTCACGCTGCGCGGCGTGAAGGCGAATTTGGACGGCGTCGCCATCGTCAAGGTCGGCGGCACCGAGGACGCGATCCGGGCGGCGGCGCAGCGGTTCCTGATGCAGCAGGACGGCATCGTCGGCTTCACCCAGGAGGTGCTCTCCGGCGCCCTGCGCGCGATCGTCGGCCGGATGTCCGTGGAGGACGTCATCCGCGACCGGGCGGCGTTCGCCGGGCAGGTCGCCGAGGAGGCGGAGGCCAGCCTGTCCGGGCAGGGCCTGGTCCTCGACGCCTTCCAGATCCAGGACATCACCACCGAGGGCTCCTACCTGGAGGACCTCGGCCGTCCCGAGGCGGCCCGGGCCCGGCAGGAGGCCGACATCGCGGAGGCGGTGGCGCGGCGGGCCGCCGAGCAGGCCCGGCTGAAGGCCGAGGAGGAGATCGCGGTCGCCCAGCGGACCCTGTACCTGCGCCAGGCCGAGATCAAGGCCGAGACCGACCAGGCGTCGGCCCGGGCCGACGCGGCGGGCCCGCTCGCCCAGGCCGCGCGTCAGCAGGACATCCTCGCCGAGCAGGAGAAGGTCGCCGAGCGCCAGGCCGCGCTGAAGGACCGCCAGCTCGACACCGAGGTCCGCAAGCCGGCCGACGCCAAGCGCTACGCCGCCGAACAGGAGGCGGAGGCCCGCCGGGTGGCCCGCGTGAAGCAGGCCGAGGCCGAGCGGGCCTACGAGATCGCGGCGGCGCAGGCCGAGTCCGAGCGGGCCCGGCTCACCGGTGAGGGCGAGAAGCAGCGGCGCAGCGCGCTGGCCGAGGCGGAGGCCGTCGAGGGCCTGAAGCAGGGCGAGGCCGAGCGTTCCCGGCGCGCGGCGATCGCCGAGGCGGTGCGCCTGGAGGGCGAGGCCGACGCGGCGTCGATCACCGCCAAGGGCGCGGCCGAGGCCGGCGCGATGCGGCAGAAGGCCGACGCCTTCGGGCAGTACGGCGAGGCGGCGGTGCTCCAGATGCTGGTGGAGGTGCTGCCGCAGGTGGTCGCGAAGGCGGCGGAGCCGCTGGCGGCGGTGGACAAGATGACGGTCATCTCGACGGACGGCGCGAGCCGCCTCTCCCGCACGGTCGCCGACAACGTGGCCCAGGGCATGGAACTGCTCGGCGCCACCACGGGCATCGACCTGGCGGCACTGCTGAAGGACGTGACGGCGCGGGGCGGCGCGGCGGCGAACGGCTCCACGGTCGCGGGTCGGGACGACGGCAAGGTGGAGATCGCGGGCTGACGGAAGCCCCACCGGGGGCCGGCCCGCACGGAGGGCCCCGCCCGACCGGCTCGCACGGAGGGCCCCGCCGGACCGGCCCGCTCAGATCTCCCGCGCGGGCCAGTCGAGGAGTCGCGCCCCGATGACGGCGGTCTGCAGCGCGTAGCGGTGCACGGGGTCGGCGGGGTCGGACCCGGTCAGCTGGTGGATGCGCTCGAGGCGGTAGGTCAGCGCCCGCACGCTGAGCGACAGGCGCCGGGCGGCCTCCGCGGCGGTGCAGTTGGCGTCGAAGTACGCCTCCAGGGTGCGCAGCAGCGGGCCCGCGCCGCCGCGGGCGGAGCGCAGCGGGCCGAGGGTGCTCAGCACGAGGTCGGCCATCGCCTCCCGGTCGCGGGTGAGCACCGGGTAGACCAGCAGGTCGGCGGCGCGCACCACGGGGCCCGCCAACTCCAGGCGGTCGGCGAGTTCGAGGGCGTTCAGGGCCTCCTCGTAGCTGTGCACCACCCCGCCCGCGCCGCCCCGTGGACGCCCGAGCGCCACCCGGCCGCCGTCCATCGCGACGTACGCCTGCTTGGCGAAGACGGTGAGCACCTCGGCCTGGTCGCCGGGGGCGATGCAGACGATCCGCCCGTTCTTGGTGACGATCAGGACGCGGCGGCCGTCGAAGCGGGCGACGAGCGCCGCCTCCACCTGCCGGGTCGCCGAGGCGGTGTCGCCGTACGCCTCGGGCCCCTCGGCCACCGCCACGGCGTGGCTGTGGGAGAGCACGAGCCCGAAGCGCACGGCCCGTTCGGCGAGCCGCCCGAGGTCGCTGCGCCCGTAGAGCAGGTCGTCGATGAACTCCCGCCGGGCCGCCTCCTCCTGCCGTACGGCGACCCGCTGGGCGCGCTCGAAGCCCTCGGCGAAGGCGTCCACGGCCTGGGCGACGGCGGCGAGCACGTCGTCGGCGGCGCGGGCCCGGGTGCCGGAGCGGGTGCCGGGGCCGCAGGGCCAGGAGGTGCGCGTGGCGTCCAGGTGGAGCCGTACGAGGGCGCGCAGCGGGTGCCCGTCCTCGGCGGCCTGCTCACCGAGGGCCCGCCGGTGGGCCAACTCGTCCCGGGTCAGCCGCCGTCCGGTGTCGGCGACGGCGGCCAGGGTCTCGGCGTAGCCGTCGAGGTAGGCCCTCAGTGTCGCGTCGGTCACTGGTAGGGCTGCTGCTGCGGCGGCTGGGGGTGGCCGTAGCCGCCCTGACCGGGCTGGGGGGCGGGGGCGCCCGGGCCGCCGTTCGCGGCCATCGCCAGGAGCTGGTCGGCCTGCTCCTTGGGCACCTTGTGCTCGATGCCGCAGAAGGTGCACTGCGTCGTGTACTTGATGTGGATCGGGAACAGCGGCACGAAGAACAGGGAGAACTTCGTGACGCGCTTGCGGAGCGTGTGCGCGGAGGGGTTGCCGCACTGGCCGCACACGAGGGTGAGTATCGCGAGCTGGTAGAGGTAGCCCTTGGTGCCGAAGATGATCACTGGCGGGTCCTTCCGGGAGGGTTCGAGAGCCGATCCCGGGATGGTTCGGGAGCCGGCACCGAAAGCTAGCGCACCCACACCCCGGCCCGCGCGGCCGTTCCCGCCGCGTCGGCGGCCCGGTCGGCGTCGGCGTCGGTGAGGGCGCGGCCGGTGTTGAGCAGCGCGTAGTAGAGCGGCGCGGAGACGGCGGCGACGACGTCGTGGGCGTCGGTGCGCTCCGGCACCTCCCCGCGGGCGACGGCGTCCCGCACGCACCCCGCCCACTCCTCGACGCGGACGGCGTAGAAGCGGTGCAGGGCCTCGGCGGCCTGCTCGTTGCAGAGCGAGGCGGCGATGAGGGCCTTGAAGAGGCGCCCCTGGCGGGGGTCGGTGAGCGTCCTGACGACGAGCCGGGCGTTCGCGCGCAGGTCCCCCTCCAGCGACCCGGTGTCGGCGCGGGGCAGCGACTGCTCGGCCATGTCCGCCAGCAGGTCGGCGGCGAGCACGCCCGGGCTGCCCCAGCGCCGGTAGACGGTGGTCTTGCCGACGCCGGCGAGCCGGGCGACCTCGGCGAGGTCGAGCAGCTCGAAGCCGCCCTCGGCGAGGGCGTCACCGGCGACCTGGAGGACGGCCTCCCGGACCCGGGCGGTGCGACCGCCGGGGCGCCGGGTGCCGGGGGCGGGGGTGTCAGGGATGTCGGGGGCGGGGGTGTCGGACATGGGCGGCTCCTGTCGGGCGGCGTTGCTCCCACCTTATCGGAACCACGGTTCCCTTACGTCGCCCGATCGTGCTAGCTTCCTCGTAACGGAACGCAAGACCCGTTAACGACTCGCTGGAGGGCTCATGTCCACACCCACCCGGAACCGCCGACCGCGCCCGGCTCACCCGCAAGCGGCCGCCTCCGGCTCACCCGAAGACGCACCCGAGGGCGCACACGAGGGCGCACTCCCCGCCGGCCGCACGAGACTCGTCCTCGCCGTCCTCCTCGTGGCCCAGTTCATGCTGGCCGTCGACTTCTCGATCCTGAACGTCGCGCTGCCGGCCATCGGCGAGGGGCTGGGCTTCTCCCTGGCGAACCTCCAGTGGATCGCCACCGCGTTCGCGCTCTCCGCCGCCGGCTTCACCCTCTTCTTCGGCCGCATCGGCGACCTGATCGGCCGCAAGAGGATCTTCATCGGCAGCCTCGCCCTGCTGGGCCTGGCCTCCCTGGCCGGCGGCCTGGCCACCAGCCCCGAGGTGCTGCTCGCCGCCCGCGTCGCCCAGGGCCTCGCGACGGCGGCGGCCACCCCGGCCGGCCTCTCCCTGCTGACGACCTCCTTCCCGGAGGGCCCGCTGCGCCAGAAGGCCCTCGGCATCAACGGCGCGCTGATGTCGGCCGGCTTCACGACCGGCGCGATCCTCGGCGGCGTCCTGACCGACCTGCTCTCCTGGCGCTGGGCGTTCTTCATCAACGTGCCGGTCGCGCTCGCCGTCGTCCTGATCGCCCCGGCCGTCATCAGGGAGTCCGCCCCGGCCGACCGCCCCCGCCTCGACCTGCCCGGCGCGCTCACCGTCACCCTCGGCATGCTCGGCCTGGTCTACGGCCTGACCCAGGCCGGCGAGTACGGCTGGACGCACCCGCACGCGCTGCTGGGCCTGGCGGCCGGCGTCCTGTTCCTGGCCGCCTTCTTCGCCGTCGAGCGCAAGGTCGCCGAACCCCTGGTCCCCCTCCCCACGCTGGCCCGCTCCAACGTGGCGTGGGCAACGTCCTCGGCCTGCTGGCCTTCGTCACGGAGACGTCGCTGGTCTACCTGCTCACCCTGTACCTCCAGAAGACCCTCGGCTTCACCCCGCTCGAGGCCGGCGTCTCCTTCGGCGTCCTGGGCATCGGCACGGTGGCGGGCGGGCTGCTCGCCCCGAGGCTGGTGGCCCGGACCTCGACCCTGACCGTCCTGGTGGCCGGCGGCACGATCCAGGCCGGCTTCACGGCGGCCCTGCTCTTCCTCTCCACGACGACCGGCCCGTCCCTCGCCCTGCTCCTGCCCGCCACGTTCTTCGGCGGCATCGGCAACATGCTGGTCATCGTCGGCTTCATGATCACGGCCACCACCGGCCTCCCCGACCGCGAACAGGGCCTCGCCACCGGCCTGGCCTCCATGTCCCAGCAGGTCGGCATCACCATGGGCACCCCGATCATGTCGGCGATCGTGACGGCGACGACGTCGGGAGCGGCGACGCCGTCGGCGATCCACGAGGGCATACGGACGGCGATCGCGGTGAACGCGGCACTGGTCCTCCTCGGCGTCACCCTGGCAGCCGCCTTCCTCCGCCCCCGCCCCACCCGCAAAGCCGCCTGAACCGTGACCCGGCCGCGCGCCCCCGCCGCTGCCCGCCCGTCCGGCCGCGTACGCGGCGCTGCCGTTCGCGACGGCCACTCCACCTCAGTGGGAGTCCACCATCCGGTACTCGACGGCCGTCACCCGCGGCTTGCCCTTCGGATCCAGCACGGCGAGCGCCTGCCCCTGGAACTCGTCGGTGACCACGTCCCGCCCGGCGTTCGCCCGGTTGTTGACCCGCTGGTAGGTGTCCACGACCTTCGCGGCGGCCTGCTCCGTGAGGAGGCCCGCGGGGGCCTCGGTGGTCTTGGCGGACGCGTCGGCGGACTTCCCCCGGCCCGCGCCACCACCGTCACAGGAGGTGACCGCGACGGCGGCGGCCACGCCGAAGGCCAGGGCGGTCAGCCGGCGGCCCGGAAGCGGACGCGGGTGCGTGGGTCGGGGCATGCGCGGAATTCCTCCTGATGGACCGGCGTGACGTGCCGGCGCGGGTGGGCGTACATGCGCACTCGGAGGAAGATGACCGCCCCGAACGAGGGGATCCCGACGGCGACCGCAGCAGCCGTAGCAGCGGCCCTGAGACGCCGAGACCTGTCCCGGCAGGTCGCGTACAGGCTGCGCGTTCGCTGGTCCATGGAGTGGTCACTGAGCGGTGTAGCCGCCGTCGACGGGCAGGGCGATGCCGGTGACGTAGCCGGCGCCGTCGCTGCACAGCCACAGGACGGCCTGGGCGATCTCGTCGGCGGTGCCGAGTCGGTCGATGGCCTGGCCGCCTTCGGCCTGGGAGCGGTCGAGTTCGCCGCCTTCGATCATGGCGTCGACCATCGGGGTGCTGATCGTGCCGGGGCACACCGCGTTGATCCGTACCCCGCGGGAGCCGTATTCGAGGGCGGCGCTCTTGGTCAGGCCGATCACGCCGTGCTTGGAGGCGTGGTAGGCGGCGCGGCCGGGGTTGCCGACGAGGCCGCCGAGCGAGGAGCAGTTGACGATCGCGCCGCTGCGCTGGGCGCGCATGTGGCGCAGTTCGTGCTTCACGCTCGCCCAGATGCCGCGCAGGTTGATGTCCTGGACGCGGTCGAACTGCTCCGCGCTCTCGTCGGCGGCGTCGGTGGGCGGGGGCATGATCCCGGCGTTGTTGTAGGCCATGTCGAGGCGTCCGAAGGCTTCCACGGTGCGGTCGAGGGCGGCGGCGACCTGGTCCTCGTCGGTGACGTCGCAGACCAGCGCGAGGGCTTGGTGGCCGTCGTCGGTGAGCTGCTTGGTGGCGGCGTTGACGGCGTCCTCGTCGATGTCGGCGAGGGCGACGGCAGCGCCTGCTTCGGCGAAGGCGCGGGCGGTGGCCAGGCCCATGCCGGAGGATGCGCCGGTGACGAAGGCGACCCGGCCGGTGAAGTCGTAGGTGGGGTTCATACCGGTGGCTCCCAACAAGGTGCACAGAACGATCCGGGAGTGGCCGGTGGTGCCGCGCAGCGCGAGGGCGATCAGGGGCAGCGGGGTGAGCGCGGCGAAGACCGCGCCGCCGGCGCCTGCGGCTCGGGCGCGTTGTCGGTGGTCAGCTTCCTGCGAGGGTCGGCGATGCGCTCGGTCCCGTGGAAGTCCTCCGGGTCCGGGGTGAGCGGGAGCAGGGAGGCCAGGTCGCGGGCGGCGGGGCTGTCGTTCGGGGCCGCCTCGACCTCTTGGCCGTCGAGGGTGACGCGGATGTCCATCGGAGTGCTCCTGTCTGGTCCGGTGGGGCGCGCGGATGCCGGGGCGGACGACGAGGCGGAGGTGGTGGTGGGGGTCTGCCCAGCGGAAGAAGAAGGAGGTCATGGGGTGCCGTCTTGCGGGTCGGGCATGGGCTCGGCGTAGTGGCGGAAGCCGTCCCGGTCGGTGTGCAGGCCGTACAGCAGCTCGGCCAGCTTCGCGGGGCTGGACGTCGCGGAATCGGGACTGATCGCCCCGGGCACGATGAGCTGGGCTGCGTGGATGTTCTCCGGCGCGAGGACGGTGTGGAGCATCTGCGCGTACGCGCTCTCGGCGGCGAACGCGATCGAGGTGCCGGCCACGGTGTCCTTCGGGCGTACGGCGCTGCCGCCGTTGACGAACAGCAGCGTGCCCCGGCCCAGCTCCCGCATCCCCGGCAGGACCGCGTTCACGCAGGTGAGCGGCGCCTTTACGGAGAAGGCCAGCGGGTCGTCCAGGTCGGTCGCGGCGGTGTCCAGGACCGGCTTCATGAAGTCGCTGCGGGGCACCGGGCTGAACTGCAGAATTTCGACGGTCCCCAGCGTCTCCGCGGCCTCACGCAAGGCTGCGGTGAGGGAGGCGGGGTCGAGGACGTCGGCTGTGAAGCCGCGGGCGTGGATGCCCTCCCGCGCCAGCTCGGCCACCAGGTCGTCCTGGTGCCGGCTGCTGCGCGAGAGGAGGGCGACGGTGTGGCCCGCCCTGCCGAAGCGGCGGGCGGCAGCCAGGCCCAGACCGGGTCCGGCGCCGACGAGAGCGAAGGTGGTCACGGTGGTTCTCCTCAACGAAGTGGGCGGGTCGGTTCCCGGGTGGGGGACAGCGCCGGCCGAGTTCAGCCGGTGGCCGGGTCGGTGGCGTACTCCTCGTCGGTGACGGGGTTCAGCCAGTGCACGACGTCGTGGGTGTCGTCGCCCTCGTTGATGGCCAGGTGGACCATCAGCCGGTTCGGCGCGGCACCGTGCCAGTGCTCCTCGTCGGCCTCGAACAGGACGCGGTCGCCGGGCCGGATGACCTCCACCGGTCCGCCGCGGCGCTGGCACAGGCCGATCCCTTCGGTGACGAAGACGGTCTGCCCTAGCGGGTGGCGGTGCCAGTGGGTGCGGGCGCCGGGCATGAAGTGCACCAGGTTGGCGGTGACCCGGGAGGGGGCGGGGGCTGCGGCGACGGCGTCGATGTAGACGTCGCCGGTGAACCAGTCGTCCGGGCCCTTGGCGGTGTCGATCGAGCTGCGGGTGATCTGCACGGAGACTCTCCTCGTACGAGTACGTGATGGGCGGGGCGGGGCGGGGCTGGGCTGGGCTCAGGGGGTCAGGGGGTCAGGAGCGTCTTGATGGCGCGGTGTTCGTCCATGGCCACGTGGGAGAAGAACAGCTCCCGCCCGTCAATGCCGACCTGGTGGGGGACGCCGACGAAGCCGACGTTGCCGCCGGGGCGGGTGGAGCACGGCCTGGCTCATGGACTGCTCCGTGCCGACGCACTCCAGGACGCTGTCCGCGCCGATCCCGCCGGTCAGCTCCTCGATCCGCGCCGCACCCTCCTCGCCGCGCTCGGCGACGATGGCCTCCGCCGCCCACCAGCCGGTGCCCATCACGTCCGAGACGGCCGGCAGCCCCGGCCGGAACTCCTCGCCCCCGCCTGGCAGGTGGACATGAAATCACTGCGCCGCGCATGAGAAGGGCTCCTCGTGGGTCACCGGGTACAGGGGGCGGGCCCCGGAAACGGGCGGCGGGCCGCCCGGCCGGGTGCGGAGCCGCCGCGTGTCCGCCTGACGGGCGGGACGGGAAGCACCACGCCTTCCAGGTAACGCCCTCCTTGGACGGGGAGCGAGTCACTGACAAGGGGTGTACTGGCAGTGCATCCCTTCGGCCCCGTGCGGGACGTACCGTCGAAGGCGTGGACAACCAAGCTGAGGTCCGCGAGTTCCTCACCTCGCGGCGCGCCAAGATCACGCCCGAGCGGGCGGGCCTGCCCTCCGGCAGCCGCCGCCGGGTGCCCGGCCTGCGCAGGAGCGAGGTCGCCGCCTTGGCGGACATGAGCGTCGAGTACTACTCCAAGCTGGAGCGTGGGAACCTCGCCGGTGCCTCCCCGGCCGTCCTGGAGGCCCTGGCCCGCGCCCTTCAGCTCGACGACGCCGAACGCGCCCACCTGCTGAACCTCGCGCACGCGGCCGACGGCTCAGACGTCCTCACCCGTCCCCGACGCCGTACCCAGCAGTGGAAGGCGCACCGCAGCCTGCAATGGGTGCTGGACGCCGTCACCGCCGGCCCGGCCTTCGTCCGAAACGGCCGCATGGACCTGCTCGCCACCAACCAGCTCGCCCGCGCGTTCTACGACGACGTCTACGCCACACCCCACAACCAAGCCAATCTGTCCCGCTTCAACTTTCTCGACCCCGCCTCACGGCGCTTCTATCCCGACTGGGACCAGGCCGCCGACGTCGCCGTGTCGATCCTGCGCACGGAGGCCGGCCGCAACCCTCACGACAAGGGCCTGCACGACCTCGTCGGCGAGCTGTCCACCCGCAGCGACGACTTCCGCACCCGCTGGGGCGCCCACAATGTCCGCCACCACGGCACCGGCACCAAACGTTTCCACCACGCGGTCGTCGGCGACCTCACCCTCGCCTACGAGGGCCTGGAGATGGCCGCCGAACCCGGCCTCACCCTCACCATCTACACCGCCGAACCCGGCTCCCCCTCCGAGGAGGGCCTACGCCTCCTCGCATCCTGGGCCCTGATATCCAGCTGACGTGTCCCACAACGCGTTTCAGCGGCGGTCATGTCGAGCAGGAGCAGGGCGTCGTGGTCGGGACTGCCGGGTTCGGCGGTGTAGACGCCGATGCGCTGCCCCGGGGTGCCCTCGATGTGGAGGGACTGCGAGGCCAGAGTGAGGGCGCCGACCTGTGGGTGGTGGAACGTCTTGTGGGCCGGCTTACGGCCGGTGACTTCGTAGCGTTCCCACAGGCCCGCGAAGTCAGGGCTCTTGAGGAGGAGTTCACCGACGAGGTTGGTCAGATCGGGCGCGTCGGGTGCGGTGCCGGCGGTGGCGCGCAGGCGGGCGACGCAGGCGGTGATCTGGCGGTCCCAGTCGAGGAAGAGATCACGGGCCGCGGGGTGGAGGAAGAGGTAGCGGGCGAGGTTGCGGTGCTTGGCCGGCCAGTCTTCCAGGCCCGCGTACAGGGCGAGCCCGCCGGGGTTCCAGGCAAGCAGGTCCATGCTGCGGCTGATGACGTATGCCGGGTTCGGGCGCAGTGACTCCAGCAGCAGCTTGAGATGGGGGCGCACGGTGCGGCTGGGCGCGGGCGGCGGCTCGGCGACATAGCGGGCGGCCCGGGCGGCCAGCTCGCACAGATGCTGGTGCTCCTGGTCGTCCATCCGCAGGGCGCGGGCGAGCGCGTCGAGGACGGCAGGGCTGGGACGGGTCTCCTTGCCGCGTTCCAGACGTACGTAGTAGTCGATGCTGATGCCGGCCAGGGTGGCCAGTTCCTCGCGGCGCAGCCCCGGCGTGCGGCGTGTGCCGGCGCCAGGGGTGAGGCCGACGTGTGCGGGACTGGTCTGGGTGCGGCGGGCGCGCAGATAGCGGCCGAGCTCGGCGCCCTCACCGTGTGCGCTCGTCGATGCCATGCCCCCAGTCTCACCCGCCCTGTGCCCGCCGTGCAGGGCCGAGGGGGGCCCTGTCATTACCCCCGAAGAGCCCGCCCTGCCACACGCGCGTAATCCGGGCGAAGGTGAAGGAGCAAGCCACCCCGGCCCCCGGGGCCAGGCCGGGCAGGCGGGACCCGCCCGGCCGGTCGAAGGTTGGAGAGGGCCGGACATGTGCGAAGTGGAAGAAGGACGAGATGCGGTACATCAAGCTGCGTGACCTGGAGGTTTCCCGGATCGGGCTGGGCGCGATGGGTATGTCCCACGGCTACACCGGCTCCGGCACCGATGACGCGGAGTCGATCCGGACGGTGCACCGGGCGCTGGAGCTGGGCGTCACACTGATCGACACCGCTGAGATCTACGGCCCCTGCACCAACGAAGACCTCCTCGGCCGCGCACTGAAGGGGCGCCGGGACCGGGTGGTCCTCGCGACGAAGTTCGGCCTGGTCTCGCACGGCGGCGACGGCCCGTGGAACCTGGACTCCTCCCCGTCGAACATCCGCACGGCCGTCGAGGGCTCGCTGAAGCGGCTCGGTACCGATCACATCGACCTCTACTACCAGCACCGCGTCGACCCGAACACGCCGATCGAGGAGACCGCGGGCGCCGTCGGCGAGCTGATCACCGCGGGCAAGGTCCGCGCCTTCGGCCTCTCCGAGGCGGGCCCGGACACGATCCGCCGTGCCCACGCCGTCCAGCCTGTCACCGCCGTGCAGTCGGAGTACTCGCTGTTCACGCGCGGCATCGAGGAGCGAGTCCTGCCGGTGCTGCGGGAGCTGAACATCGGCCTGGTGCCGTTCTCCCCGCTCGGCCGCGGGATGCTCACCGGCACGGTGCGCTCCACCGACCAGTTCGACGAGAACGACTTCCGCCGCGACAACCCGCGCTTCACCGGCGAGAACTTCCAGCGCAACCTGGCCCTCGCCGACCAGGTCAAGGCCCTGACCGACGAGGTCGGCGCCACGCCGGGGCAGGTGGCCCTGGCCTGGCTGCTGGCCCAGGGCGACGACATCGCCCCGATTCCCGGCACCAAGCGCGTGTCCCGGGTGGAGGAGAACGTAGCCGCCGACGCCGTCACCCTCACCCCACGGCAGATCGAGACGCTGACCGCCCTGCCGCCGGCCTCCGGCGCAACCCACACCGAGGCGCAGGCCCGGATGCTGGAGCGCTGACCCCCTCCGCACCCGCCGGGGCCACACGCTCCGCACCCCCACCCCCGTTCGGAGCAACACCGTCATGCGTGCAGCCGTGATGTACGGAGCCGGAGACGTCCGCGTCGAAGACCGGCCCGACCCCAAGATCGACCAGCCCACCGACGTGGTCGTCCGGGTCGTCGCCTCCTGCGTCTGCGGCAGCGACCTGTGGCCCTACGCCGCCATGCCCGCCACCGACACCGGACGCCCCATGGGCCACGAATTCCTCGGCGTCATCGAGGAAACCGGCGCGGAGGTGACCGGGCCGGCGCCGGGCGACCTGGTCGTCGCCCCGTTCACCTACAGCGACAACACCTGCGACTACAGCGCCAAGGGCCTGCACATCTCCTGCCGCCACGGCGGCCGGTACGGCTTCGACGGAGTGGACGGCGGCCAGGGTGAGGCCGTCCGCGTCCCCCAGGCCGACGGCACCCTGGTCAAGTTGCCGGTGGACGCGGACTCGGCGCTGCTGCCGTCCCTGCTGGCGCTGTCGGACGTGATGACCACCGGCCACCACGGCGCGGTATCCGCCGGCGTCGGACGCGGCGACACCGTCCTCGTCGTCGGCGATGGCGCGGTCGGCCTGTGCGCGGTGATCGCCGCCGAACGGCTCGGCGCCGAGTGCATCGTCCTGGCCGGCCGCCACCAGGCGCGCACCGACCTCGGCCGCGACTTCGGTGCCACCGACGTGGTCGCCGAGCGCGGCGAGGAAGGCATCGCCCGTATCAAAAACCTGTCCGACGGCGGCGTCGACAAGGTGATCGAGGCCGTCGGCACCCGCCAGACCCTCGACACCGCGCTCGGAGCCGTCCTGGACGGCGGCACCATCAGCCGCCTCGGTGTCCCGCAGTACGAGGCGGGACCGGTCGGCCCGGCCCTGTTCATGCGGAACATCACCCTGACCGGCGGCGCCGGCCCCGCCCGCGCCTACATCGAGCAGCTGCTGCCCGACGTCCTCAACGGGGCCATCGCGCCAGGCCGCGTCTTCGACCGGACCTTCCCCCTCGGCCGCACCCCGGACGCCTACCGGGCCATGGCCGACCGCCAGGTCCTCAAGGCCCTCATCCGCCCCTGACCACCACCGGCACCTCTCACCGGCTCCCGCACAGCAAAGGACACCCCTGATGAAGACCGTCACCCTCAACAACGGCGTCGTCATGCCGCTGCTCGGCTTCGGCGTCTACCAGATCCCTGCCGAGGACACCGAGCGCACGGTCTCCGACGCGCTCGCCGCCGGCTACCGGCTGCTCGACACCGCCGCCGCCTACGGCAACGAAGAAGCCGTGGGCCGCGCCATCGCCTCCAGCGGCATCCCGCGCGAAGAGCTGTTCGTCACCACCAAGCTGTGGGTCCAGGACGCTCCCGCCCAGGACAACACCAAGCGGGCCCTGGAGACGTCGCTGGCCAAGCTGGGCCTGGACCACCTCGACCTGTATCTGATGCACCAGCCCTTCGGCGACGTCTACGGCTAGTGGCGCGCCATGGAAGCCGCCCACCGCGAGGGCCTGACCCGTGCGATCGGCGTCGCCAACTTCTACCCCGACCGGCTGATCGACCTGATCGTCAACAACGAGATCACCCCCCAGGTCAACCAGATCGAGACCCACCCCTTCTTCCAGCGCGCCGACTACCACGCCCTCATGCGCGAACACGGCGTCCAGCACCAGTCCTGGGGCGGCTTCGCCGAAGGCAGGAACGACCTGTTCACCAACCCGCTCCTCGCCGGCATCGGCAAGGAGCACGGCAAGTCCGTCGCACAGGTCGTCCTGCGCTGGCTCACCCAGCGCGACGTCATCACCATCCCCAAGTCCGTCCGCGCCGAGCGCATGGCCGAGAACTTCGGCGTCTTCGACTTCGACCTCACCGACGAGCAGATGGCCGAGATCGCCACCCTGGACACGGGCAGCTCCCTGTTCTTCGACCACCACGACCCCGAAATCGTCACCTGGCTCGCCAAGCGCCGCCTGGACGCCTGAACTACACGCACGCACTGGGGCGAGCGGCAGGCCACATGACCACCACCGAGGTCCTGGCACGCCAGATCCGCGATCTCATCGTCTGCGACGTCCACCAGATCGAGCCCGCAGGTCTTTTACTCGGAAGCTATGACGAGCCCGTCAAGCGGAACGTCCGGGAACAGGATGCCGACGCCCGCCCGCCATTGAAGGCTCCCTGCCCGACGTCACGAGTCAGAGGCCCGACCCGCAAACGCGGATCAGGCCCCTGACTCGGTGTTTCAGCTGTCGGGGTGGCGGGATTTGAACCCACGACCTCTTCGTCCCGAATGAGGTTCGGTTGTTGACCTGGCCAGCCCAGGCAACGTTTGTGCTGGTCAGAACCATGGTCCCGATTGGTGTCAGATGGTGTGGAAGGCAGGGCGGAAGCAGGTCGGCTCCCAAACGGCTCCCAGGATGTGTCCCATGGGGGGCGTCGATCACCGAACCTCTACGGCGCACGCTCAGCAGCGGCGTCGCCCGGCGGCCTCATCTCAGTCCCGACAGACCCGTTTGCCGCAGGGCAGACATGTTGGGTGCAAGCGTGCTCGATGCGCGCCGTCGAGTCGTCCGTACGGAGGAAGAGGACGAATTCGCAGCCACCCACCATTCCGTGCTCCTGCACCAACACCCGCAGGCTGGAGATCTGGGCCGCGCTTGTTGCCCGCTTGAGGACGATTGGTGTGGGCTGACCAGGGATGGAGAAGGTCCTGACCATAGGGGCCTGTCGCATGCCGAACTGCCATGTGAGCCAGGTGCTGACAACGACGCCGCTACCCCGAAGAACGTCCTTGTCCACCGTCAGCCGGACGCCAAACACATTTCCCGCAGGATCCACCGCCATCCTCGCCGGCCGTGTCGGCTTGCTTTCCTCGATCGGGGTAGCACCTCGCGCGACCAGCTCAATCTGACCATCCTCCGTGATGCCCACCCTGTCGTCCAACAGACATTGGTGCAAGCGCCACAGGGTCACCGGGTAGCGCTCCCCGACCTTCACGAAGAGAGCGTCCTTGGGTAGCGGCCCCAGTTCGGTCAGTACAGCGACGAAAGCCTCTACGGCGTTCGGGTACGGGGTGACATTCAGGTGAGGCCATTCGGTCAACGCCCACTTCCCCTCCAATCGGAGCTGCACGAACCTCTCGTCCCGCCTGAGCGCCTCAGCGACGGCGGGCTTTCGCTTGATCCCAGTCGGTGCCAGCAACTCCTCCGCGCGGCAGGGTTCGCCACGCGCCAGGAGGAACAGGTACGCCGCGTCCCTGCCGCGGGCGCGACGGCGTAGCCAGGTTCCTCCGAAGCCAGACACAAGAGGGCTGTCCGGATGGCCGAGCAGATCCAGCAGGGGGACCTCATCCGGCACCCCGGCAGCTGCGAAGGTCACCGCTACGTCCTCCCCACGCAACGGCGCCTCCTCCATTCCTCGCCGAAGCAGCACCTCCAGGGCGCCGGGGCTGCGGGTCCACCAGCCGCGCAGACGACCGGCCCACGTCAGCGGGTGCTCAGCCCCTACAGCTTCGAGGAGGGGCCCCACGCCCACCTGGTCGCGTACGCCCAACGCCGCCGCCACCTCGGGCTGGGGCACGGCCGAGCACTCGGTGAGGGTGGTCAGCCGATCACGCCAGTCATCCACAAAGGCGTCGGCGACAGCGCAGAGATGCTTCTGCGCCTTCACGAGCATCTGGCGAACTCTTTCGCGACTCACCTCATGCTCCTCCCCGATGCTTCGGAGCGTCTTCCCGTCGGCACGATCCTCGATCATGCGACGTGACCGGGCAGGAAGCGCACCGAAGGCAGCTTGGAGCCAATCATCGTCCCTCGCCATGTCGGAGCCTCGTTCAGCCATCGGTCACGTGTGCGCTGATCAGACCAAGCCGCTTCGCGATCCGCTCGTTGGTCGCCTTCTGCTCCGGGGTGATCTTCCGGACGAACGAGTCCACCGTGCAGATGACCCACGGCAGGGCGTCGCCACCGGCCTGCGCCGCGATGGCCGCCCATGCGAGATGCTTGAAGTCGCGCATGGGCGCCCAGGCGAACCGCTGCTCCATCTCCTCGTCGTCCTCGTGGCGAATCGTCACACAGAGCGGCTTGATGTCGAGCGTCTCAAGGTCGACATTCCAGCCACTACCCAGGGCCCTATCGACGAGAGCGCTGACCGGAGTGGCTGGCTTGACCACGAGCGGAGCCCACTTACCCACCCCGTAGGTCGCCCGGATGTACTCCTTCATGGGCCTGTCCTTGAGCCACGGCCGGACGTTCTCCGGCTTCCCGATAAACGGGAGGAGCCGTCCTCCCACCTCGGGGTCAGAGGTCCAGGCTTGATAGTGACGCGTGCGCTCGGTGTCCGTGAGATAGGTCCAGTTCAGGTCAGCGGCCCGCCTATAGAGGAGACGCACGACTTCTTCTTCCAGGTCCGAGGGGATCGCGTACTTGGTCATTCGATTCCAGTCGTCAGAGGGAACTGAAGGCGAACCTCGTCCGCCTTGGTCTCAAGGTCTGCCGCGTCCTGGATCCAGTGGTCCATCAGGGACCCGACGGTCTCGTCGCTGAATTGGATGCGGGAGGCGTGCGGCATCCGTACGCGCAGGTGCTCGCTCTCCTGGGCCTCCAGCGATCGCCGGAGTTCCAAAGTCGCCGCCACCCTGCGGATGTCCGTCACGAAGTCGAGGACCCTCAGGGCCTCCTTGCCGGGGCTGAGTCGGAGTCCGCGCCCGAGTTGCTGGACGAAGATCCGCCGACTGTGTGTGACCCGCAGGAAGGCGATGAGGTTCACGTCCGGGACGTCGACGCCCTCGTTGAAGACGTCGACACAGGTGATAACCGGCACCCGTCCGAGCCGGAACTCGTTCAGCAGTATCTGGCGTCGCTGCCGCGGGAGCGCGCTGTGCAGGAACGACGCGTTGGCCCACGCCGAGTCGGACGAGGCGAACAACCGGGCCATGTGCTCCGCATGCTCGATGGTCTGACAGAAGACGATGGCTCTCGGCTCCGTCGTGGTCCGCCACGACTCACGGAAATGCTCGATGATCTCCTCGTCGCGCTGCGGCAGGAACAGGGACTTGTTGAGATCCTTGATCGACTGGCCGTGCACACTGGCGTCCCGGACGGCGTTCCAGTCGACGTTGTCGACGTACAGCCGGTAGTCGACAGCGGAGAGGAAGCCGGTGGCCATGCCCTCCGCGATGCCCATCTTGAAGCTCGGATATCCGAAGCGGGAGGTGATGTCGAACTTGTCACCGCGCCATGGCGTCGCTGTCACACCGAACTGCTCAGCATCCCCACACAGATCGAGCAATTCCGCAAACCTGCCGGTCTCGGCCACGTGGTGCGTCTCATCGATCATGATGAGGTCTGGTCGATACCCCACGCGTACGGCGCTGAGAACGGATTCGACCGTTCCGACCACGACTCCGTCGAGGCTGTCGGGTCGGCTTTCTCCCGTGAGCAGGCGCGTGGGCACGGACTTGGGGATGTGCCGCCACATCGCCTTCTCGAGTTGGGCGACGAGGTCCCTCATGTGCGCGACCACGAGAATCCTGGCGTTCGGGTTGCTCTTGAGGTGACGGTTGATGATCTCTCCGCCCACCACAGTCTTGCCGAGCCCCGTCGCGAGGACGAGCAGTGCGGTGCCGTTGGCGTCGAGGTCCCGAACCACCGCGTCCGCCGCCTCGGCCTGGTACGGGCGCAAGGCGTATTTCGCGGGAACGCTCTCGGGCATGCGGTCTCCGATCGACCGCAGTGTCGCGCCGTGCCAGACGGTGATCGGCACGCCGACTCCGTTGAGCGCCACGCGACGGGCTTCCGCTGCCGCGTTGATGTCGGTGTTGGTTACCAGGATGGCCTTGTCCGCGCGGTAGCGCGTACGCGCGCGCTCAAGGTCGTCGACGCCGCTCCGGTCGACCTTCCTTCCGGCCTTCCACTTGCATTGGAAGACCCACTGCTCCCGACCGCGTACCGCCAAGAGATCCGCGCCCTGGTCGCCGGCGCCGTCGATAACACGCACGTCGTTGAAGCCGAGGTACCAGAGAGCACGTTCGACGGCATGCGTGAGACCTGCGGGCCCTCCTCTCAGCAACTCGCCCGCAGAGAGGAAGACGGCGCTCACTTCTCCTCCGCGAGGTCGTCGGCCAGCAGACGAATGCTCAACCGCGTCCGCAGCAGCTGGTCCGGAAAGCTCGCCCCGGAGTAGGTCGCCTGCGTCGCGACATCGGAGAGGTAGCCAACCGTCCGCGCGAGGCTGAGTCGTCGCGCGGACGCGGAGGCGACACCCTCGTAGACGCCCTGGAAGACACGGTTGTCCATGAACAGCGACGGCAGCGACTCGACGAGGCGAACCAGGAAAAGGGCGGGCACATGCAGCAAAAACTCACCACTCGCACCGAGATCGGTCGTGCGGGTGACCTTGCCGTTGGCGATCATGGTGTGCTCGGTTTGGGTGAGTTCATCGGGCGAGAGGAACTGGAACGCCTTTCCCGGTTCGCCAGCACGGTCCAGCTCGGACGCCATGCGGCGACGGACCTCGGCCAGCAGTTCCTTAGCCTCGGCACTGATCATCTCGGCGTCCAGAGCGCTGGCAGGCAGCGATTCCGCCCGGATCGCCGCGATGAGCTCCGAGTGGCTCCACTCCGAGCTTGTCTGCACCCTGAGCAGCACGGCGATCTCCGCGAGCAGCAGATCCGCCGGGTCCACCCCGAACCTCTGGAAGATCGGATGATCGAGGTCGAGGAACGCCACAAGGGTGTTGCCGCCGCGCTGGTCCAGCAGGACGGGAGTGGGGTGGAGGTTCTCGTCGGTCAAGCCTCCCACCGTGAGCCGACGCGCCTCGACCTCGACGAAGCCGACGCGAGGGTGCCCGAAGGAGCGGCTCAGGGCCGGGTAGGTGGTCGAGTTCTCCGTGTAGCGCGTGACGCGTTCCTGCCGCGTCTCTTTTTGCTTCTCCGCACCCAGCGCGCCGGGAGTGGACTCGCCGTCCTTCGGTGGCTGCGCCTGCGCGCCGGAGTTCGCCCCGTCCGGACCGGTCGCGGAGGAGCTCGGACTGCCGCCGTCCCCGCCGTCGAAACCGAGCGCCTCCATCACGGCTGCCTCGTCGGGCTTTCCTGGGGTGGCGGCGGCCGCCTTCGCGTTCTTACCCCTGCTTTTGGCCGCCTCGTGGTCCTCGACCGCCTGCCACCAACGCTCATCGGTCTGGTAGTCGGGGTTGCCTCGGTGAAACTCGTGTCCCCACCGGCGGGTCTCCTCGTGCATCGGCTTGCGGCCGTCTCCGGGGACCAGGTACCGCATACCGGCGTCATTGCGACGGTATCCCTTGAAAAGACGCGCGAGCGGGCTGGTGTTCTCCTCATACTCAAGGTTCGCCGCGCGCTGGGGCAGCAGAGGCGCGACCCCCCTCACGATCTCGACCGCCGAGCGCCAGCTGCGGTCGCCGTACTCGAATGCGTCCTTCTGATAGGTGACCGGGACGTGGTCGAGGTGGATCTCCCCGATGATGCGGCCGCCCTGATGGGCGAGGTCCACCGGATACTCCGGCTCCTCGTTGCCCACAGCCCCGTCAGGGTTGCGCCAGGTGAACAGCTGCTTGTCCCAGCGAAGGATCTTGCGGCCGTTGCGCAGGAAGTCGATTCCGTAATCGTGCTTGTGCATGTACCGCTGGATGCCGAGCCACCCGTGCACCCGGCGCTCACGAACGCTGAGCCGATTGCTCCCGCAGTCCTCGCAGGCGTCGCGATCAGTGAGCTGCCACTGTCCACAGTCACCACAGGCGAGACCGTTCTCCAGCTTCTGGTCGATCTCGATGTAGGCGGGGATGCGCTCCTTGTTGTTGTAGAGGACCGAGCGGTCGTCTCCCCAACGGCAGTGCCGGACAGGCTTCACCTGGAAGCCACCGACCCACAGCTCGAACGGACGGTTCAGGAACAGCCAGGAGTAGACCTGACCCAGGATGTTGCGCAGGGCCGAGCCGTTCTTCTGCAGCCACCGAGCGCGTGTGGGATGCAGGCGGCTGATGACGATACGTGTGCCGTGCTCGTTGGGGTCGGCTTTCGGTTCCGTGATGTCCTCCGCCTCGAAGTCGTCTCCGATGCGGTCGAGGTCGATCTCCACACCGATCCACTCGGTGTCTCCCTGGCGCGTGGTTAGAACGCGCGTGCGCTTGCCGAGCCGCGCCGTCGAGACGTTGAACCCCATGCCGAAGAGGCCGAGCTTGTCGTGCATGTCGTTGCCCGACCAGCCGGCCCGCACAGCCCGCTCCAGCCGGTCGTACGTCATGCCGCGACCGGTGTCGGTGATCACGAGCTGGCCCTGCGCGGAGTCGGGAAGCTCGACGCTGACGCGATACCCGCCCGCCCAGGGGGCCCCGGACCGATGGATCTCCGTGAAGTCGTCGAAGGCGTTGTCGATCAGCTCGGCGATGCACTGCCACTCGTCGAACTCGATCTCACCGAGCATGCGCAGCACACGCGCGGAGGGAGTGATCTTCATAGGTGGACGGGCCCCTGTCTTCGTCTCGCGTGGGCACACCGAAGAAAGCCCTGCCGCGGGCAGCGCTTCGGCGCGGGGCTCGGGTGGAGCCGTACGCGTGATGAAGAGAGTAGAGGGCACCACCGACAATTGGCGGTAAGTTCCCTGCTGTTCCACCTACTAGAGGGGTCTGCGGCACGCCGCGAGATCCAGTCACGAGCCGTCGCGACCGCCACCTCGCCAAATGATCGCCGGTGTCAGTGGCAGACGTCGGCGGTCCTTGGGAGACTTCTTCTGTGATCCGTGAACCCGCCGAGGTATCCGTAGAGCCCGATGGGCGCGTCGAACTGCCGTTGGGGCTGTTGGCCGAGGCCGGCGTCAACGTGGGGGACGACCTACTCGCGTTCAGCGAGGGCGACGGGCGTATCGTCCTCCGCCGGGCCTCCGACGCCGTCGACGACCTACTGAGTCATGGGACATTGTGATCAGCCTGTGCCGCAAAGCCGCGAACGGCCGCAGCGACACGGCCCGCCGCTCGTACGGGATCTTCGTGCTCCCAGATTCTGATGACACGCCATCCCGCCTCCGCCAAGTACTGGTCGGTCTGGGCGTCCCTGGCCCGGTTCCCCTCGACCTTGGCGCGCCAGAAGTCACTGTTCGTGCGTGCCGGACGGCAGTGGTCGGGGCAACCGTGCCAGAAGCACCCGTCCACGAAGACTGCGACACGGGCGCGCGTGAAGACGAGGTCAGCGGTTCGCCGTACTCCGGGAAGCGGCCGCGCCGATACGCGGTAGCGCAGGCCCTCGCGATGCAGCAGTGACCGGATACGAAGTTCCGGTGCCGTGTCGCGGCCTCGGTTCCCGCGCATCGTTGACCGCGTGGCAGGGGACGACGCCCACGACCCTTCAGGGAGAGGACGCTCGCCAACCATTTCCCGGTCCTTGGCCATCTGCCAAGCCTGTTCAAGATTCGCCGCGCGCGTCAGGTGCTCCACTTCCCCCACATACAGGGCAGGCGAACGCCCGCCCTCCGACCAGCGGAGATAGGCCCTGATCCGGCGAGTTTTGGGCAACAACTTCAGCGTGATCGAGGCCAACGCGTAGTCGCCGTCCTTGCGCTTGACATAGCGACCCTCCCGACCACCCGCAGCACGATCCTGCTCAGCGACGATCGCCTTCCTGGTCCGTCCCTGCCGTCCCCGCCAGGCCCTCTCGGGCGGCGGCTTGTCTCTCCAGCCCACTTGCTGGGATCTGGCGGCGTCGTTCACGAGCGCTGTTCCGCGTCGTCGAGGGCCTTCGCGACGGCGCTGGTGAACACCTCGCCCAGCTTCACGGGAACCGCGTTGCCCAGTTGCCGCATTCGTTCACCACGCGGGCCCGCCATGCTCCAGCCATCACCGAACGTCATGACCCGGGCAGTCTCGCGCACGGTCATGTACCGGTGTTCGGGGCGCAACTGACCCGTCTTCTCGTCACGCACCAGGTTGTCGAGCTGGATGACCGACTCTCCACCGGGTACACCGTGTACCCCGGCCTTGACGGTCTTGGCCGGCCGGTCAAGTTCATTGGGCGTGTGCCCGTCGTAGATCCTGGCTCCGGGCCACCCGACGTGGTCAGGGAATCCGCCCTGTTCCGTCTTCTTGTCCAACATGCTGGTGTTGATCTTGGGGAGCCCCATCACCGCGTCTCGAAGGGTGAGCCATGGTTGGAGCTCCTCATCCCCGCTCTCGAGCGACAGCTGCTCATTCGCGTAGCGCGAGGTCACCAGATCGATGACGCGCTTCGGAATCTTGGCGCCCGCCTGCTTGTGGCGGTCCCAGTAGGAGCCACCGAGGATCGTCCGTGCGAGGGCCGCGTGGGAGTGGGTGCGCGCGACAGCGCGCTTGACCAGATCCGGGTCCACACCCAGGTCAGTGCGGAACGCCAGGAGGATCACCCGGTTGCGGATCTGCGGCACCCCGTAGTCGGCGGCGTTCACGTTGTGTTGCGTGACCTCGTACGTCTCCGCCGGATCGGTGTCCTTCGCGTCAAGTCGCTCCCGCAACGCCTGATCATGCTGCTGCCACGTCGCGCCCTTTCGGCGCTTCACGAACGGCAGGGAGAGCTCGCGCTTGATGTACTCGAAGTAGGGATTGAAGGACGGGCGGAGGAGCCCTCGGACGTTCTCGCAGATGACGGCCTTGGGGCGGATCTCACGAACCGCCCGGAACATTTCCGGGAACATGTTCCGCTCGTCCTCGTCACCCCTCGCGACTCCGCCAAGGCTGAACGGCTGGCATGGTGGCCCGCCGGCCAGAAGGTCAACATCGCGCTTCCTGAGGAACCGCATGTCCAACCCTCGGACATCGCCGGTGACCAAGGGAGGGTAGTGGGGCCGCTCAACGGCGCCCGCAGCTGGAAAGCCCTCCGCGCGTTGCTCGTCGATCTGGTCCAGCCACTTCGCCAGCACATCGGAATCAACGTCCGCGGGAAACGCCTCGAAGCGATTGCCCTCAAGCGTCTCGCACGCCCTCTTCGCGAACTCGTTCAGCAGCAGGTGTCGGAAGCCGGTGTTCGTGCTGGCTTGGACCAGCCCGCCCCCGCCCGCGAAGAGCTCTACCGACGTCCGTTGCATTTTCCACTCCTAGCAGTTCAGTACAGCCAGAACCATACCGCGGAGTAGCGCCTTCTGTGACCCATGTGCCTGTGAGAATCGTGTGATGTCGTACGCTCCACAGCGGCAGAATCAGCGAAGAGAGCGACGGGGGCCATGACGGCGACAGCAGAGGGCCCGGAGGAGTCGACATTCCACCGAAGCTTCACCCTCAGCATCACCAAGGCACTCGGCGATCAGCTCGCGGCTGATCTCGCCCAGCTGACCAGGGCTCCCCTGAGTGACGTGAGCATCAACCAGCTGCTGCAACGCCCCGGTGTCTACCAGCTCTACCTGCACGACGATTTCGTCTACGTGGGGAAGGCCGAGAAGTCCCTGCCGGTGCGACTTCGACAGCACCTCAAGAAAATCTCGGGCCGACGCGGGATCACGCCGAGCGACATGACCTTCTCCTGTCTCTATGTGGCGGAGGACTTCTCGGCCCTGGCACCGGAGCAGTTGCTCATCAACCACCACAAGGACCTGGGCGAGATCCCGTGGAACAACAACGGCTTCGGCAATAGGGATCCCGGCCGGCAGCGGGACCACACCGCTCTCAAGCCCACTCACTTCGACGCCCTGTACCCGATCGATCTCGACCGGCCGGTCGAGGGCCTCGTGGCAGGCGAGACAAACCTGCTCGACCTGTTGAAGTCGCTCAAGACGACGCTTCCGTACAACATCCGGTACGCGAAGTCGGGAGACCTGGAGAGCACCAAGCTCGCCATCACGGATGTAGAGCTCTCAACCGACGCTCTCCTCAAGAGCGTCTCGGCTGCGGCCTCTGGCGGTTGGCAGATCACAGCGCTTGGGGGCTACGTCGTCATGTACGAGGAAAACCCCACCGAGTACGCGAGCGCCTCGCGGTACTACCGGGGCGGAGAGGTAGTCCACGGAGTTCCGCGCTTCGCTAGCGAAGACGAGGGGACGGGGGACGACGGTTCGTCCACCCCGACCGGATCCTGAACGTGCCTGCGCAAGTTTCGCAGGCGCCGTTCTCGATGGCATCACGTCCGCTCCAGGAGGCGTCTACCTCGGCTGGGTAGCGGCGGTTGGTGGCGTAGCGGCCACGACCCTGCCTCAGGCGCTCTTGCTCGCCAGCGGATCCATCCCAAATCTTGCACTTACCCGAGCGACCTTCGCATCGCGTCGACCAGATATGCCGCACGGACGTCGCCAGTACCCCCGATGACGTTGTTCATCGCATACCCGAAGGCGACACCGTGCTCCGGATCGGCGAAGGCGAGCGACCCTCCTCGACCCGTGTGGCCGAATGAGCTTGACCCCAACATCGGGTTGCTCCCGGTGGGCAGCATGTACCCGGCGCTGAAGCGGCTGGGGATCAGCATGACCTGATCTTTCCCGCCGGCCTGCTCCTCGGCCGCCGACGCCAGGACGGCCGAGGAGAACAGGCGCACGCCGTCCACCTCACCGATCAGCGCGGCGTACATGCGGGCAAGCGCGCGGGCCGTACCGATGCCGTTGGAGGCCGGGAGCTCCGCGGCCTGTACCTCCGGTGAGTCGAAGTCGATCGCGGCTGGGTCGGTGACCGCGTAGGCCCGGTTGCTGAATGAGTTCGGGTCCCGCCAGGCGGCGACCTGTTCGTGGAGTTCTTCGGGGACCGACTCGGCGGGCACGGTGGTGAGGTCGACGTCTGGCCGCTGGTACGCCATGCGGCTGACTCGGTCGCGTTCGCCGGTGGGCAGGCCGATGAAGAAGTCCAAGCCCAGTGGAGCCGCGATCTCGTCGGCGAAGAAGCGTCCCGGCGAGCGGCCGGATACTCGTCGGATCACCTCGCCGACCAGCCAGCCCCAGGTCCGGCCGTGGTAGCCGTGCGCCGTACCCGGAGTCCAAAGGGGGCGTTGAGCGGCCAGTGCCTCCGCCATCGGGTGCCAGGCCAGCGCCTCCTTCAACGGCACCGGGTGATCGAGCGCGACGAGGCCGGCCCGGTGGGACAGGAGCCAGCGCACGGGGATGTCCGCCTTGCCGTTCGCGGCGAACTCCGGCCAGTACTTCGCGACGGGTGCGTCCAGGTCGAGCGCGCCGCGCTTGACCAGCATGTGCACGGCGGTGGCGGTCGTCCCCTTGGTCGCCGAATAGACCAGTTGCAGTGTGTCCCGCGTCCAGGGACGGCCGGTTTCGGCGTCGGCCACGCCTCCCCACAAGTCCACCACCGGGTGGCCGTTCCTGTACACGCACACCGCCGCGCCGAGGTCGCCGTGCCGGGTGAAGTTCTCCGCGAACGCCGCCCGTACCGTCTCGAATCCGGGTGCCACCTCGCCGCTGATCGTGGTCATGCTGGCCATCTTGGCAGTGTTGTGCTGCCCTTCTCCGGCCTCGGAGATGTGCGCACGCCCCCTTGCGTCAAGTCGCGAAGCGCGGCGGGCGTCGTCGGCGGCGCGGGTGCTCCGCAGCGCACCGATGCAGTAACCCTGTCCTGCGGAGAGCGAGTCGGCGTAGACCACCATCACGTCCGTGTAAACCCGTTCGTCGCTGGGCGTTGCGGCCCAGAAGGGAATGGGAGACGAGCCTGACGGGCATGAAGTCGCCAATGGACGAGGTAACGCTGGATTGGGCAGGGCGCATCGCGGAGGTGGAGCTCCGTGAGTTGCTGCCTCGACGATGGCTGCACAGCCAGGGAGTAGCTGGCAGAGCGGAGGAACTAGGGTGCCTCCTGCGTACGGACGCTGAACTGCTGACCGCGGCCGCCATTCTGCACGATGTGGGATACGCGCCTCGCTTGGCCCTCTCAGAGTTCCATCCGCTCGACGGAGCACGCTTCCTTCGGGACGAACACGGAGCCGATGAGCGGCTGACCCGCCTGGTGGCGAACCATTCGTTCGCGCTTCTGGAAGCCGAGGAACGCGGGTTGAGAGAAGTGCTGGCTACGGAGTTTCCTCTGCCGGACGATCCGCTGCTTGTTGACGCCCTCGTGTACTGCGACATGAAGACGACGCCCGACGGTGGCCGGACGACCGCGCGAGAGCGGGTTACGGAGATCGTCGGCCGCTACGGCGCGGACAGCGTGGTCGGTCGGTTCATCCGGCGGGCGGCGCCGGAGATCTTCTCCTCTGTCGAGAGGATCGAGGCCGCTCTGGCGGCTCAGCCGAGGTAGGGATAGGTGCCGGCGAGGTAGTCGCCGATTTGCTGGCGCATGCTCGGGTGGATGTCGTACTGGTCCAGGTCTGCGGGCTGGACGAAGCGGACGCCGTCGGCCTCGTCGTTGATTGTGGGCTCGCCGCCGACAGGGCGGCCGATGTAGGTGTTCTCGTACTGCTGGCGGATCTCGCCGTCGGTGTAGGCGACGATGTGGTTCGGGTTGGTGTAGACGCCGAGGAAGCCGGTGATCTCCGCGATGATGCCGGTCTCCTCCAGGCACTCGCGGACGGCGCACTGGGCCGCGGTCTCGCCGATGTCCTGGGCTCCGCCGGGGAGTGCCCACTGTCCGGTGTCGCGGCGGCGTTGGAGGAGGATGGCGCCGGTCTCGTCGGCGACGAGCAGGTTGCTGGCCGGGATGAGGGTGTTCGCTTTCGGCGCGGCCGGGTCGTTGTAGTACTCAGTCCTGCCCATGGTCGGCGGTCCTCTCCTGGTCGGGTGCCCACGGCCGTGCGGCGGCCCAGACGGCGTCGAAGCTCTGAGCGTAGTTGTCGAACCACCCCATGCCTTGGGCTCTCCTGAGGTGGAGGAGCGGGTTGGCGCTGGCCGGCTGCCCCCAGATGTGGGGATTGACGAGGAGGTCGTCGTCGTAGCGGAACATGGACGTGTAGAGCGTGGTGTCATGCAGACCCACCGCGCACCCGGCCTCGCCCAGCAGGGGGCGGTAGTACGTCAGCGAGGCGCGGATCTTGGCGGCGAGTGTGTCGCCGATTCCCTCTTCGCGGCCCCGGACGGCGACCGCCTGCCCGTCGGGGTCACCGAAGCACAGGCGAACCCGAACGCCCTCGGCGGCGCGTTCGGAGAGCATCTTGGCGACGTGCGGGTTGGACTGGGCGAAGAACGTGCCCGAGAAGACGAGGACGCTGATCTCCTGCCGGGCCTCCCGCAGCAGCGAGAGCCATACGTCCCGCGGCACGCTGGCTCGGTTCTGGTAGGCGCCGACCAGTTCGGTGCCTAATCCGTCGCGGGGTGGACCGGGCCGCTTGGAGGGCGTCGGCCAGAGGAAGGTCTCCTCGACGCGCAGATGACCGGCCACGCGAAAGCGATGCCGCGCGTGAGGAACCCGTCCTCCCAGCCACCGGCTCACTGTCTTGGGGTCGACCTCGCAGATCTCCGCGAGCGCATCGGGTGAGACCCCTCGTTGGGCGAGCACGGTATGCAGTCGGTCGTTCACAGAAACCATGCAAGCGGTGCAACGCGTGATCGCGCAAGGACGTTGTGGGACGTTGTCGCAGAATCATAGTGTCACCGGCTGCTGCTTACGCTGGCGTCATGGAGCTCATCGTCCTGTGGGACATCGACCACACCCTCATCGAGAACGCGGGGGTGAGTAAGGAGATCTACGCCGCCGCCTTCTCGGCGCTTTCGGGGCGCGAGCCGACGGGGCCGGCACGCACCGAGGGGCGTACGGACCGACTGATCATGCGCGACATGTTCGTTCGGGATGGGCTGCCCGTACCCGACTGGCCCGGCATTGAGGCCGCCCTCGAACGGGCAGGGAGTGAGCGCCGGGACGCTCTGCGGTCGCGCGGATGGGCCTTGCCAGGAGCCCATGAAGCATTGAAGGCCGCCTCGGCACGGAGCGGCTGGGTCTCCTCTGTCCTGACCGGCAACATCGCAGCCAACGCCCGTGTGAAGCTCTCAGCGTTCGGCCTCGACTCCTTGCTGGACCTGCCGGTGGGCGCCTACGGAGCGGACGCCGATCTCCGTTCCGATCTGGTCGCGGTCGCCCGCGAGCGAGTGCAGCGGCTTCATGGCGTCCGGGTCGACACGCCCATCGTCCTGGTCGGGGACACCCCTCGTGATGTGGAGGCTGCCCTGGCCACGGGGTGCGGGGTCATCGCCGTCGCCTCCGGTCTGCACGATCGCGCGGAACTCGCAGCGGCCGGCGCCCCAGAGGTCCTTCCGGACCTGGCAGACGCCAAGCGCCTTCTACGCGTCCTGGAGTCGCTCGCAGGTGACGGAAAACGTCCCAGGACGTCCTCGGGCCGTCCCTGAACGCGGTGACGAGGTCCCCGGGTAGACAGCCACGATCGGGTTCCCGAAAGGCAGCCAGCCGAAGGAGCCCAAGTGATCAGGGAAGTCACCGGGATCTGGAAGATCCGGATGCTGTACCTGCAGCTGCTCTACCGCTGCAACTTCACGTGCCTGCACTGCTTCCACGGCAAGCGTCTTCAGTACGCGGACGCCTTCACCGCCGACGAAGCCAGTCGCCTCCTCACCCTGATGCGAGACGAGTACGGCACGGAGGAAGTCACCCTGCTCGGCGGGGAGCCATTCGTTCACCGGGACCTCCCGCAGGTCGTTCGCCACGCCAAGGAAGAACTGGGCCAGCGCGTGGAGATCTGCACCAACGGGTACCGGATCGAGCGACGCCTGACGGAGATCGCGCCGCACCTGGACCTCCTCAGGGTGTCCCTGGAGGGCGTCGGATCGACCAACGACGGCATCCGCAGGCACGGCAGTTACCAGAGCGCCCTCAACGCACTGAGCCTGGCACGGGACCTCGGAGTGCCGACCGGTGCGACCATGACCGTGACCTCACGGAACATCGGTGAGGTACTCCCCCTCGCCAGCATCCTGGCCGGGATCGGGGTCCGGCAACTCAAGCTCCACCACCTGCGGCCCGTCGGTAACGCCGCCGACCACCCCGAACTGCTGATCACCAGCCCGGCCGCCTACGGTCGGCTCCGCGACGAGCTCTCGGCGGCCGACCTGCCCCTGGAGGTGATCGTCGACGAGGACCTCTCCGAGAACGGCGCCCCGCAGCTCTGCGCCCCGACGGGCGGACCCCGCGAGATCGAGCGGATTGAGGCCGACCCGCGTGGTGCTCTGACCATGTCCTGCAAGGCCGTGGGCAAGGACTCTCACGCCTTCTGGTACGAGAAGAGCGCCGGCCGCATCGTCCACCAGCCTTCGGCCAGCGACGAGCTCACGCTCGCGGTGCCGGACGTGGTGTACGCCCGTGCCTGACCAACCGCGATTCGAGAGCCTGGAGGGCTTACGGGGCACCGGGAAGTCGACCATCGCCCCGATGCTCGCCGCCGCCCGGCAAGCCGTCCTCGTCCCCACCGTGCCCGCCCTGTACCAGCCCCTCAGGGCGGCCGTGGACCAGCGGACCAACGTCGACGCGCGGATGTGCCTCTACCTCTCCGCGCTGTTCACCGCGGCCGAGGAAGTCCAGAGCCACCTCGACGCCGGCGTCCCCGTGGTCGTCGAGAGCTACTTCGCCCGGTGTCTCGCCACCCACCAGGCCATGGGGGCTCGGCTCGGCGTCACGCTGCCGCGTCGGCTCCCGACACCCGTCACGTACTACCTCGTCTGCGGTGACGACGAACGCCGCCGTCGTCTGGCCGCCCGGGACAAGCCAGCGACGCAGTGGGACGCACTGATCGAAACCGTCCCGGACCAGGTGACCGACGCCTACGCCTCGTTCCCAATGCGTCGCGTCGACACCACGGGGCGCAGCCCCGAAGAGGTCCTCCATGTGATCACAGAAACCGACAGGCAAGGAGCGAACTCCCATGCAGACCCAGAGCCTGTGGGAGCACACCCTCACCTTCTTCCCCCAGTTCCTCGGCACACTGCGCGAGCGAGTCGCCCCTGACGCCACCGTCGCGGTCGTCGGCGCGAGCGACGGCAAATTCGTCCTGCCGCTGGCCGCCGCCGGCTACCACGTGGTCGCCATCGAACGCGACGCGCTCGCCCTGCACGGAGGCGAGGTACGCCTTCCGGGTGACAGCGAGGCCCACGCGATGGGCCTGATCGACCGGCTGAAGCTCGAAGAACTCCATTCCCGTGTCCACGTGGTCGAGGACGACTTCCTCGAGGGCAAGCCCCTGGGCGTGCAGTGCGAGGCGATCTGGACGAGCTGCTCGTGGCACTACAGTGCCAACCACCACCGCCCGCTCGCCGAGTTCGTCGACCGCATGCAACGCCTGGTCCGTCCGGGCGGTGTGTTCGGTGCGGAGTTCATGATGCCCGTCGAAAGACGCCACCACATGACCGAGCACTACACCTCCCCCGAGCGCCTGCTCCCTCACTTCATCGGTGACTGGGAAATCCTGCTCACCCTGCGCACGAACGAGTTCACGGAACGAGCGCACGTCGGCCAGCCGAACGACCACACCCACCGCATGGGCCTGTTCATGGCAGCCCGAACGTCCCCCTTCACCGACGACTTCTGAGAGAAGGACCCCATGGATCACGAGTACGAGGCGAAGTTCCTGGCCGTCGACACCACTGACCTCCAGACCAAACTGACCGCCCTCGGAGCCATCCAGGCGTTCCCCCGCACCCTCCTCACCCGCAAGATCTTCGAGAACGACTCCCTCGACGGCGGGGCCTGGGTCCGCCTTCGGGACGAAGGCACCCGATCGACCCTCACGCTCAAGCAGGTCACCGACGCCACCACGATCGACGGCACCAAGGAGATCGAGACCGAGGTGTCCGACCTGCACGCCATGGCCGACATCCTGCGGCGGGTCGGCCTCACCGAGGTGCGCTACCAGGAGAACTACCGCGAGGAGTGGCGCCTGGGCGAGGTCGCCTTCGACTTCGACACCTGGCCCGACCTCCCCACCTTCCTGGAGATCGAGGGGCCCGACGAGGCATCGGTCCGGCAGGCCGCCGCGCTGCTGAACCTCGACTACTCCGAAGCCCGCTTCGGCAGCGTCGACGAGATCTACAAGAGCGAGGCCGGCCGCGACATCCTCGCCGAGCCCACCCTCCTGTTCTCCGACGCCGAGAAGCAGAAGGACGCTTCCTCCGCTGTCCGCAGCCACTGACCAAGGGGGGGGGCGGACACGCCATGCTCACGGAAGCCGCATTACTGCACAGGGTGATCCCGGGGATCGCCGAGTTTGCACGCGGCGGACTACCCGCACCGGCAGCCACCGATGACGGCAACGAGTGGGGCGACGGATCGTGCTGGCTCTACTGCGGGCAGCGGTGGACTCGCGTCCTGTGGATCGGTCCCGCGAGCGTCGCCGGAGCCCAGGCGCCCATGTACGCCTGCGGGCCCTGCATCCGAGCACTCCAGGAGCGGGTCTGGCAGTCTCTCCTCAGCCGGGACGAACCAACTCGTCGCGCTCGGCCGAGCGATGCCACCTCCCCCGCGTCGGCCTCAGCACGGCGGGCCGGCAGACATCGGGGCCGACGAGGATTCCTCCGCCGCGGTTAAGCCCCCGCCCTGGTCACGGAAGTGCCTACCGTCCCCCGCAGTATGAGTCCCGTGACCAGGGCGGGCCTGCGAGGTACTACATCCCGCTTGGAAGGTCCTCACGATGCCCCGTGGTCAATCCCGCGGCGCATGTGTTGGAGGACAACCTCGCCCACGCACCGCCGTCACGCGCAGGCCGTTACGGTCGTCTCATGACAGCAGGGGAGCGCGTTGTCGTTGTCGGGGCTGGGGTGGCTGGGCTCACCACAGCCGTGGTTCTCGCCGAGGCCGGGGCTGCGCTGCACGTGATCGCCGAGCAGGTGCCGGGGACCACGTCGCTGGCTGCCGGGGCGATGTGGGGGCCTTACCTGGTTGAGCCGAAGGAAAAGGTCGATCAGTGGGGACAACGGTCCTTGGAGATCTTCCGGGAGCTGGCCCAGGGTCCGGCGACGGGCGTCCGGCTCATCAGTGGCATCGAGGCATCCCGCACGACCGAAGCCGCGCCGGACTGGGCCACCACTTTGCCAGGTTTCCGACCGTGCGAGCGGGCCGAACTTCCGGCCGGGTTCATGGCGGGCTACCGGTTCACTGTGCCACTGATCGACATGCCCACCTACCTCGACTATCTCCTGTGCCGGCTCCGCGATGCCGGCGGTGTGGTCCAGCAGCGACGGCTGGCCTTGCTCTCGGACGCCGGTCCGGCTTCGGCGATCGTCAACTGCGTGGGCCTCGGGGCGCGCGACCTGGTTCCGGACCCTGACCTCCGGCCCATCCGCGGCCAGCACGTCGTCGTCACCAACCCCGGGCTGACCGAGTTCTTCTCCGAGGACACCGGCCTCTCCCCGGACCTCCTGTGCTTCTACCCTCACGGCGACACCGTCGTCCTGGGCGGCACAGCGATCGACGGCGAAGGCGATCTGGCCCCCGACGACAAGGCGGCGGCCGGCATCCTCGCCCGCTGTGTCGAGGTCGAGCCCCGCCTCGCCGAGGCCCGTGTCCTGGAGCACCGGGTCGGCGCTCGACCGACCCGCGCCACGGTCCGTGTGGAGGAAGATGTGGGGGCGGACGGCACCGTGGTCGTGCACAACTACGGCCACGGAGGCGCCGGCGTCACGCTGTCGTGGGGGTGCGCCGAGGAGGCTCGGGCGTTGCTCTCCGTCAAGTGATCTGCACGTGGAAGAACAGACGTTGCGACGTCCGCAGCGCGGGATCGCTCAGGGCGCCCCGACACGCTTGTAGCCGACCCACAACCGGCCACCGGTCTGCCCGAGCACCTCGTCCACGACGGCCACGAGTGTCTCGACTCTCCCGTCCAGTACCTCCTGTAGGCCGTGGTGGAGGCGTGCGCTGAGCCCTGGCGCAGTCGTCTTAAGACGGCGTGCCAGCCACTTCCCACCGCCACCCCACGAACCGCCAACGGCCAGTGCCAGCTCGCCGGTGCGTCGGACCAGTTCGGTCGCGATGAAGAGATGTTCGCTCGAGTTGTCGCTTCCTGCGAGGTCGTCCAGCAGGTCGGTGATCGCGTAGCGGCGGTCGTCGATCTCTTCCGACGACACCGGTGGTGGTCCGGCGGCGGTCAGCCTCCGGGCCTGCGCGGCGAGGCGGGCCCCGAGTCCGTCGGTGTCGAAGAGCAGCAGCCCGTCGGCACACATCCACAGCAGCGGTGACCGGCGCTTGCGCAGCTCCCGTGCGACGTAGGCGTGCCACGTCGCCTCGGTGTGCACGAACATCTCCACTGGCCAGCCGGTGTACTGGAGGCTTGCCCGGTAGGGGGCTGGGGCTCCGTGGAGCAGGACCACGACGTCGAGGTCCGACGTGGCCGTTCGGCGGCCCGTCACAACGCTGCCGCCCAGGAACGCGGCGCGCGCTTCGGGGTGCTGTTCATCTACGACGGCGCGTGCGGCCTCGATCGCATCCATGCGGCAACTATCAGCACTGCTCCCACCGGGCGCACGCCGTTTTCCGCGGCTGGACAGCGAGATCTCGCGCTCTGCGTGTCAGTTCGCCGGGGGCAGACAGCAAAGATCCACGAATGACTGGTCAGCGCCGCAAGGGCATGTGAACCTGGACGACATACTCGCAAAAACGCCAGGTCAAAGAGGTTATTGCCGTTACTGCGGCACCCCAGGGTCCCGGATTCTCCACCCGAGGCCCTGCGGCTGCGTGAGTGGCTGCTCGGCCCGGGCCAGGCCACGCTCGTGATGGATCAGTTCTCCACCGACGACTTCCACCTGGTCGTGGACGACCGCGCGGACGTGCACATCAATTCGAAGGATGGGCGCTTCTACCTTGGATGGTTTCCGCTCGGGCGTCCTGGTACCGACGGCGAGGGGTGGAAGATCGCCGTCACCGGTACGGCCAAGGTGCGCGGCTACCAGATGTCCTTCGACACCGAGACGCCAGCGGACGTCGTCGCTGCGGCAGTCGCGTGCGTGCTGGAGACCTCCCAGCGGGTGTGACAGCCAGAGGCTCGAGTCGGCGCCCTGGGGAAACCTGTCGTCTGCCTGGTGAGGGCGAGACGGGGTAGCCCCGCATCTGCCACCCGAGGTCGCCGGAAGGCCAGTCCGGCACCTCCATCCAGTTGCACGCACCGCTGGCGGCATCAAGCCCCAGCCCCCAGCCCCTTGGAGGCGCACCTGCATCCCGATTTCCCGATCGATCCACCCGCTCCGGCCTGCGTCCCGTCCGTGTACTGGGTCGGTCCCCGGCACCTGGCCGGTGACGATGGCCGCCTCTACGACACCGTCGCTGACACGCTCGCCAGCCTGGGCTGGGCGAGCCTGATGCTCGTCCGCGGGTGCCGGGAGCCGGATGAGGCGCCGGAGGACCGTCAGGTCCTGCG
Organism: Streptomyces sp. NPDC048182; assembly: GCF_043202555.1. Taxonomy (NCBI): domain Bacteria; kingdom Bacillati; phylum Actinomycetota; class Actinomycetes; order Kitasatosporales; family Streptomycetaceae; genus Streptomyces; species Streptomyces sp. NPDC048182. Next base: position 158,219 of record NZ_JBIDAQ010000002.1, on the reverse strand, counting down.
CAGCACCGTCCTGCACATCAGCCCCGACTCCCTGCGATGGGCACAGTGGGTCCTGCCGGACGAGCCGTTCCACCTGGGGAACCTGCCGATCGCCTGGCAAGTGTCCGCCCGTACGGACCTGCGCAGCCCGCTCGCCCAGTGGTCGGCCTACTTCACCCCCGACGTCCCAGGAGAGATCCTCGCTGGCTTCCTTACCGCGTTCGACGCTCGCGATGAGCCTGCTCTGCCGTGCGGTGGCCCCGAGCTGGTCCTCGACGCGGTAACGGCACACGGCTGGCTGCGCGACGTCGACCAGCCCGGCGTGGGAGCGGTGGATCCGACGTTCGCCTCCCACATCCACCTGGGTGAGGTGCCGCCCCTCATCCAGGATGGCGACCCGCTCGCGCTGGTGGCCGAGGCTGGCGAGGCGGCCCTGGCGGGGTGGCAGGCGTGGGCCGAGCCGGTGTTCGGTGCGGGCTATCTATGGGCGGCTTCGTTCAGCAGCAGCGTGCCGCACGACCTCGTCGCCTCGTTCGCCGACTCCCTCAGTTCCAGTGCGCCGGTGCTGCGCCGGGTGCTGCCGGAGAGTACACGCGATCGGCTCCTGCGCGCCCCGGCCTGCTGAGGGCCCGTCCAACGCACACGAATCCGGGCCTCCCGTCGGGGGCCCGGCTTCGGGTACCCGCAGAGCGGGCCGTCGTGGGTGTGCGGCCGGTCAGCTTCCTTCGTACAGGGCGCGGAATTCGAGGGTGTCTTCCGCGGTGGCGATCTCGGCCAGGTGTTCGAACCTCGCGTAGTCCTCGTCGGTCATGATGGCAACGGCGTCGCTGACCACGGATCCCTCGGGGAGCTTGGCGAAGTACTTCATGAGCAGGTCGACGAAGGCGTCCTTTATTTCGTCGAGTTCACGCTGCCATTCGTCTTCGAGCTCTATCTGCGCAATCGCGGCGGCCTTTTCTTCCGGGGTGAAGGTGATCAGCAGGTCGCGTTCGGCGAGGGTGAACGGGCGTCCGTCGCGGTGGTACGGGCGCTGCCGGGTGCCGGGGTGGTTGAGGTCCAACGTGGTGAGCAGGAGGACGACTTCGGGGCGAACGGAGGAGTGCATGGGTGGTTCCTTGTGTGGTGTCGTGCGAGAAGCAGGGTGCTCGCGGAAGGGTGGTTGCTGAGCGTGGGCCGGTGGCGGGGGTTCCGCGCGCTCGACTGCGGTGGGGACGGAGGTGCCAACCGAGGTTGTGGGGCCTCTGGGCACCGATGGTCCGGAGGATCGCCGGTTTGGCCAACCGGCGATCGTCGGCTATATTTCGCCCGGTTTTCGCTGGTCAGCGCCGTCGGCTGGGGTCGTTCACGGTGCTGGTGGCCGGTTGCGTGACGGGCGCGAGGGGTGCGCTGCGCCGAGTGCCCATCGTGGCCGTTCCGTCGGGGCTTGCGGGTAGGGCCAGCAGGTGTGCACTGCGGCGCAGGCGCCACACCAGGACATCACTGATGGAGTCGGCGGTGTCGAGGTCACGTCGTTGTGCGGCGTCGGCCAGCAGAACGGCCGGGTCGTGGCCGGCCTTCCGGACGTCGTCGAGGGTGGCGGCCAAGGCGGCCCAGCCGGCCTCAGCGCGGATCTGCTCGGCCAGCTCCGGCAGCAGTTGCTGGAGCAGGGCGGCGTGCCGTTGCCGAACACGCGGCGTTAGACGCTGGCCTCGCTGCCGCAGGACGTCCATCGGCTGGGCTGCTGCGGATCCGTAGGCGGCCCGAAGGTGTTCGGCTGCCTGCTGAGCTGCGGCGGCCTGCTGCGCGTGCTCCTTCTTCGCGTGCCAGTTCGCCGCGGCGATGGCGAGGAAGAAGGCCATGTCGATGAGCATGGCGGTGGTGGCGCCGTCTTCCCCGCGACCCAGGGTTGGTCCGCTGTGGACGAGGTCGCGGGCGGCCTGGCGCAGGGCGCGGTCGTGCCCGCGTACGGCCCTCACGTGGGAGCGGCTGGCCCGCTCGAACACGAAGGCCGCCTCGCGCAGCTCCTTGCGGGTGTGGGCGGCGGAGGTCTTGGCCAGTGCGTCCAGGACCTCACCCGCCGCTGCGATCTGGGCCGCTGCCGCGCCGTCATCACCGCGATCGATGATCAGGAGGGCCTGCCAGGTGGCTGCGGTGGCCCGGCGCCGCGCGAACGCGGGACCTGTCACGTCCGGCATGACCGGCTGTTCCCGCTCGGAGCCGTCCGCCGAGGCCACAGCCTCCACGGGCAGGGCCCAGCGTTCGCGGATGCGGGGCAGGGACAGATCTGGTGCGAGCGTGGAGCCCGCGTAGAACACCGGCTCCTTCTCACCGGTGCGGTCATCGGGCAGTGCGACCTTGTAGCCGAGCAGGTCACCGGAGGGCGCGACGCGCTTACGAATCAGAAGACCGGCGACGGCCAGCCGGTCGAAGAACTCCTCCTCGCTGCCGGCGCCGGCGACCGCGCGCCGTACGGTCTCCCGCAGCTCCTCCCGCGCGGGGCGCTCCCGTCCCGTGCGTTCGGCCGCGTGCCGCTCCGCGCTGGTGGCCCGCTTGGCGGCGGTGCCGTCCCCGGGCGCGACCTGGTGCAGGCCGAGTTCCTTTTCGATCAGGCGGCACTCGGCCTGGGCGCGTTTGCCCGAGCGGTGGTGGTCGGGGCGGCGGCCGTCCTCGCGGACGAGGGTGGCGATGATGTGGATGTGGTCGTCGGCGTGCCGGACGGCTGCCCAGCGGCAGCCGGCGCCGTCGCCGGGGTCGATACCGGTGGCGGCGACCATGCGGCGGGCGATGTCGCCCCACTGCTCGTCGGACAGAATCGGGTCGTCGGGCGCGGCGCGCACCGAGCAGTGCCAGACGTGCTTGTCGGGACGTTGGCCCTCGTCGAGCAGCGACAGGGGCTGGTCGAGGAGGTGCTGGAGGTCTTTCTTCGTGACCGAGGGGTCGCGGCCGGGGTCGGGGGCCATGCCGTCGAAGGAAGCGACCAGGTGCGGGTCGATGTGCTCCTCGTGGGTGCCCTTGCCGTACAGGTAGTGCAGGAGCCCCAGGGTGTTGCTGCCTTGCTGATGGATCCGGGGGATCAAGCCGCTTCGTCCTCCTGCCCGTTGGCGACCCTGTCGGCTGCCCGCTGGACGGCCTGCGCGGCACACTGCAGGTCGGCGAGGGCAGCGGCGAAGTGCGGTACGTCGGCATCAGAGTTGAGTGCCTTGGCGATCTGGTTGACGTTGCTGCCCGCCCAGCCGAGCTGACGGCGCACACCGAACAGGGCCGTCAGGATGTCCCGCTCGGTGGCGATGGCCGCCGCGGTGCGGGACTGGTCGCGGGCTGCGGCCAGGGCGGAGTGGGCCAGGAACCCGGCCACGCTCATGCCGACGTGGTCGGCGCCGGACTGGATGATGGCGAGTTCCTGGTCGTTGAGGCGGACGCTGTGCGCGGGGCGCTGCTTCTTGTCACGCTGACGCGACTTCCCCTTCCTGGCCCTGCCCTTGCCTGGCTGCGGTCCACCCTCGGTCGTACCCTTCCCGTCCGGCGCCCCCTGGTGCCGGACGGGACCCGCCACCCCCGGGGCGGGATCGGGTTCGGGCGCTCCCCCTGCGGGGGAGTGTCCGGACCTCCAACTTGCTCCGCCTGCGGCAGGGGTGGACGGCAGGGATTCCTCGGGGGCCATGGGGTCTTCGTGGAGCTGAGTCTGCATGGGGCCTTTCGGGTCGGGGTGTGGTGGGGAGTGCTGGTGCTGCGGGGATCAGCGGGGTGGATGGCCGGCTGCGGCTTTGAGCTGGTCCTTGAACTCGCGGACGACTCGTCCGACGCCGTCGCTGGAGACGGTGTAGCCGGCGGCGCGCAGGGCGTCCTCGACTCGGTCGCGGCCGACGCTGCCAGTCTCCTGGTAGATGCGGCGAGCGTGCTTGAGGATGACCTCGTCGGAGGCACGGGCTTTGGCGGCGTCGCGCTTCTTCCGGGCAGCCGGTTTCCGCTCGTGCCTGCCCGAGTTGTTGCCCGTGAGCGCCCGGCTGTCTTCAGTTTCTGCCCGTGCGGGCAGCCCGGGCTCCGGGCGGGCAGGCTGCGGGCGGGCAGCCGGAGGGACCGTGTCGTCACCTGGATCTGACGGGTGCGGGCGGGCAGGTTCCTCTGCTCGCGGCAGTTGTGCCGTGCGGCCGGAGCGCGGGTTACTGTGCCCGGAGGCCGGTACCTCCCAGCGCGGCGGCAGCGTGATGGAAGCGAGGCCGAGGGACTGCTTGCGGGTGGCGAGCTTGTGCAGCAGCAGCTTGTCCTGGAGCGGGTCGCCGTCGACATCGGCCCGCTCCAGGGCCTCGTGCAGGCGTTCTGCGAGGCGTCGTTGCCGCCGCTTGCTCCGCTGGCGGTCGGTCATCGATTCGGCGCGCAGGATGAGGGCGACGGCTTCGCTCAGCGCGCGGTCGCGGATGAGGCGGGCGGCATCGGCGTCCTGGTCGGCGATGCCGAGCCTGGCCAGGAGGCGTTCGCGTGCCTGGCGGACGAGGACGGCGGCCAGACCGCGTGAGGCGGCGTCGGGGGTGCGGTGGCGCAGCTCGATGCCCATGGCCAGGTGCCACAGCATCGCGGCCATGACCGGGCCGACGAAGGCTCGCACGGTGCCGCCGACCAGCCCGGACTCGGCGTAGGCGGGCAGGATCTGAACTGCGGTGGTGACCCAGGTGAGGGTGCCGGGCAGGCCGGGTGCCTGCTTCGGGCCGTTGAGGTTCTGCCGGGCCATCAGGGCAGTGGCGAACAGGGCCAGCTCTGCGGCGGCGAACATCGCGACGCGCTCGGCGGTGCCGCCCATGTCGAGGTAGTCGGCGGCGAACCGCCAGCTGGTGTCGGCGCTGTAGGCAGTGCAGCCGAGCGCGGCCACGGCCGCGACCGGCACCGCGGCGGTTCCACGCCAGCGGCTGGTGTGATGCCGCCGACGGCGCTGCTGGCGGAGAAGCCACCCGGCGAGGAGGCCGAGCAGCACGGGCGGTATGAGGAGCGCTGCGGTCATCACCGGGGAGGTGGCCCAGTCAGGGAGGAGCGTCGTGCCGCTGATTCGTATGGCGAGGAGGACGGGGCTGTGAGGAGGCAGGAGAGGGCTCCAAGGCGTCGAGGATTGAGGGCGAAGGGCGAATCGACGGAGCGCTGAGCAACGGCCTACGCGCGTGGCTGGCGCGGCAGGGCTCGTGTGGGCGCGGGAGATGCGGCGGGGCCGGCCAGGAGAGGGCGCTGAGGCTGCCGGTCAGGCTGCGGGCGCTGTGCGGCGTCGTCGGTCGGGGCCGTCGAGGATGACGCGCTCTGTCATCTCGGCGAGGCGAGAGGCGACGCGGTCACCGAGGGTGACGCGCAGATGCTCCATCGGAAGGTTGGTGGTGATGAGGGTGGGGAGCATGTGCTCGTACCGGTGATTGATGAGCCGGTAGGTCAGCTCCTCGGTCCATTCGCTGGTCTTGGCCGCGCCGAGGTCGTCCAGGAACAGCAGCGGGCAGCGCGCCAGAGTCTGCAGGTCACGTTCGGCGTCGTGGCCGGCTCGGGGGCGCAGGCGCGCGTGGAAGTCGGCGGTGGTGGTCGCTTCCCAGCGCAGACGGACCCCTCGGGCGAGCAGGGTGCGGATGGCGCCGTACGCCTGGTGGGTCTTGCCGGTGCCCGTGGGGCCGGCGATCAGCAGCGACGGGCCTTCGGCGATGCCCGGCCCGCCGGGGCCGGGGCGTCCGGCGTGGGCGATCGCGTCGGCCCAGGCGGTGACCTTCGGGTGGTCGGCCAGGGCTCGGCGGTAGCGAGCGGGGATCCTGGCGTCGGCGAGTTCCAGAGCGGTGACGGGCTCGGCGTGCCCGTCCTCGACTGCGGTGGTGGCGAGGTCGATGCCGCGACTGGCAAGGATGCCGTTGAGCCGGTCGGCGAGCGGGCCGACCCGGTGGGGCTCGCGGGTGAGGGTGGCGGTCAGAGGTCACCTCCGTAGGCGGCTTCGACCTCGGCGGGGTTTGTCCACGCCCTGTGGACAACCGGCACGGTGGGGGTCGCGTTCATGGCCTCGTGCACGAGGCTCGGTAGAGTGCTGGGGTGCAGGCCCTTGGCGCGGTGCCGTTCTAGGCCAGCCCGGATGTGGGCGGGGGTGATGTCCTCGCCGAGCAGCTTGCGCACCTCGCGAGCGAGATGGCCCAGGACGTCCTTGGGCGGACGGTGTGTGCAAGCGGCGGCGTACTCGGCGATGAGCTCGTTGGCCGAGACGGGGTGGGGTGCGGGGGCGCTCGCGCCCCCCGAAGGGGTATTTCCTAGATCCATGATCCTAGGTCCTAGATCCGGACGCTGAGGTGTCACCGCTCCCTCACTGAGTCCTCCCCGCTGCCTCACGGAGGATTCACTGAAGTCGCTCTGACCTGCTGCTTCGTCATCGGTGACCGGATTCACCGCAGGCTCGCGTATTCGCCCGGAGCCCTCACGGAGGGCTCCGTGAGGCTGGGGTGCGGGCTCCGTGACGCCGGTCCCCGCAGCCGGCGCGCCGACGCCGGGTGCGGTGCGAGCCGGCGTTTCGTGGTGCGGGCAGGCTGGAAGGCGGCTTGCGCTGGGGCGGTTGATCTTCTGATGCTGCCGCCAGGTGACGATGTGCAGGTAGCGCTTGTCGCCCGGGCCCTTGTAGCGGCATATCAGCCTGGCGTCGGCGAGCTGGGCGAGGTCCTGCTCGACAGCGCCAGGAGTGTGTTCCGGGCGCAGTACCCACAGCTGCCCGGCGATGATCGCGGCGTGGTCGCGGTGCCGGCCCTGGTCGTCAGCCTGGGTGAGCAGGCCGAAGAAGGTGCGCTCGGCGGTCAGAGAGACGGCGGCCAGGGACTCGGAGACGAAGGCTTCCGGCTTGATGGTGCGGATTCGTGCCAAGAGGGGCGGTCCTCACTCGGTGGCCGGTGGGCTGGGTGCCCACGGTTCACCGTCGGTAGGGGGCGTGTCGGGCGTGAAGGGACGTGGAATCTCTGGCCGTTGACGCGGCAGCGTTGATGGCCGCTCGCGCTTTCCGAGGTGTCGTCAACATAGCCACACCCGCAGCGCGCAAGTCCAGCCCTATCTGGCGCAATCTCTCACGGCAGAAATGCCGCTGGAAATCGAGTCGGCGAGGGCGGTGCGAAAACGGTAGGGCACGATCGGCGGTTGACCAAATAGTTGCCCTGCGTCCCGAGCCAGAAGCATCACATCGGCAAGCCGTTGACGTCCCGCGAGTGGCGAAGCTACAACACAACACCCCACGTCAGAGAGGTTCACGAAGGCTGGGACGTGTTCGAGATCCGGCCTTGCGCAGCACCCCGACCGCCTCGCTCACCGATTGAGCGCGGCGCAACATAGCCGACGATCGGCGGTTAACCAAACCGCCGAATGCACGCTACAACTGGAGCTATGGCAGCACGATCTCTGGAAATAGGACCCGCAGGATTGAGGATGGCTCGCACCATCGAAAACCTCCGCATCGAACGCGGCCTTGGGCAGCGCCAACTCGCGGCACGCTGTGCCGCCTTGGGTCGCCCTATGTCCAACATGATGCTGTCCCGCATCGAACTCGCCAAGCGGCGATGCGATATCGACGATCTCGTCGCCATCGCCGCAGCCCTGCAGGTGTCACCCGCCGCCCTCTTCCAGGGGCCGGGCGCCGCCTGAGCCGTCCACGCAGCCCCTCCCCGACCTCCCGACTAGGAGCCGCCCCCCTTGCACCGATCCACGCCCGCGCCCGTGCTCCACAGGCCGTCTGACGCCCATCCGCCCCGCCTCTACCGCCCCGAGGAGATCGCCGACACCCTCGGATGCTCGGCCTGGTGGGTCAAGGACCGCGCGCGACGGCGCTTGATACCGCACACCCGGGTTGGCCGCGCCTACCGCTTCACCGCCGAGCACCTCGCCGAGACCATCCGCCTCTACGAGCAGCGGCCGGCCCAGCCCGCGCAGACACCCGCACGGGCGACCGAGTCGCTCTCCGAGCCCGGTACGCAGACCGGCTCCGCGGAACCTCGCCGCCCTGTCGTTGCGCCGACGACCCGCCTACGGGCCCGCCCGCCGCGTCGACAGCAGCAGTACGGCACTGTCGCGTGACCCGATCCAATCTGCCGTAGCCGAGGAAGAGGAAGAGGGGGACAGCGGAACTTGGGTTTCGCGGAGAAGCGCGGAAACTACTGGCGCGGCCGGTACAAGGTCGCGCCCGGCAAGCACAACACGGTCGTCGAGAACAACGGCAAGGCGATCAGGTTCGCCACCAAGGGCGAGGCCCAACGGGCAGCAGCGGAGGCCGAGAACAAATACCGACGCGGCGAATGGCGCGACCCGACCCTCGGCCAGGAGACCTTCGGCGAGTACGCGAACCGCTGGTACGAGGCCCAGGACCTGGCTGCCTCCACCATGCAGAACTACAAGCGCCACATCGAGGAGCACCTCCTCCCCGAGTTCGAGGACAAAGCGCTCGCCGGCATCCTGCGCACGGACATCGACCTGTGGGAGAAGAAGGAGAAGGCCCTCTACGCCGCCTCCAGCGTCAAGACCTGGCGCTCAACGCTCCACCTGATCTTCGAGGACGCGATCGACCAGGGCCTGATCACGTCCAACCCGGCCGCCCGGCGGCGCGGACGGGGCAAACGCGCCGGCCGCTCCCGAGACCGTGGCCCCGAGAAGGTGGTCACCGACGCGCTCGGCATCCTGCTGACCGCCGAGCGCGCCGCCCTGCTCTCCGGCCGCGACGACGAGTTCGTCGCCGTGGTCCTCAAGGGGTACACCGGCATGCGCTGGGGCGAGATCGTTGGCCTGGAGACCGCGTTCGTCCGCCCTGGAGCCGTCCGGGTCGAGTGGCAGCTGTACGAACTCGACACGGGGGAGCTGGTGCGCTGCCCGCCCAAGGACGACAGCTACCGCACCATCGGCTCGATGGACTGGCTGTCCGCGCTGGTCGCCAACCACGTCGCCCGCACGAAGCCCAAGCCGTGCCCCTGTCACGGCAAGACCTACGTCTTCCGAGGACAGGGCGCGGCCCGTACCGGGGGCCACCAGGGCGCGAAGCTCATCGACGTCGCCCGCCGTGCCGGCGTTTCGACCGGCACGGTGTCCAACGTGCTCAACCACCCAGAACGCGTCACCGAGGCCACGCGAGCGAAGGTCGAGCAGGCCATCGCGGATCTCCGGTTCGTGCGGGGCGGCGTCGTGCCGGAGCATGCCGCCCACTGGCGCAGGAACGGTTTCGCAACCTGGCTGTTCACGCCGGCGGTCTCTGGCTGGTACCCGAAGAAGGCACCACAGGAGCCACGGCCGGTGCCCCTACTCGGCGAGCCGTGGCCCGGTGTCCCGGCACGGGGTCGGGGTGCCAGCGAACGGGCCGACGCCTGCTGGCTCCCGATAGCCAAGGGACTCACGCCCCACGGCCTCCGCCACACCCACCGGACGACGATGGAGGACCTGGGAACCGAAAAGGTGCTCATGGACGAACGCATGGGCCACATCGACGGCTCGGTCTCGGCGCGCTACGCCCACGTCACCCCAGGCATGCGCAAGCGCCTCATGCTGGGGCTGACCCAGCAGTGGGAGGAAGCACTTGACGCCCGTTTGGCTTTGAGTCACCGATCACCAGTGCGTGCCCTCGACGCGCTACTGCGGGCACGCCTCACGGTTGGTTAGGCACAGACCACGTTGAGTGACCCTGGGTGCGACGCGCCCCGCATCCGATGAGGGGGCTAATAACGGAGGGAGCCCCCGAGGAGGGCTCCCTCCGTTATTGCACTATCCGTTTGGGCGGGTCATTTGGCGCTCGGCGACTCGTGCCCAATAGCTGATCTGCGAGTGGACGTTCATAAGGTGGTTCAGGAGCTCGTTCGGCTTCGCCCATCCTTCCTTGTCGAGGAGCGGTCCTCCCTGGGCTTCCTCCACGTTGGCGAGCTCATCAACGTCGAGGTTGATCTGCTCGATGTACTGCCCGATTTGGCTCTTCAGCCGCGTAGCCTTCATCCGAGGTGTCTCGTTGGGAGGTGTCACCGGCCGCGGCAGGGTCGTACCCGTGGCGTAGGCCTCGTATCGCAGCCATTCGTCCTCGATCGGCATGGGCTTGCCTGCCGGGTCCTCGTGCCAGCTTCCGTATTCATCGCGGACGCCGCGCTGGAAGGCCCCGTTTTCCGTGACACGTCGTGGTTGCGTTCCAGCCCGCCCATCGGTGATCGCTTGGGCCAGCAATCGCAAACCCTGCTCGTCGCGGAGCATCGCTTCCAGGATTTGCTGCGGGCCGCGCTTGTCGGCCCCGGTGTTGCCCATGGCTTCACGTCGCAGACCGCCCCAGGCGGTGAGGTGGTATTGGGCTATGGCCGCCAGTTCCAGCCGGTTGACCCACCGGGTGGGGTCGGCATGAGAGCTGGCGGGGTCAGCGCGCAGTTCCTCCAGAGCTGCCTTAAGGAGTTTCTCTGGCGACCGACCGGTGACCTTCCATTCTGCGGTCGCGTATCGCGTCATCCGAGCACAACGTAGGTATGCGGCGCGCATCCGCTCCGCCCGCTGGCGCTCGGCGTCCTTGGCATCCAGGGTAGTGGCGATGCTCCGGGTGGGCCGGAGAGCCAACTCCGCGATCACGTCCGTTCGTCGGCCGGGACTGACGCTCTTCTTGGCGGTGACGTCGCGGATCCCACGTTCGACGAGGTCCCGATGTTGCTCGCGAAGCAGGGCTGCGAGCACAAAGGCCGCCTGCTCGTCTCGCTCGATGGGGAGCCCCTCGTCCTCGGCTTGCTCTGGGGTGAGAAGACCTGCGAGGTAGTCGTGGACGGGATCGTCGAGTACGTCGGCGCTGCGGAGTACGTCCAGGACCGCTTCGGCCATGGCTTCGAGTTTGCCCGTTTGGCTCCACGGCCGCGGAGGATCGACGTGCAGCATGCCGACGAAGGCGTTGACGGCGCGCGCGTAGTCGTAGCCCCCCCTGGTGGGAGAGAAGCGAAGAAATACGCGGGCTGGAGTAATCAGTGCGTTGCGCTGTCGTATCAGCCGCCGACGGGCGGCGGGACGCAACGCATCAGGATCGGCCTCGCTGATTGAGCCGATGAAGCGTCGGTAGTCGTCGCGGTCCGTGGGGAAGTGGTAGTGCGTCTGTGGGTCGGTGAGCCCCAAGACGTAGTGGGCGTTGGTGATGCGGCTGGAGCCGTCCGCTGTTCCCAGGAGGGGCATGGAGGGTTCGCCGTCGCGGTGCCGCAGCTCGAAGAAGACAACGTTCACCGGCATGGCGATGCCGCGCGCGGCGATGGACTCGCGCAGGTTGTTGTTCGCCAGGATGAACTCACGCGCCCGCTCCGTCTCGTCCTGCACGTGGCTGACGTCCTCGCCCTCGATCCAGAGCGTGGTGGTCTCACCGGACGGGGAACGGGGGCCGGTCAGTGGTCCCGCGTGCCCCTCGGCGCCAGCCGCCGGGTACACCCGCCGTTCCATCGTGCGGTTGTTGGTGGGCAGCGGTACCAGGCCGGGTACGTAGAGGTCGAGGTCGATCGCCTCGATGACGCCTCCGGCGATGTTGACGCGAGTCGGACGCCTCAGCAACGACCTGAGCTCACTGGGGTCGACAGCGGCGTGGGCCAGAGCGGTGGCGAACTCGGGAGGCAGTCCGGCCTCCGTGCCCGCCTTGGCGGCGCGGATTACCGCTCCCATCTTCGGCAACGTCGGCAGGTCACTGTCGCCGAACCGCGACCAGATTGTCGCGCTTTCCTGGTCCGTGTCCTCGTCTGTATCGAGCTCGTCGTCCACGGCGTCGGACTCCTCCACCTCCTCGGTCATCTCCTCGTACTCGGTGGCGTCCTGATCTGTCACGTCGTCCTCCATGAGTGGGGTGATCGGCAAAGGGGCACGGGGTAGCGCAGGAAAAGAGGGGCCGGCCTGCGTGAATGCCGCCGACGGAGCGGTTCCGCCGGCGGCCGGTCGTCTCAGGCAGTGGGGGGCAGGTGCGAGCGCTTGCCGAGCTCGTGCAGATCGCTGCGAATCGACCGCTCGGCGTGCCCGAGCAGCCGTGCGATGATCGCCGTCGGCACATTCAGGGCGTACAGCTCAGCCACCCGTCGGCGCCGTTTGGCGATCTCGCCGGTCTTCCGCCACTTCTTACGCCGCTCCTCGGCGGTCTCCCCGGCCAGGAATACGTGCTCGTCCCGACTGTCCTGGGCGTAACGGCGGCAGCTGTCCAGCAGCGGGCACGTACGGCACGTGGCCCGGGCCTGCGGGATGTCCCGCTCCGGCACGGTCGGCTCCCCGTCGAAGGCCGCCTGCTGCTCCCTCATGGTGGGGAACCGCTTCGGATCCCACGTGCTGCACGCGGCCTCGCCCAAGGGCGGGCCGAAGGGCTCCATAGCCCAGAACAGGGCGTCGGGCGAAAGTACGTTCTCGATCTCGTCGTGGGGCTCCACGGCGCTCCTCCTCAGACCACGGGTCGCGTGGTGTGTGAGGACGAGGGGGTCACGCCCACGTTCCCTTGATCGTCGCTTGGCGCCGTTCGAGTCTCTGGACGTGCGAGACGATCAGTACTGGGCGATTCCCAAGTCCCTTCGTGTGCCTGCGCCGTTCGGCGCTCGCACGGCCTGCGGAGTGACCCCCGAAGCAAAGCCACTACCAGTGTGGCACTCGACTCCGCCGAAACGGCAGAAATGGATGGGGTGTTCGGGAAGCACCTGGTGAACTCGCTTATATGGGGGCTGTGTTCCGATCGGGGCGCGGGAGGAGCGAGTAAGCCTCTCATTCGGGGCCCTGGCGACTCCTAGCGCGTGGTGGCATGTGCTCCGGCAACAGCTACAGGTCCGGCCACACCGTCATCTCGACCGCCGGGCCGCGCGAGGGTGACGGTGGCGTCCGAGGCATCGTGCTCGGCGCGGGTTCAGGGGGCACGTCGTCCGGGATGTGCGAAATCGTGAAGTGTTCGGCTCGCGGTGCTTCCGGCCGTGCACGGGATATCCCAGTTTGCCGGATCAGCTGCCGCGCCTCGTCCCCGAGTCGTGGCGGCATCCGTGCCACGGGGAGCCGTGTCCTGAGCTCGGCTCCCAAATGGCTCCCCAAAGGGCCCCCGGAACCACTCAGGGGCCTGACCCGCTCTGCGGATCAGGCCCCTGACCTGGTACTTCACTGTCGGGGTGGCGGGATTTGAACCCACGACCTCTTCGTCCCGAACGAAGCGCGCTACCAAGCTGCGCCACACCCCGATCGTCGCTGCTCGCGCGGCGACGTCGTTTACTTTAGCCCACCGGGGGCTGGAGGCGAAATCCGGTTAGGTGGGGGTCGGGGCGGGTGTGGTCGAGGGCTACCAGGAGGGTCGAGAGGGCGTGGAGGGCGAGGCCGAGGAGGAGGGCGTTGCCGAGGACGGCCTTCAGGCCGTGCTGGTCGACGTCGAGGAAGGGGTAGAGGTAGCGGTCCTGCGTGCCGGGGATGAGGAGCTCGCCGCGGGCCAGGGTGAAGGCCAGGTAGGCCAGGGGGTAGAGGAGCCACGGGGCGGTCTGGCGCAGGTGGAGGTGGCCCGGGGTGGTGAGGAGGAGCCAGTCCAGGGCCGCCGCGATCGGGGTTGCCGTGCAGAGCAGGTGGGTCGCGGCCGTGTGCCAGGCCGAGCCGGGCGGGCCGGCGGGGTCGGTCAGGAGCAGGTGGTGGACCAGCGCGGCGGCGCCCACGTAGAGCAGGGCCGCGCCGGTCAGCCCGGCCGGCAGGGGGCGCCGGGCGGTCCAGGCGCGGCGGGACGAGGCCAGCAGGACAACGGCCAGGAGCACGTTGCTCTGGATCGCGAAGTGGCCGAGGGCCCGCAGCGGCGGGCCGGTGAGCAGCTCGATCGTCACGCCCGTCACGGCCGCGAGCGCGATCACCGCCCGGAAGCCGGCGGCCAGCGGACGGCGCACCGGCGTGACGACGGCCGCGGCCGGGACCGGGGAGGGCAGCAGCGCGGGCGGGCCCGGGAGCGCGGGGAGGTCCGGGATGTCCCGGGGTATCGGGGCTGTCATGGCCTTACGGTAGGCAGGCCGGACATATCGGGCGCGGTGAGTGAGCCGGCCGAGTGAGGCGCGCCGGGCGTCAGCCCGCCCGCTGCTCCCGCTCCACCAGCGTCAGCAGCGTCGCCTCCGGCGGGCAGGCGAAGCGGACCGGCGTGTAGCGGCTCGCGCCGCAGCCCGCCGAGACGTGGAGGTAGGCGGTGCGGTCGTCGGCCGTGTGGGTGGAGAGGCCCTTCACGCGGTCCGTGTCCAGGTCGCAGTTGGTGACCAGCGCGCCGTAGAAGGGGATGCACAGCTGGCCGCCGTGGGTGTGGCCGGCGAGGACCAGCGGGTAGCCGTCCGCCGCGTACGCGTCCAGCACGCGCAGGTACGGCGCGTGGACGACGCCCATCGAGAAGTCGGCGCCGTCCGACGGGCCGCCCGCCACCTCCGCGTACCGGTCCCGCTTGATGTGCGGGTCGTCGAGGCCGGTCAGCTCCACGGACACGCCCTCGACCTTCAGCGTGCCGCGCGTGTTCGTCAGGTTGTGCCAGCCGGCCGCGTCGAAGCCGTCGCGCAGGTCCTCCCACGGGTTGTGCACGACGCCGGTGGCCGGCGGGTTGCCGTTCAGGCCGTGCCGGCCCTGGACCTTCTCGAGCAGGTAGCGGGCGGGGTTGCGCAGCTTGGGGCCGTAGTAGTCGTTGGAGCCGAAGACGTACGCGCCCGGGAACTCCATCAGCGGGCCGAGCGCGTCCAGGACCTCCGGGACGCCCTCCGGGTCGGAGAGGTTGTCGCCCGTGTTGACCACGAAGTCGGGGCGCAGGCCGGCCAGCGAGCGCAGCCAGCGCTGCTTCGCCCGCTGCCCGCCGACCATGTGGATGTCGGAGACCTGGAGCACGCGCATCGGCCGCATGCCGGGGGGCAGGGCGGGGACCGTCACCCGCCGCAGGCGGAAGGAGCGGGGCTCGACGCCCGCCGCGTAGACCAGCCCGGCGGCGCCGAACGCCGCCACTCCCAGGGGAACTCCGTATCGCGCGCGCATGCGTCCATCGTCTCAGAACGGCGTCCCGGAAGAACGCGGGGGAAATGCGGGGGCGTCCGTTCGGTCGTTGCTGCGACAATCGGTCCATGACCACGCTCAAGTCGAAGCTTCAGGACGACCTCAACGCCGCGATCAAGGAGCGCGACGAGCTGCGCTCCTCGACGCTCCGGCTCACGCTCTCCGCGATCACCAAGGAAGAGGTCGCGGGGAAGGAGAAGCGCCAGCTCTCCGACGACGAGGTGCAGCAGGTGATCACCCGCGAGGCGAAGAAGCGCCGCGAGGCCGCCGACGCGTTCGCCCAGGGCGGCCGGCCCGAGCAGGCCGAGCGGGAGAAGGCCGAGGGCGAGGTGCTCGCCGCGTACCTGCCGCAGCAGCTGTCCGACGAGGAGCTGGACGCGGTCGTCGCGCAGGCCGTGGGCGAGGCGAAGGCGGCCGGCGCCGAGGGGCCGCGCGCCATGGGGGCCGTCATGAAGATCGTGAACCCGAAGGTGGCCGGGCGGGCCGAGGGCGGCCGGGTCGCGGCCGCGGTGAAGAAGCACCTCGCCGGTTAGTACCGAGGTCGGGATCCACGCCGGAGAAGGATCCACGTCCGAGCAGGATCCACGCCAGAGCAGGGTCCACGCCAGAGGCCGATGATCCCTCCCGGATACGGGAAATGTCATCGGCCTCTGTCTCGCCTGCCGCAGGCCCTCCGTCTCGCCCGCCGCGACCCGCCGCCGTCAGGGCCCGTTCGTCCCGCCGTTGTCCTGGCCCCGGAAGAAGCCGCCGTCGTCGCCGCCGTTGCCCGTGCCGCCGTCGATGAAGCCGCCGCCGATGAGCCCGCCGCCGTCGCCGTTGCCGCCGCCGCCCCCGTCCCCGTCGTCGTCGCCGTTGCCGCCGTCGTCACGGCCGCCCGCGCCACCGGCACCGCCCGCTCCGCCGGTACCGGCGTCCCCGTCGCCCTGGCCCTTGTCGCGCTCGGGCGCGTCCGGGATGTCGACGACGTTGAAGTCGGGCGCGGGCTTGCCCTCCAGCGCGCCGGACATCATGTCGCGCCAGATCGGACCGGGCACCGCGCCACCGAAGACCTTGTCGTACGGGACGCCGCCGATGGTGATGTCGACCATGTGGCGCTTGTGCTTGGGGTCGCCGACCCACACCGCCCCGGCCAGGTTCGGCGTGTAGCCCACGAACCAGGCGGCGAGGCGCTCGTCCGTCGTACCGGTCTTGCCCGCGCTGGCCCGGCTCTCGAGGCCGGCCTCACTGCCGGTGCCGTCCTCCACCACGCCCTTGAGCAGGGTGTTCACCGTGTCGGCGGTGGTCTCGGACATGGCCCGCGAGCAGGTGGACTTGGGCACCTGGAGGGACTTCTTCTGCTGTCCCACCCGCTGGGTGATCGACTCGATCGCGACCGGCGTGCAGTACATGCCGCGCGACGCGAAGGTCGCGTAGGCGTTCGCCATGGTCAGCGGGGACATCTCGGTGACACCGAGGGCCATGGAGGGCTTGTGCTCCAACTGCTGGCCGTTGGCCCGCTCGACGCCCATCTTCTTGGCCATCTGCGTCACCGGGCACAGGCCGATGTCGCTGATCAGCTGCACGTAGTAGGTGTTGACCGACTTCGCGGTCGCCTCCTTCATGCCGTACGGGCCGTGCTCCGTCTTGTTCTCGTTGGTGAGGTGGGTCGGCTTCCGCGTGTCGTCCACCCAGTTCTTGCCGCCGCAGTCGGCGACCGGGCTCGGGTAGTCCATCTCGTACGGCGAGGAGTACTGCTTCGTCGCCGGCGTGCCGCCCTCGATCGCCGCGGCGGCCACGATCGGCTTGAACGTCGAGCCGGGCTGGTACCCCACGCCGCCGCCCATGGCCTGGTCGACGGAGAGGTTGAGCGTCGTCTCGCCCTTCTTGACGTCGATGCCGTACGGGCGTGACTGGCCCATCGCGCGGATCCGGCCGGTGCCGGGCTCCACGATGGTCGCCGCGGTGGCCACGTCGTCGCCGGTGTTGACGTGCTGCCTGATCGACTCCTGCACCGACTTCTGCGCCTGCGGGTCCAGGGTGGTGCGGATGGTCAGGCCGCCCTGGTTCCAGATCCGGGACCGGTCCTCCTTGGACTTGCCGAAGACCGGGTCGCTCAGGAACACCGCGCGGACGTAGTCGCAGAAGAAGCCGGCGTCCTTGACTGCGGTGATGCAGCCGTTCTTGGGCCGGCTGACCTTCAGGCCGAGCGGTGCGGCCTGCGCCTTGTCGGCCTCCTCCTGGGAGACGTCGCCGACCTCCGCCATGCGCTGGAGCACGACGTTGCGCCGCTTGGTGGCCTCGGCCTCGTCGTTGACCGGGTCGTAGCGGCTGGGCGACTGGACGATGCCGGCGAGCAGCGCGGACTCGGCGAGGGTGAGGTCCTTCGCGTGCTTGGAGAAGTAGCGCTGGGAGGCCGCCTCGACGCCGTAGGCCTGCTGGCCGAAGAAGGTGATGTTGAGGTAGTTCTCCAGGATCCGCTTCTTGCCCAGCTCCTCCTCGACCTGGATCGCGTACTTCAGCTCGCGGATCTTGCGGCCGATGGTCTGCTGGGTGGCCTGCGCGACCTTCGTCGGGTCGTCGCCGGCCTCCTCCACGAAGACGTTCTTGACGTACTGCTGGGTCAGCGTGGACGCGCCCTGCGCGACCCCGCCGCTGCGCGCGTTGCTGTTGACCGCGCGCAGCACGCCCTTGAGGTCGACCGCGCCGTGCTCGTAGAAGCGGGAGTCCTCGATCGCGACGATCGCCTTCTGCATGTACGGCGACATGTCCTTGAGCGCGACCACCGTGCGGTCGCGGGAGTAGACGGTGGCGATGGTGCCGCCGTCGGCGTCCAGGATGGCGGTGCGCTGGCTCAGCGGCGGCGTCTTCAGGTTGGCGGGGAGTTCGTCGAAACTCTCCACCGACCCCTTGGCGGCGAGGCCGAGCGCGCCGACGGCGGGCAGGGCGATGCCCGCCAGGACGGCTCCGGCCAGCACGCTGACACCGAGGAACTTGGCGGCCTGCTGCGTGGGTGACAGGCCGCCGCCCGAGCGCTTCTTTGGCATGGGCCGAAGCCTAATCCGTCCCGGCCGGGGTTCCCCAGGAGCGGGGGTGCTTCGGAGCGTTCGCCGCCCGGCGGCTCGAGGCTTCGGGGGCGTTCGCCGGACAGCGGGGCAGGCGTTGGCCTAAGCTGCACGGGACTGTCACAGCGCCGTATGTGCCCGAATCGGGCGTACGTGACGCCCGGCGCCCCGTGTGACGCACCGAAGACGACCCTTTGCCGGGATCGTCACGCATGTCGCCCGCTCACTCCCCCGGGTGATCTGCCGCTTACCCATAGTCCGTTCGGGCCATTCAAGATTGGGCCCGCTGGGGGTGTTGCGCTGTGCCCACCTTCCGTAACGTCCTCAACTGGCGGCGGTGAATATGCCGCTGCCGCCGTGGGGGAGCCTCGATTCGGGAGAGGACGGCGCCGGTATGGGCTGGGTTACCGACTGGAGTGCGCAGGCCGCCTGCCGCACTACCGATCCGGACGAACTGTTCGTGCAGGGTGCGGCGCAGAACCGGGCCAAGGCGGTGTGCACCGGATGCCCGGTGCGGACCGAGTGCCTGGCCGACGCGCTGGACAACCGCGTCGAGTTCGGCGTCTGGGGGGGCATGACGGAGCGGGAGCGCCGCGCACTGCTGCGCAGGCGGCCCACCGTGACCTCCTGGCGCCGGCTCCTGGAGACGGCGCGCACGGAGTACGAGCGGGGCAGCGGCATCGGCCCCCTCGACGAGGAGGTCTACGAGGACTTCGCGGCCGTCGGCTGACCGGCGCCGCGACCGGCCCTCTCAGGCGCCGGCCTCTGCCTCCGCGTCCGCCTCCTCGATCCCCGTCTCGGGCAGCTCCGGGCGGGCCGTGGCCAGCCGCGCCCCGATGTCCCGCAGCCCCGCGAGGTCGTGCACGTCGCCGGGGAGCGCGGCCACCTCGGTGACGGCCACCTCGGGATGGCGCGCGGTGAAGCGGTCGCGCGTGCGCTGCTCCCGGGCGAGCAGGTGCATCCGCTCCGCGTGCAGCCGCAGCAGGCCCGCGGTGAGCCGGTCGACGGGTTCCGTCGTGTCTGTGGAGTCCGTGGAGTCCGTGAAGACTGCGGAGTCCGAGTCGTCTGAGTCGCCTGGGTCGTCCGAAGTTGAACTGTCGCGTGTTGAACTACCGTGCGTATCGGGAGAGTTACCAGAGCCAGCTTTCCCGTCGCCCTGATCCACAATGCCGCGGTCCTCAAGATTTTCCGCGGCGGCCAGCGCCCGCTGCGCCGACAGCCCGTCGGCGTCGCTGCCGTGGACCCGGTTGAGGACCAGGCCGGCCAGCGGCATGCGCTCGGCGGCCAGCCGCTGCACGAAGTACGCCGCCTCGCGCAGCGCGTCCCGCTCGGGGGCCGCGACCACCAGGAACGCGGTGCCGGGCGCCTGGAGCAGCTTGTACGTGGCGTCCGCGCGGGTGCGGAAGCCGCCGAACATGGAGTCCATCGCGGCCACGAAGGTCTGCACGTCCTTCAGGAAAGGACCGCCGAGCACCTTGCCCAGGACGCCGGTCATCATCGACATCCCGACGTTCAGGAACTTCATCCCCGCCCGGCCGCCGACCTTCGCCGGGGCCAGCAGGACCCGGATCAGCTTGCCGTCCAGGAACGAGCCGAGCCGCTTGGGCGCGTCCAGGAAGTCGAGCGCGGAGCGGGACGGCGGGGTGTCCACGACGATGAGGTCCCACTCGTCCTTCGCCCGGAGCTGCCCCAGCTTCTCCATCGCCATGTACTCCTGCGTGCCCGCGAAGCCCGCCGAGAGCGACTGGTAGAAGGGGTTGCCCAGGATCGCCGCCGCCCGGTCGGGATCCGCGTGCGCCTCGACGATCTCGTCGAAGGTGCGCTTCATGTCCAGCATCATCGCGTGCAGCTCGCCGCCCGCCGCGTCGTCCACGCCCTTCACCCGGCGCGGGGTGTTGTCGAGCGAGTCGATGCCCATGGACTGGGCGAGCCGCCGGGCCGGGTCGATGGTGAGGACGACCACCTTGCGGCCCCGCTCGGCCGCGCGTAGGCCGAGCGCCGCCGCGGTGGTGGTCTTGCCGACCCCGCCCGAACCGCAGCACACCACGATGCGCGTCGCCGGGTCCTCCAGGAGCGGGTCGACGTCGAGCACGCGCGCGGGGGAGAGGCGACGGGCGCCGCCCTCCGTGCTCCCGGCCGGGTCCGGACTCATGCGATCCCCTGCTTCCGCAGCTCGGTGGCCAGCTCGTACAGTCCCGCCAGGTCCATGCCCTCGGCGAACAGCGGCAGTTCGTGCAGCGGCAGGCCCAGGTCGGTCAGGACCCCGCGCTGCTCCTCCTCCAGCGCGTACCGCTCGGCGTACTCCCCGGCCTGCGCGAGCAGCGGGTCCACCAGCCGCTCCGCGTGCCCGCCGCGCCGCGCCCCGCCGAGCCCGGCGCCGGACAGCGACCGGGCGACCGCCGCGCGCGGGGTGTCGCGCAGCAGCTCCAGGTCGGTGTCGTCCAGGACGCCCGGGCGGACCATGTTGACGAAGATCCGGCCGACCGGGAGCCCGGCGGAGCGCAGCTCGGCGATGCCGTCGGCAGTCTCCTGGACCGGCATCTCCTCGAGCAGCGACACCAGGTGGACGGCGGTCTCGCGGGACTTCAGGACCCGCATCACCGCCTGCGCCTGATTGTGTATCGGGCCGATCTTCGCCAGCCCCGCCACCTCGTCGTTCACATTGAGGAAGCGGGTGATGCGGCCGGTCGGGGGCGCGTCCATCACCACGTGGTCGTAGACGAACCGGCCCTGGCGGTCCTTGCGGCGCACCGCCTCGCACGCCTTGCCGGTCAGCAGGACGTCCCGCACCCCGGGCGCGATGGTGGTCGCGAAGTCGATGGCGCCGAGCTTCTTCAGGGCCCGGCCGGCGCTGCCGAGCTTGTAGAACATCTGGAGATAGTCCAGAAGCGCCTGTTCGGCGTCGATGGCGAGGGCGTACACCTCCCCGCCCCCGGGAGCGACGGCGATCTTCCGCTCCTCATAAGGCAGCGCTTCGGTCTCGAAGAGCTGCGCGATGCCCTGCCGGCCCTCGACCTCGACGAGAAGCGCGCGCTTCCCCTCGCCGGCCAAGGCCAGCGCGAGGGCCGCGGCCACCGTGGTCTTGCCGGTACCGCCCTTGCCGCTGACGACCTGGAGCCTGCTCACGTATTCGAGCGTAACCAGTCCGCCCGCCGCGCGGGTGCCAGGCTGTGGACAACGCGGCCGGAAGGATGCCGCGCGGGGTGCGGCGGGCGCGGTCCGGTCGGCCGTCCGGGGGAGCCGGGAGCAGCGGCTAGAGTCGGCCGCATGACCAAGTGGGAATACGCAACCGTGCCGCTGCTCGTCCATGCCACGAAGCAGATCCTGGACACCTGGGGCGAGGACGGCTGGGAGCTCGTCCAGGTCGTGCCCGGGCCGAACAACCCCGAGCAGCTGGTGGCCTACCTGAAGCGCGAGAAGCAGGCGTGAGCGCGGGGACCGTCGAGGCGAAGCTCGCCGAGCTGGGCCTGACCCTCCCGGAGGTCGTCCCGCCGCTGGCCGCCTACCAGCCGGCCGTGCGGTCCGGCGCGTACGTCTACACCGCGGGCCAGCTGCCGATGGTGCAGGGCAAGCTCCCGGTCACCGGCAAGGTGGGCGGCGAGGTGACGCCCGAGGAGGCCAAGGACCTGGCGCGGATCTGCGCGCTGAACGCCCTGGCCGCCGTGAAGTCCGTCGCCGGCGACCTCGACCGTGTCGCGCGCGTGGTGAAGGTCGTCGGCTTCGTCGCCTCCGCGGCCGACTTCACCGGCCAGCCGGCCGTGCTGAACGGCGCGAGCGAGCTGCTCGGCGAGGTGCTCGGCGACAAGGGCGTGCACGCGCGCAGCGCGGTCGGCGTGGCGGTGCTGCCGCTGGACGCGCCGGTGGAGGTCGAGATCCAGGTGGAGCTGGTCGCCGACGCGTAGCGCTCCGCGGGGCGGGGACCGGGGCGGGGTCGTGGGTCCGGGGTCCTGGTGCGGGCCCCGGTGCTGCCGTCGGCCACCCCGGCGCCGCCGGCCACTCGAACATCCTGACGTCACCGGATAGCCTCCGGCCATGGCGAATGGTCGGGCGAATGGTCAGTGGTACCCACCGGAGTGGCCGGACCGCATCCGCGCGCTGGCGGCCGGCACCCTCACCCCGGTCGCCCCGAGGCGCGCGGCCACCGTCATGCTCCTGAAGGACACCGCCGCGGGCCCGGCCGTCCACATGCTGCGCCGCCGCACCTCCATGGCCTTCGCCGGCGGCGCGTACGCCTACCCGGGCGGCGGCGTCGACCCGCGCGACGACGCCCGCGACATCGGCTGGGCGGGCCCCGCGCGCGCGTGGTGGGCGCGGCGCCTCGGCGTCGACGAGAGCGGCGCCCAGGCGATCGTCTGCGCGGCCGTACGGGAGACGTACGAGGAGGCGGGCGTCCTGCTCGCCGGGCCGACCGCCCACTCGGTCGTCGGTGACACGACCGGCGCCGACTGGGAGGCCGACCGCGTGGCCCTGGTCGCCCGTGAGCTGTCCTTCGCGGAGTTCCTGGACCGCAGGGGGCTCGTCCTGCGCTCCGACCTGCTGGGCGCGTGGGCGCGCTGGATCACCCCCGCCTTCGAGGCCCGGCGCTACGACACCTGGTTCTTCGTGGCCGCCCTCCCCGAGGGGCAGCGCACCCGGAACGCCTCCACGGAGGCCGACCGCACGGTGTGGATCACGCCGGGCGAGGCGGCCGCCGGCTACGACCGGGGCGAGCTGCTGATGATGCCGCCGACCATCGCCACCCTGCGCGGGCTGACGGCCTGCGCCACGGCGGCCGACGCCCTCGCCGGCGCCGCCGACCGCGACCTCACCCCCGTACTGGCCGAGGCGCGGCTGGCGGACGGGGAGGTCGTGCTGTCGTGGCCGGGGCACGAGGAGTTCACGAAGCGGGTGCCGGGGGCGCCCTCCGGGTCGGCCTCGGGAGGCTCCGTATGAGTGACGCCGCAGCCCTGCCCGGCCAGCCCCGTGGTGGCGTCCTCTCGGGGCGGGCCACCCCGCGCGCGGTGAACGTCCTCGCGCCCAACCCGTCCGCGATGACCCTGGACGGCACCAACACCTGGATCCTCGCCGAGCCCGGGTCCGGGCTCGCCGTCGTGGTCGACCCGGGCCCGCTGGACGAGGCGCATCTGCGGAACGTCGTGGACACGGCGGAGCGGTCGGGGCTGCGCGTCGCCCTGACCCTGCTGACGCACGGTCACCCGGACCACGCCGAGGGCGCCGCCCGCTTCGCCGAGCTGACGCGGACCATGGTGCGGGCCCTGGACCCGGCGCTGATGCTCGGCGACGAGGGGCTGGCGGCCGGGGACGTCATCGAGACGGGGGGCCTGGAGCTGCGGGTCGTCCCCACCCCGGGGCACACGGCCGACTCCCTGAGCTTCCACCTGCCCGCCGACCGGGCCGTCCTGACCGGCGACACGATCCTGGGCCGCGGGACGACCGTCGTCGCCCACCCGGACGGCCGACTCGGCGACTACCTGGACTCCCTGCGCCGCCTGAGGTCGCTCACGACCGACGACGGCGTGCACACCGTCCTCCCGGGGCACGGCCCCGTCCTGGAGGACGCCCAGGGCGCCGTCGAGTTCTACCTCGCCCACCGGGCCCACCGGCTCGCGCAGGTCGAGACGGCCGTCGAGGACGGCCACCGCACGCCGGGCGAGGTCGTCGCGCGCGTGTACGCGGATGTCGACCGCTCGCTGTGGCCGGCGGCGGAACTGTCGGTGCGGGCGCAGCTGGAGTACCTGGGCGAGCACGGGCTCATCTAGGCCCGAGCCCCGGTGGGGAACCGGGGTCGGCGCGAGCGCTTGGCCAACCGGGGTCAGCGCGAGCGCTTGGCCAGCCGCTCCACGTCGAGCAGGATCACCGCGCGCGCCTCCAGGCGCAGCCAGCCGCGCTGGGCGAAGTCCGCCAGCGCCTTGTTGACCGTCTCGCGGGACGCGCCGACCAGCTGGGCCAGCTCCTCCTGCGTCAGGTCGTGCACCACGTGGATGCCCTCCTCGGACTGCACGCCGAAGCGGCGCGAGAGGTCGAGCAGGGCCCGGGCGACACGGCCGGGGACGTCCGAGAAGACCAGGTCCGACATGGCGTCGTTGGTCTTGCGCAGGCGGCGCGCGACGGCGCGCAGCAGGGCGGTGGCGACCTCGGGGCGGACGTTCAGCCAGGGCTGGAGGTCGCCGTGGCCGAGACCGAGCATCTTGACCTCGGTCAGCGCGGTGGCGGTCGCCGTGCGCGGGCCCGGGTCGAACAGCGACAGCTCGCCGATCAGCTCACCGGGGCCGACGACGGCCAGCATGTTCTCCCGGCCGTCGGGGGAGGTGCGGTGCAGCTTGACCTTGCCTTCGGTGACCACGTAGAGGCGGTCTCCGGGGTCGCCCTCGTGGAACAGCGAGTCGCCGCGAGCGAGGGTCGCCTCGCTCATGGAGGCGCGAAGCTCCGCGGATTGCTCGTCGTCGAGCGCCGCGAAGAGCGGGTTGCGCCGCAGAACGTCGTCCACGAGTTCTCTCCTTGTCGACCTGCTCAGGGGACCATGATCCCCGCTTGCCAGGGGACCGAGGTGCCCATTTTGCCGGACAGTCCAAACAGTGTGATCTGTCACAAGGATGCCGTACTGGTGTCCCGGGGTACGCGGCAGGGGTCCAATTGGGCGCCGATCTTCCGGGTCCGGGGCGGATGTCGGTACCGGGTCGTAGGCTGGCGCGGTGTCCAAATCGCCGGTGAGAGCCGGGCGAGAGCACCGGCTGAGGGAGCTGTGCGGGTGGTTGTACGTCGCGATTCCGCTGTGGGCGAACAGGCGCCCGATGGCGGTAAGGAGTCGGCGAAAACGACGAAGGGGGCGGCGCCTGGGGGGAGGGTGACGGCGAAGAAGGGTGCCGTGAAGAAGACGGCGGCTGCGAAGAAGACGGCGTCGGCTACGAAGAAGGCGACATCGGCCGCCAAGAAGGCCGCGCCGGCGGAGAAGTCGGCGCCCGCCAAGAAGGCGCTCGCAAAGAAAACGCCGGCCAAGAAGGCCGCCGTGGCCAAGCGCGGTGCCCCCGCCAAGAAGGCGCCCGTCGCCCCCAAGAAGGCCACCGCCGCCGTCAAGGGCGTCGCCCCGGCGAAGGCCGTCGCCGCGGGCACGCCGGGCGGCGAGTCGCACACCGCCCTGGTCCGCCGCGCCCGCCGCATCGACCGCGAGCTGGCCGAGGTCTACCCGTACGCGCACCCCGAGCTGGACTTCGAGAACCCCTTCCAGCTGCTCGTCGCCACGGTGCTCTCCGCCCAGACCACCGACCTGCGCGTCAACCAGACGACGCCCGCCCTCTTCGCCGCGTACCCCACCCCCGAGGACCTGGCCGCCGCCAACCCGGAGCGGGTGGAGGAGATCCTGCGCCCGTGCGGGTTCTTCCGGGCCAAGACGAGGTCGGTGATAGGGCTGTCCAAGGCCCTGACGGAGGACTTCGGCGGCGAGGTCCCCGGCCGCCTCGAAGACCTCGTCAAGCTGCCCGGTGTGGGCCGCAAGACGGCCTTCGTCGTGATGGGGAACGCGTTCGGCCGCCCCGGCATCACCGTGGACACCCACTTCCAGCGCCTCGTCCGGCGCTGGCAGTGGACCGACCAGACCGACCCGGACAAGATCGAGGCCGCCGTCGGGACCCTGTTTCCCAAGAGCGACTGGACCGACCTCTCCCACCACGTCATCTGGCACGGCCGCCGCATCTGCCACGCCCGCAAGCCCGCCTGCGGCGCCTGCCCCATCGCCCCGCTCTGCCCGGCGTACGGCGAGGGCGAGACGGATCCGGAGAAGGCGAGGAAGCTGCTCAAGTACGAGAAGGCCGGGCTGCCCGGCCAGCGGCTCAGGCCCCCGCAGGCGTACCTGGACGCGGGCGGGATCCCGGCGCCGCCGCTGGGGGCGGGGTGACGGAACGATCTCGGGGGCCCCGGGCGTTGGACGGGGAAGAACGGGGGGCGGCGATGACGCGGACGAGCGACAGGCGGGGCGGAATGCTCAGCAGGGAGGGCCTGCCCGGCTGGCTCGACCCGGTGGCGCGGGTCGTGGACACCGTGCTGCCCACCGAGCTGAGCCGCTTCCTGCCCCCGGAGGACGGCGCGGGCCGCCAGTCGGCCGTCCTGATCCTGTTCGGAGACGGACGAGGCGAGCGTCAGGAGCAGGGCGCCGGCCCCGAGCTGCTCCTCATGGAGCGCGCCGGCACCCTCCGCTCGCACGCCGGCCAACCCTCCTTCCCGGGCGGCGCCCTCGATCCGGAGGACGGCGATCCGCTCGGCGACGGGCCGCTGCGTGCCGCGCTGCGCGAGGCCGAGGAGGAGACCGGCCTCGATCCGGCCGGCGTGCAGCTCTTCGGCGTCCTGCCGAGGCTCTACATCCCGGTCAGCCACTTCGTCGTCACGCCCGTGCTCGGCTGGTGGCGCGAGCCCAGCCCGGTCGGCGCCGTCGATCCCCGGGAGACCGCCCGGGTCTTCACCGTGCCCGTGGCGGATCTCACGGACCCGGCCAACCGGGCCACCGCCGTGCACCCCAGCGGCTTCCGCGGTCCGGCATTCCTGGTCGAATCGGCCCTCGTGTGGGGCTTCACGGCCGGCGTGATCGACCGGTTGCTGCACTTCGCGGGCTGGGAGCGCCCCTGGGACAGGGAGAAGCAGGTCCCGCTGGACTGGCGCTCATGACAAGGTGGGCGGCGTGAACGTGCTGGACATCCTGCTGCTGCTCGCCGCCGTGTGGTTCGCGGTCGTCGGCTATCGCCAGGGCTTCGTCGTCGGGATCCTGTCGGTGACGGGCTTCCTGGGCGGCGGCCTGGTCGCCGTCTATCTGCTGCCGGTCGCCTGGGATGCCCTGACGGACGACGCGGAGGTGAGCACCACCGCGGCCGTCGTCGCGGTCGTCGTCGTCATCGTCTGCGCCTCCGTGGGCCAGGCCCTGACGACGCATCTGGGCAACAAGCTGCGCCGGTACATCACCTGGTCCCCGGCCCGCGCCCTGGACGCCACCGGCGGCGCCCTGGTCAACGTGGTCGCCATGCTCCTGGTCGCCTGGCTGATCGGCTCCGCCCTCGCGGGCACCACCCTGCCGACGCTCGGCAAGGAGGTGCGCAGCTCCAAGGTGCTGCTCGGCGTCTCCCGGGCGCTGCCCGCACAGGCCGACACCTGGTTCGCGGACTTCTCCTCCGTCCTCGCGCAGAACGGCTTCCCGCAGGTCTTCAGCCCGTTCGACAACGAGCCGATCACCGACGTCCGCCCGCCCGACCCGGCGCTGGCGAACAGCGCCGTGGCGACCCGCGCCAAGCGGTCCATCGTCAAGGTCACCGGCACCGCCACCGGCTGCGGCAAGGTCCTGGAGGGCACCGGCTTCGTCTTCGCCGACCGGCGCGTCATGACCAACGCCCATGTCGTGGGCGGCGTCGACGAGCCCGTGGTGCAGATCGGCGGCGAGGGCCGCAAGCACGACGCGACCGTCGTCCTCTACGACTGGAAGCGCGACATCGCCGTACTCGACGTCCCCGACCTGACCGCACCGGTGCTGCGCTTCACCGACGAGGACGCGCGCAGCGGCGACAACGCGATCGTGGCCGGCTTCCCGGAGAACGGGGCGTACGACGTCCGCGCCGCGCGCGTACGCGGGCGCATCACGGCCAACGGCCCGGACATCTACCACCGCTCGACCGTCCGCCGCGACGTCTACTCCCTGTACGCGACGGTCCGTCAGGGCAACTCCGGAGGACCGCTGCTGACCCCCGGTGGGAAGGTCTACGGAGTGGTCTTCGCCAAGTCCCTGGACGACGCCGAGACCGGGTACGCGCTCACCGCCGACGAGATCCGCCAGGACATCGACCGGGGGCGGACGGCGTCCCAGCAGGTGGACAGCGACAGCTGCGCGCTCTAGGCAGGCGCGCGGGGCCTCAGGCGCTCTCGGCGGCGCCGGCGCGCGTATGGCGCAGGCGCACGGAGACCCAGCGGGCGCGGCGGCGCAGGATATGGGAGATGCCCACCCGTATGTCGGCGCCCGCCAGCTGCGGGGTGCCGCCTCGTCGGTGGGTGCTCGCGCCGCTCAGGGAGCGGCCGTCGCGTGCTACGTCACTGTAGTCGTGCGTCCAGCCCATACCGGGACGTCTGCCCCCGCCCCAAGGTCCATAACCCCTCCGGCGGCGCCCAATTGGCCTATGCGCCGGGCAAGTGGCCGTTCCTCTCCGGTCCTCACCGGTCGGGTTCTGGATCCTTCAGCCAATTGACCAGTTCGGTGGAGAACGCGACCGGATCCTCCTCGTGCGGGAAGTGCCCGAGACCGTCGAACAGCCGCCAGCGGTACGGCGCTTCGACGTACTCCCCGGACCCGGCCGTGCTCCGCGTGCGCAGCACCGGGTCGAGCGAGCCGTGCAGATGCAGGGTCGGCACGCGCACCGGCCGCTTCATGCGGCGGTAGAACTGCAGGCCGTCGGGGCGGGCCAGGGACCGCACCAGCCAGCGGTACGGCTCGACGGAGCAGTGCGCCGTGGACGGGATGCACATGGCGCGCCGGTACGCCGTCACCGCGTCCTCGTCGGGCACGTGCGGCCCCGACCAGTCGCGGATCAGCCGGCCCACCAGGGCGCCGTCGTCGGCGGTCAGCTGCCGCTCGGGGATCCAGGGGCGCTGGAAGCCCCAGATGTAGGAGCCGGCCCGGGTCTGCCGGACGTCGCCGAGCATCGCGGAGCGCCAGCGGCGGGGGTGCGGCATCGAGGACACCGCGAGGCGGCGCACCAGCTTGGGCCGCATCGCCGCCGCCGTCCAGGCCAGGTAGCCGCCGAGGTCGTGGCCGACCAGCGCCGCGTCCGGCTCGCCGAGCGAGCGGATCACGCCGGTGATGTCGAGCGCGAGGCCCGCGGGGTCGTAGCCGCGCGGGGTGCGGTCGCTGCCGCCGACGCCGCGCAGGTCCATGGCGACGGCCCGGAACCCGGCGTCGGCCAGCGCCACCAGCTGGTGCCGCCAGGTCCACCAGAACTGCGGGAAGCCGTGCAGCAGCAGCACCAGCGGCCCGTCGCCGAGCTCGGCGATGTGGAAGCGCGCGCCGTTGGCGGCGACGTCCCGGTGGGTCACCCCGTGGCCGCCGGGCACGTCGAGGCGGACGACCGAGGCGGGCTGCGCCGGGGAGGACGGCTGCGCCGAGGAGGACGGTGCCGACGGGGGCTGTGTCATGAGGACGAGCGTGCCACAGCCTCGATGGCCTCGGGGGACCGGTCCGCGGCCAGCTCCGGGCGCGGGTGCGGCTTGGCGTTCTGCAGTACGCCCGCCGACTGCTTGACCGAGGCGGCGACCTTCTGCGGACCGCGGCCCTTCTTGGCCTTCTTCGCGAAGACGACGCCGATCAGCGCGAGGAGCCCGGCCAGGAGGACGTTGGCGGCGAAGGACAGCAGGAAGCAGACGCCGAGGTTCCAGCCGCTCCAGGTGCGGATGCCGTAGGCCAGCGCGAAGTTCAGCATCGGCAGCGAGAACACCAGGATCGCGCCCGCGAGCGAGAACGCGCCGCCGCTGATCGCCCCCTTCTTCACGTCCTGCCGCAGCTGCGCCTTGGCCAGCGCGATCTCGTCGTGCACCAGCGCCGACAATTCGGTGGTCGCCGAGGCGAACAGCTGGCCGATGCTGCGTTCGGTGCCGACCGGGCTGGCGTCGGGTGCGCTCATCGGGGTCTCTCCCTCTCCTGCTGGCTGATGTGCGGACGGGTCGTCGCCCGGCTCCGGTCGCTGTCGTCTTCTGCCCGACCGCTGTCTGACCGCTGCCCGACCACTGCCTGACCGCGAACGGTCCCGTCCGGTCCCGTCTTTTGTACCGTCTCGTCAGATCATGCCGGACCGTCGCCCTCCTCGCCTGCCCCGCCCGTCACTTCGGCACGCCGCGACACCTCCTGTTCCCCGGCGATCCTGCGGTGCTCGGCGGCCTTGGCGTCGTAGATCGCCGCCATGCGCAGGTGGTACGCCGGGTCGTCCTGCTCGTAGACGTCCGGCACGCCGCTGAGATCGTCGTCGCGCTCCTCGTCCTCGTACATCCGGCGGTACCGCGCGTTGCGCGCCCTCAGCAGGACGGACGCCAGCAGCGCCGCGACGACCGACCCGGTCAGTACGGCGGCCTTGACCTCGTCGGTGAGCGCGGCGTCGCCCTCGAAGGCCAGCTCGCCGATGAGCAGGGAGACGGTGAAGCCGATGCCGGCCAGCGCCGCCACCGCGAAGACGTCCGCCCAGGCGAGGTCCTCGCTGAGGGAGGCGCGGGTGAAGCGGGCGGCGAGCCAGGTGCCGCCGAAGACGCCCAGCGTCTTGCCCACCACCAGGCCGAGCACGACGCCCAGCGTCTCCGGCCGGCCGAACACGTCGGCGAGCGCACCGCCCGACACCGACACACCCGCGCTGAACAGGGCGAACAGCGGCACCGCCAGCCCCGCCGACAGCGGCCGCACCAGGTGCTCCACGCGCTCACCGGGGGAGTGGTCCTCACCCTCGCGGGTGTGGCAGCGCAGCATCAGGCCCATCGCCACACCGGCGACGGTGGCGTGCACGCCGCTGTTGTACATCAGCGCCCACACGACCAGGGCGAGCGGCACGTACACGTACCAGCCGCGCACGCCCCTGCGCAGCAGCGCCCAGAACACCACGAGTCCGGCGACGGCGCCGCCCAGGGCCGCGAAGTCGATCGTGTCGGTGAAGAACACCGCGATGATCAGGATGGCCATCAGGTCGTCCACGACCGCGAGCGTCAGCAGGAAGGCGCGCAGCGCGCTCGGCAGGGAAGTGCCGACGACCGCGAGCACGCCGAGCGCGAAGGCGATGTCCGTCGCGGTGGGCACCGCCCAGCCGGCCGCGGAACCGCCGCCCGTCGCACTGGTGAGCGTGTACACCAGAGCCGGTACGGCCATACCGCACAGGGCCGCGGCGACCGGCAGCGCGGCTGCCCGCGGGTCCTTGAGGTCCCCGGCCACCAGCTCCCGCTTGAGTTCGATGCCGGCCACGAAGAAGAACACCGCGAGCAGTCCGTCGGCGGCCCAGTGCGCCACGGAGAGGTGGAGGCCCAGCGCCTCCGGGCCGAAGTGGAAACCGCCGACGCTGCCGTAGCTGTCGTGCAGGGCGGGGATGTTCGACCAGATCAGCGCGGCGATCGCGGCCACGAGGAGGAGGACACCGCCGACGGTCTCGGTGCGCAGCGCGTCGGCTACGTACGTCCGCTCGGGGAGGGACAGCCGGCCCAGGAGCTTGCGCGGGGTGAGGGGGGTGCGGGGCGCGGTCACGGGAGACCTCCGGTCCAGGGCAGCACGGAACGTGTGCCGACCAGACTTCCCGGCTCACCATGAGGTTCTTGTCGCTTCTCTTACGCGCCTCCCACTCTACCCAGCGCCCACTGGGCCCGGCGCGCGCGAAGGGGCCCGGCACGGGCGCGGCGGTGCCGCCCGTGCCGGGCCCCGGTCGGGCCGCTCGGGACCGGTGCGGTGTCAGTCCTCGCTCGGCGCCGCCGGGAGCTTGGTCTGGATGAGGTCCATGACGGTGGAGTCGGTCAGCGTGGTGACGTCCCCCAGCTCGCGGTTCTCCGCCACGTCGCGCAGCAGCCGCCGCATGATCTTGCCCGACCGGGTCTTCGGCAGCTCCGCCACCGGCAGCACCCGCTTGGGCTTGGCGATCGGGCCGAGCGACGCGCCGACGTGGTTGCGCAGCTCCGCGACCAGGTCCTCGGTCTCCGCCGCCGTACCGCGCAGGATCACGAAGGCCACGATGGCCTGCCCGGTCGTCTCGTCCGCCGCCCCGACCACAGCCGCCTCGGCGACCGCCGGGTGCGAGACGAGCGCCGACTCGACCTCGGTGGTGGAGATGTTGTGCCCCGAGACGAGCATGACGTCGTCCACCCGGCCGAGCAGCCAGATGTCCCCGTCGTCGTCCTTCTTGGCGCCGTCGCCGGCGAAGTACTTGCCCTCGAAGCGGGACCAGTACGTGTCGATGAAGCGCTGGTCGTCGCCCCAGATGGTGCGCAGCATCGACGGCCACGGCTCGGTGAGGACCAGGTAGCCGCCCCCGCCGTTCGGCACCTCGTTCGCCTCGTCGTCCACCACCGTCGCCGAGATGCCCGGCAGCGGGCGCTGCGCGGAGCCCGGCTTGGCCTCGGTGACGCCCGGCAGCGGGGAGATCATCATGGCGCCGGTCTCGGTCTGCCACCAGGTGTCGACGACCGGGGTGCGGTCGCCGCCGATGTTCTTGCGGTACCAGACCCACGCCTCGGGGTTGATCGGCTCACCGACCGACCCGAGGACGCGCAGGCTGGACAGGTCGAACTTGGCGGGGATGTCGTCGCCCCACTTCATGAACGTCCGGATCGCGGTGGGCGCGGTGTAGAGGATCGTCACCCCGTACTTCTGCACGATCTCCCAGAACCGCCCCTGGTGCGGGGTGTCCGGGGTGCCCTCGTACATCACCTGCGTCGCGCCGTTGGCCAGCGGTCCGTAGACGATGTACGAGTGCCCGGTGACCCAGCCGACGTCCGCCGTGCACCAGTAGACGTCGGTCTCCGGCTTGAGGTCGAACACCGCGTGGTGCGTGTACGCCGCCTGCGTCAGATAGCCGCCGGAGGTGTGCAGGATGCCCTTGGGCTTACCCGTCGTCCCCGAGGTGTAGAGGATGAACAGCGGGTGCTCGGCGTCGAACGCCTCCGGCGTGTGCTCCGCCGACTGCCCCCCCACCGTCTCGTGCCACCAGGTGTCGCGCGAGTCGTTCCACGCCACGTCCTGCCCGGTGCGGCGCACCACGAGCACGTGCTCGACGATGCCCGCGCGGTCGGCCGCCTCGTCCACGGCCGGCTTCAGCGCCGAGGGCTTGCCGCGCCGGTAGCCGCCGTCGGAGGTGATGACGACGCGGGCGTCGGCGTCCTGGATCCGGGTCGCGAGTGCGTCCGCGGAGAAGCCGCCGAAGACCACCGAGTGGGCCGCGCCGATCCGGGCGCAGGCCAGCATCGCGATCGCCGTCTCGGGGATCATCGGCATGTAGACGGCGACGCGGTCGCCCTTGCGCACGCCCAGTTCCAGCAGGGCGTTGGCGGCCTTGGAGACCTCGTCCTTCAGCTCGGCGTAGGTGATCGCGCGGCTGTCGCCCGGCTCGCCCTCGAAGTGGATGGCGACCCGGTCGCCGAGTCCGGCCTCCACATGACGGTCCACGCAGTTGTACGCCACGTTGAGCGAGCCGTCCTTGAACCACTTCGCGAACGGCGGGTTCGTCCAGTCGAGCGTCTCGGTCGGCTCCACGGCCCAGGTCAGCCGGCGGGCCTGCTCGGCCCAGAAGCCGAGCCTGTCAGCCTTGGCCTGCTCGTACGCCTCCGCCGTGACATTGGCGCCCGCGGCCAGGTCGGCGGGCGGCGCGAACCGTCGCTCCTCCTTGAGGAGGTTGGCCAGGCTCTCGTTGCTCACGACATCTCCCTTTCTCGGGGTGTCCGTTGTGTCCCAGGCCACAGCTCATCAGACACGGGAGGCCGGTGACAAGGGCCGACGGCAGATTGGTTTAGACCTGTCCATCGTCACCGCCGGCTCACTCGAAAGCCCGGCCGACCGCTCGACGCGGCCCGGTCCACTCCTACCCACGGACACCGGCCGGGCGGGGTTCACGACCTGTTGCACCGCTCACACCGCCCGGCCCCCGAGGACTCACCGGGCCGGCTGCGTCTCCGCGACCAGCTCGAACACCCCGTCCTGCCCCTCCTCACCCGTCTCCGCCAGGAGATACGCCTGCGCCTCGCCCACGTGGAAGTACATGCCGTGCAGCTCCAGGTCCCCGGCGCGCAGCGCCCGGCCCACCGCTTCGTGCGCCCGCAGGTGCGCCAGCTGCTGGACCACGTTGGCCAGGCAGAGCCGCTCCAGCGGATCGGCGGACGGCCGCCCGGCCAGCCGGACCGCGGCTGTCCCCCCGTCGCCGGAGTCCTCCGGCGCGGCGAGCATCCGGTCCATGCTCGGCCGGCCGTGCCGCAGCCACCGTCTGAGCGGCGTCTGCGCACCCCCGGACTCGGCACCGAGCAGCGCCTGCATCGCGCCGCAGCCCGAATGGCCGCACACGGTGATGGACCGCACCTTCAGCACGTCCACCGCGTACTCGATCGCCGCGGCCACCGAGTCGTCGCCGCTCTCCTCGCCCGGCAGGGGCACGAGGTTGCCCACATTGCGCACCACGAACAGGTCTCCGGGTCCGCTGGAGGTGATCATCGAGGTGACCAGCCGCGAGTCGGCGCAGGTCAGGAAGAGCTGCGAGGGCTGTTGCCCCTCGCGCGCCAGCCGGGCCAGCTCGCCCCGGACGAGGGGTGCGGTGTTGCGCTGGAAGGCGCTGATGCCGCGCGCGAGGTCTCTGCCGCTGGAGCCCACCGGGCCGCCGGGGGCGCCTGCGTCTGCGCCCCCGACTGTGCCGGGATCCGTGCCGTTCGGCCGGGGCGGGCCGTCGGGTTCGGCTGGTGCGTGCGGTAGGTGCGGTGCCTGCGGTGCGTGTGCCGTGCCCTGGCCCGGCCCGAGTCGGTCGGGTGAGGGTGCCGGTTGCGGGGGCTCGCACTGGTGGTTGCGCCAAGGGGTCCAGGGCCGGCAGCGACAGCCGTCCGCGTCGGCGGGCTCGGAGATCCGGGTGCCTGGCCGGCGGCCGGTGATCTCGACCTTGCCGCCCTGCACGCTGTGCGTCCGCTGCCAGTCGTGCAGCATCTCGTAGGCCGCGTGGTCCATGAACGAGCCGTCCAACTCCACGACCGTGTCCGCTCCGTGGGGCACCTGGTGCAGGACCCGGCTGAGCCGCGGCACGGCGAGGAACGTCAACTGGCCTCGTACGTGCACATGGTGGACTCCTCCCGTCTCGTCGTGGGTGATGCGGGTGCGGGTGAGGCGGTGCAGGGCGACGCCGACGGCCACGGCGATGCCCAGGGCGACGCCCTCCAGGACACCGAGGAGGACCACGCCGCAGGTGGTGACCGCGTAGACCAGGACCTCGCGGTGGCGGGTCACCGTGCGGATGTGGTTCAGCGACACCATCTGGATGCCGACGGCCATGACCAGGGCGGCGAGCGAGGCGAGCGGGATGAGCTGCAGCGCCGGGACCAGGGCCAGTGCGGCGATCACTACGAGAACGCCGTGCAGCACCGTGGAGTTCCGGCTGACGGCGCCCGCCGCCACGTTCGCCGAACTGCGCACGGCCACACCGGCGACGGGCAGTCCGCCGAGGGCTCCGGAGACGACGTTGGCGGCGCCCTGGCCGAGCAGCTCGCGGTCGAGGTCGGAGCGCTTGACCGGGCCGGTCGGCACCGGCCGGGCCGTGACGAGCTTGTCGACGGCCACCGCCCCGAGCAGGGACTGCACGCTGCACACGAGCGTGGTGGTGAGCACGGCGGCGAGGATGCCGAGCACCGGACCCTCCGGCAACGCGGCCAGGGAGTGGCTGCTCCAGGAGGGCAGGTCGACCTTGGGCAGTCTGAGACCGGTGAGGGCCGCGACCGCGGTGGCCCCGGCGACGGCCACCAGGGCGGCCGGCACCTTGCGGAGCAGTCTGCCGGTCTTGCCGGGCAGGCGGGGCCAGAGCAGCAGGAGGGCGAGGGTGAGCACGCTGACGGCGACATCGGCCGGGTGCAGATGGGCCAACTGGGCGGGCAGTGCGCGCAGGTTGGCGGGGACGGAGCTCTGCGGTGTGCCACCGAGGACGATGTGCAGCTGGGCGACGGCGATGGTGACGCCGATGCCGGCGAGCATGCCGTGCACGATGGCGGGACTGACCGCGAGGGCGGACCGGGCCACGCGCAGGCAGCCGAGGCCGAGTTGGGCGAGACCGGCGAGCACGGTGATGGCGCAGGTGGTGCGCCATCCGTAGCGCTGGATGAGGTCGGCGGTGACCACCGTCAGTCCGGCGGCGGGCCCGCTGACCTGGAGGGGACAGCCGCCGAGCCGGCCGGCGACGATCCCGCCCACCGCGGCGGCGACGAGGCCGGCCTGGAGCGGGGCGCCGGTGGCCAGGGCGATGCCCAGGGACAGGGGCAGGGCGATCAGGAAGACCGCGATGGAGGCCGACACATCGGCGCCGGCGATGCGGGGGCGGCGGCGGGTCGGGCCCGGCGGCGGGCTGTGGGGTGGGTGGGTGTGCTCTGCCCGGGACGAATCGGCATGGGCGGGGACGCAGGAGGTCATGGTGTTTCCCGTCGCTCGAAGTCACGCTCGGTAAATAGACGGTAATGCAAAGTAAAGGACCGGCATAGACTTCTCGCGCAAATGCCCTAATGAATCGCTCTACGGGGTGAATCAGGTATTTCATCGGCTTGTCGTACTAATTCCTTCTTTCCTTCGTGTCACCTTGACGGCGCTGGCGGGTCTTCCCTGCTCAGCACCGGAATGGCACCGCATTCGCCCTCGTCGGCGTGGGCCCGGAAGAAGGAAGAAGGTGGGCGGAACATGGCCGCCACCCACAGGATCGCCAAGCGCACCGCGATCGCCGCGGTCTGCGCCGCATCGCTCGCCGGTTGCGCGCTCGGACAGAGCGGAACCCGGTCCGGGGCGGGCACGCCCGGTTCGGCGCCGGAGAAGGGAAAGGCGGCCCCCGCGCCCAAGACCGCCGTCCGGCTGATCGGCGACGGCTCGACCGCGTACACCGGGGCGCAGCCGCACCTGCCCCGGCCCGAGAGGCTCAAGCCCGGTCAGAAGCCGCCGCAGTTCGTCGTCTTCTCCTGGGACGGCGCCGGCGAGGACAGCCAGAAGCTGTTCTCCCACTTCCGCGAGGTGTCCAAGGCCAACAACGCGACCATGACCTACTTCCTGAGCGGGGTGTACCTGCTGCCGGAGGAGAAGCAGGACCTCTACCGGCCGCCGCAGCACTCCCCGGGCCGCTCCGAGATCGGCTTCAACGACGAGCAGGGCATCGCCGACACCGTGAAGCAGGTGCGGCTGGCCTGGCAGGAGGGCAACGAGATCGGCACCCACTTCAACGGCCACTTCTGCGGTCCCGACGGCGGCGTCGGACAGTGGTCGGTCGAGGAGTGGAAGGACGAGATCAGCCAGGCCAAGCAGTTCGTGAAGACCTGGAAGACCAACACCGGCGCGAAGAACGCGGCGCCGCTGCCCTTCGACTACGACAAGGAGCTGATCGGCGGCCGCACCCCGTGTCTGGAGGGCCAGAAGAACTTCACCAAGGCCGCCTCCCAGCTCGGCTTCCGCTATGACAGCAGCGGGGTGAACAACCAGGTCTGGCCGCAGAAGAAGCAGGGCCTGTGGGACCTGTCGATGCAGCTCGTGCCCTTCCCCGGACACTCCTTCGAGCAGCTCACCATGGACTACAACTTCATGGTCAACCAGTCGGGCACCAGCACCCAGGGCGACCCGGACAAGCGCGAGTACTGGGGCGACCAGATGCGCGACGGCCTGCTCCAGGGCTTCCAGCGGGCCTACGACGGCAACCGGGCGCCACTGGTCATCGGCAACCACTTCGAGTCCTGGAACGGCGGCACCTACATGCGGGCCGTGGAGGAGGTCGTCGAGGACGTCTGCACCAAGCAGGACGTGCGCTGTGTCTCCTTCCGGCAGCTTGCGGACTGGCTGGACGCGCAGGACCCGAAGACCCTGAAGAAGCTGCGCTCCCTGGAGGTCGGTGAGGCGCCGAAGAAGGGGTGGGCGTCCTATCTCTCGGCCGACCCCGCGCCGGCCCCCAAGGGTGTGCCCGGAGCGCCGGCCGCACGGCAGTAACCGTCTCGGGCCGTCCCGCCGGGGAACCGGCGGGACCGGCCTGACGTCGCCCAGGCGTTCTCACGCCGGGGCGACGGCCTCTTCGCCCAGGACGAAGCCGGGGTCGACCTGCGCCGCCAGGTCGACCCCGGTGCGCTCGTTGCCCCAGCTCCGCGCGTTCTTCAGGTGGAAGTGCACCATCTGCCGCGTGTAGCGCTCCCGGTCCCGGTGGGCGTATGCCGCGTCGGCGGTCGTGTGCAGCGTGCGCAGCGCACCGCGGTCTGCCTCGCCCAGCAGTTCGAACCGGGCGGGACGGCCCTTCTCCATGGCGCGCACCCAGTCCGAGTGCCCGACGGTCGTCAGCAGGTCGTCACCGACCTGCTCACGCAGGAAGTCCACGTCGTCAGGCCCCTGCACCTTGTTGCCGACGACGCGCAGGGCGACATCGAAGTCGGCGGCGTACTCCTTGTACTGGCGGTAGACGGAGACCCCCTTCCGGGTCGGTTCGGCGACGAGGAACGTGATGTCGAAGCGGGTGAACATGCCGGAGGCGAAGGAGTCGGAGCCTGCGGTCATGTCGGTGACCACGTACTCGTCCGGCCCGTCGACCAGGTGGTTCAGGCACAGCTCCACCGCCCCGGTCTTGGAGTGGTAGCAGGCCACGCCCAGGTCGGCGTCCGTGAAGGGCCCGGTGACCATCAAACGGACGGCGCCGCCGTCGAGTTCCACCTGCCGGGCGCAGGCGTCGTAGACGGGGTTGTCCTCCCGGACCCGCAGCAGGCGGGAGCCGTCACCGGGCGGGGTCGTCTTGATCATCGTGTCGGCGGACGCGATGCGCGGGTTGGTGCCGCGCAGGTACTCCTTGATCAGCGGCAGGTGCTCGCCCATCGCGGGCAGGGCGGCCGCCGCCGCCTCGTCGAGGCCGAGTGCCGCACCGAGGTGCTGGTTGATGTCCGCGTCGATCGCGACCACCGGCGCACCGGCGGCGGCGAGATGCCGGACGAACAGAGAGGACAGGGTGGTCTTTCCGCTGCCGCCCTTCCCCACGAAAGCAATTTTCATGTTCACCAAGCGTAGTGCCGGGGTGGCGTTGCGTTCCGGCGAAGTAGCCGGACGCGTGAAGAAGACCACTCCTTCGTGGGGTCCGGTGTCCGGGTGCGTAGTGTCGTACTCATGAGTACGACAGGCGCGACCGCCGATCCGCTCGCGGCCCTGGGCGCGCTGCCCGGCGTGGCCGAGTCCGTGGAGTCCGTACGCAAGGCCGTGGACCGGGTCTACGGCCACCGGATCATGCGGCGGCGCAGCACCGAGATCACCTCCGAGGCGGCCCTGCGCGGCGCACGCGGTTCCGCCGCGCTGTCCTCGGCGGACTGGGCCCTGGAAGAGGTGCGCCGGCGGACCGACTTCCGCGGGGACGCCGAGGCGCGCACCGTCGGCGCGGCGCTGCGGCTCACCGCGGAGGCCGGCCAGCTGTTGAGCATCTGGCGCCAGTCGCCGCTGCGGGTGCTGGCCCGGCTGCACCTGGTGGCGGCGGCCGAGCAGGACGAGCGGGTGGGGCGACCGCGCCGGGCGGGCGAGCCGGTGGACGAGCCCCTGATCGAGCTGCCGCTGCCGGATGCCGCCGAGGCGCACGGCCGGCTGGACGGCCTCGCCGAGCTGGTGATCGCGGGTGGCTCCGCCCCGGCGCTGGTGACGGCCGCGGTCGTCCACGGCGAGCTGCTGGCCCTGCGCCCCTTCACCTCCTGCAACGGGCTGGTCGCGCGCGCGGCCGAGCGCATCGTCCTCATCAACAGCGGTCTAGACCCCAAGTCCGTCTGCCCGGCCGAGGTCGGCCACGCCGAACTCGGGCGCGCACAGTACCTGGCAGCGCTCGAAGGCTACGTTTCCGGAACTCCGGAGGGCATGGCCGCCTGGATCGCCCACTGCGGCCGGGCCGTCGAGCTGGGCGCGCGCGAGTCGACCGCGGTGTGCGAGGCGCTGCAGCGCGGGGCGGCATGACAAATGCGGCGGTACGGAGATCCGTACCGCCGCTGGCATGAGCACCGGGGTACCAAGCGTCCTCGAGATATGCCCATCAGGTCGGGAACTTCGCCCGTGGCCTGGTGCGGCTGGCCCGTAATCGACGGGTCGACGTCGCGTGGGTGCCCGGTGTTCATGCTCGGTCCGTGGGGCCAAATGCGGTTGTAAGGTGATCCTTTCGGACGTCCTTGGTCTCGCGGGCCGTTGATTCCTTTGTACTCCTGCCCCGGAACAAGCGGAACCCCTGCCTGCACTTCTTTACTTGCAGCTTCAACCGCGACGTGCGGCCTTGACCGCGATGCGTGGCCTTGACCGCGACGTGCAGCTTCAGTCGCGACGTGCAGCTCAGTCGCGCCGTCGGCTCGCGTACCAGACCAGTCCCGCGGTCGCCGCCGCGGCGCCGATCGCGGCGGCGGCGACCAGCGCCGGACGCGGCGGGACGGAGAGGCCGGGGATCCGCTGCTTGAGCCGCACGGGCCGGTGGAAGTCGAGAATCGGCCACGCGCGTGCGAGCGCCTCGCGGCGCAGCGCGCGGTCCGGGTTCACAGCGTGCGGATGCCCGACGGCCTCCAGCATCGGCAGGTCGGTCGCCGAGTCGCTGTAGGCGTGGCAGCGGGGGAGGTCGTAGCCCTCCGACTCGGCCAGCTCCCGGATCGCGTCGGCTTTGGTGGGGCCGTACGCGTAGTACTCCACCTCCCCGGTGAAGCAGCCGTCGTCACCCACGACCATGCGCGTCGCCACCACCCGGTCGGCGCCGAGCAGTTCGCCGATCGGCTCGACCACCTCGGCTCCGGAGGTGGAGACGATCACGACGTCGCGGCCCGCGGTGTGGTGCTCCTCGATCAGCGAGGCGGCCTCGTCGTAGATGATCGGGTCGACCAGGTCGTGCAGGGTCTCGGCGACGAGTTCCTTCACCAGCTGCACGTTCCAGCCGCGGCACAGCGCGGACAGGTACTCGCGCATGCGCTCCATCTGGTCGTGGTCGGCGCCGCCGGCCAGGAAGACGAACTGGGCGTACGCGGTGCGCAGCACGGCCCTGCGGTTGATCAGCCCGCCTTGATAGAACGACTTGCTGAAGGTGAGCGTGCTCGACTTGGCGATGACCGTCTTGTCCAGGTCGAAGAAGGCCGCGGTGCGGGGCAAGGAGTGGTTTTCCACGTCCCTGAGCATAGGCGCAGCCCATTCGGCGTAAGGTGGGGCGCGTGGGTTTGCCTGAGAGGGCTCTCGGGTACACCATGGAAGTCACGGATCGTTCGCGACCGTGCTAACCCGGCCCGACTCCTCCCCCCCCGAGTCGGCCGTGGAGACGACCCCCGCTCTCCCCCCCGGCGGGGGTCGTCGCATGTCCGGATGGGTTTTTCGCCCCTGTCGCAGACGCTGATGCCGCGTTCGTGCGCCGGTCCCGATGTGTTTGTCATGTACGCGTCTCCTTACTCAGGGTAGCGCGGGCGCTGCCTTGGGGGAGCTGCCGCGGATCGGCGAACGGCCTCGTCCACCTTCTTCCGTGACTCACCGAATTGAGTGATGACGTTATTCACAACCGGCGACTTGTCGTCGGCTGGACGTCGAGTTGTCCACAGTTTTCCACCAAGATCCACAAGTTTCTCCGGATCGCTGCACTGTGATTCCCACGCGCTCCGGCCGCACCGAGTTCGACGGCCGGTTCCGTTCGTCGGAAGCGTCCGCACAAGGGCCGGCGAGAGCGCGTGAGCGATCAAGCGACTGCGATGAAGGGGGACGTCTGTCATGAGCGGCACCGTCACACACGATCCACCGCCCGCCGCTGGAGGAGAACGGCGCGGCGGTCCACTGATCCTCACCGAGGACGCCGATCTCCTCGACGACCTCCTGCGGCTGTGCGCCGCCGCCGGCGCCACGCCGGAGGTGCACCACTCGGTGCCCGCGGCACCCCTCGCCGCCGGACAGCAGGGGAGCTGGGAAGCCGCGCCGCTCGTCCTGGTCGGCGACGACGCCGCCCACCGGGTACGCGGTGCCGCGCGGCGGCGAGGAGTGGTCCTCGTCGGCCGCGACCAGGACGACTCGGGCGTCTGGCGGCGGGCCGTCGAGATCGGCGCCGACCACGTCCTGATGCTTCCGGACGGCGAGCAGTGGCTGGTCGACCGCATCGCGGACGTCGCCGAGGGAGCCGGCCGGCCCGCCCTGACCGTCGGCGTCATGGGAGGCCGGGGCGGCGCCGGAGCGTCCACCCTGGCCTGCGCCCTGGCCGTCACCTCCGCTCGCGAAGGGCTGCGCAGCCTGCTCGTGGACGCCGATCCGCTCGGTGGCGGCCTGGACGTGCTGCTCGGTGGTGAGGGAGCCGACGGTCTGAGGTGGCCGGCGTTCGCGGCCTCGCGCGGGCGGGTCGGCAGCGGTGCCCTGGAGGAGTCGCTGCCCGAGCTGCACTCGCTGCGGGTCCTGAGCTGGGACCGGGGGGACTGCGTCGCGGTGCCTCCCCAGGCGGTACGGGCGGTGCTCGCCGCGGCCCGGCGCCGGGGCGGCACGGTCGTCGTCGACCTGCCACGCCGGATCGACGACGGGGTGGCCGAGGTGCTCGCCCAGCTCGACGTCGGGCTGCTCGTCGTCCCCGCCGAGCTGCGCGCAGTCGCCGCGGCGGGCCGGGTCGCCGCCGCGGTCGGCATGGTCCTGCGCGATCTGCGCGTCGCGGTACGGGGGCCATACGCCTCGGGACTGGACGACCGCGAGGTGGCCCGGCTGCTCGGCCTGCCCCTCGCGGGAGAGGTGCCCGTCGAGTCCGGGCTGCTCCGGGCGACGGAGAGCAGACGGCCACCGGGCGCGGCCCCGCGGGGACCGCTGGCGCGCTTCTGCCGTGAGTTCTGGGAGCGGGCGCTGGTGGAGGCGGACGGGGGTGTGTGACGGCGGGTTTCGGGCGGGCGGCGGACGAGTGGCGGAGTGGCGTGAACGGCCTGCGTGATGCGGGTGCGTGCGGGGTCGGCGTGAGCGGCGGGCGTGACGCGGGTGCCACGTGGTGCGTGTCGCGTGAACCGTCCGAGTGATCTGGATGGCGTGAGTCGTAGGGAGGTTGGTGGTCCGTGATGGGTGAGACATGGGTCCGTGGGCCGGGGGTTTCTCCGGTCGCCGAGTCGGTCGGAGCAACGGGGGAGCGGTCGGACGAGACGCTCATGCGGGCGGGGCCGGCGGAGCCCCGGCGAGACCTGGTGGGGGCGGCACCGCCGAGGGCGGAACGAGTGGTCGCGCGGATGCCTTCCGGGCGGTCCGCGAGGGCACCGGCCACCGGGGAAGTCCGTCCGGGGGCTGCCTCATGGGCCGGGCGGCGTAGGGCTCCGGTCGTCGGGGCGCGGACCGGGCAGGCCGGCGGACCGGATGCGGAGGCACCGCCCGGACTGCTCGACGGCGTCCGGCGGTGGCTGGCCGAGAGCGGGGCGGAGCCGACGCCGGCTCGGGTGGCGCAGGCGCTGCGCGAGCAGGGGCGGGTGCTCGGGGACGCCGAGATCCTCGGCACCGCCGAGCGGCTGCGCTCCGAACTGGTCGGCAGCGGGCCGCTCGAGCACCTGCTCGCCGACCCCGCGGTGACCGACGTCCTGGTCTCGGCCCCGGACCGGGTGTGGGTCGATCGCGGCGGCGGCCTGGAGCTGACGCCGGTCTCCTTCCCGGACGCCGGCGCGGTGCGGAGGCTCGCCCAGCGTCTCGCCACCGTGGCCGGACGCCGGCTGGACGACGCCCGACCCTGGGTGGACGCCCGGCTGCCGGACGGCACCCGCCTGCACGCGGTCCTGCCACCCGTCGCCGTCGGCTGTACGTGCCTGTCACTGCGGGTGGGGCGGCCACGGGCGTTCACGCTGGACGAGCTGGTCGCGGCCGGCACCGTGCCGCCGGGCGGCGACCGGGTGTTGCGGGCGCTGCTCGAGGCCCGGCTCTCGTTCCTCGTCAGCGGGGGCACGGGCACCGGCAAGACGACGCTGCTGAGCGCATTGCTCGGCCTCGTGGGGCCCGGTGAGCGCATCGTCCTCGCCGAGGACTCGGCGGAACTACGGCCGGACCACCCCCACGTCGTCCGCATGGAGACCAGACCCGCCAACCAGGAGGGAGCCGGCCTGGTCACCCTGGAGGACCTGGTCCGCCAGACGCTGCGCATGCGGCCGGACCGGCTGGTCGTCGGAGAGGTCCGCGGCGCCGAGGTGGTCCACCTCCTGGCCGCCCTGAACACGGGCCACGAGGGCGGCTGCGGAACGGTGCACGCCAACGCCGCCGCCGACGTCCCCGCCCGCCTCGAGGCGCTGGGCACCGCGGCCGGACTGGACCGGGCGGCCCTGCACAGCCAGTTGGCGGCGGCGTTGTCCGTGGTCCTGCACCTGGTCCGTGATCCGAGCGGACGGCGCCGGATCGCCGAGGTGCACGTACTCGAACGGGAGCCGACGGGGCTGGTGCG
Source organism: Streptomyces sp. NPDC048182 (assembly GCF_043202555.1). Taxonomy (NCBI): domain Bacteria; kingdom Bacillati; phylum Actinomycetota; class Actinomycetes; order Kitasatosporales; family Streptomycetaceae; genus Streptomyces; species Streptomyces sp. NPDC048182. The sequence goes on along the minus strand of NZ_JBIDAQ010000002.1, from coordinate 114,187 downwards.
GACGGTGCCCGCCCTGCGCTGGGGCGCGGAGGCGTTCGAGGCCGAGCGCGGCTGGCAGCGCCTGCGGGAACTGCTGCGCGGGGGCGGAAGTGACGTGCGGGCGGCCGGACGGGAGCGGGCGGGATGAGCGGCTCGTACGGGTTCTCGACGGGTGCCGCCCTGGCCACCGTGGCCGCGCTGGGGGCGGCGGCGTGGGCGGCGAGCGGGTGGCAGTCGGGTGTCCGGCGCGCACGGTCGCTGTTCGCCGGTGGTGGTGCCCCGGAGACCGGGCCACCGGCAGTGCGTCGCATCCGGGACGGACTTCGGCGTCTGCGCTCGGGGCCGCGGGCGGAGTGGTGGTCCCTGGCCGCGGGTTTGCTGCTCGCCGTGCTGGGCGCCTCGGTGCTGCCGGCCGTCGCGGGGGCGGCCGGGGTGCCGGTGCTGCGACGGGTGCGGCTGGCGCGTCGAGACCGGCGGAACCGGGATGCCCGCCAGGACGCGGTGATCGCCCTGTGCGGGGCGCTCGCCGGTGAGGTGCGGGCGGGCCGGCAGCCGGGTGAAGCGCTGCTGTACGCGGCGCGGGACTCCGCCGGACTCGGCGAGGCGCGGACCGGGGTGCTGGCCGCCGCCCGATTCGGCGGCGACGTGCCCGGTGCCCTCGCCGTGGCGGCGCGGCAGCCCGGAGCCGACGGACTGCGGGGTCTGGCGGCGTGCTGGCGGGTGGCCGTCGACCAGGGCGCCGGACTCGCGGCCGGCCTGGACCGGCTGGAGGGGGCGCTGCGCGCCGAGCGGGACGGGCGGGGCGACCTGCGCGCCCAGCTCGCCGGCGCGCGAGCCACCGCCGTGATGCTCGCCGGTCTCCCGGCCCTGGGCCTCCTGCTCGGGGTCGCCCTCGGCGCCGACCCGCTGCACGTGCTGCTGCACACCGGTGCGGGACTCGGCTGCCTGCTGGCAGGGGGCGTGCTGGAGGGGCTGGGGCTGTGGTGGGTGGCGCGGATCGTCCGGGGAGCGGAGGCGGAGACGTGAACGGAGAAGTTGTCCACAGGCTGGGTGCGGTGCTGGGGGCGGCGCTCTGCGTCGGCTGGCCGGTGTACCGGTGGGGGACCGTCAGGCAGGGGCGGGCGGTGCGCAGACGGCTCGGCAGTCTGCTGGCCCGCGACCCGGTCCGCGCCGCCGGGCGACATGTCGGGATGCCGGCCTCGGCACGCGGCTGGCCGGCGGCGATGGGCGTGGTCGGTCTCGGGTGGGTCCTGGTCGGCGGGGTCGCCGGTGTCGTGCTGGGACTGTTCGCCGCGGCGGGGCTGTGGCTCTGGCGGGCCCGGCGGCCGGGTGCCGGCTCGGCCGCCGCCCTGGTCGATGCCGAGGAGTCGGCGCGTCAGCTTCCTCTCGCGGCCGACCTGCTGGCGGCGTGCATCGCCGCCGGGGCCGGCCCGGTGGTCGCGGCCCAGGCCGTGGGCGAGGCCCTCGGCGGTCCGCTGGGCGAGGTCCTGGCGCGCGGCGCCGCGGAAGTACGGCTCGGCGGTGAACCGGCGGCTGCGTGGCGCGGGGTGGCGGCGGTCCCGGGCGCCGTACCGCTCGCCCGGCTGCTGGAGCGGGCCGACGTGTCGGGGCTGCCCGCTGCGGATCCCGTCGCCCGGCTGGCCGCCCAGGCCCGCGCCGACTGGGGGCGCGCCATGACGGCCCGGGCCCGCAACGCGGCTGTGCTGGTCACCGCGCCGGTGGGGCTGTGCTTCCTGCCCGCCTTCATCGCGGTGGGTGTGCTGCCCGTGGTGCTCGGGCTCGCCGGCGGAGTGCTGGGCGGGGACGGAGGTGGCGGCTGAGGCGGAGACCGCCGAGACCGGCCGTACAACACCGGCCGTACAAGACCGGCCGTGCGAGACCGGCCGTGCGAGACCGGCCGTACGAGACCGGCCGTACGAGACCGACGACAAGAGATCGACGAGACGACACGCGATCGGCGGCATGAGGTCGCCGACGCACGACGAACGAACCTATGGAGGTCGTGATGTATCAGGCGGTTCGGGCACGGCTGCGTGCCCTGGTGTGCAGGTGCGGGTCCGGAATGCGGCACGAACGGTGGGCCCGGGCCAGGGACGCCGGGATGGTCACCTCCGAGTACGCGATGGGCATCGTCGCGGCGGTGGCCTTCGCGGTGGTCCTCTACAAGGTGGTCACCAGCGGAGCGGTCAGCGCGGAGCTCCAGGGCATCGTGAAGAAGGCCCTCAATGCGCGGATGTGAGCGGCCGGCGGGTCGAGGCCGCCGGTCCGACGCCGGCTTCGTGACGGCGGAGACGGCCGTGGTGCTGCCGGTGCTGGTGGCGTTCGCGATGGCGCTGGTGTGGGGGCTGCTGGTCGTGGCCGCCCAGATCCAGTGCGTGGACGCCGCCCGGACCGGTGCCCGCGCCGCGGCCCGCCAGGACGCGGACGGTGCGGTCGTCCGGGTGGCTCGCGAGGTGGCGCCGCGTGGTGCCCGGGTCTCGGTCAGCCGTGAGGCGGATCTGGTCCGGGTGGCCGTGGTGGCCAAACCGCCGGCGCTGGGCCTGCTGCCGTTCGAGGTGCGGGAGGAGGCCGTGGCGTCGATGGAGTCGGCGGTCACGGTGGACGGTGCCGGAGGGGAGGGGCCATGACGGGCCGTTCGACCGCCTCGGTCCGGTGGGCGGGCGGTGCGGGCCGCGACCGCGGCTCCGCCACCGTCTGGAGCGTGGGCGCCGTCGCGGTGCTGTGCCTGGTGTTCGGCGTGGTGCTGGCCCTCGGCCAGGCCGTCGTGGCACGGCACCGCGCGGCGGGCGGCGCCGACCTCGCGGCGCTCGCGGCGGCGGATCACTGGGCCCGGGGCGGCACGGCGGCCTGCGCGCGGGCCGGCCGGATCGCGCGGGCGCAGGGCACCCGGCTCGTGCGGTGCGTGCTGACCGGGCAGATCTCCGACGTGACGGTGGCCGCGGGCCCGGCCGGGCTGACGGCCGAGGCCCGGGCCAGGGCGGGCCCGCCGGGTGCGCCGGAGGGGTCGGGAGCGCAGACCCCGCCGAGGGCCGCGACGGTGCCGATGCGGGCAGCGATGGCCGCCCTGTCGCCGGCTCCGTCCCCGGACCCTTCCAGCGGCCGAATCCTCGCCGACAGCCGGCCTCCTCCTTGCCGCTACCGTCCCTCCGCCCCCTCGCCCACCGCCCCACGATCACCGGTCATCGCTCCCTCGGCCGCTCCCTCGGCCGCCTCCGCGGCCCCCCGCAGCAGCACCGTGAGCAGACGTACCGCCCCCCGCTTGTGCAGCGGATCGTTGCCGTTGCCGCACTTGGGGGACTGGATGCAGGAGGGGCAGCCGGCGTCGCACTCGCAGGAGGCAATGGCCTCGCGGGTGGCGGTGAGCCAGTCGCGGGCGGTGCGGAAGGCGCGCTCGGCGAAGCCCGCCCCGCCGGGGTGGCCGTCGTAGACGAAGACCGTCGGCAGCAGGGTGTCCGGGTGGAGCGGCACGGACACGCCGCCGATGTCCCAGCGGTCGCAGGTGGCGAAGAGGGGCAGCATGCCGATCGACGCGTGCTCGGCGGCGTGCAGGGCCCCGCCGAGGATCTCCGGGCCGATCCGGGCGGCGTCCAGCTGGTCCTCGGTGACCGTCCACCAGACCGCGCGGGTGCGCAGCGTACGAGGAGGGAGGTCGAGCTTGGTCTCGCCCAGGACCTCGCCGGTGATGAGCCGGCGGCGCAGGAAGGAGACGACCTGGTTGGTGACCTCGACGGAGCCGTAGCAGAGGCGGCCGTCGCCCCACGGGATCTCGATGTCGGTGTCCAGGACGGAGACGGAGGTGGTGTCGCGGGCGACCGTGGAGTAGGACGGCGTGGCCTGCTGGACGAGGGCGACGGAATCCTCCAGGTCGAGGGAGCGCACGAGGTAGGTGCGGCCCTGGTGCAGGTGCACGGCGCCCTCGTGCACCTGGGTGTGGGCGGCGCCCGCGTCGACCGTGCCCAGGAGCCGGCCCGTTCCCGTCTCCACGACCTGCACCGGCCGGCCGCCCTCGCCGCGGATGTCGGTGAGGTCGGCGGCCCGTTCCCGGCGCGTCCAGTGCCAGGCGCGGGTGCGGCGGCGCAGCAGGCGGGCGTCCTCCAGCTGGGGGAGCAGCTCCGCGCAGGCGGGGCCGAAGAGCGCGAGGTCCTCGTCGGTGAGGGGCAGCTCCGCGGCGGCGGCACACAGGTGGGGCGCGAGGACGTACGGGTTGTCCGGGTCGAGGACCGTGGACTCCACGGGCTGGTCGAACAGCGCTTCGGGGTGGTGGACGAGGAAGGTGTCCAGGGGGTCGTCGCGGGCGACCAGTACCGCGAGGGCGCCCTGCCCGGACCGGCCCGCCCGGCCGGCCTGCTGCCACAGGGAGGCGCGCGTACCCGGGTAGCCGGCGATCACCACGGCGTCCAGGCCAGAGATGTCGAGGCCGAGTTCGAGGGCGTTGGTGGCGGCGAGGCCGAGGAGTTCGCCGGAGTGCAGGGCACGTTCCAGGGCGCGGCGCTCCTCGGGGAGGTAGCCGCCGCGGTAGGCGGCGACCCGGCCGGCCAGGGAGCGGTCGACCTCGGCGAGGCGCTCCTGGGCGATCACGGAGATCAGCTCGGCGCCGCGCCGGGAGCGGACGAAGGTGATGGAGCGCATGCCCTGCACCGTGAGGTCGGTGAGCAGGTCGGCGGCCTCGGCGGTGGCCGTGCGGCGGACCGGCGCCCCCTTCTCGCCGGTCAGCTCGGTCAGCGGCGGCTCCCAGAGGGCGAACACCAGCTCGCCGCGGGGCGAGGCGTCGTCGGCGACCTCCACCACCGGCAGGCCGGTGAGCCGCCCGGCCGCGGCCGAGGGCTCGGCGGCGGTGGCGGAGGCGAGCAGGAACACCGGCGACGCGCCGTAGCGGGCGCAGAGCCGGCGCAGCCGCCGCAGCACCTGCGCGACGTGCGAGCCGAAGACGCCGCGGTAGGTGTGGCACTCGTCGATGACGACGTACTTGAGCGACTTGAGGAAGGAGGACCAGCGGGGGTGGGACGGCAGGATGCCGCGGTGCAGCATGTCGGGGTTGGTGAGGACGTAGCCGGCGTACTGGCGGATCCACTCGCGTTCCTCGAACGGCGTGTCGCCGTCGTACACCGCGGCGCGCACGGCCGTGCCCAGCGGCTCGGCCAGCTCCCGCACCGCGCGGCACTGGTCGGCGGCCAGGGCCTTGGTCGGGGCCAGGTAGAGGGCGGTGGCACCCCGGCCGTTGGGGGCCTCGGCGCCGTCCAGGAGCGCGGAGAGGACCGGCACCAGATAGGCCAGGGACTTGCCGGAGGCGGTGCCGGTGGCGACGACCACCGAGTCGCCGTCGAGGGCGTGTTCGACGGCGCGCGCCTGATGGGCCCACGGACGGTCGGCGCCGGCGGCCCGCACCGCCGCGACGACCTCCGGCCGAATCCGGTCCGGCCAGGCGGCATGCGTCCCGGCACGCGGGGGCAAGTGCTCCGTATGGGTGATGCGCGCAGACCTGCTGGGTCCCGCGGCGAGCCGGTCCAGGACCGTGCCCGGTTCCGGCCGGGACACGGGGCCTGCCGGGGGTCGTTCGGATCGGTGATTCTTCGCCATCGGGACCGAGTGTGTCACTGGCGTGACGGACAATGGGACCAAGGCGTCGTGCACGCCTGCCGGTAAGTGATTGAATGCCATCGCGGCTGGCGAACCGTCCCGGGGACGACAAGCCGAATGTCCCCCCGAGGGGCGACCGCTCGATAGCAAGGTGCTGGAGGATCCGTGGACCTGTCCCTGTCGACCCGTACCGTCGGCGATCGTACGGTCGTCGAGGTCGGTGGCGAAATTGACGTATACACCGCGCCCAAGCTGCGTGAGCAGCTGGTCGAGCTGGTGAACGACGGGAGTTTTCACCTCGTCGTCGACATGGAGGGCGTGGACTTCCTCGACTCCACCGGGCTCGGCGTGCTGGTGGGCGGATTGAAGCGGGTGCGGGCCCATGAGGGTTCGCTGCGCCTCGTCTGCAACCAGGAGCGCATTCTCAAGATCTTCCGTATCACCGGCCTCACCAAGGTGTTCCCCATCCACACCTCGGTCGAGGAAGCGGTGGCGGCGACCGACTGACCGCAGTAGTCACCAGCAGTGGAGCAAGCGGGAACCGGGCGCGCGTGGTCGGCGGCCCGGTGCCCGACCGCACGCCCGTAGGTCCCAGGGGGATGCATGGCCACCGTCGAACTCCGCTTCAGCGCGCAGCCGGAGCATGTCCGCACCGCGCGTCTGGTGGCGGCCGCGGTGGCCCGCAGAGCCGGAGTGGACGAGGCCGTCCTCGACGAGGTCAGGCTCGCCGTGGGCGAGGCGTGCAGCCGGGCCGTGGGTCTGCATCAGCACATCGGCAGCACCGCGCCGGTCGCGGTGGCGCTGATCGAGGAGGAGAAGCAGTTCTCCATCGAGGTCGCTGACGAGGCGCCGCACGTCGCTGCGGGGGCCGGTGCGCCCGGTGCCGGGGCGGACGACGCCGAGATCGAGGAAGACGAGATGGGCCTCGCGGTCATCAGCGGCCTCGTCGACGACGTGGAGGTCACCGCCGGCGAGGACGGTGGCCGGATCCGCATGACGTGGCCGACCACCCCCGCCGTTCTGCCGACGGTCTGACGCCCCGCCCGCACCACCTCTGAAGGGCCCTGCCACCCGTAGGGCCCTTCTTCGTGTGCGGAAGTGGACAGCCGCCCCTAAAGTGTCCAGTGCCGGAACTTCTGTGAATTCATTCACGATCAGCATAACGGCCGAGAGGGATTACCTTAGTGCCGGTACTTCCGGTTGACAAGAGAATTCTATTTGTCGTGCACTGTTTTGATCGGGTTCCGGTACCTACAATCCCGTCCACATCTTGAGCTCAGCCCAAGCGTCAAGGAGGACGAATGGCGGAGCTTTCCACCCCTCATCAGTTGGGCGAACCCTCCAGCCTCGCGGCTGCGGTGCTGACCGACGGGAACCGCGCGCTGGTCGCGGTGATCGCGGTCGTCGCGCTGGCCGCGCTGGTGCTCGCGGGAATCCTGGTGCGCCAGGTGCTCGCGGCGGGCGAGGGAACCGACAGCATGAAGAAGATCGCGGCGGCCGTCCAGGAGGGCGCGAACGCCTATCTGGCCCGGCAGCTGCGCACGCTCGGCGTATTCGCCGTCGTCGTGTTCTTTCTGCTCATGCTGCTGCCCGCCGACGACTGGAGTCAGCGTGCCGGACGATCGATCTTCTTTCTGATCGGCGCGGCCTTCTCGGCGGCCACCGGCTATATCGGCATGTGGCTCGCCGTGCGCAGCAATGTGCGCGTCGCGGCGGCGGCGCGGGAGGCGACACCGGCCCCGGGTGAGCCGGAAAAGGATCTCACCCTCGTCTCGCACAAGGCGACGAAGATCGCTTTCCGCACGGGCGGCGTGGTCGGCATGTTCACGGTGGGCCTCGGCCTCCTCGGTGCCTGCTGCGTGGTGCTGGTCTACGCGGCCGACGCGCCCAAGGTGCTGGAGGGCTTCGGCCTGGGCGCGGCGCTGATCGCGATGTTCATGCGGGTCGGCGGCGGCATCTTCACCAAGGCCGCCGACGTCGGCGCCGACCTGGTCGGCAAGGTCGAACAGGGCATCCCGGAGGACGACCCGCGCAACGCCGCGACCATCGCGGACAACGTGGGGGACAACGTCGGCGACTGCGCGGGCATGGCGGCCGACCTCTTCGAGTCGTACGCCGTGACGCTGGTGGCCGCGCTGATCCTCGGCAAGGTCGCCTTCGGCGACTCCGGGCTCGCGTTCCCGCTGCTCGTCCCGGCCATCGGCGTGCTCACCGCCATGGTCGGCATCTTCGCGGTGGCCCCGCGGCGCACCGACCGCAGCGGCATGAGCGCGATCAACCGGGGCTTCTTCATCTCCGCGGTGATCTCGCTGGTCCTGGTGGCGGTGGCCGTCTACGTCTACCTGCCCGGCAGCTACGCCGACCTCGATGGCGTCGGCGACCAGGCCATCGCCGCCAAGGACGGCGACCCGCGGATCCTGGCGCTGGTCGCGGTGGCCATCGGCATCGTGCTCGCCGCCCTGATCCAGCAGCTCACCGGCTACTTCACCGAGACCACCCGGCGCCCGGTGAGGGACGTCGGCAAGACCTCGCTCACCGGCCCCGCCACCGTCGTCCTGGCCGGCGTCTCCCTCGGCCTGGAGTCCGCCGTCTACACCGCCCTGCTGATCGGCCTCGGCGTCTACGGGGCGTTCCTGCTCGGCGGCACCTCCATCATGCTGGCGCTGTTCGCGGTGGCGCTGGCCGGCACCGGCCTGCTCACCACGGTCGGCGTCATCGTCGCCATGGACACCTTCGGCCCGGTCTCCGACAACGCCCAGGGCATCGCCGAGATGTCCGGGGACGTGGAGGGCGCCGGCGCCCAGGTGCTCACCGACCTCGACGCGGTCGGCAACACCACCAAGGCCATCACCAAGGGCATCGCCATCGCCACGGCCGTCCTCGCGGCGTCGGCGCTCTTCGGGTCGTACCGGGACGCCATCACCACCGGTGCCCGGGACGTCGGGGAGCGGCTCAGCGGGGACGGCGCGCCGATGAGCCTCATGATGGACATCTCCCAGCCCAACAACCTCGTCGGCCTCATCGCCGGCGCGGCGGTCGTCTTCCTCTTCTCCGGGCTGGCGATCAACGCGGTGTCGCGGTCGGCGGGCTCGGTGGTCTACGAGGTGCGGCGGCAGTTCCGGGAGAAGCCCGGGATCATGACGTACGCCGAGCAGCCGGAGTACGGCAAGGTCGTCGACATCTGCACCCGGGACGCCCTGCGCGAACTCGCCACGCCAGGACTGCTCGCGGTGATGGCGCCCATCTTCATCGGGTTCACGCTCGGCGTGGGCGCGCTCGGCGCGTTCCTCGCCGGCGCGATCGGCGCGGGCACCCTGATGGCGGTGTTCCTCGCCAACTCCGGCGGCGCCTGGGACAACGCCAAGAAGCTGGTGGAGGACGGCCACCACGGCGGCAAGGGCAGCGAGGCGCACGCCGCGACCGTCATCGGCGACACGGTCGGCGACCCCTTCAAGGACACCGCCGGGCCGGCCATCAACCCGCTGCTGAAGGTCATGAACCTGGTGGCGCTGCTCATCGCCCCGGCCGTGATCAAGTTCTCCTACGGCGACGACAAGAACATCGGCGTCAGGATCCTGATCGCGGTCCTGGCGTTCGCCGTCATCGCCGTCGCGGTGTACGTCTCCAAGCGGCGCCGGATCACCATGGGCGACGACGAGGACGACGCGGGGCGCGCGCCCGAGTCCGCCGACCCGGCGGTGGTGTCCTGACCTCTGGCGTACCTCTTATGCGCTCGTCGGGTTTCAAACCTCGGGCGGGCGGCGCGTGTTGACGCGCCGCCCGCCCGTGCCCCGTCGCGGGCGGCGCGCACCGTGAGCCTTCTCTCGCGTGGTGCAAATGGCTGCAAGTAGGTCAAATAACGGTCTTAACGGATGGTCCTCCTGCGAAGGTTCCCCCTCCGGCGTGTAAGTTCCGGGGCCGAGAGCCATGGAAGGGACCAAACCGGTGAACAAGAAGCTCGCGGCCGCGGTGTCCGGCGGTGCGGTACTGGTACTGGCGACCGCGCTCACGGGGTGCGGCGGCGACGACGGCAACGACAAGCTGGACGCCTGGGCCAAGCAGGTCTGCGACGGCGTGCAGCCGCAGGCGAAGAAGATCGAGGCCGCCAACTCCGCGATCCAGAAGCAGACCTCGGACAACAGCACGCCGCAGGAGGTCAAGGAGACCGACGCCAAGGCGTTCCAGGACATGTCCGACGCCTACAAGGCGATGGCCACCACCGTCCAGAAGGCGGGCGCGCCCAACGTGGACGACGGGGAGAAGAAGCAGAAGGACGCGGTGGCCGAGCTGAACGGCCTCTCCGCCTCCTACGCCTCCCTCCAGAAGCAGATGGCGGCTCTGAACACCAAGGATCAGGGGAAGTTCGCCGACGGCCTCAAGGACATCGCCACCCAGCTGAACAAGCTCAGCAAGAGCGGCAACGACGCGCTCAGGACCCTGGAGCAGGGCGACGTCGGCAAGGCGATGGGCCAGCAGGAGAGCTGCAAGTCGGCCTCCGTGACCCCGTCGGCGGCGGCCGGCTGACACCGCGGTGGCCGAGCGGGGCTCCGGTACCGACCGGGGCGCATCGGCGGACGGCGGGCCACAATGGGGGCGTGAGTAACGCCGCCCTCTCCCCCCTGCCCTCCGCCGACCGCCCCGACGCAGCCGCGCGGCTGCGGGACGCCCTGCTCGCGGCGTCCTTCACCGCCGACGGCCTCCTGGAGCTGCTCGGCGCCCCCGCCTACGCGGCCCTCTCCCGCAGCGAGACCGTGCCCGCGCTGCGCGCCACCAGAGGCGACACGCCGCTGGAGCTGTTGGTACGGCTCTTCCTCCTCCAGCAACCCGTCCGCCACGCACGCGTGGCGCACGTTCTGCCCGTCGACGCGTGCCTGGAGAGCGGGTGGCTGGTCGCCGTCGGAGACGACGAGCTGACGGCCACCGTGGACGTCCGGCCGTACGGCGGGTCCGACGGCGAGGACTGGTACATCGTGTCCGACCTCGGCTGCGCGGTCGGCGGCGCCGGCGGCATCGGCAACCGCGCCGAGGGCGTCGTCCTGGGCGTCGGCGGCGCCTCCACGACGCTGGCCGGCCTCACCGTCCGCACCCCCGTCGCCGCCGCCCTCGACCTCGGCACCGGCTCCGGCATCCAGGCCCTGCACGCCGCGGCGCACGCCACGCGCGTGACGGCGACCGACGTCAACCCGCGCGCGCTGCACATCACCGCGCTCACGCTCGCCCTGTCCGGCGTCCAGGCGGCCGACCTGCGCGAGGGCTCCCTCTACGGGCCGGTCCGCGAGGAGGAGACGTACGACCTGATCGTCTCCAACCCGCCCTTCGTGATCTCGCCCGGCGCCCGGCTCACCTACCGGGACGGCGGGATGGGCGGGGACGATCTGTGCCGGTCGCTCGTTCAGGAGACGGGAGCCCGCCTGACGGAGGGCGGGTTCGCGCACTTCCTGGCCAACTGGCAGCACGTGGAGGGAGAGGGGTGGACCGACCGGCTGCGCGCCTGGGTGCCGCGCGGCTGCGACGCGTGGATCGTGCAGCGCGAGGTGCAGGACATCGCGCAGTACGCCGAGCTGTGGCTGCGGGACGCCGGCGACCACCGGGGTGACCCGGCCACGTACCAGGCGCGGTACGACGCCTGGCTGGAGGAGTTCGAGGCGCGCAAGGTGAAGGGGGTGGGCTTCGGGTGGATCACGCTGCGGAAGACCTCCGCCGCCACGCCCTCGATCACCGTCGAGGAGTGGCCGCACCCGGTCGAGCAGCCGCTCGGCGAGACCGTGCGCGCGCACTTTGACCGCGTCGACTACCTGCGCGACCACGACGACGCGGCCCTCCTCGGCGCGCACTTCCTGCTGGCCGCCGAGGTCGTCCAGGAGCAGGTCGGGCTGCCCGGCGCCGAGGACCCGGAGCACGTGGTGCTGCGGCAGAACCGCGGCATGCGCCGGGCCACCCGGGTCGACACGGTCGGCGCCGGCTTCGCGGGCGTCTGCGACGGCCAGATGAGCGCGGGCCGCATCCTGGACGCCATCGCCCAGCTGCTCGGCGAGGACCCGGTCGCCCTGCGCGACCGCACCCCGGCGCAGATCCGGCTCCTGGTGGAGCAGGGCTTCCTGGAACCGGCGTAGCCCTCCCGTCCGGGGGCGGTGCGTCCGCGCCCCGTTCACCCGGGGTTCGCCCTCCGGCCGCCCGTGCGTGTCAGCCTCCGGAGGCTGGGCATGCAGGCGGGGCGTACGGAGGGGGACGGGGAGCATGGAGAGCGGGCCGGCGGTCTTCGCGGGAATGACGTTCGTCCTGTTCGGGACCGGTCTGCTGACCTGGACCGCGGCCTGCGTGCGGCACGGCAGACCGGTGGCGTACGGGGTCGGGCCGGTCGCGTCGGCGGCGATAGCCGGCGCCTTCGCGGTGGCCGCGCTGGCCGCCGGCACCTGGTGTCTGACCCAGGTCTGACCCAGGTCCGACCCAGGTCCGAGGCGCCGTTCGAGGGGCCGATTCCGGACGCGTACGTGGAGGAGGCTGGGCGGTCCGGGCGGCAGGAACCGGGTTCGTCGGGTTACCGTTCGAGTGGCCGTTGCGGGCTTTTCCCGTTTGACACGGGGGCGGGAGGTACCGTCACACTCCGCAGCGTCACCACCCGAACAGTACGACCCGACCCCGGGGCGACCCCCCGGGGCAGGCCCAGCGTCGACCGGAGAGAAGAGCGAAGTTGTCCCCGACCAGCGACACCGCCAGCGAGATGGCGAGCGGCGGCCGCCGACTCGTCATCGTCGAGTCGCCTGCCAAGGCGAAGACGATCAAGGGCTACCTCGGGCCCGGTTACGTCGTCGAGGCGAGCGTCGGGCACATCCGCGACCTTCCCAACGGCGCCGCGGAGGTGCCGGACAAGTACACCGGCGAGGTCCGCCGCCTCGGTGTGGACGTCGACCATGACTTCGCGCCCGTCTATGTGGTCAACGCCGACAAGAAGGCCCAGGTCAAGAAGCTCAAGGATCTCCTGAAGGACTCCGACGAGCTCTTCCTCGCCACCGATGAGGACCGCGAGGGCGAGGCCATCGCCTGGCACCTGCAGGAAGTTCTCAAGCCCAAGATCCCGGTCAAGCGCATGGTGTTCCACGAGATCACCAAGGACGCCATCCGGGCCGCCGTGGCCAACCCGCGCCAGCTCAACCAGAAGCTGGTCGACGCCCAGGAGACCCGCCGCATCCTCGACCGCCTCTACGGCTACGAGGTCTCGCCGGTCCTGTGGAAGAAGGTCATGCCGCGGCTGTCCGCCGGCCGCGTCCAGTCCGTCGCCACCCGCCTCGTCGTCGAGCGGGAACGCGAGCGCATCGCCTTCCGCTCCGCCGAGTACTGGGACCTGACCGGCACCTTCGCCACCGGCCGCGCCGGCGACGCCTCCGACCCGTCCTCCCTGGTGGCCCGCCTCCAGACGGTCGACGGCCGGCGTGTCGCCCAGGGCCGCGACTTCGACTCCGTCGGGCAGTTGAAGAGCGCGAACACCCTGCACCTGGACGAGGCGAACGCCCGCGCGCTCGCCGCCGCCCTGGCGGACACGCGGTTCGCGGTCCGCTCCGTCGAGTCCAAGCCGTACCGCCGCTCGCCGTACGCCCCGTTCCGTACGACGACGCTCCAGCAGGAGGCCTCGCGCAAGCTGGGCTTCGGCGCCAAGTCGACGATGCAGGTCGCCCAGAAGCTGTACGAGAACGGCTACATCACCTACATGCGTACGGACTCCACGACCCTGAGCGACACGGCGGTCCGCGCCGCCCGCGCCCAGGTGACGCAGCTGTACGGCGCCGACTACCTGCCCCCGCAGCCGCGCACCTACGCCGGCAAGGTCAAGAACGCGCAGGAGGCGCACGAGGCGATCCGCCCCTCCGGCGACCGCTTCCGCACGCCCGCCGAGACGGGCCTGACCGGCGACCAGTTCAAGCTGTACGAGCTGATCTGGAAGCGCACCGTCGCCTCCCAGATGAAGGACGCGACCGGCAACAGCGTCACCGTCAAGATCGGCGGCACCGCCACCGACGGCCGGGACGTCGAGTTCAGCGCCTCCGGCAAGACGATCACCTTCCACGGCTTCCTCAAGGCCTACGTCGAGGGCGCCGACGACCCGAACGCCGAGCTGGACGACCGCGAGCGCCGGCTGCCGCAGGTCGCCGAGGGCGACCGGCTCACCGCCGAGGAGATCTCGGTCGACGGCCACGCCACCAAGCCCCCGGCCCGCTACACCGAGGCGTCGCTGGTCAAGGAGCTGGAGGAGCGCGAGATCGGCCGCCCGTCGACGTACGCGTCGATCATCGGCACCATCCTGGACCGCGGCTACGTCTTCAAGAAGGGCACGGCCCTGGTGCCGTCCTTCCTCTCCTTCGCCGTCGTCAACCTCCTGGAGAAGCACTTCGGCCGCTTGGTCGACTACGACTTCACCGCCAAGATGGAGGACGACCTCGACGCCATCGCGCGCGGCGAGGCCCAGGCGGTGCCGTGGCTGCGCCGCTTCTACTTCGGCGAGACCGGGGCCGACAGCGGCCTGGCCCCGGGCGGCGAAGGCGCCACCACCGGCGGCGCCGCCGACGCCGGCAACGGCGACGGGGACCACCTGGGCGGCCTCAAGGAGCTGGTCACCGACCTCGGCGCGATCGACGCGCGCGAGGTGTCGTCCTTCCCGGTCGGCAACGACATCGTGCTCCGCGTCGGGCGCTACGGCCCGTACATCGAGCGCGGCGAGAAGGACGCCGAGAACCACCAGCGCGCCGACATCCCGGACGACCTGGCTCCCGACGAGCTGTCCGTCGAGATGGCCGAGGAACTGCTGGCCAAGCCGAGCGGCGACTTCGAGCTGGGCACCGACCCGGCCACCGGCCACACCATCGTCGCCAAGGACGGCCGCTACGGCCCGTACGTCACCGAGGTGCTCCCCGAGGGCACCCCGAAGACCGGCAAGAACGCCGTGAAGCCGCGGACGGCCTCGCTGTTCAAGTCGATGGCCCTGGACACGGTGACCCTGGACGACGCCCTCAAGCTCATGTCGCTGCCGCGTGTCGTCGGCGCCGACGCGGAGGGCGTGGAGATCACCGCGCAGAACGGCCGGTACGGCCCGTATCTGAAGAAGGGCACCGATTCGCGCTCGCTCCAGGCCGAGGAGCAGCTCTTCTCGATCACGCTGGAGGAGGCGCTGGCGATCTACGCCCAGCCCAAGCAGCGGGGCCGGGCGGCCGCCAAGCCGCCGCTGAAGGAGCTGGGCACCGACCCGGTCAGCGAGAAGCCGGTCGTGGTCAAGGACGGCCGCTTCGGCCCGTACGTCACCGACGGCGAGACCAACGCGACCCTGCGCTCCGGCGACAGCGTCGAGGAGATCACGCCGGAGCGCGGCTACGAGCTGCTCGCCGAGAAGCGGGCGAAGGGGCCCGCCAAGAAGACGGCGAAGAAGGCGCCCGCGAAGAAGTCGACCGCCAAGAAGGCGCCGGCGAAGAAGACGACGGCCGCGAAGAAGACGACGGCCGCGAAGAAGACCGCGGCCACCAAGACGACGGCGGCCAAGAAGGCCGCCGCGTCGAAGTCCTCGGAGGACTGACCCGTCGGGGAGGACTGACCCTCCGCGGCGGACCGACCCGCGCGTTCTTCGCGAAACGCACGCCTCGGCGCCGGAATGGTGCCGGGGCGTGCAAACGTTCGGCGGGGCGCCCCGGGCTGTCGGTGCCGACCGATAGGCTGAACGCATGACGCGAGCCGAGCAGCCAACGGCCCCTCACCCCACCTCGGATGACGCCCTCGTCGCGGACTCCCGCGAGCGCGCCGTCCGCTCCCTGCTGCGCCGTCCGCAGTTGCGGCGGCTGTGGAGCGCACAGCTGGTGGGAGGTGTCGGCGACACGCTCGCCCTGCTTGTGCTGGTCCTGCTCGTCGTGCAGGCCGCCATCGGGGCGGGCTCCTTCGGCGGCGGCTACCGGGGCGTGGCGTTCGCGGTGGCGATCGTCTTCGGCGTGCGCATCCTGGCGACGCTGCTCTTCGGTGCCGTGCTGCTCGGGCCGCTCACCTCGCTCACCTCGCCGGAGGGGCCGCTGGACCGCCGCTGGACCATGGTCGGCGCCGACGGCCTGCGGGCCGCGCTGCTGATCGTGGCCCCGCTGTGGATCGACTGGACCCCGGACGACGCGCCGGCCGTCCTCCTGGTGACCGTCTTCCTCAGCGGCGTCGCCGAGCGTTTCTGGACGGTGTGCCGCGAGAGCGCCGCCCCCGCCCTGCTGCCCCCGCCGCCGCCCGAGGGCGCGGCGATACGGCCGCTGCCGGACCACATGGACGCGCTGCGCCGCCTCGCCCTGCGCACGAGCTTCGTCGCCGTGCCGCTGGCCGGTGCCGTGCTCGTCGTCGCGAGTCTGCTGAACAACCTGCTGGGTGCCGGGATCGACTGGTTCGACCAGCACCAGGCGGCGCTCGGCTCGTACGTGGCGGCCGGGCTGTTCGCCGCGTCCCTGTCGGTCGTCACCTTCCTGGAGCTGCCCGGCGGGCGCACGCCACGCGCGCGTTCGCCGCTGGAGGGGCTGCGCCGCCCGAAGAACGCCGCAGGGCCTGACCGGGGCCGCACCGGCGCCGTCCGGCTGCTGGTGGCCGCCTGCGCGGCGGTCGCCGGCGCGATCTCCGCCGCGGTGGCCGTGGCGGTGCTGCACGCCAAGGACCTGGGCGGCGGCCCGGTGCTCTACGGGCTGATGGTGGCCGCGCTGACCGGCGGAGTCGTCGTCGGCATCCGCACCGCCCCCGCCCTGCTGCCCTCGCTCTCCCGCCGCCGGCTGCTCGCCCTGGCCATCGCCTTCGCCGGCGTGGCCCTGCTCGCGGTCGGCCTGGTGCCCGACGCCACCACCGTGCTGCTGATCCTCGCCCTGGCAGGCACCGCCGCGGGCGTCGCCGCCAACACCGGGCACGCGCTGCTCGACCAGGAGACCGAGGAGCAGCGCCGCGCCCGCACCACCGAGCACCTGCACGCCGTGGTCCGGGTCTGCGTGGCCCTCGGCGCGGTCGTCGCGCCCCTGCTGGCCGCGGCGATCGGACCGCACCGCCTGGAGAACGGCAAGTTCCTCTTCGCGCACGGCGGCGCCGCCTTCCTGCTGATGCTGGCCGGCGCCCTGCTGCTGCCGGTGGCCGCGCTGGTCCTCGCCAAGGTCGACGACCGCTCCGGCGTCCCGCTCCGCCACGACCTGCGCGACGCGCTGCTCGGCGGCGACGACCCCGTGCCCGCGCCCGCGGCGAACGGCTTCTTCATCGCCCTGGAGGGCGGCGACGGCGCCGGGAAGTCCACCCAGGCCGAGGCGCTGGCCGAGTGGATCCGGGCCAAGGGCCACGAGGTGGTGCTCACCCGCGAGCCCGGCGCCACGCCGGTCGGCAAGCGGCTGCGCTCGATCCTGCTCGATGTCTCCAGCGCCGGCCTCTCGCACCGCGCGGAGGCGCTGCTGTACGCCGCGGACCGCGCGGAGCACGTCGACACCGTCGTCCGGCCCGCCCTGGAACGGGGCGCCGTGGTCGTCTCCGACCGCTACACCGACTCCTCGGTGGCCTACCAGGGCGCCGGGCGCGACCTGTCGCCCACCGAGATCGCCCGCATCAACCGCTGGGCGACCAACGGCCTGGTCCCGCACCTGACCGTGCTCCTGGACGTGTCCCCGGAGGCCGCGCGCGAGCGGTTCACCGAGGCGCCGGACCGCCTGGAATCCGAGCCGGCCGAGTTCCACGCGCGCGTGCGCACCGGCTTCCTCACCCTGGCCGCCGCCGACCCCGGCCGCTACCTGGTGGTGGACGCCGGCCAGGAGCCCGAGGCCGTCGGCAGCGTCGTACGCCACCGGCTCGACCAGGTGCTGCCGCTCTCCCAGGCCGAGATCGAGGCCCGCGAGGAGGCGCGCCGCAAGGCCGAGGAGGAGGCCCGCCGCAAGGCGGAGGAGGAGGCCGCGCGCAAGGCCGAGGAGGAGCGCCTGGAGCGCGAGCGCCAGGAGCAGCTGGAGCGGCTGCGCGCCGAGGAGGAGGAGCGCAAGCGGCGCGAGCTGGAGGAGGCCCAGCGCCGCGAGGCCGAACGGCAGGCGGAGGAGGCCCGGCAGCGCGCCGAGGAGGCCCACCGCAAGGCCGAGGAGGAGCGGGCCCGGCTGCTGGCCGAGGAGAAGGCCCGCGCCGAGGCGGAGGCCCGGCGCCAGGAGGAGCAGGCGCGGCTGCGCAAGCGGGCCGAGGAGGAGCGCCGCGAGCGCGCCGAGGCCGAGGAGCGGCGCCTGGAGAAGCAGCGCAAGGCCGAGGAGGCCCTGCTGCGCGCCGAGGCGGCACGCCGGGCGGCGGAGCAGGCGGCGGCTGCCGCGGCGGCGGCCCCCGAGCCGGAGACCCCGCCGACCGCGCCTCCCACGGACGCGGTGACCGTGCCGACGCCGGTGGTCGCGCCGGGTGACGGGCCGGGCGACACGCCGGAGGGTGCGGCGGACGACACGGCCGTACTGCGGCCGGTGCGGGACGAACGGGCCGGCACCGGCACCCCTGGGGGCCGCACCGCCGAGCCAGAGCCGTCGGAGTCCGAGGTGACGGCCGAGCTGCCCATCCCTCCGATGCCGCCGAACGCGTCCGAGGAGACGGCGGTCCTGCCGGCCGTACCGCCGCCGGGGGCCGCGGACGAGACGACGGTGCTGCCGCCGGCGACGGGGGGCGCGGCGGACGAGACGGCCGTGCTGCCGCGGGTACGGGACGAGGGAGCGCGGAGCGAGGACGTGCGGGACGCGCGCGTGCGGGACGATCGCGCCCAGGACGCACGCGTGCGGGACGATCGCGCCCAGGACGCACGCGTGCGGGACGATCGCGCCCGGAAGGAGCAGGCGCGGGGCGAGACCCCCGCCGACCGGCTGCCGCGGGGCTACTTCCGTGACGAGGACGCGGCCCCAGCCGCCGCCCCCGCGCCGGAGCCGGAGCCGGAGGACCGCACGCGGGACACGCGGGAGCTGCCCCGGATCGACCCGGGCCAGGCACCGCCCTCCCGCAGGCGCCGTTCCGACTGGGCCGAGGAGACGCCGCTGGACGACCTCCCGTCGCTGGCGGACGAGCTGCTCGGACCGCACGGCGGCGCCGACGAGGACGACCGGGACCGGCGTGGCCGGGGTGACCGGGGGCAGGGCGACGGCAGCGGTGGCGGTCGCTCGTGGCGGGGCCGCGGCCGGCGCTGACCTGCTGCTCGGACGCCGTTGTCGGTGCCGCATCGCACAATGGGGTGCGGCACCGCCGGACCCGGAGGCGGAGCGGGCGCGTGAGCGCGGACGCGGTGGCGCGTGAGCGTGGATGTGACGGAAGGACGGCGTGACCCATGACCGTGTGGGACGACCTCGTCGGGCAGGAGAAGGTGAGCGACCAGCTCGCCGCCGCGGCCCGTGACGCCGACGCCTTCGTCACCGCCGCGGCGACCGACGGACCGCTGCCCGAGGCGTCGAAGATGACGCACGCGTGGCTGTTCACCGGCCCCCCCGGCGCCGGCGTCAACCAGACGGCGCGGGCCTTCGCCGCCGCGCTCCAGTGCGTGAGCCCCGACCGCGCGCTCGGCGGCGCCCCCGGCTGCGGCTTCTGCGACGGCTGCCACACGGCCCTGGTCGGCACGCACGCCGACGTCAGCACGGTCGCCGCGGTCGGCACCCAGATCCTCGCGGACGACATGCGGGACACGGTCCGCAAGTCGTTCACCTCGCCGGCGAACGGCCGCTGGCAGGTCATCCTCGTCGAGGACGCCGAGCGGCTGAACGAGCGGTCGGCGAACGCCGTGCTCAAGGCCGTCGAGGAGCCTGCCCCGCGCACGGTGTGGCTGCTGTGCGCCCCCTCCGTCGAGGACGTCCTGCCCACGATCCGCTCCCGCTGCCGCCACCTCACCCTGCGCACGCCGTCGGTCGAGGCCGTCGCCGACCTGCTGGTGCGCCGCGAGGGCGTCGAGCCGGAGGCCGCCGCCGCGGCGGCCCGGGCCACGCAGGGACACGTCGACCGGGCCCGGCGCCTGGCCACCGACCCGGCCGCGCGGGAGCGCCGCACCACGGTGCTGCGGCTGCCGCTGCGGGTCGAGGATGTGGGCGGGGCGCTCAGGGCCGCCCAGGAGCTGGTCGACGCGGCGGCGGCGGACGCCAAGCAGCTCGCCGAGGAGATGGATGCCAAGGAGACCGAGGAGCTGAAGGCGGCGCTCGGTGCGGCGCAGGGCGGCCGGCTGCCGCGCGGCACGGCGGGGGTGATCAACGACCTGGAGAAGATGCAGAAGCGCCGCCGCACCCGCACGCAGCTCGACAGCCTCCACCTCGCGCTGACCGACCTCACCTCCTTCTACCGCGACGTCCTCGCCCTCCAGCTCGGCTCCCGCGTGGCCATCGCCAACGCCGACGCCGGGGACGCGTTGGAGCGCGTCGCCCGGAGCGGTCCCCCGGAGTCCACGCTGCGCCGCATCGAGGCGATCTCCGCGTGCCGGGACGCGCTGGACGGCAACGTGGCGCCGCTGCTGGCGGTGGAGGCGATGACGATGGCGCTGCGGGCGGGCTGAACCGGGCGGCCCGACGCAGGAGCGGGCCGCGACGGACCGGGGCGGGCCGGGGCGGACCAGGCCTGGGCGGGTAACTCGTACGAGGCACCCGTTATCCACAGGAAGCACACGCACCACTGCGGAGAGTTACGGTGGCGGTATGCACACACGGCGCACGCCCACCCACCGCAGGAACCGCCCCCGCACCCGAGCGGCGGCGACCTTGCTCACCGCCGCGCTCCTCGGCACGGCCTGCTCGGCGGCCGGAGGCGCGTCCACGTCCGCGGGTGCGGAGCCCGGAGCCGCGCAGGCCACCCTCGCGGCGCTGCCGACGGCGACACCGGCCGCCCTGGCGCCGTACTACGGCCAGCGGCTGCGCTGGCGCGACTGCGGTGCACCCGGTTTCCAGTGCGCCACCATGAAGGCCCCCCTCGACTACGCGAAACCGGACACCGGCGACATCCGCCTCGCCGTGGCCCGCAAGAAGGCCACGGGCCCGGGCAAGCGCATCGGATCGCTCCTGGTCAATCCGGGCGGCCCGGGCGGCTCGGCGGTCGGCTACCTCCAGCAGTACGCGGGCATCGGCTACCCGGCCGAGGTGCGCGCCCGGTACGACATGGTGGCGGTCGATCCCCGGGGCGTGGCCCGCAGCGAGCCCGTAGAGTGCCTCGACGGCCGCGAAATGGACGCGTACACACAGACGGACACCACGCCCGACGACGCGGGCGAGCAGGACGAGCTGGTCGGTGCCTACAAGAAGTTCGCCGAGGGCTGCGGCGCGAACGCGCCCAAGCTGCTGCGCCACGTCTCGACGGTAGAGGCGGCCCGGGACATGGACGTCCTGCGCGCGATCCTGGGGGACTCCCGCCTGAACTACGTCGGGGCCTCCTACGGCACATTCCTCGGCGCCACCTACGCCGGGCTGTTCCCGAAGCGGGCGGGCCGCCTCGTCCTCGACGGCGCGATGGACCCGGCGCTGCCGGCCCGGCGGCTGAACCTGGAGCAGACGGCGGGCTTCGAGACGGCCTTCCAGTCCTTCGCGAAGGACTGCGCACGCCGCACCGACTGTCCCCTGGGCGCCAAGGGCACGCCCCCGGCCACGATCGGCAAGAACCTCAAGTCCTTCTTCACCCGCCTCGACTCCCGCCCCGTCCCCACCGGCGACGCCGACGGCCGCAAGCTCACCGAGTCCCTGGCCACCACGGGCGTGATCGCGGCGATGTACGACGAGGGCGCCTGGCAGCAACTGCGCGAGTCCCTCGCCTCGGCGATGAAGGAGAAGGACGGCGCGGGCCTGCTCATCCTCTCCGACAGCTACTACGAGCGCGAGGCCGACGGCGGCTACAGCAACCTCATGTCCGCCAACGCGGCCGTGAACTGCCTCGACCTCCCCGCCGCCTTCTCCACCCCCGACGAGGTCCGCGAGGCACTGCCCTCCTTCGAGAAGGCGTCCCCCGTCTTCGGCGAGGGCCTGGCCTGGTCCTCCCTGAACTGCACGTACTGGCCGGTGGCCCCCACCGGCGAACCCCACCGCATCGAGGCCGCCGGCGCCGCCCCGGTCGTGGTCGTCGGCACCACCCGCGACCCGGCCACCCCCTACCCCTGGGCCAAGGCCCTGGCCGCCCAGCTCTCCTCCGGCCACCTCCTCACCTACGACGGCGACGGCCATACGGCCTACGGCCGCGGCAGCGCCTGCATCGACACCGCGATCAACACGTACCTCCTCCGCGGCACCCCACCGAAGAACGGCAAACGCTGCGCCTGACCTGCCCCTCCCGCCCCGCACCCGTCCCCTCTGGGGCGGGTGCGGAGCACCCTGCGAAACTGTGTAGACTTACCGACGTTGCTGATCGCACCATAGGTGCGCACGGCGCGCCGCCTTAGCTCAGATGGCCAGAGCAACGCACTCGTAATGCGTAGGTCTCGGGTTCGAATCCCGAAGGCGGCTCCATGGTGAACCCCAGGTCAAGCCTTTGACTTGGGGTTTCTTGGTTTTCGTTGACCTTGGAATCTGGGCAGATCGGACACTGTCTACCTGTGCGTCGCAATGCGTAGGTCGAAGTTTTCCTTTCTGTGACGAGAGTAACGATGCAACGCTCTGAACTGGCCTTTTATCAGCCTTCAGAGGGCGGACGAGGATTGCGCACAGGGTCCCGGTGGACAACCGGTGGACAGTCGTGCTTGACACTCCATCAGGAGACTCTTGCTGCGCCTGATCGGCGGGTGAATTGCGACCGTCTCCTCCCGGTGGTGGACAGGCGCCGTCGAAACTGTCCGGTCCGGACAGAACTCACAACTGGCTCGGGGTACTCGGCTGGCCTGGCACCTGGCGAGCTGGTGCCATCGGATTGCAGCTCGTGTTCGCCGACCAGGACGGCGGCACACGCGCTCGGCCACCTCGCATGCCTCATAGGCCACTCAACCTCAGCTCCGACGGCGGGGGCTGATCGCCGCGGTTCCCTGCGTGGTCAGCCGCGCAGGAAATACAGAACGGTCATGATTACGACGCCCAGCCGGGCGAGGTGGGCGTCGGTGAAGCCGCTGGCCACAGCGCCGGCCAGTATGCCGGTGAGGAGCGGCGGAGCGCTCGGCGTGTCCGAGGCGATCAGGCCCGGTGGACGATCTCGGCCGGGGTGAGGCCGGACGGCCGGGGGCACCCACGAGTGCGCCCCGGGTGCTCGGGTGGGTGGCCGCGCTCACGCGGTGGCCTCGCGGGTGTGCGCGTGGCCTTCGATGAGATCGGCGATCTCGCAGACACGAGCCTTCGGGTCGGGGGCCTCGGCGACCAACTCGACGAGCAGGTCATGGAAGGCGTCCCAGTCGGGGGTGCCGAGCCCGGCCGCGGTGCCTGCGGCCTGGTCGGCGCGCAGCTGCTTGATGATGTTGGCGGCGTCGGCGCTCAAGACGGTCGTCATGCCGGAACCTCCGCCTGCTCGGACTCGACCTGATTGAGGACGCGGGTGAGCGTCTCCCATACAAGACCCGGGTCTCCGGTCTCCAGGATCATCCCGGCCGCCGTGTCGAGGGCCCGATCGAGGGCGTCGCCGGCCTTCAGCTTCTCGGCGGCGATCCTTCGCAGGTTGCGCACGACTTCCTGGCGGGCCGCCTCATGTGCGGCGGGCAGCCGGTCGGCGGCATCCGCGAGATCCCAGCCAGCGGGGATCAAGTACGAGGCGGGGTCGTGCTCGTTGGCCACGACCCTGGGGACGGTGGCATGGGATCCCAGCTCGACGTTCAGGCGGAGCCGGGACGCTTCCCGAAACAGCGCGGTGATGTCCGGGCCCATCCCGTCGAGGATCACCTCGGTGACGGCGTAGCCGTGCTCGCGGAGCGCGAGTCGGGCGAGCCAGACGGCCGTGCCCGGGTTGGTGAGGTGCCGGTCGTAGATGACGGTGGCGGTGCCTTCATCGGGGAGGAAGTCGCGGAGTTCGGCGGCCTTGCCGGGGGAGGAGACGGGGCTGCGGCGGACCGTGAGCGTGAGGTCGCGGAGGATGTCGGCGGTCACGTGGTTGCCTCCTGGTGGGTGAGGAGGGCACGGGCGGCGTGGAGGCAGAAGGCGGGGTCTTGGCCGACGGGGACGACGAGGATGCGGCGGCCGACGATGAGCTGCAGGTAGTAAGCGTGGAATTTGCCGCGGAGGGCCTCGGCGAGAGAGGACGTGTCCCACTCCACGACCTGGATGTCGTGTTGGGTGGTGAACGCCTTGAACGCGGCGACGGGGTCGGGGGCATGGTTGGCGATCATGTCGACGAAGCCGTGGAGTTCCTGCCCGGAGAGTTCAGGGTTCGAGGAGTCGACTATGACTGTTTCGATCGCGTCCAACGCCTGGTTGACGTCCTTCGGGTCGACGCCCTGCTCGACACGGGCCGGCATCTTGGCATCGGGGTCGAGCGCTTCGGGCTGCGGGGTCAGCGAGGTGAGGTGCTTGGCGGCGCCGACGCTTGTTGCTGTAGTGGACACGGACTTGCTCCTTGGTTCCGAAGGTCAGGATCGAGGCCTCGCGACCGGTGATGTCAGTACCGGCCGGGTCTCTCTTCGGTGATAAGGGTTCTGTCGAACGCCCGTCTAGAAGGCTGTCCCGTTTAGGGAGTTGGGGCCTGAAAACCACGCTTCTCGCGGTAAGCTGCGTGTAGAATCTGCGGTTTCTGCACCGTGCGCCTCGTCCGCCACCACCACATCCCGCTGCCCCCGGTCAGCTGGGACTTGAGTGGCTCCCAGCGCGCGGTGGCGATCGAGGCGAGCACCACCGGCCGCTCCGCGTTCGTCTCCTCCCAGCCCTGGCACCGGGCGATCACCGTCGGCAGACCGAACTCGCGCCCTAGTTCCTTGCGTCACTGCTCCACCAACCCGGCCGGGGTGACGGTGAGCGTGTCGGCGATACTCAGTTGTCCTCACTCAGGGAGTGACAGGAAGAGGGCAGGCGAGCACTTTCCGTCACGCGCGCGAGTCGGCCTGCCGAACGCGAGGGACGTGAGCCGGCTCGGTGGTCCTGCATGCTGCCCAGGACCGGGCGCGAGACGTCACAGCTACCGGCGGACAATGCGCGGGCAGGGGCATACTGGATGCATGGAGGCACGGGTGCGGTATGCGGAGATCCGGCCCTACACGGTTCCGGAGACCTTGGAGGAACTGACTGGTCCGGTAGCGGGAGTGGTGGTTCTGCCGACCGCACTGGACTGGACGCCCAAGCGCGTCTACGACCTGTCGGACGACGTCGACCTGCGGATGCTCTACGAGACGGTCCTCCGTGAGGCCATGCATGTGGAAGAGCTACGGCAGTTCCTGGACGCGGTGCTCCTCTCGACCGTGTGGCAGAGGCTGTGGCTTCCGCCGCGCGCACGGTTGGCGTGGGAAGAGCGATTCCCGCAGTTGGCCCGCAGGGCTGCGTAGTATTCGCCCGCATGGATCCGTTTCATGCCCGACTCGCCCGTATCGGTCTTGAAGCCGCCGAGAGATACGGCTTCGTCCTGGCCGGCGGGTACGCGGTTCAGGCGCACGGGTTCCTGGAACGGCTGTCGGACGACGTCGACCTCTTCACGGACATCGCCGACCCCGTCGCCTTCTCCGAAGCTGTCGAGGCGGTGGTTGCGGCCTACCGGGCGGCCGACCTGACCGTCGAGGTGGAGAAGTCCGCCGAGGTGTTCGCCCGGTTTGCGGTTGCCGACGAACAGGGGCACAGGGCGAAGGTGGAACTCGGGTGCGACTGGCGGGCTCGGCCGCCTGCGGTGTTGGAGATCGGTCCGGTACTGCACCCCGATGACGCGGTTGCCAACAAGGTGACCACGCTGTTCGGACGGGCCGCGCCACGGGATTACCTCGACGTGAATGCCGCGCTCGCCTCCGGGCGGTACTCCAGTGGGCGGCTGCTGCAGTTGGCGTCGGAGCACGACGCCGGGTTCGATCCGAGCTACTTCGCCCTAGCGCTGCGGGCAGTCGACCGCTGGCCGGACCGGGAGTACGAGGCCTACGGCGTCGACGGCGGCCAAGTGGAGGATATGCGCCGACGGTTGCGCGCCTGGGCTGCCGAGATCCTTGACGAACGGCTCGACGACAATTGACCCGGCCAGTTGTGTCGACCCCGGGCATCCACAGGCGTGGGCGATCTCGCCGCCCGCGGCGCCTCTGGCACCGGAACTGGAGGTGGCGGTGACCGGACCTCAGCGACGGGGCGCTTGTGTATGTTCTACAGCGACATCTGTTCGCATCTCCGCCTGATCGACGCGTCGTCGGGAGCCCGGCTCCGGTCTCCCTGCTGGGCCGGCGACAACCTCCGTCGGTGGACAGCCGGTGGACAGACGCCTTCGGACAGTGGATCACGGGATAGCGCAGGTCAACCTGTCGCACCTCCTCTGATCAGGCAGAACGTCACTCGGCAGCACAACCAGGCACCATGCAGCATGAACACTCTCGGTCTCGTAATGCGTAGGTCTCGGGTCCGAATCCCGAAGGCGGCTCCGTCAAACGCAGGCGGGCATTGGGCCGGCGGCTCGGCGGAAAGGCACTGCCCCGATGGCTCGGCCCCGCTCACGGCGTAATGCGGCCTGGACGGCTCTCATCGGTTTCTGAGGTCGCCGGGGACAGGGCGGTGATCGATCGACGTCTGTGTGAACCGCCTTGGCGCTCGCCGTTCGGCGCTGGATAGGGGCGCACCACTACACCTCTCCGTCCGTCCTGCCCGGCATGCTCGGCGGCATCTCGCTGGCCCTCGCTCGGGGGGTGGGGACGGACGAGTTCCTCATCAGCCTGGGGGCCGGCCTCGATGAGCTGGCCGCGTGCACGTGCCGGTAGGGCAGCCGGGTCGGCCCTCTTCCCAGCTGCGGGAGCGGTCTTCCCGACGATGCCCGAGGCCAGTACTTCGGGGAGCATGGCGAGCGCCTGCCCGGGCTGGTGTTCACCGCCGGGAGGCCGTGCGGGCCGGTGGTCTCCCCGGGGTCCTTTTGGCTCCGGCCTGATCGGCTGCCGCGCGTGGGAAGGCCTGTCGGTGGTCGGCGGATCCGTGTGCCCCGGGGCGCGAATGGCTCGCGGTGAGGTCAGGTGGCTGCGGTCAGTACCGCTGTGAGGCCCTCTTGCAGGTCTTTGATGAAGTGGGTGGGGGCCTCCAGGGAGGGGAAGTGGCCTCCGGAGTCGGGGGAGTTCCAGCGGACGAGTCGGCGGTAGCGCTGCTCTGCCCAGGGGCGTGGGCACTTCTCGATGTCGCGGGGGTACATCGTGATCGCCGACGGGACGTCGACCCGGAGTTCGGGGTCGAGGGAGTTGTGGCTCTCGTAGTAGATGCGGGCTGCTGAGGCGCCGGTGCGTGTCAGCCAGTACAGGGTGACGTCGTCGAGGATGCGGTCCCTGGAGATCGTCTCGAAGGGGCTGTCCTCGGTGTCCGACCACTCGGCGAACTTGTCGAGGATCCAGGCGAGGAGGCCGACCGGTGAGTCCACGAGGGAGTAGCCGATGGTCTGCGGTCGGGTGGCCTGCTGTTTGGCGTATGCGGCGCGGTGGTGCCAGAAGTTGTGGGTTTCCTCGGCCCACCTGCGCTCGGTCGTCGTCAGGCCGTCCGTCGTCAGGCCGGGCGGGCCCTCGGCGAACGTCGTATGGATGCCCAGGACGTGCTCCGGGAACCTGCCGCCGAGGACCGTGGTGATGTTGCCGCCCCAGTCGCCGCCGTGGGCCGCGAAGCGGTCGTAGCCGAGCCGTGCCATGAGTTCTACCCAGGCGGCCGCGATCTTCTCCGTTCCCCATCCGGTGGTGGCCGGCTTGTCGCTGTAGCCGAAGCCGGGGAGGGACGGGGCCACGATGTGGAAGGCCGGTGCTTCGGGGGCTTCTGGGTCTGCCAATTCGTCCACGACGTCGATGAACTCCGCGATGCTGCCCGGCCAGCCGTGCGTCATGAGCAGGGGAGTGGCGTCCGCGCGCGGGGATCGGCGGTGCAGGAAGTGGATGCCCAGGTCGTCGATGGTCGTGCGGAACTGGCCGACGCGGTTGAGGTCTTCCTCGAACGACCGCCAGTTGTACGTGGTGCGCCAGTAGTCCACGACGTCGGTGAGGTCGGCGAGCGGCACGCCCTGGTCCCAGCGGCGGGGGCCGGGGCGGGAGGGGTGGACCGTCTCGGGTTCCGGTAGGCGTGCCGCGGTCAGGCGGGCGCGCAGATCGGCCAGGTCGGCGTCGGTTGCGCGGGATGCGAAGGCTTGTACGTCGGCGGCTGGGCGGGGCATGAGACCTCCTGGCCATGGGTGAACCGGCTAAGACGGTTCTAGCAGGGCTTGTGGGTGTGCTGCAACCGGCTAAGGTGGTTCCATGCGTAGTGAGTTCCCTGACTTCCGCCTCGGCAAGGTGCTGGCGACCAGCTTCACGGGGACTCTGTCGGAGCGGCACGGTGATCCCGTGGAGCGCGTCCCCACGCCGCAGCGGCTCGTGGACTGGCTGGCGGTGAGTGGCCTCGCCGTGGCGTCGTGCACCCCTGCTCAGCTCGAACTCGCCCGGGAGCTGCGGGAGTCGATCCACGCCGCCGCCACAGCCGCCGCCACAGGGGACGTACTTCCCGCCTCCGCTGTCCGCGTCATCAACGACCGCAGCGTCCGAAGCCGGGCCGCGGCCGTCCTGACGCCCGAGGGTGAGCGGCGCTGGCAGCTCGGCTCGGGCTCCTCCGTGGAGGACGCCCTCGGCGTGATCGCCGCCGACGCGGTCGACATCATCGCGGGTGAGCGGGACGGGAGGCTGGCCCTGTGCGCGTCGCCGACCTGCCGAGCCGCCTTCTTCGACACCAGCCAGAGTCGTACGCGCAGGTGGTGCGACATGAACACGTGCGGCAACCGGCAGAAGAAAGCGCGCTTCCAGGCGGGCCGGCGCGGGGTTTCCGGCTCGGCGGAGTGATCGTCACCTCCTGCGGGAGTGGAGGATGCCTCGTCGCCGTGCGGTGAGTGTGGTCGCCGGCCACGTGGTTTGCCCGTGTCGTGCGCGATGGCTGAGGCGTCGCGCGGGGCGTCGGAGGCTGGCTCGGAGGGGAGCACGTCGCGCGCGGCCCAGCAATGGTGAGGGGCGGTCGCCCATCCGCAGTCTCCGCCGTGTGCGTCGGACGTCGGCCGGCGGACGGGGGCGGTGCGGTGTGGTCGGGATCGGCCATGGCTGGGTGCCGGTACGCCCGCTTCGGCGGTACGAGCGGACGCCGCGTGTGGTCAGGGGCTCGGTTGTTCCGCGGCGTCTTCGGCGCGCAACGCCCGGGAAGCGGCGGCCAGTCGGCGTTCCTGGCGGCGCAGTGTGAGCGGGGTCAGGAGGAAGAGCGTGCTGAGGACGAGGAACAGGGCGGCCAGGGCGTACGAGCCGTCGAGGGCGCGGAACACCGCCGTCGAGAGCCACAGGACGATCAGGGCGAGGCGCAGCCATGTCCAACCGCTCGCGCGCTGCTGCTCCAGCGTCCGGCGCTGGCGCGCGAGGATCTCGAGCACCGCCGGGCGGACGGCCGGGTCGGTGGGCGGCGTCCCGCGGCGCACCTCCCGCCCGAGCCTTATCCACCGGTCGGCGTCCAGGCCGAAGCCGCGGGCTCGGCGGCTCTCCAGACGCCACACCACGGCGAACGCGCCCCATCCCGAGGCCGCCGCGATCACGCCGATGACGAGGCCGTCGCGCAGCCAGTCCCGCGCGCCCCCGAGCAGGGCGCCGACCGCGAACCCCGTCGCCATCGAGATCGCGGACAGTGAGGCCAGGTACCCGAGGAGTTGGAGACGGTCCGACCTCGCGGCGCGACGCTGGTTCCCCGACATGCTCTGCCCCCTCTGGCCCGCCCCGCCCGCCCCTTGCTCCCGTCTACCCGACCGGCTGGCCTCCTATCGCAGGCCGAGAGGGGGAGGTGTGGTTCATGCCGGAGGGGATCGGCTCGGCCGGCCTGCCTCGCCCCCGCGTACACGGCCGGCCGCGCATGCGGTGCTCACACGCCCCGCCGCCCGACATCCCGCCCCTCACTTCGCGTCGGCATAGCACTCCACCACCGCCGTCGTGAACGGGAACCGCACCGGCGTCTCGCCGAACGTCAGCCGGCCCGCCAGGTCGGCGGCCTCGCGGATCGCCGCGACGACCGTGTCGGCCTCCTGCTCGGGACAGTGCACGATCACCTCGTCGTGCTGGAAGAAGACCAACTCGGCGGCGAGGCCGGCGAGGCGCTGGCGGAGCGCGGCGAGCAGCAGCAGGGCCCAGTCGGCGGCGCTGCCCTGGACGACGAAGTTGCGCGCGAAGCGACCGCGGGCCCGCGCGTCGCCCGAGGCGTGGCCCGGCGTCCACTCCCGCGGGCCGGCGTCCGGGTCACCGCCCTGGGGCAGCCCGGCCTCCTCCGCCGCGTCGTCGGACGGGTCCGCGGCCGGCGGGCAGGTGCGGCCCAGCCAGGTGCGGACGAGGCGGCCCTCCTCGCCGGCCCGGGCCGCGTCGTCGACGTAGGCGACCGCCCGCGGGAAGCGGCGGCGCAGCGCGGCGAGGTTCTTGAGGCCGTCGCCCTTGGTCTGCCCGTACATCGCGCCGAGCACCGCGAGCTTGGCCCGGTCGCGGTCGCCGGCGAAGGCCCGCTCGGACACCGCCTGGTAGAGGTCGGCCGACCGGCCCGCCACCTCCATCAGCGCCGGGTCGCGGGAGATGGCCGCGAGGACGCGGGGCTCCATCTGGTCGGCGTCGGCGACCACCAGGCGCCAGCCGGGGTCGGCGACGCAGGCCCGCCGGATCACCTTCGGGATCTGGAGCGCGCCCCCGCCGTTGGTCACCCAGCGCCCGGAGACCGCGCCGCCGATCAGGAAGCCGGGACGGAAGCGGCCGTCGCGCACCCAGTCCTGCAGCCAGGACCAGCCGTGCGCGACCCAGATCCGGTACAGCCGCTTGTACTCCAGGAGCGGCTTCACCGCCGGGTGGTCGACCGACCGCAGCTCCCAGCGCCGGGTCGAGGCCACCTTCACGCCGGCCTGCGCGAACGCCTTGAGGACGTCGGCGGGCAGGTCGGGTCTGACCCGGCGGCCGAAGGCGGCGGACACCTCGTCGGCCAGCTCGGCGAGCCGGCGGGGCTCGCCGCCGCCCGCGTACCGCTCGCCCAGCAGGTCGCGCAGCACCTCGCGGTGCATGTCGGCCCGCCAGGGCAGCCCGGCGCGGTTCATCTCGGCGGCCACCAGGGTGCCGGCGGACTCGGCCGCGGTCAGCAGCCGCATCCGGTCCGGGTGCGCGGCGCGCTCGTGGCGCCGCTGCTGCTCGGCGTAGACCGCGAGCAGGTCGGCAAGGGGGAGGTGGACGGTGGGCGGCTCGAAGAGCGAGGACTGGGCGCCCCGCTCGGCGAAGCGCGGCGGCGGATCGGGCGGGACGGGGGTGCCGCGCAGGCGGGCGAGGGCCGCGGCGGCGGAACGCGGCTCGCCGTACCGCCCCTCGTGGCCGAGGAGGAGGGTCTCGGCCACCTCGATGTCGTAGCACCGCTCCACCCGGACCCCGGCGGCGGCGAGGCGGGGGTGGAGGTCGGCGGTGGACCGCCAGACCCACCGGGTGGCCTCCGGCCGGTCGCCTACGGCCTCGGCGGGACCGGCCTCCCGCCGCACCGGCCCGGCGGGCAGCCCGTCAGGACCGAGGGGAGCGACCTCCACGCCACCGCCCTCGGCCGGGGCGAGTGCCCACCTTTCGGCCATACGGCGAGTCTCGCACCGGGGTCTGACATCGGCCTCGCGACGGGACGCGGTCCGACCTCGACGCTCAGCCCTGCCCCGACTCCCGCCCGGATTCCTGTCCCGGCTCCCGCCCGGACTCCTGCCGCAGCTCCCGCCCCCGCCCCTGCCCCGGCTCGGGCCCCTGCCCGGACTCCTCGCCGGCGCCCGGCGCCGGGGTCGCCTCCGCCGTCGGCCCGGCGCCCGGCGCCGGGGTCGCCCCCGCCGTCGGCCCGGCGCCCGGTGCCGGCTCCGCCCCCGCCGGCGTCACGAACTTCGCCAGTGCCTCCGCGAGCCACCGCTCGACCGCGTCCTTGGTGACGCCGAGGCCGCTGAGCACGCCCGCGCCGTGTTCGTGCTCCAGGAGGGCGAGCAGGATGTGCTCCGTGCCGACGTAGTTGTGGCCGAGGCGCAGGGCCTCGCGGAAGGTCAGTTCCAGGACCTTCTTGGCGGCGGGGCCGTACGGGATCAGCCCCGGGACGTCCGCGGCGGCCGGAGGCAGCACCCGGGTGGCCGCCTCGCGGACCGCGTCGAGGGGCACGCCCTGGGCGGTGATCGCGTGCGCGGCGAAGGCGTCGCGTTCGGTGAGCAGGCCGAGCAGCAGGTGCTCGGGCAGCCCCTCGGTGGCACCGGCGGCCACCGCCGCGTCGTGCGCGGCGCTCACGGCCTGGCGCGCGCGGGGCGTGTAGCGGCTGAAGCCGGCGCTCGCGTCGAGGCCGGCCGACTCCTTCGGCACGAAGCGCTTCTGGGCGGCCTGCCGGGTGACGCCCATGCTCCGGCCGATGTCCGACCAGGACGCGCCGGAGCGCCGGGCCTGGTCCACGAAGTGGCCGATGAGGTGGTCGGCGACCTCGCCGAGGTGCTCCCCGGCGATGACCGCGTCCTGGAGCTGCTCCAGGGGCTCGGGGTGGACCGTCTTGATCGCGTCGATGAGTTCGTCGAGGCGCACGGTCGACGCGATGCCCGGATTCATCGTCATGTGTCAACCGTAGGTTGCCTCGCCGGGGAGTGTCAACCGGTGGTTGACGGTCACTTCGGCGACGCCACCACCAGCCGCACCGCGAGGCCCGTGAACACCGTCCCGGAGGCGATGTTCATCCAGCGGTTCACCCGCTTGCTGCGCCGCAGCAGGCCGGCCAGCCGCCCCGAGACCAGGCCGATCAGCCCGTCGGTCAGGAAGCCCAGCACCACCAGCGTGCCGCCGAGCACGAGCAGTTGGCCGGGGACGTGGCCGAGGGAGGGGTCCACGAACTGGGGCAGGAAGGCCACGTTGAAGAGGATCACCTTCGGGTTGAGCAGGTTGGTGATCGCGCCCTGCCAGAAGGCGCGCCGCATTCCCGGGCCCCGGGGCGCCCCCTCCTCGGCCGGCGTCGAGCGGTCCCGGAACGCCTTCACCGCCAGGTACAGCAGGTAGGCCGCGCCCGCCCAGCGCAGCACGTGGTAGAGCGTCGGCAGGGCCGTGAACAGCGCCGACAGGCCGAGCGCCGCGGCCACCGCGTGCACCAGCATGGCGCTCGCCACGCCGAGGGCGGCCATCACGCCGGCCGTGGGACCGCCGCGCCCGCCCATCGCCACGATGAACATCATGTCCGGGCCGGGGGTGACGCACAGCGCGAAGCCGGCCAGCAGGAACGCCGTGTAGAGAGTCGGATCCACCATGCCTCCATCGTGTGCGGCCGGGCGGCGGCGCCTCGACCGGTTTTCGCGGGATGAGACGCCGCGGGCCCACGTGGCACCATCGCCGGGTGAGTACGCCCAGCACCGTCGACCGCGCCTTCGCCGCCGCCCTCTACGACACCGCCGACACCGCCCTCGACACCGCCGCCTCGCTGCTCGCCGCCGACCCCGCGGCCGACACGGAACTGGCGCGGCGGGGCGAGGAGTTCGTCGCGGCGGCCTGGCGGCGCGAATGGCAGCCCGCCGACCTGGTGCGGATCGTGCGGCGCGAGCTGGGGGACGTGCACGTGCGGCTTGCCGCCGGCCTGATCCGGGCGCAGGCTGCGCGGGACCGGCCGCGCGGCCCCCGCTGGGCCGCGCAACTGGCCGACCTGCCCGGCGCACCGCACCAGGCCGCCCGTACCGACCGCTTCTCGCACGCCACCGCCCTCCTGGAGCTGTACCGCCTCCTGTTGCGCCTGCCCGCCCTGGAGCCCTTGGAACAACAGGGGAAGACCGTCGAGGCGAGGCCCGAGTCCCGGGCCCTCGCCCGGATCCGCGCGCTGCTCGCCAAGGCGGAGGCGACCGGCTATCCCGAGGAGGCGGAGGCGCTCAGCGCGAAGGCGCAGGAGCTGATGGCCCGGCACAGCGTCGACGAGGCGCTGCTCGCCGCCCACGCGCCCGCGCCCGACGCGCCCGGCGCCCGCCGGATCGGCGTCGAGGCGCCGTACGAGCAGACCAAGGCGGTGCTGCTCGACGCGGTGGCCGACGCCAACCACTGCCGGGCCGTGTGGAGCGAGGCGTTCGGCTTCTCCACCGTGGTCGGGTTCGAGGCGGACCTGGAGGCGGTGGAGCTGCTGTACACCTCGCTCCTGGTGCAGGCCGAGGCGGCGATGACCAAGGCGGAGGCCGCGCAGCGGTCGGGCGGGCGGAAACGGACCAAGACCTTCCGCCAGTCCTTCCTCGCCGCCTACGCGCACCGGGCCGGCACCCGCCTGCGCGCGGTGGCCGAGCGGACCACCGCCGAGCGCGCCGCCGCAGGGGCTGAAGGTACCGAGGGGACCACGGGCGACGGCGCGGCCGAGCTGCTGCCCGTCCTCGCCTCCCGCCAAGTGGCCGTCACCGAGCGCCTGGAGGCGATGTTCCCGCGCACCACGACCACCCGGCTGCGCGGCGTGGACGACGAGGCGGGCTGGACGGAGGGCACCCGCGCGGCCGAACGCGCCCAGGTCGGCCGCCTCCGCCCGCTGCCCTGACCGGCCTCCTCGGACCGGACCGGCTTCCCCGGACCGGACCGGCCTCCCCGGACCGTTCCGGCTTCCCCGGACCGGATCGGCTCAGTCGCCCGCCTGCTGGAACGCCCCCACCGTCGCGTCCGGCTTCCCGGCCTTGAGCGCGACCTCGCCGTACGACCACGGGACGTCACGGGTCTCGGCGGCGCCCGGCAGGGCGAAGCGGGCGGTCCGCACGGCGAGGCCCGCGGGGGAGCCGCCGGCCTCGCCGCGTACGTAGGTGAGGGTGAAGGACGCCTCGCCGCCCTCGGCGAGGGTCAGCTT
Organism: Streptomyces sp. NPDC048182; assembly: GCF_043202555.1. NCBI lineage: Bacteria > Bacillati > Actinomycetota > Actinomycetes > Kitasatosporales > Streptomycetaceae > Streptomyces > Streptomyces sp. NPDC048182. Next base: position 79,787 of record NZ_JBIDAQ010000002.1, on the reverse strand, counting down.
CTGCGCCGCGGCCGCCTGGTCCTTCGGGACCTCGGCCGTGGTGCCGTCGGCGGCGAGGGTGACGGCGGGGAAGCCGTCCAGCGTGCACGGCCCGCCGGAGCGGGCGAGGCTCACGGTGACGGTGCCGGTGTCCCCGGCGGCGGGCGCCGGGCTCGCGTCGACGCGCACGTCGACGTCGCCGAGCCCGCAGGCGGCGACCCCGCCCCGGCCGCCGTCGCCGCCGCGGTCGGCGCCGTCGTCGGCGCCCCCGCCGTCGTCGCAGGCGGTCAGCAGGAGCGCCGAGGCGAGGGTGACGGCGGCGGTGAGGGTGTGCGTGGTGCGCATCGGCGGTCTTCCTGTGGAGGCGAGCGGAGCGTCCCCGGGGAACCGGGGACGGCACAGGGTCTCAGACTCAGGAGGCCGGACCCGCCGTCGGCAGCCCCGGCGGCAGCGAGCCGCCCTCCGACCGGGTGTACGTCTCCTCGCCGGGGCCGCCCCGCCAGCTGACCTTCAGGGTGTTCTCGCCGACCGACTCGACCGTCCCGTCGGCCCGGTCGTCGCTGCCGTCGGTGCACTTGAGGCGGATCGCGTCGCCGCTCGCCGTGCCGCTGCACACCGACCCGCCGGTGGCGAAGAGCGCGGCCTTGTCGCCGGTCACCACCAGGGCGACGGCGTGGCCGCCGCTGGTGGTCAGCCAGCTGCCCGCCAACTCCCCGCCGCCGGCGGGCGTCCCGCTCGTACCGCCGCTTGCGGACGCGCTCGCCGAGGGCCCGGAACCGCCCGGCCCCGACGAGGCGGCCCCCGGGCTCCCCGAGGCGCCCGCGTCCCCCGAATCACCGTCGTCCGTGCACCCGGTGAGCGTCAGGACGCCCGCCACCCCGGCCGCCACGGCCAGCCCCCACCGGGCCCGGGCGCCCCGCCCGGCCCTCCGGACCGCCGTGCTCCCCGCAGTCGTCTGTGCCATCGCAAGCTCCCCACTCGTCACCGGACGGCCGGGTCGGCCGAAGACGACCGCAAGCTACCAGCCCGCCCCCGCGCCCCCGGCGAGCCCGGGTCCCGCACCGCATGCCGGGCCGAACCCCGGGCACCGGTAGGGAACGTCTTCCCGTGCCCGTGCGTCCATGAGGGCAGGGGCACGAGGGCAAGGGCTTTCGGCGGACAGGCGTCCGGCACCGCTGTAACCGTGGGACCACTGCCCGTGCACGTGCATTTGCTCATGCACCCGCACGTGAACGAGGTTATGATCCGGGACAGTTGACCACTGCATCAATGGCCACATCAGCCAGTGCACCACCGGGGAGCGACCTGTGGACCACGACGCGTACGAGGTTGTAGACGTGTACGACGTTGTAGACGCGTCCGGCGTGTACAACGGCATGGCCGCCACGCAACTGACCGACGTGGCCTGGCAGAAGAGCCGGCACAGCAACTCCCAGGGTTCCTGCGTGGAGTTCGCCCGGCTGCCCGACGGCGGGGTCGCGATGCGCAACTCCCGCTTCCCCGACGGCCCCGCGCTCGTCTACACGCGGGCCGAGATCGAGGCCATGCTCCTCGGCGTCAAGGACGGGGAGTTCGACCACCTGGTCGCCGGCTGAGCCGGGCGCGTACGAAACCCGACCCGCACGCGACCCGCCCCGCACGCGACCCGACCCGCACGCGCGGAGAACCGCGGCGCGCGAAGGCGCCGCGGTCCGTCACTCGGCCGGTGGCCGCGGCAGCCGGAACAGCGCCCAGACCACCTTGCCGTCCAGCGCCCCGGCCAGCGGGTGCCAGCCCCAGCCGTCGGCGAAGGAGTCGACGAGGAACAGGCCGCGCCCGGACTCCGCCGAGAAGTCGTCGCTCGGGCGGGCCACCGGGCTGTCGTGACTGGAGTCGCGCACCGCGCACACCAGCCGCTCGGTCCAGCGCATCAGATGCAGCCGCACCAGACCCTGCTCCACGACGAGCGACCGCGCCCCCGGTGCCGAGGACGAGGAAGGGGTCGGGGTCGGGGCCGCGGACGGGACGCCGTGCCGCAGGGCGTTGGTGACGAGTTCGGAGACCACCAGGCACACGTCGTCGAGTCGCTCGCCCAACTCCCAGCCGTCGAGGGTGCGTCGGGTGAACCGCCGGGCCTCGCGCACCGCCTCGAAGCGGGCGGGCAGGGCGCAGGAGGCGGCGTTCGACACGGCCGCGGGGTCGAGTGGGGGAAGGCCCTGCCGTAACGGCTCGAGCATGGTCGATCCATTCGTCCCCATGCGAGGCACTCCCGGTGATTCGCGGTGGTAGCGATGCGGCGCGGTGGTGCGGGACCATGGTTTCGGATGCGTACCGCAGATGCAAGGGCAGATGCACGTGCACGTGACCGGAATACGCCTGCCCGTACCGCTTGTTGGGCAATTTTCGCGTCATCTTCTCCCCCGCTTCACCTGCGCATCCCGTCCGCTTCCGGCCGTTCGGGCCCGCTTCGCCGAGTGATCCCGACCACTTCCGTCGGCTGAATTCCGTTTGCGTAACCGGACGAGTACTGCTCGGAGTGATTTAGTGGCAGACTTCGGCCCCTGAACACGTTGGGGAGGCTGGCGGACGTGAGCGCGGGAGAGCCCGGATCGGTGGTGCGGCGCATGCTGCTCGGATCACAACTCAGGCGACTGCGTGAGACTCGGGGGATCACGCGGGAGGCCGCGGGCTACTCGATCCGCGCCTCGGAGTCCAAGATCAGCCGGATGGAGCTGGGCCGGGTGAGCTTCAAGACCAGGGACGTCGAGGACCTGCTGACGCTGTACGGCGTCACCGACGAACAGGAGCGCAACTCGCTGCTCGCGCTGGCGAAGGAGGCCAACGTCGCGGGCTGGTGGCACAGTTACACCGACGTGCTGCCCAACTGGTTCCCCACCTATGTGGGCCTGGAGGGCGCCGCCTCGGTGATCCGGGTCTACGAGGTGCAGTTCGTGCACGGCCTGCTGCAGACCGAGGAGTACGCCCGCGCGGTCGTCCGGCGCGGCATGAAGGACGCCGGCGAGGCCGACGTGGAGCGCCGGGTGGCGCTGCGCCTTGAGCGGCAGAAGCATCTCGTCGCGGAGAACGCCCCCGCCTTCCACATCGTCCTGGACGAGGCCGCGCTGCGCCGGCCGTACGGCGACGGGCAGGTGATGCGCGGGCAGCTCCAGCACCTCATCGACATGTCGGAGCGCCCCAACGTCACCCTCCAGGTGATGCCGTTCGGCTTCGGCGGGCACGCCGGCGAGAGTGGCGCGTTCACGATCCTCGGCTTCCCCGACTCCGACCTGTCCGACGTGGTCTACATGGAGCAGCTCACCAGCGCCCTGTACCTGGACAAGCCGGAGGACGTCGCCCAGTACGAGGCGGCGCTCGGGGAGCTGCGCCGGGACAGCCCGGGGCCCGAGGAGAGCCGGGACGTGATCCGGGGCCTGCTGCAACTCGGCTGATCCGTCAGGAGAGTTGGCGAACCGGCACACCAGTACGATGACGCGTGATCAGGGGAGTTCCCGAGACCAGGGATCGAGGCGTTCGCATGTCGTCGTACTTCACGGAACTGGCGCGGCAGTACATCGACGGCGAGTGGCGGGCGGGCACCGGCTCCTGGGACCTCATCGACTTCGACCCGTACGACAACGAGAAGCTGGCCTCGATCACCATAGCCACCGCCGACGAGGTCGACCTGGCCTACCGCGCGGCGGCCCGCGCCCAGCCCGCGTGGGCGGCGGCCGGCCCGTACGCGCGCCGGGCCGTGTTCGAGCGGGCGCTGCGCCTCGTCGAGGAGCGTGAGCCGGAGATCGCCGAGGCGCTCGTCACCGAGCTGGGCAGCACCCGGCCGACGGCCGCCTTCGAGGTGCGCCTCGCCAAGGAGGCCCTGCGCGAGGCGGCGCACCTGGCGCTGAGCCCCCGGGCGACCGTCCTGCCCTCGCCGGTCGCCGGCAAGGAGAACCGCCTCTACCGGGAGCCGGTCGGCGTGGTGGGCGTCGTCAGCCCCTTCAACTTCCCCTTCTTCCTCGCCCTGAAGTCGCTCGCCCCGGCCCTCGCGCTCGGCAACGGCGTCGTCCTCAAGCCGCACGAGGACACCCCGGTGACCGGCGGCACGCTGATCGCCCGGATCCTGGAGGAGGCCGGGCTGCCCGGCGGCGTGCTCAACGTGGTGGTCACCGACGTCGCGGAGATCGGTGACGCGTTCCTGGCGCACCCGGTCCCCGAGGTCATCTCCTTCACCGGCTCCGACCAGGTCGGCCGGCACGTCGCCATGGTCTGCGCCGCCCACTTCAAGCGCTGCGTCCTCGCGCTGAGCGGCAACAGCGCCCTGGTGGTCCTCGACGACGCCGACGTGGACTACGCGGTCGACGCGGCGGTCTTCAGCCGGTACGTCCACCAGGGCCAGGTCTGCATGGCCGCGGGCCGCGTGCTGGTGGACCGCTCGCTCGCCGAGGAGTTCACGGCGAAGTTCGCGGCCCGGGTCGGCGCGCTCGGGGTCGGCGACCCGCGCGAGGCGTCGACGGTGATCGGGCCGCTGATCAACTCCTCGCTCGCCGACGACGTCGCCGGCGTCGTCGAGCAGGCCCTCGCCGAGGGCGCGACCGCCCTGGTGCGCGGCACCGTCCGGGACAACCTGGTCGGCCCGTCGGTGCTCACCGGCCTGCCCGCCGACTCCGCGCTGCTGCGCCGGGAGGTCTTCGGGCCCGTCGCCTTCGTCGTCGCCTTCGACGGCGAGGACGAGGCCGTCCGCCTCGTCGACGACACCCCCTACGGCCTCAGCGGCGCCGTGCACACCGCCGACGTCGAGCGCGGGGTGCGCTTCGCGCGGCGCGTGGCGACCGGCATGTTCCATGTGAACGACGGCACCGTGCACGACGAGCTGATCGTCCCCTTCGGCGGCGAGAAGCACTCCGGCGCGGGCCGCCTGAACGGCGAGGCGAGCCTGGACGCCTTCACCCGGCAGAAGTGGGTCTCGGTGCAGCACGGCCGGAGCACGTTCCCCTTCTGAACAGCCCCATCTAGGAAGCGAACTGACCTCGATACCTCCTAGCGTGGCCGGTACCGGACGGAGGAGGATCCCCTTCCCCCGCCGCATCCCGGAAGGCGGCCGGTCATGGTCACTCACGTACGAGCCGAGACGCAGGGCGACGAGCGCGGCGCGCTGCTCTCTTTCCTGGCCGAGGAGCGCGGCGGCCTACGCCGTGCCGCCCTCGGCCTGACCGACGAGCAGGTCACCGACCGCCCGACCGCCAGTGAGCTGTCCCTGGCCGGGCTGGTCAAGCACGTCGCCGAGACCGAGCAGGGCTGGCTGGCCCGCGCCCGGCAGGTGCCGCCCGCCGTCGAGCGGGACCGGTCGAACTGGCACGAGTGCTTCCGCCTGGTCGGCGACGAGACGCTCGCCGCGCAGCTGGCCCGCTACGAGGAGGTGGCCGCCGAGACCGAGGCGTTCGTCCGCTCCGTGCCGAGCCTGGACGACGTCTTCCCGGTGCCCTCGGCTCCCTGGTTCCCGCCCGAGGGCCGGGTGTCGGTGCGCTGGATGTGCCTGCACCTGATCCGCGAGACGGCCCGGCACGCCGGCCACGCCGACATCATCCGGGAGTCGCTGGACGGGAAGTCGGCGTGGGACCTGGTGGCCCTGGAACAGGCCGGGTGACGGCCGAGCCATAACCTGGGCCGTATGTCAACGATCCGTCTCCTCGTCCTTGGCGCGGTCCGCCAGCACGGGCGGGCCCACGGCTACCAGGTGCGCAACGACCTGGAGTACTGGGGCGCGCACGAGTGGTCCAACGCCAAGCCGGGCTCGATCTACCACGCGCTGAAGCAGCTGGCGAAGCAGGGCCTGCTGCACGCGCACGAGACCGCGCCGTCCACGGCGGGCGGGCCGCCGCGCACGGAGTACGAGATCACCGACCGCGGCGGGGAGGAGTTCTTCCGGCTGCTGCGCGAGGCGCTGGTCGCCTACGACCAGAAGACGGACATCCAGTCCGCCGCCGTCGGCTTCCTGGTCGAGCTGGAGCGGGCGGAGGCCCTGGAGCTGCTCCGGGAGCGGATCCGGCGGATCGGCGCGTGGCGGGCGGCGGTCACCGAGCACTACGTCCCGGAGGACGGCCCCGGCCGGCTGGGCCACATCGGCGAGATCATGAACCTCTGGGTCCACACGGCCGACTCCGACGCCGCGTGGACCCAGGGGCTGATCGCCCGCCTCGAGGCGGGCGCCTACACCTTCGCCGGCGAGGGCGAGACGTTCGTCGGCGTGCTGGCCGAGGGGCAGGAGAACCCGTACGCGACGGGGGAGCGGCATCCGGGGGACGACCGCTAATCAAGTTTGACCAGAAAGTGAGCGGGCAGTAGCCTCGCGCCAGTAGTCAAGATTGATTAGTGAGCAAGGGGGAATGCTCCATGGCCGACGCGGCGATCACCGTCGAAGGGGTGCGCAAGAGGTACGGCACCAAGCACGCGCTGGACGGACTCGACCTCACGGTCGCGCCCGGCACGGTGCACGGCGTCCTGGGCCCGAACGGCGCCGGCAAGACGACGCTGGTCCGCGTCCTGTCGACCCTGCTGCGGCCCGACGCGGGGCGGGTCGAGGTGGCCGGGCACGATGTCTTGGCCGAGGCGTACGCCGTGCGGCTGCGCATCGGGCTGCTCGGCCAGCACGCGGCGCTCGACGAGGAACTGGGCGGTCGGCAGAACCTGGAGCTGTTCGGCCGCCTCCACCACCTGGGCGCCCGGCGGGCACGCGCGCGTGCCGGCGAACTCCTGGCCCGCTTCGACCTCGCCGACACCGGACGCAAACCGGTCGGCGCCTACAGCGGCGGCATGCGGCGCCGCCTGGACCTCGCCGCGTCCCTGATCACCGAGCCCGAGGTGCTCTTCCTGGACGAGCCGACCACCGGCCTCGACCCGCGCGGCCGGGCCGAGGTGTGGGACTCGGTCCGCTCCCTGGTCGGCGGCGGCACGACGGTCCTGCTCACCACCCAGTACCTGGAGGAGGCCGACCAGCTCGCCGACCGCATCTCGGTCGTCGACGCCGGCCGGGTCGTCGCCGACGGCACGGCGGACGAGCTGAAGGCCGCCACCGGCGGCGACCGCGTCGACGTCGTGCTGCGCGACGGCGGCCAACTGGGCGCCGCCGTCGCCCTGCTGCCGCTCACCGGCGTCCGCGTCGACGTCGACCGCAGGCTGCTCAGCGCCCCGGTCACCGACCGGATGGCGGCGCTGTCCGGCGTCGTACGGGCGCTGGCGGAGTCCGGCATCGAGGCCGAGGACGTGACGCTGCGCCGCCCCACCCTGGACGAGGTGTTCCTGCGCCTCACCGACCGCACGAAGGAGGCCGTATGAGCACCGGCGCCCCGCACCCCGCCGCGTACGCCCTGACCGACTCCTGGACGATGACCCGCCGCGAGCTGGCCCGCTGGGCGCGCCGGCCGGTCACCGTCGTCGTCGGCCTGCTCTTCCCGGTGATGCTGCTGCTGATGTTCGGCTACCTGGTCGGCGGCGGCCGGGGCGTCACCGGCGCGTACGTCGACTACCTCGTCCCCGGGATGCTGGCCCTGACCATGGCCTTCGGCCTGGAGGGCACCATGATCGCGGTCACCCAGGACCTCACCAAGGGCGTCGTCGACCGCTTCCGCTCCCTGCCGATGGCGAACGGCGCGGTCCTGGTCGGCCGCTCCGCCGCCGACATGCTCCAGTCGGCGGTCGGCCTCGCGGTGCTGATCGGCGTCGGCCACGCGCTCGGCTGGCGGGCGCACGGCGGGCCCGGCGCGTTCCTGGGCGCGGTGGGCCTGCTCCTGCTCTTCCGCTTCGCCATGCTGTGGATCGGCATCCACCTCTCCCTGGTGGCGGGCAAGCCGGAGCTGGTGCAGGCGGTGCAGATCCTCGTCTGGCCGGTCGGCTTCCTCTCCAACGCCTTCGCCACCCCGGACGCCATGCCCGGCTGGCTGGGCACGGCCGTCGAGTGGAACCCGCTGTCGCAGACGGCGACGGCCGTGCGGGACCTGTTCGGCGGCCCCGGCGGCGAGGCGGGGCACGTGTGGGCGGCGGTGACCTGGCCGCTGGGCCTGCTGGCGGTGTTCGCGCCGCTCGCGGTGCGGAGGTTCGCCCGCCTTGACCGGTGATCCCCCGCCGCCGGCCGGGTCAGTGGTGGAAGCCGGTCGCCGCCTCCCTGTCCCGGGTCACCGGGCCCGGCTGGCGGCGCAGCTCCGGCAGCAGCCGCGTCAGGTCGGCCACGAAGAGGTCGGCCAGGTCGTGGGTGAAGCCGTTGCGGCACACCACCCGCAGCACGGACAGGTCCTCGCGGTGCGGCGGGAAGGTGTACGCGGGCACCAGCCAGCCCGCCTCCCGCAGCCGCCGCGACACGTCGAAGACGTCGAAGGCTGTCACGTCCGGGGCGGTGGTGAAGGCGAACACCGGCAGCTCGTCGCCCCGGGTCAGCAGCCGGAAGTCGCCCAGCGCCTCCACCCGCTCGGCGAGTCCGCGCGCCACGTCCCGCGCGTTCTGCTGCACCGCCCGGTAGCCCTCCCGGCCGAGCCGCAGGAAGGTGTAGTACTGCGCCGCCACCTGCGCGCCCGGCCGGGAGAAGTTCAGCGCGAAGGTCGGCATGTCGCCGCCCAGGTAGTTCACCCGGAAGACCAGCTCCTCCGGCAGTGCCTCGCCGTCCCGCCACAGCGCCCAGCCGACGCCCGGGTAGACCAGGCCGTACTTGTGCCCCGAGGTGTTGATCGACGCCACCCGCGGCAGCCGGAAGTCCCACACCAGGTCCTCGTCGAGGAACGGCGCGACCATGGCCCCCGACGCCCCGTCCACATGCACCGGGATGTCGAGTCCGGTGCGCTCCTGGAGGGCGTCCAGGGCGGCGCACAGCTCGGCGACCGGCTCGTAGGAGCCGTCGAAGGTGGAGCCGAGGATGCCGACCACGCCGATGGTGTTCTCGTCGCACAGCCCGGCGGCGGCCTCGGGGTCGAGATGGAAGCGGTCGCCCTCCATCGGCACCTGCCGGGCCTCGACCTCCCAGAAGTCGCAGAACTTCTCCCAGCACACCTGCACGTTGACGCCCATGACCAGGTTCGGCCGCGCGGAGCCCGGGTATCGGTCGGCGTTGCGCCGTGTCCAGCGCCGCTTGAGTGCCATCCCGGCGAGCATGCACGCCTCGCTCGACCCGGTCGTGGAGCAGCCGACGGCCGCCGCCGGGTCGGGCGCGTGCCACAGGTGGGCGAGCATCGCCACGCAACGCCGCTCCAGCTCGGCGGTGCGCGGGTACTCGTCCTTGTCGATCATGTTCTTGTCGCGGCACTCGCTCATCAGCACCCCGGCCTGCGGCTCCATCCAGGTGGTGACGAAGGTGGCCAGGTTCAGCCGGGCGTTGCCGTCCAGCATCAGCTCGTCGTGCACCAGCTGGTACGCCGTCGACGGCGGCAGTGGCCCGTCCGGCAGCCGGTGCGTCGGCGGCGCCTCGGTCATCCCGCCCACCGGGTCGGCCTCGCCGTAGAAGGGATTGACCCCGCGCCCGCGCCGACGCCCCTCATCCTGTGACGGGTGTTGCCCGTGATGCAGTGGCATGCCTCCGACGGTAGGCCGCCGCCACCGGACCCGCACGCGGACGGGCTTGCACCTCACGCGGCGTGAGGGGGCAGCGTGGGCGGCGTCAGGAAAGGAGCGGAGATGACCTACTCCGTGGGACAGGTCGCCGGATTCGCCGGCGTCACGGTGCGCACCCTGCACCACTACGACGCCATCGGCCTGCTCGCCCCCGGCGGGCGCAGCCACGCGGGGCACCGGCGCTACAGCGACGCCGACCTCGACCGGCTCCAGCAGATCCTGTTCCACCGCGAGCTGGGCTTCCCGCTCGACGAGGTCGCCGTCCTCCTCGACGACCCGGACGCGGACCCGCGCGCGCACCTGCGCCGGCAGCACGAGGTGCTGACCGCCCGGATCGAGCAGCTGAGGGCGATGGCGGCGGCCGTCGAACACGCCATGGAGGCACGCAGGATGGGCATCGAACTCACCCCCGAGGAGCGCTTCGAGGTCTTCGGGGACAAGGACCCCGAGCGGTACGCCGAGGAGGCGGAGGCCCGCTGGGGCGGCACGGAGCGGTACGCCGAGTCCCGGCGCCGCGTCGCGACGTACACCAAGGAGGACTGGCGGCGCATCAACGCCGAGGTGGCCGACTGGGGCGAGCGCTACGCCGCCCTGATGGCCGCCGGTGAGCCCCCGGCCGGACCGGCCGCGAGGGCCCTGGCGGAGGAGCACCGGCAGCACATCACCCGCTGGTACTACGACTGCGACCGCACGACGCACACCGCCCTGGCCGACATGTACGTCGCCGACGAGCGCTTCAGGGCGTTCTACGACGGCATGCGCCCCGGCCTCGCCGAGCACCTCAGGGAGGCGATCCTGGCGAACGCCGCCGGGGCCTGAAGACTCATTCCCGGGCGACGACCACCGCCGTCCCGTAGGCGCACACCTCGGTGCCGACGTCCGCCGCCTCGGCCACGTCGAAGCGGAACGCCAGCACGGCGTTGGCACCCCGCGCGCGTGCCTGCTCCACCAGCCGCTCCATCGCCTCGTTGCGGGTCTCCGCCAGCGTCTTGGTCAGCCCGCGCAGCTCCCCGCCGACCAGCGACTTCAGTCCGGCGCCGATCTGGCTCCCCAGGTGCCGGGAGCGCACGGTGAGGCCGAACACCTCGCCGATCACCTGCTGCACGCGGTACCCGGGTACGTCGTTCGTGGTCACGACCAGCACATCGGTCTCGGCGCTCTGCCCGCCGCCGTATTCTTCGAGGCCCATGCCGTCCGGGTGCCCCGTCGGGAACCGGCTACCCGGAGGCCGCGTTGATACGTTGGGGCTGCCAGCCCCCGCCCGCCCCCCATGTGCAGGAGCCCCATCCCGTGACCACGCTTGCGCTCGGCCCCGAGTGGCTGAGCCCGGACTACCTGATCGAGACGTTCAGCCTGCCCGGCATCCTGCTGATCGTCTTCGCCGAGTCCGGTCTCTTCGCCTTCCTGCCCGGCGACTCGCTGCTGTTCACGGCCGGCCTCTTCGTGGCCCAGGGCCAGTACATCAGCCAGCCGCTGTGGCTGGTCTGCGCCCTGATCGTGGGCTCGGCGATCCTGGGCGACCAGGTGGGGTACATGATCGGCAAGTTCTTCGGGCCCCGGCTCTTCAGCCGCCCCAACTCCAGGATCTTCAAACAGGAGAACCTGGAGAAGGCCCACGAGTTCATGGAGAAGTTCGGCCCCAAGGCCATCGTCCTGGCCCGCTTCGTCCCCATCGTGCGCACCTTCGCCCCCATCGTGGCGGGCGCCGGCCGGATGAAGTACCGCACCTTCCTCACGTACAACATCATCGGCGGCGCGGCCTGGGGCACCGGCGTCACCCTCGCGGGCTACTGGCTGGGCCAGATCGAGATCATCCACAAGAACGTCGAGGCCATCCTGGTCCTGATCGTCCTGGTCTCGGTGATCCCGATCGCGATCGAGTACCTGAGGGAACGGAAGAAGAAGAAGCGAGCGGCAGCGGCCAGGCCGCGCCCCCGCCCGTACCAGCCCCCGGTGGACCAGCCCACGACCCAGCTCCGCCGCATCGACCCGTACCGGGACCAGTACAGCCAGGACCAGTACAGCCAGGACCAGTACAACCAGGACTACTACAACCGGGGCTAGGGTCAGTGCCCTAGGGGTGCGGCCGGCCACGATGCACCCGTACCCGGCAGCGCCTCAGAACCCCCGCGTCCGCTTGGCCGCACGGCGCCCCGCGGCATTCGCCCCACCCGGCATCCGCAGGAACAACCGCGAGATCTCCCCACCCAGGTTCACCCCGATCGCGATGGCCATGGCCAGGGCGACCGCGGTCGACAACGACACCAGCCCCTTGTCGACCTCGCTCTGCGCGATGGCGAGCAGCCCGAAGTACGTCGCCGAACCGGGCAGCAACGGCCCGATCGCCGCCGTCGTGTACGGCAACGCCGACACGAACCGGTACCGGGACATCAGCTGCCCGAACAGCCCGACCAACCCCGCCGCGGCCGCCGTGGAGGCCACCGGCGAGATGTTGCCGGCGTAGTGCATCGCGCCGAAGACGCACCACGCGATCCCCCCGTTCACCGTCACCGCCCACACCGTGTGCCGCTCCTGCTGGAGCAGCACCGCGAAGGCCAGCGACAGCAGCATCGAGGCGAAGATCTGCACGACCGGCTGGTCACCCGTGCCCAGCGCCGCGTCGGGATTCAGCTCGGCGCCCAGCTGCACCCCGAAGTACAGCACCAGCAGCACCCCGGCCACGATGCTGACGAAGAAGTACATGACCTCGAGCAGCCGCGCCGACGCGGTGATGTAGAACCCGGTCAGCCCGTCCTGCACCCCCGCCACCAGGGCCCGCCCCGGCAGCAGCGCGAACAGCCCACCGGTGATGACGGCGGACGCGGCGACCTCGACGTGCGTCAGGGTGAGCGCGATCCCGATCGCGGCCGGCGGCATCGCGGCCACCGCGAACTGGTAGAACTCCGGGAGCCCGCGCCCCGCGCACAGCCAGGCCAGCCGGTCGCCGAGCATCGCGCCGACCATGGCCGCGAAGAACACGACGACGTCACCGCCGACGAGCAGCGAGGCCGCGCCGGCGAGCAGGCCGCTGGCCGTGGTCAGCACCCAGCCGGGGTACGGGTGGCGGTTGCGGCGGATCTCCGCGAGGCGCCGGTACGCCTCCTCCATGGACAGGGACGTCTCCGGGTCGCTGAGGTCGTCCACCAGGTGGAAGACCGCCGCGAGCCGCGTGTAGTCGGTGCCCCGGCGCCGTACCGTGCGCGACGCGGTGACCGGGTCCTCGACCAGCGACGGCTGGTGCGAGATGGACAGCAGCGTGAAGGTGACGTTCGGCTCGCAGCGGTCCAGGCCGTAGGAGCGGCACACGGCGAACATCGCCGCCTCCACGTCCTCCGCGCCCTCACCGCCGGCGAGCAGCAGCTCCCCGATGCGCAGGGTCAGGTCGAGGACGCGCGGGACGGCCGGGCCGGTCTCGTCGTCCTGGCGCTGGGGCGTCTCGGGGGCAGGACGCTCGGCCACCGGCATGCGCAGCATCGCCCGCATCCGGTCCTGCCAGGGGACGTCCTTCGTCAGGCTGACCACCGGGAAGCCGGACGCCGGGGTGAAGGCGGCCGGGGTCCAGGCGTTGTACGTGCTCGGCGCGGTGAACGCCGACCCCTCGGTCTCGGCGGCCGGCGCCGGCGGGGCCTCGTAGCCCTCCGGCAGGGCGAACTCCGAGGTCGTCTCGGCCTCGCTGACGACCGGTCTCCGCGCGGCGAGCCCCGCCGGGATCTCGAACTCCGAGGTCACCGACGACTCGCTCTCGGCGTGGGTCGTCGGTGCCGACGTGGTCACACCGCCCGGCGGCCGGAAGGCACTGCGGGCCTCGTCCGACTGCGGCTTGCGGTCCTCCGCCTCCGTCACGTGCGTAGCGCTCCCTGGTACAGACACACCCTCCTGTGTCCTTCAGTATGCGTACTCAAACGTGAACGGGCCGCACGCCCCGGCGTACGGCCCGTTCAGAAGAAGTGGCTGCTCAGTGGCTGCCGGACTCCTTGAAGCGCTTGTACGAGCGCTCGATCTCGACCTCCGCGTCCACGCGGCCCACCCAGTTGGCGCCCTCGACGGACTTGCCGGGCTCCAGGTCCTTGTAGACCTCGAAGAAGTGCTGGATCTCCAGGCGGTCGAACTCCGACACGTGGTGGATGTCACGCAGGTGCTCCACGCGCGGGTCGGTGGACGGCACGCACAGCAGCTTGTCGTCGCCGCCGGCCTCGTCCGTCATGCGGAACATGCCGATCGCGCGGCAGCGGATCAGGCAGCCGGGGAAGGTCGGCTCGTCCAGGATGACCAGCGCGTCCAGCGGGTCGCCGTCCTCGCCGAGGGTGTTCTCGACGAAGCCGTAGTCGGTCGGGTAGGCGGTCGAGGTGAAGAGCCGACGGTCCAGGCGGATCCGACCCGACTCGTGGTCCACCTCGTACTTGTTCCGCGAACCCTTCGGGATCTCGATCGTGACGTCGAACTCCACCGGACGCTCCTCCATGATCAGCACATAGTTCTGGTGGTTAAGTGTCCCTCACGCAGGTCCGTGATCGCGAAAGGGGCTGGTGACCGTGCCGGAGCTGAGGCCGTGGCGGGCCGCGGGCGCCGCCCTGCGTCCACGACTGACCCGCGCCGCGCGGGCGGCGCGGTCGCGGACCTGGCGGTACACCGCCGGCGCCGTCACCGCGGGCCTCGCGCTCGCCGCCGGTGTGGCGACCGCCGCGGGACCCTGGGACTCCACGGGTCAGCGTACGGCGGAGCGGCAGCGGGCCGTCACCGCCGGACGCACGGGTGGCGCAGATCACGGCCGCGGTGCCGCCGGCCCCGGCGCGGCCCGGGCGGACGGTCCCCGGCCCGCGCCCAGCGCCGCCGCCGTCCTGGCCGGCCTCACCGGCACGGCCGTACGCGCCCAGGCGGCCCCCGGCGGCAAGGCCCTCGCCGGCGTGCTCGGGCCGCTCCTGGACGACCCCGCGCTCGGCGAGCGGCGCGGCGCGGCCGTGGTCGACCTCACCGACGGCAGGCGGCTGTACGGCCGCGACGCCGACCTGGCCCTCACGCCGGCCTCCACCACGAAGATCGCCACCGCCGTGGCCGCGCTCGGCGCCCTCGGCCCCGACCACCGCCTGACCACCCGCACCGCCCTGGAGCCCGGCACCGGCGAGGTCGTCCTGGTCGGCGGCGGCGACCCCACGCTGACCGCCCGCGCGGACCGCCGCGGCCCGGCCTCCCTGCGCGTCCTCGCCGACCGCACCGCCGCGGCCCTGAAGAAGCGCGGCAAGAAGTCGGTCACGCTCTCCTACGACACGACCCTGTACGCCGGCCCGCCGAACCACCCGATCGGGGTCAACGAGAACCTCGCGCCCGTCACCGCCCTGATGGCCGACGAGGCCCGCACCGACGCCTCGACCAGCGGCCCCGCGCCCCGCGCCGCCGATCCGGCGGCCGAGGCCGCCCGCGCCTTCGCCCGGCTGCTCGGCGAACGGGGCGTCAAGGCGTCCGCGCCGGGCCCGTCCAAGGCGTCCAAGGGCGCGGACGCCCTCGCCGCCGTCTCCTCGCCCCCGCTCTCGGAGCTGGTCGAGCGGATGCTGACCAACAGCGACAACGACCTCGCGGAGGCCCTGGCCCGGCACACCGCCCTGGCCGGCGGGAAGCGGGCCGACTTCACCGGCGGCTCGGCCGCGATCGCCGCCCGCCTGAAGAAGCTCGGCCTGCCGCTGGCCGGCGCCCGCTTCCGGGACGGCAGCGGCCTGGACCGCGCCGACCGGATGAGCGCGAGCCTGCTCACCGCGCTCCTCGCGAAGGCCGCCGACCCGGACCGCCCGGACCTCCGCCCGGTCCTCACCGGCCTCCCCGTCGCCGGCTTCACCGGCACCCTGACCAGCCGCTACACCGACGGCGCGGCCGGCCTGGTGCGCGCCAAGACCGGCACCCTGACCGGCGTCAACACCCTCGCCGGCACGGTCGTCGACACCGACGGCCACGCCCTGGCCTTCGCCTTCCTGACCTCGGGCACGACGGACCCGACCACGACCCAGACGTCCCTGGACCACGCGGCGACGACGCTGGCGGAGTGCGGCTGCCGTTGAGCCCCGGGCACGACCCGCACCCGCCGACGGCGAGACCGCCCCACAGGGGCCACCCGCGCCCGACCACGAAAGCGTCACGGGTGGTGCGGGTGGGAACACAAAGGAGGCCGAAGCCGAAGGCGAGGCCTACTTCGACCACCCCCCAGCGGCAGCGCTCCCGTACCGTTGACCGCATGACGAGCATCGGCGCATCCTCCGGCATGGTCGACTGGAATCTCGCGGTGGCGACCGCGACGCGGCTCGTGCGCCCGGGGCCAGAGGTCAGCCGGGACGAGGCCCGGGCCGTGGTCGCGGAGCTCCGCCGGCACGCGAAGGCGTCCGAGGAGCACGTACGCGGCTTCACCCGGATGGCGACCGACGCGGAGCACGACACCCCCGTCCTCGTCGTGGACCGCCCCGGCTGGGTACGGGCCAACGTCGCCGGGTTCCGGGAGATCCTGCGCCCGCTCCTGGAGAAGATGGAGCAGCGGCGCGGGAGCGGCACCGGCGGCGCGCTGATGGGCGCCGTCGGCGGCAAGGTCACCGGCGTCGAGCTGGGCATGCTGCTGTCGTTCCTGTCCTCCCGCGTCCTCGGCCAGTACGAGACCTTCGCCCCGGCCACCCGCGAGCTGCCCGCCGGCGCGAACGGCGGCGGCCGGCTGCTCCTGGTCGCCCCGAACATCGTGCACGTCGAGCGCGAACTCGACGTCGACCCGCACGACTTCCGGCTCTGGGTGTGCCTGCACGAGGAGACCCACCGCACCCAGTTCACCGCCGTGCCCTGGCTCCGCGACCACCTGGAGGGCGAGATCCAGGCGTTCCTCGCGGAGACCGACGTCGATCCGATGACCATCCTGGAGCGGGTGCGCGAGGCCGCGCAGAGCCTGGCCGGCGGGCGGCCCGAGGGCGAGGAGGAGGACGGCGGCCGTTCCCTGGTCGAGCTGGTGCAGACCCCGGCGCAGCGCGAGGTCCTCGGCCGGCTCACCGCGGTGATGTCCCTCCTGGAGGGCCACGCCGACTTCGTGATGGACGGCGTCGGCCCCTCCGTCGTGCCGAGCGTCGGCGAGATCCGGGAGAAGTTCCAGCAGCGCCGCGCCAAGGGCGCATCCCGGCTCGACCTGGCGCTGCGCAAGCTGCTCGGCCTGGACGCCAAGCTCCGGCAGTACCGCGACGGCGAGCGCTTCGTGCGCGCCGTCGTGGACGAGATCGGCGTCGACGGCTTCAACAAGGTGTGGACCTCGCCCAACACCCTGCCCACCAAGGCGGAGATCGCCGCCCCGGCGGACTGGGTCGCGCGCGTGCACCGCACCACCCCGGAGGCGTGAGCCCCGCGCCCCGCCAATCACCCGTCCGAGGGACCGTGGGCCCTCTGCGGGCGTGCGATGCTCGGGGGTGCGTCCCGGTTCTGTCACCATCTACACACTCTGTGTGACCGAATTCGCGGGCTCACCCCCGAAAACTCCATGAAGGGCACCGGACATGGGTCCCCATCCTGCGGTCGCGGCGATACGCCTGGCGGTCCGCCGCGTCCTCCACGACATCCTCACCGAACTCCCCGCCGGGCCTGTCGGGCTCGCCGACCCCGCCGACCCCGTCGGCCCCGCCGCCTCAGGCGACCGGCGACAGCCGCTCGTGCTCGTCGCCTGCTCCGGTGGCGCCGACTCCATGGCGCTCGCCTCGGCCCTCGCCTTCGAGGCCCCCCGACTCGGCGTCCGCGCCGGCGGCGTGACCGTCGACCACGGCCTGCAGACCGGCTCCGACCTGCGCGCCGAAGAGGTCGTCGTGCGCCTGCGCGATCTCGGCCTCGACCCCGTCGAGTCCACCGCCGTCACCGTCGGCCGCGAGGGCGGCCCGGAAGCCGCCGCCCGCGCCGCCCGCTACGCCGCGCTCGACGCCGCCGCCGCCCGGCACGGCGCCGCCGCCGTCCTGCTCGGCCACACCCGCGACGACCAGGCCGAGACCGTCCTGCTCGGCCTCGCCCGCGGCTCCGGCATCCGCTCCCTGTCCGGGATGGCCGCGGTCTCGGGGACCGGCGGCCGCTACCGGCGCCCCTTCCTCCAGGTCGACCGGCAGACCGCGCGCAGGGCCTGCATGGCCCAGTCCCTGCCCGTCTGGGACGACCCGCACAACACCGACCCGGCCTACACCCGCTCCCGGCTGCGCCACGAGGGCCTGCCCGCCCTGGAGAAGGCCCTCGGCAAGGGCGTCGTCGAGGCCCTCGCCCGCACCGCCCAGCTCTCCCGGGACGACGCGGACGCCCTGGACACCTGGGCCCGCCAGGCCGAGACGGGCGTACGGGACGACACCGGCCGCCTGGAGTGCGCCAAGCTGCACGCCCTGCCGCCCGCCGTGCGCCGCCGGATCCTGCGCCGCGCCGCCATCGAGGCCGGCGCCCCGGCGGGCGCGCTGTTCGCCCGGCACATCGAGGAGGTCGACCGCCTCATCACCGGCTGGCGCGGCCAGGGGGCCATCAATCTGCCGGGCAAGGTCGTCGCCCAGCGGCAGGGTGGCAGACTGGTGATTCGGCAAGGCCGATGATTCGGCGAGGCTGAGGCCGAATCCGAACCGAAAGTGATGCGGGTGGACGCGAACGACATGGGTGCCGACCTCGAGAAGGTGCTCATCACCAAGGAAGAGATCGACGCGAAGCTGGTGGAGCTGGCCGCGAAGATCGACGCGGAGTACGCGGGCAAGGACCTGCTCATCGTCGGCGTCCTCAAGGGCGCGGTGATGGTCATGGCCGACCTGGCCCGGGCGCTGTCCACCCCCGTCACCATGGACTGGATGGCGGTGTCCTCCTACGGCGCGGGCACCCAGTCCTCCGGTGTGGTGCGGATCCTCAAGGACCTCGACACCGACATCAAGGGCAAGCACGTCCTGATCGTCGAGGACATCATCGACTCCGGGCTGACCCTGTCCTGGCTGATCTCCAACCTCGGCTCGCGCGAGCCCGCCTCCCTCAAGGTGTGCACGCTGCTGCGCAAGCCCGACGCCGCGAAGGTCGCCATCGACGTGGAGTGGGCCGGCTTCGACATCCCGAACGAGTTCGTCGTCGGCTACGGCCTCGACTACGCCGAGAAGTACCGCAACCTGCCCTTCGTCGGCACGCTCGCCCCGCACGTCTACGGCGGCTGACGCCCGGGCGGCGCAAATCGCACCACGGCCGGGAACCCCACGGGGCTCCGCGCCGTTGGAGCATGCAGACGTAAACGCCAGCGGCCCGTGCGCCTTCCCGCCACCAAGCTGGGGTACCGTCAGAAGAACTGTCTTATCAAACTCACTATGGCAGGAGGGACGGGGCGGCACCGCTCCGTGTGGATGGACGTGAAGCGATACTTCCGTGGGCCGGTCATGTGGATCGTGCTGGCCGTCCTTGCCGTGGTCGTGTTGATGCAGGTCGTCGGGTCCGGCGGCGGCTACAAGACGGTGGACACCGGCCAGGTCGTCCAGGCGATCAACGACAACAAGGTCGAGTCGGCCAAGATCACCACCGGTGACGAGCAGAACATCAAGGTCCAGCTCAAGGACGGGGTGAAGGTCAAGGGCAGCTCGAAGATCCAGGCGAGCTACATCGGTGACCAGGGCGTCACCCTGGCCAGCACCCTGCAGAACAAGTACCAGGACAAGCAGATCCCCGACGGCTACACCGTCTCGCCGACGAAGCAGAACGCCTTCGTCGGGATCCTGCTCTCCCTGCTCCCGTTCGTCCTGATCGTGGTCGTCTTCCTGTTCCTGATGAATCAGATGCAGGGCGGCGGCTCCCGGGTCATGAACTTCGGCAAGTCCAAGGCCAAGCTCATCACCAAGGACACCCCCAAGACGACGTTCTCGGACGTCGCCGGCTCGGACGAGGCCGTCGAGGAGCTCCACGAGATCAAGGAGTTCCTCCAGGAGCCGGCCAAGTTCCAGGCCGTCGGCGCCAAGATCCCCAAGGGCGTGCTGCTCTACGGCCCGCCCGGCACCGGCAAGACCCTGCTCGCGCGCGCCGTCGCGGGCGAGGCGGGCGTGCCGTTCTACTCGATCTCCGGCTCGGACTTCGTGGAGATGTTCGTCGGCGTCGGCGCCTCCCGGGTGCGCGACCTCTTCGAGCAGGCCAAGGCCAACGCGCCGGCCATCGTCTTCGTCGACGAGATCGACGCGGTCGGCCGCCACCGCGGCGCCGGCCTCGGCGGCGGTCATGACGAGCGCGAGCAGACGCTGAACCAGCTCCTGGTGGAGATGGACGGCTTCGACGTCAAGGGCGGTGTGATCCTCATCGCCGCGACGAACCGGCCCGACATCCTCGACCCGGCGCTGCTGCGCCCCGGCCGCTTCGACCGGCAGATCGCCGTCGACCGCCCGGACATGCAGGGCCGTCTGGAGATCCTCAAGGTCCACCAGAAGGGCAAGCCGGTCGCCCCGGACGTCGACCTGTCGGCCGTCGCCCGCCGCACCCCCGGCATGACCGGCGCCGACCTGGCCAACGTGCTCAACGAGGCCGCGCTCCTGACCGCGCGCAGCGACCAGAAGCTGATCGACAACCGGATGCTGGACGAGGCGATCGACCGGGTGGTCGCGGGCCCGCAGAAGCGGACCCGGATCATGTCGGACAAGGAGAAGAAGATCACCGCGTACCACGAGGGCGGACACGCCCTGGTCGCGGCGGCCTCACCCAACTCCGACCCGGTGCACAAGATCACCATCCTCTCCAGAGGCCGCGCCCTCGGCTACACGATGGTGCTGCCGGACGAGGACAAGTACTCCACCACGCGCAACGAGATGCTCGACCAGCTCGCCTACATGCTGGGCGGCCGGGCGGCCGAGGAACTGGTCTTCCACGACCCGACCACCGGCGCCGCCAACGACATCGAGAAGGCCACGGGCCTGGCCCGCGCGATGGTCACGCAGTACGGCATGACCGAGCGGCTCGGCGCCATCAAGTTCGGCGGCGACAACAGCGAGCCCTTCCTCGGGCGTGAGATGGCTCACCAGCGCGACTACTCGGAAGAGGTCGCCGCGCTGGTCGACGAGGAGGTCAAGCAGCTCATCGAGACGGCGCACAACGAGGCGTGGGAGATCCTGGTCGAGAACCGGGACATCCTGGACAACCTCGTCCTCGCGCTGCTCGAGAAGGAGACGCTGGGCAAGGAGGAGATCGCCGAGGTCTTCGCCCAGATCCACCGGCGTCCCGCGCGGCCGGCCTGGACCGGCTCCTCCCGCCGCACGCCGTCCACCCGTCCGCCGGTCCTCTCCCCCCGGGAGCTGGCCCTGACGAACGGTGCGAACGGCACGACGGCGGCGATCTCCACTGCCAAGTCCACCACCCCGGACCCGGCCCCCGAGCCGGCTCCGGAGGACCGCCCGGAGAGCTGACCGCCCGGCCCCCGGCCGGAATGAACGCCGCGTCCCCCGAGGTTCTAGCCTGGGGGGACGCGGCGTTTTCCGCATCCATGACCAGGAACGAGGCAGCACATGACCGACCCCGTGACGCTGGCGGGCGACGGCCCCGTCGGCGAGTTCGACGAGAAGCGCGCGGAGAACGCGGTCCGCGAACTCCTCATCGCGGTCGGCGAGGACCCGGACCGCGAGGGCCTGCGCGAGACGCCGGCACGGGTGGCGCGGGCGTACCGGGAGATATTCGCCGGGCTGTGGCAGGAGCCCGAGGACGTGCTGACCACCACCTTCGACCTCGGCCATGACGAGATGGTGCTGGTGAAGGACATCGAGGTGTTCTCCACCTGTGAGCACCACCTGGTGCCGTTCCGGGGCGTGGCGCACGTCGGGTACATCCCGTCCGTCAACGGCAAGATCACCGGGCTGTCCAAGCTGGCCCGCCTGGTGGACGTCTACGCCCGCCGGCCGCAGGTGCAGGAGCGGCTCACCACGCAGGTCGCGGACTCGCTGATGGAGATCCTGGAGCCGCGCGGCGTGATCGTCGTCGTGGAGTGCGAGCACATGTGCATGTCGATGCGGGGCATCCGCAAGCCCGGCGCGAAGACCATCACCTCGGCGGTGCGCGGGCAGCTGCGGGACGTCGCCACCCGCAACGAGGCGATGAGCCTGATCATGGCGCGCTGAGCGCGCCGGTCCTCACGCCGCCGGCGCCGTGCCGGGGTGGTCCTGGTCGTCGTCGTCCGGGAGTTTGCAGACGCGTTCCATGAAGAGGGCCGCCGCTATCACCGCGAGGCCGGCCAGGACCGAGAAGCCGGCGTAGATCGCCTGGTCGCGGCGGGCCGGGATGTCCAGGTACCCCAGGAGGAAGACGCCCGTGCCGCCGTACATCCCGGCGACCAGGGCGGCGACCAGGGCGCTGGCCTGGCCGAAGACGACCGCGCGGGCCGCCATCATCGGGTCGACGCCCTTGGCCTCCGGGTCCCGGTCGCGCTGGGCCTTGAGGCGGGCGCGCAGGGAGAGGGCGGTGGCCAGCAGGACCACGGCGATCAGGGCGAGGACGACCGGGGCGGCCAGGGGGACGCTGGGCAGGGTGCCGACCGAGTTCCACAGCCGGGCCACCGCCCAGGACAGGACGCCGGCCACGACCAACACGCCGGCCAGCACCCTGATGCGCAGCTCTTTCACGGTGTCCTCTCGTCGCCGATCTTCACATCGTGTCGACCTTAACGACTACTCGGGCAGGTGGAGTTCCAGGTCGGTGCGGGGCGCGACGCCCTGCCGGCCGACGGCCGCGAGCAGTTCGGCGACCGGGCCCCGGCCGGCCAGCCGCGCCTCGGGGTCCACGTCGTGCCAGGGGGCGAGGACGAAGGCGCGCTCGTGGGCGCGGGGGTGGGGGAGGGTGAGCCCGGGGTCGTCGGAGACGACGTCCGCGTAGGCGACGATGTCGACGTCCAGGGTGCGCGGGCCCCAGTGCTCGTCGCGGACCCGGTGGAAGGCCTCCTCGACCGCGTGCGCCCGCTCCAGGAGGGAGGACGGGGGCAGGGTGGTCTTCAGCAGCACGACCGCGTTGAAGTACGCGGGCTGGCTGTCGGGGTCGACGCCCCACGGCTCGGTCTCGTAGACCGGCGAGACGCCCTTCACGCGGACGCCCGGGGTGTCCTCCAGGGCGTCGATGGCGCCCTGAAGGGTCTCCAGGCGGTTGCCGAGGTTGGCGCCGAGGGCGACCACGGCGCGTTTGGGGTTGGAGAGCGTGGAGTCGGCGGCGTCGACCCGCTCGGTGACGGAGTCGGGCACCGGCTGGACGGTCGGGTCCACCGGACCACGGCTGAAGGGGGTGCTCATACACGGCTCCGGATGATGGTCACGGTCACGTCGTCGAAGGGGACGGTGATCGGCGCTTCCGGCTTGTGGACGCAGACCTCGACCTCCTGGACCCCTTCGTGCTGCAGACAGACCTGGGCGATGCGTTCGGCGAGCGTCTCCACGAGGTCGACGGGCTCGCCCTCGACGGCGGCGACGACCTGCTCGGCCACGATGCCGTAGTGCACGGTCTTCGCCAGGTCGTCGTCGGCCGCGGCCGGCCGGGTGTCCAGGCCCAGGACGACGTCCACGAGGAAGGTCTGGCCCTCCTCGCGCTCCTTGGGGAACACACCGTGGTGCCCGCGGGCCCTCAGGCCGCGCAGCGCGACACGATCCACGCGAATCACTCCTGCCGTCGTCGTTCTCGGCCGGCGCCCCCGCGTGCGGGCGGTGCGCCGGCCAGACCCCGAATCTACCCGCGAGGTCCGAAAGCACCGGGCCACGGGGTGTGCGGGCCGGGTCGGGGCGCGGTCGCGCGCTCCGCGCGCCCCACGCGTTTCGCCTGGCGGCCCCGAGGATCTCGGGCCGGGGGCGGGGTGGGGGAGCGGTTCCGTGATGTCCGCCACGTCCGGCCTGGTCACGACCCCTTCGGGTGGTTTGTCCGGCTCAGGGTGCGCTCTCCTCGCCGTCCTCCTCCTCGCCCTCGGCCAGCACCGGTGAGGCGTGGTGCGACCAGAGCCGCCAGCCGGCCGGGGTACGCCGCCAGGCGTTGGTGGCGACGACGAGCTGGCCGACCAGCGGCCCCAGCTCTTCGTCCTCGCCCTCGGGGGCGGGCCCGCCGCTGAGGATGTTCTCGGTGCAGGTCACCAGGGCGGTGTCGCCGGTGACGGAGACGTGCACGTCGGTGAGGAAGAACTGGATGTAGTCGGTGTTCGCCATGATCAGCGCGTACGACCGCAGCACCTCGCCGCGCCCGGTCAGCACCGGCCAGCCCGGGTGCACGCAGGAGACCACGCCGGCGTCGGCCGGGTCGTGGTACGTCTCGTCCACGCCCAGGTCGGCCGGGGTCAGCCAGGCGGCCGAGACCCGCTCGAAGTCGCCCTGCTCCAGTGCCTCGTAGAAGGCGGTGTTGGCGGCCTCGACCTGTTCGACGTCGATGTGCGGGGCGTTCACCGGGCGGCCTCCACGGCGCGGGCGACGCGTACGGCGTCCGCGGTGGCGCGCACCTCGTGCACCCGTACCGCCCAGGCGCCGGCATGCGCCGCGAGGGCGGAGACGGCGGCGGTGGCGGCGTCCCGTTCGCGCGCGGGCGGCGGGGCGGCGCCGGGTCCTGCGAGCACCCGGCCGAGGAACCGCTTGCGGGAGGCGGCGACCAGGACGGGGTGGCCCAGGGCGAGCAGCCGGTCCAGGTGGGCGAGGAGCACCAGGTCGTGCTCGGCGTCCTTGGAGAAGCCGAGCCCGGGGTCGACCACGATCCGGTCGGCGGCCACGCCCCCGGCGAGGACGGCCTCCACGCGCGCGTGCAGCTCGTCCACGACCTCGCCGACCACGTCCGCGTACTGCCCCCGGACGTTGCCGCCCGCCAGGAAGCCGCGCCAGTGCATGACGACGAAGGGCGCGCCCGCGTCGGCGACGACCGGCACCATCCGGGGGTCGGCGAGGCCGCCACTGACGTCGTTGACCAGGGCGGCGCCGGCCGCGAGGGCCCGTTCGGCGACCGAGGCGCGCATGGTGTCGACGGAGACGGTCAGGCCCTCGGCGGCCAGCGCGCGCACGACCGGCACGACCCGGCGCAGCTCCTCCTCCTCGTCCACCCGCGCGGCGCCCGGGCGGGTGGACTCGCCGCCGACGTCGACCAGGTCGGCGCCCTCGGCGACCAGGGCGAGGCCCCGCTTGACGGCGGCCGTGGGGTCGAAGAACCGGCCGCCGTCGGAGAAGGAGTCGGGGGTGACGTTGACGACCCCCATGACGGCGCAGCGGTCCCACGCGGTCAGTCCCGCCAGGGGGCGGCGCCCGGTCTGCGTGCTCATGTTCCTCAGCCTAGGCCGTACGCCCGGAACGGCGGCGCTCACACCGCCTGGGCGGCCTCCCGCTCCCGTGTCTCCGCCACCCGTGCCCGGTGCGCGCACGGCCGGCCGGCCGGGGTGCGGTGGCGCAGGAAGCGGGGCCGTGGCAGGGCCAGGGTGAGGAAACCTTCCGCCTGCATGGCCGCGAGGCCGAGCCGGGGGAGGTCGGCGGAGTTGCGGTAGACGACGAAGCGGGGCTCCCAGCGGGGCTGGAACTTGGCGTTGAACTTGTACAGCGACTCGATCTGGAACCACCGGGAGAGGAACACCAGCAGGCCCCGCCAGGCCCGCAGCACCGGACCCGCCCCGATCTTCTCGCCGCGGGCGAGCGCCGAGCGGAACATGGCGAAGTTGAGCGAGACCCGCCGGATGCCGAGCCCCGGAGCCGCCTGGAGCGCGGCCACGATCAGCAGTTCGTTCATGCCGGGGTCGGCCGCCCGGTCCCGGCGCATCAGGTCGAGGGAGGCCCCGTCGGTGCCCCAGGGCACGAAGTGCAGGATCGCCTTGAGGTCGCCGTGCGCGCCGGGCGCCTCGTCGGCCTTGTGGGCGGTGGCGACCAGGCAGTCGCCGTCCCCGGGGTCGCCGATGCGGCCGAGGGCCATGGAGAAGCCGCGCTCGGTGTCGGTGCCCCGCCAGTCGTCGGCGGCGCGGCGGAGCCGGTCAAGCTCCGCCGCGCCGAGGTCGGCGACGCGCCGCACGCGGGTCTGGTAACCGGCGCGCTCGATGCGCTTGACCATCTGGCGCACATTGCGCATCGCGCGGCCGGCCAGGGAGAAATCCGCGACGTCCACCACCGCCTCGTCGCCGAGTTCGAGGGCGTCCAGGCCGGTCTCCCGGGTCCACACCTCGGCGCCGGTCTCGGAGCAGCCCATCACGGCGGGCGTCCAGGAGTGGGCGCGGGCCTCGTCCATGAACCGCTCGATGGCCCCCGGCCACGCCTCCACGTCGCCGACCGGGTCGCCGCTGGCCAGCATGACGCCGGAGACGACGCGGTAGGTGACGGCCGCCTTGCCGCTCGGGGAGAAGACGACGGCCTTGTCCCGGCGCAGCGCGAAGTGGCCGAGGGAGTCCCGGCCGCCGTGCCGGGCGAGCAGCTCGCGCAGCCGGATCTCGTCGTCCTCGGTGAGCCGGGCGGCGGGGTGTTCGGGGCGCAGCGCGAGGTAGGCGGTGGTGAGGGCGGTGAGCAGGCCGAGGGCGCCGAGCGAGAAGGCGACCGTCCAGGAGGTGTTGCCCCGGTAGTCGACGGGGCCCTCGAAGCCGAACAGCCCGTAGAGCACGTGGGCGAGGCGGTCGGCCAGGCTCGGGTCGCCGACCATGCGGCGCGGGTGGGCGTCCACGACGACCAGGCCGAGCAGCAGCGAACCGGCGCCCATCAGGACGAAGTTGGCGAGCGCCTTCCACCGGCTGCGCGGGTCGGGCAGCGCGGCGAACTGGTCGCGGTGGCGCAGCAGGGGCAGCAGCAGCAACAGCGAGACCAGGACGCCCGGGTAGGAGTGCCGGTAGGTGAGCTGGGCGAGGGCGCCGAGCGGCAGCAGGGCCACGGCGGCCCGCCAGGCCCGCCGCTTGCGGCGCTTGAGACCGTGGGCGAGCAGCAGGAGCAGCACCCCGGCGCTCAGCGAGAGCGCCGCCGCGAAGGGGCCGAAGGAGCCGGGCAGCACCTCGGCGAGGGCGTGCATCCGGCTGTGCCGGAAGCGCGGGAAGACCCCGGCGGCGACGTCGAGCAGGCCGACCAGCACGCACGCCCGGCCGACGAGGAGGGGCACGGCCTCCGGCCGGGGGCCGCGCAGTACCCGCCGCAGGCCCTGGGCCCGGGCCGGAACCCGGCCCGACATTTCCTCATCTGTCCTGACAGACATCGCACCTGTTTGTTCTGCGAGAGACGGTGGATCCGGGCCCGATCGGGCATCCGGCGACATTGCGCCCTTTAGGACGGTGTCTCGGTGGGGGAGGTTCACTCCACTCCGTACGGATCATCGGCACAGGCAGGTAACGACGCATGGGTCTCACGAGCAACACGGTGCTGGCGCTGGCCGTGCTGGCCGGGGTGCTGCTGTTCGGCGGCACGGTGTGGCTGTGGCCCCGCCTGGCACGGCGCGGCGTGCGGCCCGTGGCGGGCCGGATCGGCCTGCTGCTCGTCACCCAGGTGGCCGTGTTCGCCGCGGTCGGGCTGGTCGCCAACCAGTCGTTCGGCTTCTACGCCAGTTGGGCGGACCTGTTCGGCCAGGAGGACGGCCAGGGCGTGGTCGTGGACCACACGGGCGCCACCGGGGCCCCGTTGACGGTGACGGGCACGCGGCGCGTGGCGCAGGCGGGCGGTGCCCTGCCGCGGACGGCCGGCCAGGTGCAGGAGGTCCGGCTGGTCGGCCGGAACTCGCGGATCGCGACGCCCGCCTACGTGTATCTGCCGCCGGAGTACTTCCAGTCGTCCCACCGCGACCGGAAGTTCCCCGCGGCGATCGTCCTGACCGGTTATCCGGGCACGGCCAAGGCCCTGGTGGACAAGTTGAACTATCCGAGCACGGCGCTGAAGCTGGCCCGCGCGGGCCGGATGCGGCCGATGATCCTCGTCATGCTGCGGCCCACGGTGGCGCCGCCGCGCGACACCGAGTGCGTGGACGTGCCGGGCGGCCCGCGGACGGAGACCTTCTTCGCGCGGGACCTGCCCGAGGCCGTCGGCGCGCACTACCGGGTGGACGCGCGTCCGGGCGGCTGGGGCGTGGTCGGCGACTCGACCGGCGGCTACTGCGCGCTCAAGTTCGCGATGCACCACCCGGAGCGGTTCGGCGCGGGGGCCGGGCTCTCCCCGTACTACAAGGCGCCCATCGACCCCACCACCGGCGACCTCTTCCACGGCGACGAGGGGCTGCGCAGGCGCGCCGACCTGTGGTGGTGCCTGGACCACCTGCCGGCGCCGGACACCTCACTGCTCGTCACCAGCAGCAAGGTCGGCGAGACGAACTACCAGGAGACGCTGGAGTTCATCGACCGGGCCAAGCGGCGCGGCCCCACGCGCGTCTCGTCGATCATCCTGGACAGCGGCGGGCACAACTTCAATACGTGGCGGCGTGAGATTCCGGCGACCCTGGAGTGGCTCGGCGAGCGGCTGGACAGCGGCTCGCGCAACGGCTGACCAGGCACTCGGCGATCTCGATATCCGGCGCCGATCCGGCGTTCGGGAAAGCCGCATTACCGATTCCGCGCGAACGCCGGGAATTTGCCGGGCGGGGGCGCCAAGATTCGCCTACGCGCGGTAAGTTTCTGGCCATGCCACGTGGACGTCACCGCCATTCCCCGCCCTTGCACCGACTGCTTCCCCCGTCGGCCATCGCAGGCGTCTCCGTCGTCTGCGCCGCCGGACCCTGGGTGTTCGACCAGGCGCCGGTGCTGCGCGCGCTGGCCGCCGCCGCCGCGGTGACGGCGGTCGTCGGCGCGGTCGTGATGCGGCACTGGGACGCGCAGGCGGGCCGGCGGGTCGCCGACCTCACGCGCGCGCGGGCGAGCGACGAGTGGCGCTACGAGGAGCGGGTCGCCGAACTGGAGTCCGACCTGGAGGAGTCGCGCGAGCTGCGCCAGAAGCTGGAGCACCGGCTGCGCGCCAAGCGCACCGAACTGGCCGGGCTGCGCGGCGAGCACGCCGCCCTGCTGCGCCGGTACGCCACGGCGGAGACCGAGCGGGCCAGCGCCCTGGAGGGGCGCCGCCTGCTGGCGATCGAGGCCGCGCCCACGACCCGGGCCGCGCTGCCGGCCGCGCGGCCCGCGCCGCTCGCCGAGGCGGCGGCGGCGAAGACCGCCGAGCGGGCGCCCGGTGTCTTCTCGCCCGCCGGGGCGGGGTTGTACCAGCAGGCGGGGGAGGCGCTGGCCCGGCTGGAAGCCGCCCCCGCGACCGCGTCCCCCGACGGCGACGGCCCCGTGCCGGACGCGCCGGGAACGGAGGGCGACGCGCAGGGGAAGCCCTCGGCGGTCGACGGACACGGACATGAGCGCACCGCCGCCGCCGGCACGCCCGCGCACCCCACCGAGCCCACGGAGCCCGCCGAGCCCACGGAGCCCACCGGGCGTGCCGAGGGGCACTTCACGGTGCCGACCGCGGTGGCCGTCGCCCCGGCCGCGCCCGCCCGGCGCCGGCCGGTCGAGGGCGGCTTCGACTTCTTCGGCACCAAGGGCGAGGGCGCGGCGGAGGACGGGTCCGCGCCCGCCGCCCTGGCCGCCGTCCAGAACGAGGATCTCGCCGACGTGGTCGGCCAGGAGGCCCTCGCGCTGCACGAGGCCGAGGCGGAGACCGCCGTCAAGCCGGCCGGCCCGGAGTCCCGCGCCGTCGGCCAGGTCATCGACCTGACCGCCCACGACGAGACCGAGCAGATCGACGTCCAGGAGCTGCGCGGCGCGGTCTCCTGACCCCGTTGTCCGAGGGCGGCCTCAGGTCATCCAGCGGTCCGGCGGCGCGTCCCGGCGGCCCGTGCGGGAGCGTTCGGCCTGGGCGTCCAGCAGGTGGGCCGCCTCGTCCGCGTCGCGCAGGCGGGCGGTGACCGTCTTGTCGGCGCCGGTGTCCACATGGACGTCGGCCAGCCGCAGCGCCCGCTGCCAGGGCCCCTGCCTTCGGCGCACGCTCTGCACCTTGGCGTGCGGGACGAGGGCCAGGCTGCGGCGCAGCAGCCCGTACCGGGCGGCGAACACCGTGTCGGTGACGGCGAGTCCGTAGCCGCGCCACCACAGCGGGCGGCAGCGCCCGGCGCGGCGCGGCGGGCCGGGCAGCGAGGCCGGCGCCGGCACCGAGACGCCGGGCAGCACCCGGGCGACCAGTGACTCGGCGGTCTCGCGCGGCGCGACCGGCAGCAGCACGGAGTTCGAGGAGCCGGCCACGTCCAGCTCGACCCGCACCCAGCCCCGGCGCCGCCACAGCAGCGGCTCGACGATCCGCACGGTCTGCACCCGGCCCGGCGGCACCGTCTCGTGGGTCCGGTCGAGCAGCCCGTGGTCGATGCGCAGGCCGTCCGGCGACTCCGCCACCGCCCAGTCGTACTCGCCGACGAACCGACCGGCGCTGTTCGCGCCCGCCGCGCCGAGCAGCGGCAGGGCGGTGGCCAGCACCGTCCACAGGTTGTGGGTGGCGAGCCACAGCAGCGTCGGTACGACCAGGGCGGCGAGCGCCGTGCCCCAGGTGGCGCCGGTCAGCAGCAGGGCGACGGCGAGCACGCCGGGCGGCACCCGCAGCAGCTGCCGGGCGGGGGCCTCGCCGACCTCGTGCGCGGTCTCGGGCGCGAGCCCCGCGGCGCGGGCCAGCAGTTCGGCCCGCAGGGCGCGGGCCTCCGCCGCGCCGAGGAAGGCCAGCTCGTCCTTCTTGCCGGTGCCGATGACGTCCAGCTTCAGCTTGGCGACCCCGGCGATGCGGGCCAGGAGGGGCTGGGTGACGTCGATGGCCTGGACGCGTTCGAGGCGGATGTGGGCGGTGCGGCGGAAGAGGAGGCCGGTGCGGATGCGGAGTTCGGTGTCCGTGACCGCGTAGTGGGTGTACCACCAGGTGAGGAAGCCGTAGAGGGAGGCGGCGGGGATGAGTACGGCGAGGCCGATGAGGAGGGTGGTGGTGGTCAGGCGGGTGAGTTGCTGCTGGGCCTGGTCGGGGTCGTGGACGGCCCAGCCGACGAGTACGGCTATTGGTGCCCAGGCTCGGCGGAGGGGGGTGATGGGGTGGAGGCGGCGTTCGGTGGGGGCTTGGGTGGGTGTGGTCGGGTGCGGGTGGGTGGGGGCTGGTCGCGCAGTTCCCCGCGCCCCTGAGGCATCGGGGCTGGGGTCGGTTGTCGGGTGCGGGTGCGTCGTGGCTGGTCGCGCGGTTCCCCGCGCCCCTGGGGGGTTGGGGGTGGCGGGGTGTGATGCGTGCGGGTCGGGACGGTCGGAGTGCGCGGTTCCCCGCGCCCCTGGGGCATCCAGGGTGGGGTCGTTCTCGGCGGAGTCGTCTGGGGTCACAGGCCCGCCGACCTTGCCTCGCCCAGTTCCGTCAGGCGGTCGCGGAGGCGTTCCGCCTCGGTCGGGTCGAGGCCCGGGATGGTCGCGTCGGTGGCCGCGGCGGCCGTGTGCAGTTGCACGCTGGCCAGGCCGAAGTGGCGTTCCACCGGGCCCGAGGTCACCTCGACCAGCTGCATCCGGCCGTACGGCACGACCGTCTCCTCGCGCCACAGCACCCCGCGGCTGATCAGCAGGTCGTCGGCGCGCTCGGCGTACCGCCACGAGCGCCAGTTGCGGCCGAGCAGCACCCAGCCCCACGCGGCCACGGCCAGCGGCACCAGCGCGCACAGCGCCCAGGCCGGGCCGGCGAACAGCCCCGGCAGGACCCCGGCCGCCAGTGTCAGCAGTCCCAGCCACACCACCAGGAGCAGGCGCCGCATCCGCAGCAGGCCGGGCGGCAGCCCGGTCCACTCCGGCTGGCCCCGCACCGGCCCCGTGCCCGTCTCGCGCGGGCTCCCCGTCTCCATGAGCCCAGCGTACGTAGGGGAGACTGGGTCCATGACTCCCACGACGGAGACCATGGTCGGCATCGGCGGCGGCGCGGAGAGCACCGACATGGTGCTGAACATCGGCCCCCAGCATCCCTCCACGCACGGTGTGCTGCGGCTGCGGCTCGTCCTGGACGGTGAGCGGATCGTCAGCGCCGAGCCGGTGATCGGGTACATGCACCGGGGCGCGGAGAAGCTGTTCGAGGCCCGGGACTACCGGCAGATCATCGTGCTGGCCAACCGGCACGACTGGCTGTCGGCGTTCTCCAACGAGCTGGGTGTGGTCCTCGCCGTCGAGCGGATGCTCGGCATGGAGGTCCCCGCGCGCGCGGTGTGGCTGCGCACGCTGCTCGCCGAGCTGAACCGGGTGCTCAACCACCTGATGTTCCTCGGCTCCTACCCCCTTGAGCTGGGCGGCATCACGCCGGTCTTCTACGCCTTCCGCGAGCGGGAGGTCCTCCAGAACGTGATGGAGGAGGTCTCCGGCGGGCGCATGCACTACATGTTCAACCGCGTCGGCGGCCTCAAGGAGGACCTGCCGGCCGGCTGGACCACCCGCGCGCGTGCCGCCGTCGCCGCGGTGCGCCCGCGCCTGGACGTCTTCGACGACCTGGTGCTCGGCAACGAGATCTTCCGCGGCCGGACCCGCGGTGTGGGCGCCCTGAGCCCGGAGGCCGTGCACGCGTACGGCGTCAGCGGGCCCATCGCCCGCGCCTCGGGCGTCGACTTCGACCTGCGGCGCGACGAGCCCTATCTGGCGTACGGCGAACTCCAGGACGTCCTCAAGGTGGTCACCCGGCGCGAGGGCGACTGCCTCGCGCGCTTCGAATGCCTCCTGGAGCAGACGCACAACGCCCTCGACCTCGCCGACGCCTGCCTGGACCGGCTGGCCGAGCTGCCGCCGGGGCCGGTCAACCAGCGGCTCCCCAAGGTGCTGAAGGCGCCCGAGGGCCACACGTACGCCTGGACCGAGAACCCGCTCGGCATCAACGGCTACTACCTGGTGAGCAAGGGCGAGAAGACGCCGTACCGGCTGAAGCTGCGCTCGGCCTCGTACAACAACATCCAGGCGCTCACCGAGCTGCTGCCCGGCACGCTGGTCGCGGACATGGTGGCGATCCTCGGGTCACTGTTCTTCGTGGTCGGGGACATCGACAAGTAGCCCGTCGGCCGCCAGGGGGCCCACCGGCTGGGCCAGCCACCAGAAGTCGCCGAGGCCGCCCCGCGCGGTCAGCTCGGCGGCCTCGGAGGCGCGGGCGAGGGCGCGCACGTACGCCGCCGGGTCGGTGCCGGCCAGCGCGAGCGGGGGGCGTGCGCCGGTGACGCCGAGGGCGCGCAGGGCGTCGCGCTGGGGCAGGAGCAGTGCGCCCGGCAGCCCGGGGGCCGCCGCGCACGCGTCCAGGGCGACGTGCGCGGTCAGGTCGCGGGAGCCGTCGGGCACGGGCGGGACCTCCCGCCCCTCCCGGAAACCGGTGAGCGTCCCGAACGGCGGCCGGGCGTCGGCCAGGTGCCCGTAGTCCACGGCGACGGCCAGACCGGCCTTCAGCGCGCCGACGGCTCCGGCCCACGCGCGGTCCCGGGTCGTCCCGATCTCGGCGCGCAGCCCTTCCTCGCCCCCCGGCGGCCACCAGCGGGTCAGCCACGCCGTCTCCGCCGCGGTGAGCGGGCCGGCCAGGCGCTCGGTGCCGTCGGGGCGGACCTGGACGCGCCGGGGCACGCCCTCGGGGTCGGTCTGGGCGATGTCCAGGGGGACGTTGTCCAGCCACTCGTTGGCGAACAGCAGGCCGGTGATGCCGGGCGGCGCCTCGGGGAGCCAGGTGACGCGCGGGTCGAGGCCGGGCGGGCGGTCGGCGATCTCGACGGCGTACGCGCGCGTGCGGGCCGCCACCTCGGCGGGCAGGGCCGCCAGGACGCCGGTGACCAGCTCGCCGCGCCCGGCGGCCAGGTCCACGAGGTCGAGCCGGGCCGGCCGGCCGAGTGCCGCGTCGACCCGGCACAGCAGCCGCGCCACGGCCCCGGCGAAGAGGGGCGAGGCGTGCACGGAGGTGCGGAAGTGGCCGGCCGGGCCCTCGGGGCGGCGGTAGAAGCCGGCGGGGCCGTACAGGGCGTCCTGGGCGGCTTCCCGCCAGTCCCGCCAGTCCCGCCAGTCCCGCCAGCCGTCCGATGCCCCGTGCGTCTCCTGCGCCCCTGCTGCCACGTGCCCAGGCTAGACGGGCCGCGTGGGGCCGACTCCACCTTGCGGAGTAGGCGCCGCCGGCCCGGATCGACCCTCCGGTTGACCCCTGCACCTATCCCGCGTCCCTAGGCTGGACACCGTGCAGCGCCTCTACGACTTCCTCCGCAGACACCCGACCGGGGTCGACTGCTTCTGGGCCCTCGTCCTGTTCGGGGTGTCCGTGGTCTCCGCGGTGTCCACCGGCGCCGGAGGGGGCGAGAACGGCACGGAGCGCGGGACGGACGACCTGGCGCGGATCGTCCCCGTCGCCCTGCTGCTCTCCCTGGTGATCGCGCTGCGCCGCAGGACGCCGGAGCGCATGCTGCTGCTCGCCATCGGGCTCGGGCTGCTCCAGCTCGTCCTCGACGTGGCCGTGATGGCGGCCGACTTCGCGCTGCTCGTGATCGTCTACACGGTCGCCGCCACCGCCGCCCGCTGGGCGTCGCGCACCGCCCTGGCCACCAGCCTGATCGCCGCGCCCGTCGCCCAGCTGCGCTGGCCGAACCACGAGACGAGCCTGGCGAACAACATCGCCATCACCGTCTTCCAGGCGGTGCCCTTCGCCCTCGCCTGGGTGCTCGGCGACTCCATCCGCACCCGGCGCGCGTACTTCGCGCAGCTGGAGGAGCGCGCCGCCCGGCTGGAGAAGGAGCGCGAGGCGCAGTCCAAGGTCGCCGTCGCCGCCGAGCGGGCCCGCATCGCCCGCGAGCTGCACGACGTCGTCGCGCACAACGTCTCGGTGATGGTGGTGCAGGCCGACGGCGCCGCCTACGTCCTCGACGCGGCCCCCGACCAGGCGAAGAGGGCCCTGGAGACCATCTCCTCCACCGGCCGCCAGGCCCTCGCCGAGATGCGCCGCCTGCTCGGCGTGCTGCGCACCGGCGAGCACGAGGAGGCCGGGGAGTACGTCCCGCAGCCCGACGTCGAGCAGATCGAGGACCTGGTCGAGCACTGCCGGGGCTCCGGGCTGCCCGTCGACTTCAAGGTGGAGGGCACCCCGCGCCCGCTGCCGAGCGGCGTCGAGCTGACCGCGTACCGGATCGTGCAGGAGGCGCTGACCAACACCCGCAAGCACGGCGGGCCCAACGCCGGCGCCAGCGTGCGCCTGGTCTACTTCGACGACGGCCTCGGCCTGCTGATCGAGGACGACGGCAAGGGCGCCCCGCACGAGCTGTACGAGGAGGGCGGCCTGGACGGCCAGGGTCACGGCCTGATCGGCATGCGCGAGCGGATCGGCATGGTCGGCGGCACCCTGGACGCGGGCCCGCGCCCCGGCGGAGGATTCCGCATCAGCGCGCTGCTGCCGCTGAAGGCCGCGCACTGACACCTGTCACATCCCCGATGGACGACACCCCGATGGAAGAGGCCCGATGACGATCCGCGTGATGCTCGTCGACGACCAGGTGCTGCTGCGCACCGGGTTCTCGATGGTGCTCGCCGCCCAGCCGGACATGGAGGTCGTCGCGGAGGCGGGGGACGGCGTCGAGGCGCTCCAGGTGCTCGCCGCGACCGCCGTGGACGTCGTCCTGATGGACGTGCGCATGCCGAAGCTGGACGGCGTGGAGGCCACCGCCCGGATCTGCGCGCGCCCGGACGCCCCGAAGGTGCTCATCCTGACCACCTTCGACCTGGACGAGTACGCCTTCTCGGGCCTGAAGGCGGGCGCGTCCGGCTTCATGCTCAAGGACGTGCCGCCCGGCGAACTCCTCGCCGCGATCCGCTCCGTGCACAGCGGCGACGCGGTGGTCGCCCCCTCGACCACCCGCCGCCTGCTCGACCGCTTCGCCCCGATGCTGCCCAACACCGCCCAGGAGCCCGGCAGCGACCGCCTCCAGCGGCTCACCGACCGCGAGCGCGAGGTCATGCTGCTGGTCGCCCAGGGCCTGTCCAACGGCGAGATCGCGGCCCGCCTGGTCCTCTCCGAGGCGACCGTGAAGACCCACGTCGGCCGCATCCTCACCAAGCTCGACCTGCGCGACCGGGTCCAGGTGGTCGTCCTGGCCTACGAGACGGGCCTGGTCCGGGCCGGCGGCCACGGCTGACCCGCCCCCGTGCCGGGGCCCCGCCGGTACAGTCCCGGCATGCTGCTGTGGATCAACGGTCCCCACGGGGGCGGCAAGACGCAGGTCGCCCACGAGATACACGGCCGGCTGCCCGGCAGTGTGATCTGCGATCCCGAGTACGCCGGCTTCGGGCTGCACCGGATGCTGCCGCCCGCGCTGCGCGGGGACTTCCAGGACCTGGCCGCCTGGCGGCAGGGCGTGGTGGAGGTCCTTGACCTCGCGCTGACCCGGCAGCAGGGGGTGGTGATCGTCCCGATGACGGTCACCGACGCCGGGTACTTCGCCGAGACCGTCGGCCGGCTGCGGGAACTGGGGCACGACGTACGGCACTTCACGCTGCTCGCCGAGCGCGAGACCGTGCTGCGGCGGCTGCGCGAACGCGGTCCCCTGCACCACCTGAAGGCCCTGGCCGGGCGGCACCGCGAGCCGCGCGGCGAGAGCTGGGCGGTGCGGCGGCTCGACCACTGCCTGGAGCGGCTCGCCGGGCCGGAGTTCGCCGAGCACCTGTGGACGGACCGCAGCACCGTGCCCAGGACCGCCGACCGGATCGCCGTCCTGGCCGGCCTCGACCTCGCCCCGCACCGCGGCGGCCGGCTCCGCACCCGGCTGCGGCAGACCGCGGTCGGCCTGCGGCACATCCGCTTCGACTGAGCGCCCCGCGGTTGACCCCCGGAGGGATCAGCGGAGGATGCCCTCCAGGAAGTCGCTGCCCAGCCGGGCCACCACCGTCACGTCCAGCTGGTGCAGCACGTAGCGTCCGCGACGGCGCGTGGTCACCAGGCCCGCCTTCTTCAGCACCGCCAGGTGCCGGGATATCTCCGGCGCCGACATGCCGTGCACCTGCGCCAGCTCGCCCGTGGTGTACGCGCTGCGCGCCAGGAAGCGGCACAGGCGCATGCGGACCGGGTGGGACAGCGCGGTCATCCGCAGGCCGAGCTGCTCGACCGACGGGGGCGCGGCGGGCTCCGGGGAGGCCACCGGGTAGTGCAGCACGGGCTGCCAGTCGCGGCGGTGCAGCACCATCAGGTGCGGCCGGCCCAGGCTGGTCGGGATCAGCAGCAGGCTGCCGTCCCCGGTCGTGGTGCGGCCCTCGCCCAGCTTGTCCACCGTGATCCGCCCGGCGCCCTCTTCCAGCGTCACCGCCGGGGACACCGCCGCCAGCGCCTGGGCGAGGCCCTTGCGGCGCAGCAGCTCCGTCTTGTGGCGGGCGTCCTGCGCGAGCTGGTGGCTCAGCCGGGACCACGCCTCGGCGAAGAACGCCTCCTCGCAGTCCCGCGCGAACCGGCGCAGCCAGTCGCGGATCCGCGGCGGGTCGGCCAGCAGCCGCTCGCCGAAGTGCAGCTGCCGGGGCCCGCGCGCGGCGGCCAGCTCCAGGACGCGCCGCCGCACCTCGGGGTCGGTGAGCGCGGACGCCCCGCCGCTGCTGTACGGCGGGGCGCAGGTGAACTCCAGGGCCGCGTCGACGAACTGCTCGTCGGAGAGCTTGTCGAGCAGGTCCAGTTCCTCGGCGAGGGTGGCGCCGGGCAGGGTGGCGCGGCCGGGGACGCCGGCGGCGGGCAGGAACAGGTCCGAGAACGTGGTGCGCCACAGGAAGTCGGCCTCGCACATCCGGTCGGCCAGGTGCGGGTCGAGCCGGGCCGTGACGCCGGTGACCCAGGCATGGAGCCCCGGGTGGTGCGCCGGCTCGGACAGCGCGTGCAACGCCATGCCCAGCTCGGCCAGTGGGGAGGGCACCACGGCGACCCTCTCCGGCCGCAGCCCCGCGATGTCGATGCGCACGCTCATGCCCTCATGGTGCACCCCGCCACCGACAACGCCCCGCCCGATTGACGTCCGCCGTCAATCGACGCGACGCGGGGCGGCGGGCGGGAGCAGCCTGGAGGGGCCGGGGCAGCCGCGGAGCCCTCGCCCCTCGTCCCTCCATGCCCTGACAAGGCGGTTCGCCATGAGCGTCACGCAGCAGTACCTCCTCGACACCTACCGCGCCCGGCAGCACGGCGAGCCCGCGCCACCGGCGCCCGGCACCCACGACTGGCGGGTCGTGCGCGAGTGGCGCGGCCGGCGGGAGTTCGCGGCCGTCCTGGCCGGCCGCCCGGCACGCGGCCGACTGCGATCCGCCCTGCGCCGCCGGCTGTCGCACCGGGCGCGGGCCGCGGGCTGAGCCCGGTGGGTCCGAGAGCTGCCGGGCGAGGGTGGTGGGCTGAGGCCGGTGGGTCCGGGCGCTACCGGCCGAGGGTGGCGGGCCGAGCCCGGTGGGTCCCGGCGCTACCGGTCGAGGAGTCTGGCGGCGAAGTCCGACGCCGCCGCTCGCGCCTCCTCGGCCGTCCAGTCCAGGCCCGCGGCGCCCAGCTCGACCTCGGCCATGGCCAGGCCGGGCCCGGGGCTGCTCCAGGGGCGGGGGAACAGCAGCCTGCCGGTCTCCTCGCCCTGGCGGACCGCGGCCTCGCCCGCGACGTCGGCGTCGTGCGGCACCCACACCTGGAACTCATGGGTGTGCGGCACCTCCGGATGCACCCGCGCCCACGGCAGCCCGGCCGCCGCGAA
The DNA here is from genome assembly GCF_043202555.1 of Streptomyces sp. NPDC048182. Classification (NCBI taxonomy): domain Bacteria; kingdom Bacillati; phylum Actinomycetota; class Actinomycetes; order Kitasatosporales; family Streptomycetaceae; genus Streptomyces; species Streptomyces sp. NPDC048182. The sequence continues at coordinate 41,666 of NZ_JBIDAQ010000002.1, read as the reverse complement.
CCCCTCGCGCAGGGCCTCGGCGACCACGCGCGCGTGACGCACGTACTCCGGCAGCCGGGGCAGCTCCCGCTCCAGACCTGTCAGCGCCGCCAGCGCCGTCGGGAACTGCTGGAACACCGTCCCGCCGTACCGGTGCCGCCAGGCCCTCGCCTCCTCGACCAGCGTGCGCGGGCCGGCCAGGGCGGCGCCGCCGTAGCCGCCGAGGGACTTGTAGAACGAGACGTACACGCTGTCCGCCAGACCGGCGATCTCGGCCAGCGGGCGGCCGAAGTGGACCGTGGACTCCCACAGGCGGGCCCCGTCGAAGTGCACGACCGCGTCCCGCTCCCGCGCCGCCGCGACCAGGTCGGTCAGCTCCTCCCAGGTGGGCAGCAGATAGCCGGCGTCCCGCAGCGGAAGCTCCAGCATCAGCGTGCCGAACGGCTCCTCGAAGTCCCGCACCTCCGCCGCGGTCGGCTGCCGCGGCTCGCTGGTCAGCCGCAGCGGGCGCAGGCCGCTGACCCGGCTGAACGCGTTGCGTTCGTGCACCTCGGGGTGGGCGAGCCCGTGCAGCGCCACCGCCGGGTCGCCGGTGCGCCCCGCCCAGCAGCGCAGGGCGACCTGCTGGGCCATGGTGCCGGTCGGGAAGAAGGCGGCGGCCTCGGTGCCGAGCAGGGCCGCCACGCGGTCCTCCAGGGCGGCCACGACGCCGCTGCCGTAGACGTCGGGGCGCTCGTCCAGGTCGTACACCTCGCCCGCCGCCTCCAGCAGGGCCAGCCGCTCGCGCAGGCTGGCCCCGGGGCCGGACGCCGCCAGGACCCGGGCCCCGCCGCGCTGCAGGGCCTGCCGCCGCTCGCGCAGCCGGACGCCCCGCTCCTCGGCCTCCACCGCCACCTGCTCCGCCGCCTCACCGTCATCGCTCATGCGGCCGATCATGCCCTGCGGTCGCACGGCGGCGCACCGCCTGTGGACAACCCGCGGCCGGTGGAGAACCCACAGCCTGTGGACAACCGGACACCGCCCGAACCGATCGCGTTAACATGACGAGAAATCGTCCGGTACCCCGAGCGGACTGGAACGGGAAGGCCGCCGTCGCGTGAACACAAGCCCACTGCCAGACCCCAAGGACCGCCCCGCGCGGCTCACCGTAGGCGTCGTCGGCGCCGGCCGCGTGGGCCCCGCCCTGGCCGCGTCCCTGCAGCTCGCCGGGCACCGCCCCGTGGCCGCCTCCGCCGTCTCCGACGCCTCCCGGCGCCGCGCCGCCGCCCTCCTGCCCGACGTGCCGCTGCTGCCGCCCGCCGAGGTCCTCCGGCACGCCGAGCTGGTCCTGCTCACCGTCCCCGACGACGCCCTGCCGGGACTGGTGACCGGCCTCGCCGAGACCGGCGCGATCCGCCCCGGCCAGCTCCTCGTGCACACCTCGGGGCGGTACGGCGCCAAGGTGCTCGACCCGGCGCTGCGGGCCGGCGCCCTGCCGCTCGCCCTGCACCCGGCGATGACCTTCACCGGCACCCCGGTGGACGTCCAGCGGCTGGCCGGCTGCTCCTTCGGCGTCACCGCGCCCGAGGAGCTGCGGCTGGCCGCCGAGGCCCTGGTCATCGAGATGGGCGGGGAGCCGGAATGGATCGCCGAGGAGCGCCGCCCGCTCTACCACGCGGCCCTCGCCCTCGGCGCCAACCACCTGGTCACGCTGGTCGCCCAGTCCATGGAGCTGCTGCGCACGGCCGGCGTCGCCGCCCCCGACCGGATGCTCGGCCCGCTGCTCGGCGCCGCCCTGGACAACGCCCTGCGCTCCGGGGACGCCGCCCTGACCGGCCCCGTCGCGCGCGGCGACGCCGGCACGGTCGCCGCGCACCTCGCCGAGCTGACCGAGCACGCCCCGCAGGCCGTCGCCGGATACGTGGCGATGGCCCGGGCCACCGCCGACCGGGCCCTGGACCACGGGCTGCTGCGCCCGGAACTCGCCGAGGACCTGCTCGGCGTGCTGGCCGGCCGCGCGGACCGCACCGACGGCGGCCCCGGCCGCACCGAGGGAGACGCCCGATGACCACCTCCGCCTCCGCCTCCACCCACGCCCCCGCCCTGCTGCGCACCGCCGCCGAACTGCACGCGCGCGTGCGGCACGGCCGCCGGGCCGTCGTGATGACCATGGGCGCCCTGCACGAGGGCCACGCCACCCTGGTGCGCACCGCCCGCGAGATCGCGGGCCCGGACGGCGAGGTCGTCGTCACCGTCTTCGTCAACCCGCTCCAGTTCGGCGCCGGCGAGGACCTCGACCGCTACCCGCGCACCCTGGACGCCGACATCGAGATCGCCGGCCGGGCCGGCGCGGACGCGGTGTTCGCCCCGTCCGTCGAGGAGGTCTACCCGGGCGGCGAGCCCCAGGTGCGCGTCACGGCCGGGCCCATGGGCGAGCGCCTGGAGGGCGCCTCCCGACCCGGCCACTTCGACGGCATGCTCACCGTCGTCGCCAAGCTGCTGCACCTCACCCGCCCGGACGTGGCCCTCTACGGGCAGAAGGACGCCCAGCAGCTCGCCCTGATCCGCCGCATGGCGCGCGACCTGAACTTCGGCGTGGAGATCGCCGGCGTGCCCACCGTGCGCGAGGAGGACGGCCTCGCCCTCTCCAGCCGCAACCGCTACCTCTCCGCCGCCGAGCGCCGCACCGCCCTCGCGCTCTCCCAGGCCCTCTTCGCCGGCCGCGACCGGCACGCCGCCGAGGAGGCGCTGCGCGCCCGGGCCCGCGAGGTGCCCGCCACGCACGCGCGTGCCGCGGCGCTCGGCGCGCTCGGCGAGTCCCGCGCCGCCGCCGACGCCCACGCCGTCGCGCAGGCCGCCCCCGGCCGTCCGGCGGCCGTGCGCGCCGCGGCCCGCCTGGTCCTGGACGAGGCGGCCCGCCTCACCCCGCCCCTGGAGCTGGACTACCTGGCCCTGGTCGACCCCGCCGACTTCACCGAGATCGGCGAGGACCACACCGGCGAGGCGATCCTCGCCGTGGCCGCCCGGGTCGGCGCGACCCGGCTGATCGACAACCTCACCCTCACCTTCGAAACCCTCGAGACCACCGAAGCCCTCGACATCCCCGCAACCCCTGAAACCCCCGCAACCCCCGGAGCCGCCTCGTGACCAGCACAGGCACCAGCAACAGCACCGGTACCGGCATACGCCTGCACGCGGGCGCCCCCGGCTGGGCCCTCACCGCGGACGTCGTGGTCGTCGGCTCCGGCGTGGCCGGCCTCACCGCCGCCCTGCGCTGCCAGGCGGCCGGCCTGGAGACGGTCGTCGTCACCAAGGCCCGCCTGGACGACGGCTCCACCCGCTGGGCGCAGGGCGGCATCGCCGCGGCCCTCGGCGAGGGCGACACCCCCGAGCAGCACCTGGACGACACCCTGGTCGCCGGGGCGGGCCTGTGCGACGAGGACGCGGTGCGCCTGCTGGTCACCGAGGGCCCCGACGCCGTACGCCGGCTCATCGCCACGGGCGCGCACTTCGACGAGTCCGCCGAGGGCACCCTCCAGCTGACCCGCGAGGGCGGCCACCACCGGCGCCGCATCGCCCATGCCGGCGGGGACGCCACGGGCGCGGAGGTCTCCCGCGCCCTGGTCGAGGCGGTCCGCTCGCGCGGCCTGCGCACCGTCGAGAACGCCCTCGTCCTGGACCTGCTCACCGACGCCGAGGGCCGCACGGCCGGCGTCACCCTGCACGTGATGGGCGAGGGCCAGCACGACGGGGTCGGCGCGGTGCACGCGCCCGCGGTGGTGCTGGCCACCGGCGGCATGGGCCAGGTCTACTCGGCGACCACCAACCCGGCCGTCTCCACCGGCGACGGCGTGGCCCTGGCGCTGCGGGCCGGCGCCGACGTCAGCGACCTGGAGTTCGTCCAGTTCCACCCCACCGTGCTCTTCCTGGGCGCGGACGCCGAGGGCCAGCAGCCGCTGGTCTCCGAGGCGGTGCGCGGCGAGGGCGCCCACGTGGTGGACGCCGGCGGCGTGCGCTTCATGGTCGGCCAGCACGAACTGGCCGAGCTGGCGCCCCGGGACATCGTCGCCAAGGGCATCACCCGGCGCATGCAGGAGCAGGACGCCGAGCACATGTTCCTGGACGCCCGGCACTTCGGCGCCGACATGTGGGCTCGGCGCTTCCCGACGATCCTCGCCGCCTGCCGGGCGCACGGCATCGACCCGGTCACCGAGCCCGTCCCCGTCGCGCCGGCCGCGCACTACGCCTCCGGAGGCGTGCGCACCGACGCCCACGGCCGCACCACCGTGCCCGGCCTGTACGCGTGCGGGGAGGTCGCCTGCACCGGCGTGCACGGCGCCAACCGGCTGGCCTCCAACAGCCTCCTGGAGGGCCTGGTCTACGCCGAGCGCATCGCGGCGGACATCGCCTCCGCGCCGCCGCGCACCCGCACCCCGGTCCCCGTCCCGCACCCGGCCCGCCCGGCGCACCCGCTCCTCCCCCCGGAGGCCCGCTTCGCCGTCCAGCGGATCATGACCGAGGGCGCCGGCGTGCTGCGCTCGGCCGCCTCGCTCGCCCGCGCCGCCGAGCAGCTCGACGCCCTGCACACCGAGGCCCGCGAGGCGCTGCGCGAGCAGGGCAAGACGGCCGAGCCGGGCGTCGACACCTGGGAGGCCACCAACCTGCTGTGCGTGGCCCGCGCCCTGGTCGCCGCGGCGGCCCGGCGCGAGGAGACCCGGGGCTGCCACTGGCGCGAGGACCGCCCCGACCGCGACGACGCGGCGTGGCGCCGCCACATCGTCGTACGCCACGACGCGGACCGCGGCCTGACCACGCACCCCACGGACACCGCGCACTTCCCCCCGACCGTCCCGCCCTTCCCGACCGCCCCCCTCGCCCAGGAGCAGTGACAGCAGTGAACACCCCCGACCTCCCTCTCGCCGGCGGCTGCGGCGACGGCTGCGCCTGCGGCGCGGACACCGACACCGACGGCGAGACGTATCTGGAGTGCGGTCTCGACCCCGCGCTCGCGGCGCTCCTGCTCGACTCCGGCCTCGACCCGGTCGAGGTCGAGGACATCGCCAACGTGGCCCTCCAGGAGGACCTGGCGGGCGGCGAGGACGTGACGACGGTCGCCACGATCCCCGAGGACGCGGTCGCCACCGGCGACTTCACCGCGCGCGAGGCGGGCGTGGTGGCGGGCCTGAGGGTCGCCGAGGCGGTCCTCTCCCTCGTCTGCACGGACGAGTTCGAGGTCGAGCGCCACGTCGAGGACGGCGAGCGCGTGGAGCCCGGCCAGAAGGTCCTGTCGGTCACCACCCGCACCCGCGACCTGCTCACCGCCGAGCGCAGCGCGCTGAACCTCCTGGGCCGCCTCTCCGGCATCGCGACGGCCACGCGCGCGTGGGCGGACGCGCTGGACGGCACGAAGACCCGGGTCCGCGACACCCGCAAGACGACCCCCGGGCTGCGCTCCCTGGAGAAGTTCGCGGTCCGCTGCGGCGGCGGCGTCAACCACCGGATGTCGCTCTCCGACGCGGCGCTGGTCAAGGACAACCACGTGGTCGCCGCGGGCGGCGTGGCGGCGGCCTTCGAGGCCGTGCGCGCCCGCTACCCGGAGCTGCCCATCGAGGTCGAGGTCGACACCCTGCACCAGCTCCGCGAGGTCATGGACGCGGGCGCCGACCTGATCCTGCTCGACAACTTCACGCCGGGCGAGTGCGAGGAGGCGGTCGCCCTGGTGGCCGGCCGCGCGGCCCTGGAGGCGTCGGGCCGGCTGACGGTGGACAACGCCAAGACCTACGCCGCCACCGGCGTGGACTACCTGGCGGTGGGCGCCCTCACCCACAGCTCGCCCGTCCTGGACATCGGCCTGGACCTGCGAGCGGCGGAGTAGGGCCATGCTGCTGACGATCGACGTGGGCAACACCCACACCGTCCTCGGGCTCTTCGACGGCGCGGACATCGTCGAGCACTGGCGCATCTCGACGGACCCGCGCCGCACGGCCGACGAGATGGCGGTGCTCCTCAACGGCCTCATGGGCGTGCACCCCCTCCTCGGGCAGGAACTGGGCGACGGCATCGACGGCATCGCCATCTGCGCGACCGTGCCCTCGGTCCAGCACGAGCTGCGCGAGGTGACGCGGCGCTACTACGGCGACGTCCCCGCGATCCTGGTCGAGCCGGGCGTCAAGACCGGCGTGCCGATCCTCACCGACCACCCCAAGGAGGTCGGCGCCGACCGGATCATCAACGCCGTCGCGGCGGTCGAGCTGTACGGCGGGCCGGCGATCGTCGTGGACTTCGGTACGGCGACGACCTTCGACGCGGTGAGCGCGCGGGGGGAGTACGTGGGCGGGGTCATCGCGCCCGGCATCGAGATCTCGGTCGAGGCCCTGGGCGTGAAGGGCGCGCAGCTGCGGAAGATCGAGGTCGCACGGCCGCGCAGTGTGATCGGCAAGAACACGGTGGAGGCGATGCAGGCGGGGATCGTCTACGGCTTCGCGGGGCAGGTCGACGGGGTCGTCACGCGGATGGCGCGGGAGCTGGCGGCCGACCCGGACGATGTCACGGTGATCGCGACGGGGGGTCTGGCGCCGATGGTCCTGGGCGAGTCCTCGGTGATCGACGAGCACGAGCCGTGGCTGACGCTGATCGGGTTGCGGCTGGTGTACGAGCGGAACATCGCCCGCATGTGAGCGGTGTGTCCGCAGACGCTTCGCCGCAGCGGCCCGGCGTGCCCTGGGTGCTCGGTGTGGCGCTGAGGGGCGGGGCGTGGCGCAGCCCGGCGCAACGGGGTGCCGCTGCGCCCACCCGTGCCGCCCCAGCGGCACGACTGCCCGCAGCGGCGGCTGAGCGGCCGACGTGACTGCAGCGCCTCAGGGGCGCGGGGCTGTGACACTTGCGGCTCCGCCGCGGGGCGCGACCAGCCACGGCGTACCCGCAGACGGAAGTCGGGCCCGCAGACACACCCACCCCTTATGCCAAGTTTGTCTGATTAGCGCGTATCGTCGCCGCATGCCCACGCCATACGGATCCCGCGGCGGCATGGCCTTCGGTGCCCAGGAGCTGCACGTGCTGCGCCGGGCCCTCGCCCTCGCCCTGAACCCCAGCAGCCCCGTCCAGGCCCAGGACGTCCGGGACTGCCTCCACCTCGCGGAGTCCCTCGACGAGGCGAGCCGGGAGAGCGCCCGGCTGCGCGCCTTCCTCGTGGCGGACCTGGCCCGCTACCGCGCGGCCCTCCCCGGCAGCGTCACCGGCTACCTCGCCCTCCTGCGCGAGGCGCTGGAGGCCGGCCACCGCCCGGGCGCCGACGACCTCGCCGCGCTCGGCGCCCTGCGCGGCAACCCCGAGGCCGCCGCCCTCCTCGCCCGCTGGGCCCCGGCACCCACCGTCCCCGCTGCCCGCACCCACCTCCACGCCCTTCCCGGCGGCCGGGCCGCGTCCGGCGACGACGGGGACGAGGACGGGGACAGGGACAAGGGCAAGGAGAAGGAACGACCCGGCGCCAGGCCCGCGCAGCGGCCGGCCCCCAAGCGCCCCGTCCCCACCCCCGGTGAGGTCTTCCCGCGCCGCCGCCCGGCCCCGCCGGCCCCCGGATCCCGGCACCACCTCGCCGCCGGCTGACCCGCCCTGGCTACCCTGGGTCCATGGACTACGTCTCCGCGCTCGTTCCCCCGGTCGTCATGGCCGTGTTCTTCATCGGCGTGATCCGGGTGATCGTGAAGACCCAGGGCGGCGCCAACAAGGCCAAGGAGGACGGCCTCGTGGACGCCGCCCTCGCCCGCGCCGAGGCCACCCGCCAGGCCGCCCCGCGCTCCGAAGCCTGACGCGTTCACCTCGGTCACCCTTTTCGCGCACGTCTGTCCCGCGTCGGGCGGTATTTCCCACTATTGTGCTGAGGGTGCCTCGCCCACTGGGAGAACTCGAAGACGCGGTCATGACGAGGGTGTGGAGATGGAACCGCCCGGTGACCGTTCGAGAAGTCCTGGAGGATCTCCAGCAGGAACGCTCCATCGCCTACACCACGGTGATGACCGTGCTGGACAATCTCCACCAGAAGGGCTGGGTCCGCCGCGAGTCGGAAGGCCGCGCCTATCGATATGAGGCCGTCTCCACCCGCGCCGCCTACGCCGCCGCGCTGATGAACGACGCCTGGTCGCAGAGCGACAACGCCGCAGCCGCCCTCATCGCCTTCTTCGGCATGATGAGCGAGGAGCAGCGCCAGGCCCTCAGGGACGCCATCCGGATCGTCCAGGGTCCCGAAGCCGTCCCGCCCGAAACGGCCACCCCCGAAACCGCCGCGCCCGAAACCCCCGGCCCCGGCTCGGTACCGGACGCCGACGGGCGATAGCGTCGGCGCATGTCGAAAGCCCTTACCGTCCGCCGGGCCCGCACCAGCGATGTCCCGGACGTGCGCCGGCTCCTGGACACCTACGCCCACGAGCGCATCCTGCTCGACAAAGCGACGGTGACGCTTTACGAGAGCATCCAGGAGTTCTGGATCGCGGAACGGGACGACAACGCCGAGGTGGTCGGCTGCGGCGCCCTGCACGTGATGTGGGAAGACCTCGCAGAAGTGCGCACCCTCGCGGTCAAACCCGGTCTCAAGGGCGCGGGTGTCGGGCACCGGCTGCTGGAGAAGTTGCTGGAGACCGCCCGCGACCTCGGCGTTCGCCGGGTTTTCTGCCTCACCTTCGAAGTGGACTTCTTCGGCGGGCACGGCTTCGTGGAGATCGGGGAGACGCCCGTCGACCCCGATGTCTACGCGGAGCTGCTGCGTTCCTATGACGAGGGTGTTGCGGAGTTCCTCGGACTCGAACGAGTGAAACCGAACACCCTGGGCAACAGCCGGATGCTTCTGCATCTGTGATCGCCCCACCACACCCCGGTGCCCTTTGTCCGATACGCGTATCTTTCCGGGCCGGGAAGGCGCGCAGAGAGCGCGGGTCTCCCCGAAGGGTTTGTGTTTTTCCGGCAAAGGCGGTTTGCTCTCCGCAGTAGTGCTGCACTGCATATAACAACGGACGGCGATACGGCGGGGACGCCGGCGACCTCCGCCACCCCCTCGATATCGATGAAAGGAAAATCCGGTGGCACAGAAAGTTCAGGTCCTTCTTGTCGACGACCTCGACGGCGGTGAGGCCGACGAGACCGTGACGTTCGCGCTGGACGGCAAGACGTACGAGATCGATCTCACCACCTCGAATGCGGACAAGCTCCGGGGACTTCTCGACCCCTATGTGAAGGGCGGCCGACGCACCGGGGGCCGCGCCGCCGGCGGCCGGGGCAAGACCCGCGCCGCGGCGCCCGACGGCGGCGACACCGCGGCGATCCGCGCCTGGGCGAAGGAGAGCGGCTACGACGTCAACGACCGCGGCCGCATCCCCAAGCCCATCCGCGAGGCCTACGAGAAGGCCAACGCCTGATCAGCCGGCCTCCAAGGCCCGTCGCGGCCCCAGGGTCCCCAGCCGCATCCGGTGGACCTGTGTCGCGAGGGTGTGGACCAGCCGCACCAGACCGGGGGCACCCCCCACATCCCCGGCCCACCCCGCGGTGGACAACGCGGGCAGCGAGGACTCGACCTCGCGACCCGGTTCCGGGGGCCGCAGCCACTCGGCGGCCCCCCGGAAGTCCGCCCCGGCGCCCGGCGGCGGGGGCGCCTCGAGCAGGCCGCCGGCGCCGAGGGCCGTCAGGTCCAGCGGCAGCGAGCCCCACTCCAGCCAGTCGAGCAGCCCCGGCACCTCCTCCGCGCTGCCCGCGGCCACGAGGAGCAGCATCCGGTCGCCCCGCACGGCCACCGGGAACCCCGGCTCCGGCCGCCCGTCCGGCCCGAGGGGCGCCAGCCGCCCCAGCGCCGCCCGGCCGGCCCCGGCCGGGACGTCCAGCACATCGAAGCGCAGGCCCGTCCGCAGCCGTAGCGGCGTCCCGGGCGCGGTCGCCCAGCCGAGCACGTCCTCGTACCAGCCGCGCACGCACTCCACCGCGGGGACCGAGGACGACGGGGCTCCAGGCATGCCCCACCAACCGCCCCGAGGGCGCTCGGGTCACGTGGCGTCCCTGCTCGAACACGGCCAGTGACCACCCGTGGGGGCGTGCGGGGGCGCGGGGTGGTGCAAGGGTGTTCGCCCGTAGCGGAGGGAACCGGGGCGCGCGGCATGGAGTGTCAGTGCGTGCGGGTAAGACATCCCTAGTGGGAGGGGGCGACACGCAGGACGGACCGTCTCACGTTCGCCATCGGCGTACTGGCGACTGGGGTAAGTGCTTGGCCTGCGGGAACATCGTCTCGCACCATCGGGTTGTGGCAGATGTCGGCGTTCGGGGTCAGGAGGCCATCGACGGTGTCGGCAGTTGGAATGAGCGGTCCCTGCTTGCGGGACTAAGCTGCGGAAGGACAGGGAGGGGAAGTTCCCCTTACTGCCTGACCGCTCTGAGGAGCGATTAACGATGTTCGAGAGGTTCACCGACCGCGCGCGGCGGGTTGTCGTCCTGGCTCAGGAAGAAGCCCGGATGCTCAACCACAACTACATCGGCACCGAGCACATCCTCCTGGGCCTGATCCACGAGGGTGAGGGTGTCGCCGCCAAGGCCCTTGAGAGCCTCGGGATCTCGCTCGAGGCGGTCCGCCAGCAGGTGGAGGAGATCATCGGCCAGGGCCAGCAGGCCCCGTCCGGCCACATCCCCTTCACCCCCCGTGCCAAGAAGGTCCTGGAGCTGTCGCTCCGCGAGGCCCTCCAGCTCGGTCACAACTACATCGGCACGGAGCACATCCTGCTCGGCCTGATCCGCGAGGGCGAGGGCGTCGCCGCCCAGGTCCTGGTGAAGCTGGGCGCCGATCTGAACCGGGTGCGGCAGCAGGTCATCCAGCTGCTCTCCGGTTACCAGGGCAAGGAGACCGCCGCCGCCGGCGGTCCTGCCGAGGGCACGCCCTCCACGTCCCTGGTCCTCGACCAGTTCGGCCGCAACCTCACGCAGGCCGCCCGCGAGTCCAAGCTCGACCCGGTCATCGGGCGCGAGAAGGAGATCGAGCGGGTCATGCAGGTGCTGTCCCGCCGCACCAAGAACAACCCGGTGCTCATCGGCGAGCCCGGCGTCGGCAAGACCGCCGTCGTCGAGGGCCTCGCCCAGGCCATCGTCAAGGGCGAGGTGCCCGAGACCCTCAAGGACAAGCACCTCTACACCCTGGACCTCGGCGCCCTGGTCGCCGGCTCCCGGTACCGCGGTGACTTCGAGGAGCGCCTGAAGAAGGTCCTCAAGGAGATCCGCACCCGCGGCGACATCATCCTGTTCATCGACGAGCTGCACACGCTGGTCGGTGCGGGTGCCGCCGAGGGCGCCATCGACGCGGCGAGCATCCTGAAGCCGATGCTGGCCCGCGGCGAGCTGCAGACCATCGGCGCCACCACGCTGGACGAGTACCGCAAGCACCTGGAGAAGGACGCGGCCCTGGAGCGCCGCTTCCAGCCCATCCAGGTCGCCGAGCCCTCGCTCCCGCACACCATCGAGATCCTCAAGGGCCTGCGCGACCGGTACGAGGCGCACCACCGCGTCTCCATCACCGACGAGGCCCTCGTCCAGGCCGCCACCCTGGCCGACCGGTACATCTCGGACCGCTTCCTGCCGGACAAGGCGATCGACCTGATCGACGAGGCCGGCTCCCGGATGCGCATCCGCCGGATGACCGCGCCGCCGGACCTGCGCGAGTTCGACGAGAAGATCGCCGGCGTCCGCCGCGACAAGGAGTCCGCGATCGACTCGCAGGACTTCGAGAAGGCCGCCTCGCTGCGCGACAAGGAGAAGCAGCTCCTCGCCGCGAAGGCCAAGCGGGAGAAGGAGTGGAAGGCCGGCGACATGGATGTCGTCGCCGAGGTCGACGGCGAGCTGATCGCCGAGGTCCTCGCCACCGCCACCGGCATCCCGGTCTTCAAGCTGACCGAGGAGGAGTCCTCGCGCCTGCTGCGCATGGAGGACGAGCTGCACAAGCGGGTCATCGGCCAGAAGGACGCCGTCAAGGCGCTCTCGAAGGCGATCCGCCGTACGCGTGCCGGTCTGAAGGACCCGAAGCGCCCCGGTGGCTCGTTCATCTTCGCCGGCCCGTCCGGTGTCGGTAAGACCGAGCTGTCCAAGGCGCTCGCCGAGTTCCTCTTCGGCGACGAGGACGCGCTGATCTCCCTCGACATGTCGGAGTTCAGCGAGAAGCACACGGTCTCGCGCCTCTTCGGTTCGCCCCCCGGTTACGTGGGCTACGAGGAGGGCGGCCAGCTGACGGAGAAGGTGCGTCGCAAGCCGTTCTCGGTGGTCCTCTTCGACGAGGTCGAGAAGGCCCACCCGGACATCTTCAACAGCCTTCTGCAGATCCTGGAGGACGGTCGCCTGACCGACTCCCAGGGCCGGGTCGTGGACTTCAAGAACACGGTCATCATCATGACGACCAACCTCGGCACCCGGGACATCTCCAAGGGCTTCAACCTCGGCTTCGCCGCCGCGGGCGACACGAAGTCCAACTACGAGCGCATGAAGAACAAGGTCCAGGACGAGCTGAAGCAGCACTTCCGGCCCGAGTTCCTCAACCGCGTGGACGACGTGGTCGTCTTCCCGCAGCTCTCGCAGGAGGACATCCTCGCCATCGTCGACCTGATGATCGACAAGGTGGACGAGCGCCTGAAGGACCGGGACATGGGCATCGAGCTCTCCCAGTCCGCCAAGGAGCTGCTGTCCAAGAAGGGCTACGACCCGGTTCTCGGCGCGCGTCCGCTGCGCCGCACGATCCAGCGCGAGGTCGAGGACACGCTGTCGGAGAAGATCCTCTTCGGCGAGCTGCGCCCCGGTCACATCGTGGTCGTGGACACGGAGGGCGAGGGCGACGCCAAGACCTTCACCTTCCGAGGTGAGGAGAAGGCGGCCCTCCCCGACGCCCCGCCCATCGAGCAGGCCGCGGGCGGCGCGGGCCCGAACCTGAGCAAGGAGGCGTAAGCCTCCCGACCGACGGTCCCCGAAGGGGCCGGTGCCCTTCCCTTACCGGGAGGGCGCCGGCCCCTTCGGCGTCGTCAGCTGCGCCCCATCACGATGATGGTGGCCTTCGGGAAGAGGCTCCGGTACTCCCCGAGGTCGAGAGACACGTACGGGGCGGGCTCGAAGCGGAACGTGCGCAGCGCCGGGAACGCGCTGTCCGGACCGGCTCCGTCCCCGACGAAGCCGCGCAGTCCCGTGCCGACGAGGATCAGCTCCTCGACCGCCTCGTGGGCCGGCGTGACGTCGATGATCTCGGAGAGGGAGCGGTCCCCGTCGAACCGCAGCCGGGTCCACGGCCTCATCCGGGCGAGGGCCTCACGCTCCGCGTGGCACGTGCAGACCAGGATGAGGTCGGTGCGGTCCAGGTGGTCCAGGACCTCCTCGGCGTACTGTCGCGTGTCGAACCGGTCCCACGTCCCCACCAGCTGCCGCCGCACGACCAGTGACGGGTGCTCCCGGAACCGGCGCAGCACGGCCAGCGCGCCGGCCGGTTCGGCGTCGGCCAGCAGGGACGCCGCGACCGTCACTCCGTGGGCCTCCTCATCGGTCAGGCCGTCCGGGCCCGGCAGCAGCTCCAGAACCAGGGGGCCCGCCTCTCTGAGGGTCTTCGCGTCTTTCGGGGAGCGGGGCGGGATCAGGGCCGCCGCCCGCTGCTCGACCTCCGCCCGCACCCCCGGGTCCAGCGCTGCCGCGTGTTCCAGGCACGCGAGGGCCAGCAGGGTCAGACGCGGGGTGTCCGCGGCCAGGAGCCGGCGGAGCAGCACCGCGCGCTCGCCCGGGCGGGCGTGGGCCACCGCCATGCGGATGACGTCCTCCCACCCGGTCTCCCCGGCGTGCGCGGCGAGGACGTCCAGGTGGCCCTCCTCCACGGCGTACCGCGCGCCCAGGTAGTCCTGGAAGGTGCGGTGGACGAAGGACAGCACCTCCTCCTCGGGTCGGCGCAACAGGCCGCTGCGGAGCAGCAGGGTGTGCAGCACCGCCCTCGCGTCGCCCGGGACCGCCACCGTCGGCAGGGCGCGCTCCACGATGCCCTCGGCCGTGGCGACCTCCATCTCCGACCGCCCGCTCAGCACCAGCGCGTACGCGAGGCGCTGCAACAGCTCCAGCTGGGCCTCCTCGCCCAGCTCCACCCCCGCCACGCCCCGCTCACGGTCCCGGCGGGCCAGCAGCATCGTGAGGGCGGCGTCGTACAGCTCCTTGCGGCCGGTGGGGAGGTAGCCGCGCCGCTCGCGGTGCAGGGCGCAGATCAGGCCGCACATCAACGGGTTCGTGGCGAGCCTGGCCAGGTCGCGCTTGGTGCGGAGGGCGTCCAGGAGGGCCGCCTCGTACTCGGGCGCCCGCGCCGCCGCGTGCCAGCGGGAGACGAAGGTCGCCACCTCCGGCGCGCGCATGGGCGTGAGTGACAGCTCGTGGAAGCCCTCCGGGGTCAGCCAGTCGGGGCGTACGGCCGTGGGGCGGGAGGTCAGCAGCCAGCGGTTGCCCGGGAACGCGCGGATCAGGGCGAGCAGCCAGTCCCGAACGCGGTGCCGATCCGCGGCCGGGATCTCGTCCAGGCCGTCGACCAGGAGCAGCCCGCGCCCGGCGGACAGGACCCGCTCGGCCCAGCCGTCCGGCGGGGTCAGCGGGCAGCCGACAACGTCCAGCAGGCCCGCCGGGGCGGGCAGCGCGCCGCTCCGGATCAGGGTGCGCAGTGGGAGCACGTACGGCACCCGGTCGCCGTCCCGCGCGGCCGTGACCGCCAGCCATTGCACCAGGGTCGTCTTGCCGGACCCCGCGTCGCCGCGCAGCAGCACCCGGTCGTGGTCCCGCAGGGCGTGCTCGGCGCGCAGCCGGAGGGTGAGGGCGGGCTCGTCGGGGCGCAGGGACCCCTCCTCGGCCGTCGCCTCCAGGCTCAGGTAGGCGACCTCCAGCGGCCACCGGTCGGGGGAGTCGCGCAGGTCGAGGCCGAAGATGGTGATCTGGTCGTAGCGCTCGGCGACGTACGGCAGGTACCGCCGCTCGAAGGCCGTGTCGCGGGCGTCCGGGCGCGGGACGCGGGTGATCAGCTCGTCGACCTTGGCGATCAGCTCCGCCTGCGCCCGGGTCTGCTCCACCAGTGTCCGGGCGACGAAGGCGGAGCGCCGGGTGAAGAACTCCAGGACGTGCAGGCAGGCCCACTCCGTGGCGGAGTCGAGGAAGAGGCCCGCGTCGGTGGAGAGGCCGTGCGCCCCCGCCCCGCTCCGCAGCCGCGCGGCCAGCTCCCGGTGCCCCAGCCGCACCGCCTGGACGTCGTCCATGTCCAGGTCGCCGAGGGCGAGCAGCCGCCCGGCGAGGGCCCCGGCGACGGCGTCCTCCTCGCCGGGCGGAAAGGGCGGCTCGCCGGGGGAGTCGAGGGCGTCCCGGACCAGCCGCCCCGCCAGCCGCCGCACCTCGCGCTCGCCTAGTTCGCGCCGCTCGCCCCGGAAGGAGACGAGCCGGTCGAGCCGCACCGGCCGGTCCACCAGACCGGCACCCGGGCCGCCCCCGGCGAACAGCTTCCTCACCAGCGGGCCGATCAGCCCGGACACCAACTTGCCGCCGAGAACCGCCGGTTCCATGATCCCCACCCCCAGGGTCATACAACACGACGCGGGCCGGCACGGTCGGATTACCGGCGAGTACGGGGGTGCGCCGGTGATGTGCCGCACAGGACTTTCGGTCCGTACTACGCGGAATAGGAGAAGTCGCAGAAGCTGAGGAAGCAGGCATAACGGACAGAGGTGCGGCCTGATTGCCGAGGCTGTGGCCTCCCGCTGTCCGAAATGGGTGCTGTGTCGGAAGGAGGGAAGTTCGACCCTGTAGTACTACCTATCGTCGTACGTCACACCTTTGTGCCGGTAAGGCCGGGTGGGTTACCAAGGTGGAGCCCGCCCGGCGACCGCCTGTGCGACCTCCGGACGGGCGTCCCATGTCCCCGTCCCCATGAGGTTCGAATGTTCCCGCGCGTCACGTCCCGTTCTTCCCGTACGACCACCCTGCGCACCCGCGCCGCCGTCCTGACCGTCGGCATCGGGGCCTCGGTCGCACTGGGAGCCGGGGTCGCGGCCGCCGACGGCACCACCACGGCGGCTCCCTCCTCCTCCAGCGTCGCGAGCGCCGTGGAGGCCCAGGCCCAGGCTCAGGCCAAGGCCGCGCAGACCGCCAAGGCGGCGAAGGCCGAGAAGGCCGCCGCCGCGAAGAAGACCGCCGCCGCCAAGAAGAAGGCCGCCTCCTGGGTCGACCCGGTGAAGAAGTACGAGCTGAGCGCCAAGTTCAACCAGGCCGGCGGCATGTGGTCGCACAAGCACAGCGGCCAGGACTTCGCCGTGCCCACCGGCACCAACGTGGTCGCCGCGCACGGCGGCACCGTCGTCAAGGCCGGCGGCAACGGCGCCGGTGACGGCCCCGCCTACGGCAACGCCGTCGTCATCAAGCACGGCAACGGCACGTACTCGCAGTACGCGCACCTGTCCCGGATCGACGTGAAGATCGGCCAGGTCGTCACGACCGGCCAGCACATAGCCAAGTCCGGCTCCACCGGCAACTCCAGCGGCCCGCACCTGCACTTCGAGATCCGTACCACCCCGAACTACGGCTCGGCCGTCGACCCGGTCGCCTTCCTGCACCGCCAGGGCGTGACCGTCTGACGGTGACGGGCGTCAGCCCTCCGCGCCCCGGTGGGCGCGGGTGATCAGCTCCGTGGCGACCTCGAGAACGGCCTCGCGCTTCTTCTCGGGGTCGTGCTGGAGGTCCTGGAGGACGAACATCCCGGCGTGCAGGGTGAACAGCGCGCTGACGCAGCGGACCTGGTCGGCCAGGTCCGCTTCGGGGTCCACCAGGATGTCGCGCAGCTGGAGCGTGCGGGACTTGAACGTCTCGCCCACCCGCAGGTCGCGGATGGCGGCCTGGTTCTCCTGCATGAAGCGGAAGAGCGGCGCCGCGCCGATCAGCGCGTCGCTGTAGCGGCGGACGATCTCCCGCTTGGTCTCCAGGGTCGGCGGCTGGCTCCGCCCCCAGGTGATGACGTCCTCGATCGGACGCGCGAGATCCTCGAAGATGCCGACGAGGATCTCTTCCTTGGTCTTGAAGTGGTAGTAGAGCGCGGCCTTCGTGACGTCCAGGCGCTCGGCGATCTCGCGCAGCGAGGTCTTCTCGTACCCCTGCTCGGCGAAGAGTTCGAGGGCCACGTCCTGGATGCGCTGGCGGGTGTCCCCGCGGCGTCGCTGCTGCTTGGTGCCGTCCATCGTGCCGCCCATCCTCCTACGAGACCGCCGGTCCGCGCACTCGGCGAAAACTTACTTGACGCCCGGCTAGTTACCCGGCTACCTTCTCAGTGTAGTCAACTTGCCGGTCGGCAAGTAAGTGCAGAAGCGGAAGAGCGGACGGACAGCGGTGGCTGGGGGATCGGGAGCGATGACGGAGCAAACGAAGGCGGCCGGGGCCAAGGCGGCGCCGCAGCCGAAGAGTGTGCGGGTCGTCCTGCTCGCACTGATGATCGCGATGATGCTCGCGATGCTCGACAACATGATCATCGGCACGGCGATGCCGACGATCGTCGGGGAACTGGGCGGCATGGAACACCTGTCCTGGGTGGTCACCGCCTATACGTTGGCCACCGCGGCCTCCACCCCGATCTGGGGCAAGCTCGGCGACATGTACGGGCGCAAGGGCGTCTTCCTGACCTCGATCGTGCTCTTCCTGATCGGCTCCGCGCTCAGCGGCATGGCCCAGGACATGGGCCAGCTCATCGGCTTCCGCGCGATCCAGGGCCTCGGGGCCGGCGGTCTGATGGTCGGCGTGATGGCGATCATCGGTGACCTGATCCCGCCGCGGGAGCGCGGCAAGTACCAGGGGATGATGGCCGGCGTCATGGCGCTGGCGATGATCGGCGGCCCGCTGATCGGCGGCACGATCACCGACCACTGGGGCTGGCGCTGGTCCTTCTACATCAACCTCCCGCTCGGCGCGGTCGCGCTGGCTCTGGTCACCGCGGTGCTGCACCTGCCGAAGAAGCAGTCCGACTCCCGGATCGACTATCTGGGCGCCGTGCTGCTGGCCGTCGGCATCACCGCCATCGTGCTGGTCACCACCTGGGGCGGCACGGAGTACGCCTGGAGCAGCGCCCGGATCATGGAGCTGATCGGCATCGGCGTGGCCGCGCTGGTCGGGTTCGTGTGGTGGCAGACCCGGGCCGCCGAGCCCATCGTGCCGCTGCACATCTTCCGCAGCCGGAACTTCACGCTCATGGCGGTCATCGGCTTCATCGTCGGCTTCGTGATGTTCGGCGCCACGCTCTTCCTGCCGCTGTACCAGCAGGCGGTGCAGGGCGCGTCCGCGACCAACTCGGGGCTGCTGCTCCTGCCCATGCTGGGCGCGATGCTCGTCACCTCGATGGTGGCCGGGCGGATCACCACCAGCACCGGAAAGTACAAGGTCTTCCCGGTGGCGGGCGGCGTGCTGATGGCGATCGGGCTGTACCTGCTGTCCCTGATGGACACCGACACCAGCCGCTTCACCTCCGGCCTGTACATGGCCGTGGTCGGGCTCGGCATGGGCTGCCTGATGCAGATCACCATGCTGGTGGCGCAGAACAGCGTGGAGATGAAGGACATGGGCGTCGCGTCCTCGTCCACCACCCTGCTGCGCACCCTGGGCGCCTCCTTCGGTGTCGCCATCATGGGTGCCCTGTTCAACAACCGGGTCCAGGACGTCATGACCGAGCGGGCCGGCGCGATGGGCGCCAAGGTGACCCAGCAGTCGGCGCAGCTCGACCCGACCAAGCTGGACAGCCTGCCGGCGCTGGTCCGCGACGCCTACCAGCACGCGGTGTCCTCCGGCGTCCACAGCGCGTTCCTGCTGGGCGGGGCGGTGGCGATCGTCGGCCTGATCGCGGCCCTCTTCGTCAAGGAGGTCCCGCTGAAGGGCGCGGGCCCCGCCGCCCCGCAGGGCCCGGTCGACGACCCGGCCGCCAAGCTCCCGCTGGGCGAGCCGGTCTGACCCACCCCGCACCTGCGCCGAAGGCCCCCGGGACACCCCGGGGGCCTTCGGCGTGCCGGGACGGCGTGCCGGGCGGCGGACCGGGACGGCGTGCCGGGCGCCGAACGGGACGGCGGACCGTGCCGGGCTCGGACCGCCGGGAGGGGGAGAGCCGCCGCCCGGAAGGCCGTCGCTGTGCTCGGCGGCGACTGAGTGCGGGTCGGCCGGCGCGCGCCGCCGGGCTCCTGGGCGGTCGGGGGGCCGTCGCGGGGCCGTGTCGGAGTCCGGGCCCCGCTCGGCGCGGCGGCGGCGCCGGGGGCGGGTCGCCCGGCGCGCGCCGCCGGGCTCCCAGGGGCGACCGGACGGCCGTCGCGGCCCCGCATCAGAGCCATCGCGGCCCGTCGCGGCCCCGCCATCAGAGCCATCACGGCCCTTCACCGGGCCCCGCGCCCCGGCCCCGCTCAGCGCGCCGGGCGGGCCTCCGGCAGGGTCGGGTAGCTGCCAGTGTTCGTCGGTGCGTGCTCCGGGAGCCAGAGGACCGCGACCGCGCCCTCGGAGGGCACCTCGGGCGGTGCGCCCGCCGGGCGGACGTTGCGGAAGGTGAGGCGGGCGCCCAGGACGCGGGCCTGCCCCGCGGCGATGGTCAGCCCGAGCCCGTGCCCGTGCCCGGCCCGGTCCGCGCTGCCGGTGCGGAAGCGGCTCGGGCCCTCCGCGAGCAGCGTCTGGGGGAAGCCGGGGCCGTGGTCGCGGACCCGGATGACCCGGCCCTCCACGCTCACCTCGACCGGCGAGCGCCCGTGCCGGGCCGCGTTGGCGAGCAGGTTGTACAGCACCCGCTCCAGGCGCCGCGGATCCGTCGTCACCTCGGACTCGTGCACCACCCGCACCGAGATGGCCGGGTCCTTGACCGCCACCCGCCGGGAGACGAAGTCGCCCAGCAGGATGTCCTGCAGCTCCGCCCGCTCCGAGGCCCCGTCCAGGCGGGCCACCTCCAGGACGTCCTCGACCAGCGTGCGCATCGCCTTCGCCCGGTCCAGGACCAGCTCGGTGGGCCGGCCGGGCGGCAGCAGTTCGGCGGCGGTCAGCAGCCCCGTCACCGGCGTGCGCAGCTCGTGCGCGATGTCCGCGGTGACCCGCCGCTCGGCCTCCAGGCGCTGCTGCAGCGCGTCCGCCATCGCGTCCACGGCCCGTGCGAGGTCGTCGGTCTCGTCCCGCACCACCCCGCCGATGGCGTCCCGCACCCGCACCTCCGGCTGCCCCTTGGCGACCTGGTTCGCCGCGGTCGCCGCCTTGCGCAGCCGCCGGGAGAGCTGCGCGCCGATCAGCACGCCCAGCGCGCTGCCGCCGAGCACCACCGCGATGGAGCCGATCACCAGCGCCTTGTCGAGGTCGGTGAGGATGTCCGCGCTGCGGTCGGTGAACCCGGTGTGCAGGGACATCACCTTCCCGTCCTTGAGCGGCACCGCCGCCCAGATGTCCGGCACGCCGTTCGTCCGGTCGGAGACGTACGTCGCCCGCCGCCCGTCCTCCACCCGGCGCCGCAGCTCGGGCGGCAGCGCCGGGTCGTCGAGCTGGGCGCCGGGGAAGTTGGCCCGGCCCGACAGCTCGTAGTTGCGCTGCGCGACCAGGATCCGCTCGTCGGCGAGGTCGCGGGCGTTGTCCAGCATCGACACCCGGGCCGCGTTGTGCACGACCAGGCTCAGCGCGACCGCCACCAGCGCGCCGACCAGCGCGATCGCCGCGCTCAGCTTCCATCTCAGCCCGGTGCGGATGCCGGTGCGCCGCAGCGACGAGGCGACCGGGCGCCGCGGGAACCCCCGCATGCCGCCGCTCAGCCCTTGAGCTTGTAGCCGAAGCCGCGGACCGTCTCGATCCGGTCCTGGCCGATCTTCGTGCGCAGCCGCTGCACATGGACGTCGACCACCCGCGTGTCCCCGCCCCAGCCGTAGTCCCACACCCGCTCAAGGAGCCGGTCGCGCGAGAGCACCGTGCCCGGCGCCGCGGAGAACTCGAGGAGGAGCCGCATCTCGGTCGGCGTCAGCGCCACCGTCCGCCCGGCCCGCCGCACCTCCATGCCGTCGGTGTCCACCTCCAGCTCCCCGAAGGTCAGCACGCCCCCGTCGTCCCCGGCGCCCGGCGCGTCCGCCCGGTCCCCGCCGCCGGCGTGCCCGAAGCGGCGCAGCACCGCGCGGATCCGGGCCACCAGGACGGCCCCGTCGAAGGGCTTGGTGACGTAGTCGTCGGCGCCCGCCTCCAGGCCGAGCACCACGTCGATGGCGTCCGCCCGCGCCGAGAGCATGATCACCGGCACCGTGGACTCGTCCCGGATCCGGCGGCACAGGCTCACCCCGTCCAGGCCCGGGACCATCACGTCGAGCAGCGCGATGTCCGGCCGGTCGGCGCGGAACGCGGCGAGCCCCGAGAGCCCGTCGGGCATCGCGGTGACCGCGAAGCCGTCCCGCTCCAGGGCGAGCTGGGTGGCCTCGCGGATGACGTCGTCGTCCTCGACGAACAGGACGTGGGTCTGGTCTGCCATCCCGGTGCTCTCAGTCCTCGTGGTCTCTGGTCAGGGTGGGGGGCTCAGGGGGCTCAGGGGGCGCGGCGGGGGACCGGCTCACGGGTCCGGCGCCTGGCTGGCATCGCCCCCGGCGGCGTTGCTGTAGTCGTTGTGCGTGCGGTACGCCTCGGTGAACCGGCCCGCGGTCCAGCGGTACGTGATCACGCTCTCGCCGGACGGGCTGGAGACCGGGTCGCCCTTCTCGTAGACCTGCTTGGTCACCACCAGGTCGCCGCGGTCGATCTCCGCGTAGACCGGGGGCTCCTCGGCCCGGAAGACGTTCACGTACCGGCCGTCCTTCTCCCGGTACACGTAGCTGCCCACCCCCACCGCGTCCCCGCAGGTCAGCACGTTCACGACGACGTCCTCGGCCGATCCGGGGCCGCGGGTGAGGTCCCCGTAGGAGACGTCGACCGGGTACTCGTCCGCGACGCACGGCTTCAGCTCGCGCTTGACCTCGGCGGAGACCGTCGGGTCGTCCTTGACGAGGCGGACCGGGTTCACCCGGTCGGCGGTCTTGGACGGGGCGGCCGCCGGGGCGGAGGAGGGCGCGGAGACCTTGCCGCCCACGGTGTCCGCGTGGGCCGGGCCCTCGTCCCGCGCGCCGGTGCCGCCCGCGGCGCAGCCGGACAGCGACACACCGACGGCGACGGCCACGGCCGCCGCCATGCCCGTCGCCTGCCCGCTCCTGCGGACGCCCCGGCGGGCGCCCTCGCGGACGCCCCGCCGTGTCCGACCACCCTGGGTCAGGCCGCGCAACTCTCCCGCTCCTCACGCTCCAGCGCCCGCGCGTCGAGATCGCGGGCGACCAGCTCCTCACGGAGCCGGGCGAGCGCCCGGTGCAGGGTGCTCTTGACCGTGCCGGCCGACATGCCGAGGGCCGCGGCCGTCTCCTCCGTCGACATCTGCTCCCAGTGTCGCAGCACCACGACGCTGCGCTGCTTCGGGGCGAGCACCTTCAGGACGTCCATGAGCAGGGCGCGGTCCGCGTGCTGCTCGGTGGAGTCCTCCACCGGCGCCTCCGGAAGCTGCTCGGTGGGCACCTCGTCCAGCTTGCGCGCCCGCCACCACTCGGTCCGGGTGTTGATCATGACCCGGCGCAGGTAGGCGTCGGCGAGGCGCTTGTCCGCGATGCCGTCCCAGCGGCCGAACGTGCGCGCCAGCGCGGTCTGGAGCAGGTCCTGGGCGTCGACGGGGTCCGGGACCAGGCGCCGGGCGCTGCGCAGCAGCGCGTCCTGCCGGGTGCGCACGTACTCCTCGAACTCGAGCACCTCTCCCTGCGCCATGGTCAACCGCCTTCCGATCCCCGTGTTCCGCAGCTCCCCGTATCCCGCGGTGTGCTCACCGCCGGGCCACTGCCTGCTTCCGGGAACGAAGGTAGGGAAGCGTTGTCACGGCGCTGTGCGCAGCAGCCTGCGGCTGCACCTCGGCTGTCCGTCGGTTGTGTAACGGCGCCGGTCGCGTGACGGCGGGTGTCAGGTCAGCGGCAGCCGGTACCGGCCGTCCGCCAGCGGCTCCACCAGACCGTCGGCGACCAGCCCGTCCAAGGCGCGGGCGCGCTGCACCGGTTCGTGCCACACCTGGTCCAACGCCCGCTGCGGCACCGGCGCGTGGGCCTCCCGCAGCACCGCGAGCAGCCGGCCGCGCACCTGCCGGTCGGTGCCGGCGTACGTCTGCCCGCGCCGCGGCGGGCCGTCGTGCGCGGGCTTGCCGGCCAGCCGCCAGGCGCAGGCGCCGGCCAGCGGACAGCTGTGGCAGTCCTCGTTGCGGGCCGTGCACACCAGCGCGCCCAGCTCCATCGACGCCGCCGCCCAGCGCGCGGCCGTCTCCTCGTCGTCCGGCAGCAGTTCGCGGGCGAGCCGGCGCTCGGCGGCCGTCGTCGCGTTCGGCGGGTACTGCACGCCGGTCACCGCGCGGGCCAGCACCCGGCGGACATTGGTGTCCAGGACGGCGTGCCGCCGGCCGAAGGCGAAGGAGGCGACGGCCGCGGCCGTGTACTCGCCGATGCCGGGCAGCGCGAGCAGCGCCGCGTGGTCCTCCGGTACGTCGCCGCCGTGCCGCTCCGTTATGGCCGCGGCGGCGCCGTGCAGCCGCAGCGCCCGGCGCGGGTATCCGAGCCGCCCCCAGGCGCGCACGGCCTCACCGGGGGCCTCGGCGGCCAGGTCGGCGGGGCGCGGCCAGCGGGCCAGCCACTGCTCGTAGACCGGCAGTACGCGGCTGACCGGCGTCTGCTGGAGCATGAACTCGCTGACCATCACCCCCCACGCCCCGGCCTCGGGGCGTCGCCACGGCAGATCGCGGGCGTGGTCGTCGAACCACCCGATGACGGGGGAGTGCAGATCGGCGCCGGCCTCGTGGCCGCCGACGGCGGAGTCGAGGTGCGTGGGCTTCGGGGACACAGTCATGACCCTCCGATCCTGCCACGCCGGGGGCCCGGCCGGGCACACCGTCGCGCACGACGCCGGTACGGGTCCAGCGCCCGGCCCTGGTGGGCGACCGGCGGAGCCCGGACACGGCGCCCTCGAGGAGGTGTTGGGGCGGTAACCGAGATGATGATCGTGAAAGGTTGGCGGTCGGCGCGGCGGTGCGCCCGGTGAACGCGGCGATCTCTCGTACAGTTTGCGCCGTGGGATCTCTGCGCAATCCGGTCGGGCCGCTTCCCTCCTCCATCTACTGGCGTCGGAGGGCCGTACTGCTGTCCCTACTCGCCCTGTTGGTGCTGCTTGTCACCTTGATCGTGGTCTCCGGCGGCGGGGACGGCAAGGGTGGCGGGGGCGATGCCGACGGCAAGAATCCGATGCCCTCGATCACCCCCGGGCCCTCGGGCACCGGGCCGGTGGTCCCCGGGGCGACGGGCGGTGGGGACGGTTCGGGCGGCGGCGATTCCGGCGGCGGCGACTCGGGTGGTTCCGGGGCGGGTTCGGGCTCCGGGGGCGGTTCCGGTGGGGCGTCCGGTGGCGGTTCGGGCGGCGGTTCCGGTGACGGTGCTTCCGGCGGTGGCGCCGGGTCCGGCTCCGGCTCCGGCGGTGCCGGCGCGGGTGGCCCGGCCACCGGGGTCGGAGCCGGTGACGTGCTCGCCGGTGGGTCGGCCCTGCCCGACTGCGCGCCGGGCGCGGTGCGGATCTCGGTGCGCAGTGTGCGCAACAGCTACGCGCCCGGCCAGACACCCGAGTTCGAACTCACCGCGCGCAACGGCTCCGGGGCCGACTGCAAGATCGACCTCGGCCCGGAGCACACGGTGCTGACGATCACACCCGCGAGCGACGACGACGCCTTCTGGTCCTCCGACGACTGCCCCAAGGGTGCGAAGAGCCTGTCCTACCGGGTCGGCGCGGGCAGCGGCATCGCCTACACCGTCAAGTGGGACCGCCGGCCGAGCACCCCGGAGTGCGGTACGCCGCCGGCCGGGACGGCCGAGGCCGGCACCTACCTGGTGGAGGCGAAGGCGCCGGGGTTCGAGAAGGCGCGGACGTCCTTCGTGCTCAAGGCCGACTGAGGCCCGCCGCCCGCGTCCTCAGACGTAGCGCTCCAGGATCGAGGACTCCGCCAGCCGGGACAGGCCCTCGCGGACGCTGCGCGCGCGGGCCTCGCCGACGCCGTCCACCGCCTGGAGGTCGTCCACGCTGGCGGCGAGCAGCTTCTGCAGCCCGCCGAAGTGCTCCACCAGGCGGTCGATGATCGCGCCCGGCAGCCGCGGCACCTTCGCCAGGAGCCGGAAGCCGCGCGGCGAGACCGCCGAGTCCAGCGTCTCGGGGGAGCCGGTGTAGCCGAGGGCGCGGGCCACCGTGGAGAGTTCGAGCAGCTCGGCGTGGCTCAGCTTGTCCAGCTCGGCGAGCGCCTCGTCCACCGTGCGGGAGCGCTTGGCGGTGGGCTCGGGCACGTAGTCCCGCACCACCAGCTCGCGTTCGGGCTCGACGCCCGCGATCAGCTCGTCCAGCTGGAGGGCGAGCAGGCGGCCGTCGGTGCCCAGCTCCACCACGTACTCGGCGATCTCGGTGGCGATGCGGCGCACCATCTCCAGGCGCTGGGCGACCGCGGAGACGTCCCGCACGGTGACCAGGTCCTCGATCTCCAGCGCGGACAGCGTGCCCGCGACCTCGTCCAGGCGGAGCTTGTACCGCTCCAGCGTCGCGAGCGCCTGGTTGGCGCGGGACAGGATGGCCGCCGAGTCCTCCAGGACGCGGCGCTGGCCGTCGACGTAGAGCGCGATCAGCCGCATGGACTGGGAGACGGAGACGACGGGGAAGCCGACCTGCTTGCTGACCCGGTCGGCGGTGCGGTGCCGGGTGCCGGTCTCCTCGGTGGGGATCGTCGGATCGGGCAGCAGCTGCACGCCCGCGCGCAGGATCTTCGACAGGTCGGCGGAGAGCACGATGCCGCCGTCCAGCTTGCACAGCTCGCGCAGCCGGGTCGCGGTGAACTCGACGTCGAGGACGAAGCCGCCGGTGCACATCGACTCGACCGTGCGGTCCGAGCCGAGCACGATCAGCCCGCCGGTGTTGCCGCGCAGGACCCGCTCCAGGCCGTCCCGCAGGAGCGTGCCGGGTGCCACGGCGCTCAGCGAGGCGCGCATCAGGCGATCGGAACCGGCACTCCCACCGGACTTTCCGGGAGCTCCTGCCCGGTCGTTGGCTGCCACTGCACTCCTCCGGTCGCGGGTCTGTGGGCGCTCCCGTGCCCGCACCCGGCGGGTACGGACGGGCGAGACCAGGGCAAAGTCTACCGGCGGTCCTCCGACTCCTGGGGGGCCTCTCGCCGACGGGAGCGCGGGAGGACCCGCAGGGCGTCCCCCATGTCGGCCACCTCGACCACCTTCATGCCGTCCGGGACCCGCCCCGGATCGCCCGGCACCAGGGCGTGCGTGAAGCCGAGCCGGGCCGCCTCGGCGAGCCGGCGCTGCACGCCCGTGACGCGTCTCACCTCACCGGCCAGGCCCACCTCGCCGATCGCCACGAGGTTCTTCGGCAGCGGGGTGTCGGAGGCGGCCGAGGCGAGCGCGAGGGCCACGGCGAGGTCGGCGGCCGGCTCGGTGAGCTTCACGCCGCCGACGGTCGCGGAGTAGATGTCCCGCTTGCCCAGCGCGCTGATCCGGCCGCGCTGCTCCAGGACGGCCAGCATCATCGACACCCGGGAGGTCTCCAGGCCCGAGGTGGTGCGGCGCGGGGAGGGGATCTGGGAGTCGACGGTGAGCGCCTGCACCTCGGCGACCAGCGGGCGGCGGCCCTCCAGGGTGACGGTCAGACAGGTGCCGGGCACCGGTTCGGCGCGGCGGGTGAGGAACAGGCCGCTGGGGTCGGCCAGGCCGGTGATGCCCTCGTCATGCAGCTCGAAGCAGCCGACCTCGTCGGTGGTGCCGTAGCGGTTCTTCACGCCGCGCACCAGGCGCAGGCGGGCGTGCCGGTCGCCCTCGAAGTGCAGGACGACATCGACCAGGTGCTCCAGGAGGCGCGGGCCCGCGATGGCGCCGTCCTTGGTGACGTGGCCCACCAGGAGGGTGGACATCCCGCGCTCCTTGGAGGCGCGGATCAGGGCGCCGGCGACCTCGCGGACCTGGGCCATGCCGCCGGGCGCGCCGTCGATCTCGGGGGAGGCCACCGTCTGCACCGAGTCCAGGATCAGCAGGGACGGCTTCACCGCGTCCAGGTGCCCGAGCACCGCCGCGAGGTCGGTCTCCGCCGCCAGGTACAGATGGTCGTCGATGGCCTTGATGCGGTCGGCGCGCAGCCGGACCTGGCTGGCGGACTCCTCGCCGGTGACATAGAGGGTGCGGTGCTGCTCGCTCGCCGACTTGGCGGCCACGTCGAGCAGCAGCGTCGACTTGCCGACGCCGGGCTCGCCGGCCAGCAGCACCACCGCGCCGGGCACCAGGCCGCCGCCGAGCACCCGGTCCAGCTCGGGCACGCCGGTGGGGCGGGCGGTGGCCTGCCGGCCGTCGACCTGGCCGATGGGGACGGCGGAGGTGGTGACGCGGCCCGGCGTCGTGGTGCGGACCGCGGGCGCGCCGTACTCCTCGACCGTGCCCCACGCCTGGCACTCGGGGCAGCGGCCGAGCCACTTGGCCGTCTGCCAGCCGCACTCCGTGCAGCGGTAGGACGGCCGTTCCTTGGTGGTCTTCGTACGGGCAGCCATGCACGAACCGTAACCGGGGCCACCGACAACGCCCTGCGCCGTCGCCGCCGGAAGCCCGCCGCTCCGCGCGTCCGGGGCGCGAACCGGCCATCGGCCGACCCGAACCGGCCAGGCGTTCCCGACCCGCTGTCCCCTTATGAGGGATCGTTTCACCCGTACGGGTTAAAAGGGTCCGACGTGCCGGTTCGGGCTCCCTATGGGCGCCTACGGTCGCCAGGTGATGAGCAGCAGTCCGCAGACCACGACCCGCACGACCGGCACCCACCGGGCGCAGCGAGAGGCGCGTGACCGTGCGGCGGCGCGCACGCTGGCCGAGCGCCCGCCCGCACCCCACGACGACTGCCTGGACGGCCTGTTCACCTACTGCCTCTCCGTCCTGTGCGACCACGTGGCCGCCACCGCGGCCCTGGCCGACGCCCTCGCGCTCGCCGGCCGCCGCGGCCACCGCGGCCCGGCCGCGCCCGAGGACCGCCGCGCCTGGCTCTACGCGCTGGCCCGCTGGGCCTGCCTGCGCAAGCTCGCCGAGGCCCGGCAGAAGCGGCACGGCGGGCACGCGGCGGGTCGCGAACCCCGGGCCGCGGCCCCACCCGTGGCCGAGCCGGCGAGCGTCCCCGCCTCCCCGGCTTCCCCCGCCTCCCCGGACGACGACACCCGCCGGCGCCAGCGCCGCGAACTGGCCCGGCTCGCCTGGCCGGAGGCGGCCGGCACCACCCCGGAGCAGCGCGAGGCCCTCGAACTGGCCGTGCGCCACCACCTGGCCCCCCGGGAGGTCGCCGCCGTCCTCGGCATGGAGCCGGCCGCCGCCCGCGAGCTGCTCGCCTCCGCCGCCTGCGAGGTCGAGCGCACCCGCGCCGCCCTCGCCGTGGTCGAGACCGGCACCTGCCCCGGCGTGGCCCGGCTCACCGGCGACCAGCAGCTGGTCCTCGGCGCCGCGCTCCGCCGCGAACTGGTCCGGCACGTGGACGACTGCCCGCGCTGCCGCCGCACCGCCGAGCGCGCGACCCCCGGGCGCTGGCCCGGCACCACCGTCACCCCCGCCGAACTGCCGGTGCTCACCGCGCCCCGCGCGGCACTGCGCTCCGCCCCGGCGCACCTCCCGCGCGCGCGTGGGGACGTCCCCCGCTTCGACCGGCGCGGCTTCCCGATGGACCCCAAGGACCGCGCGGCCCGCCGGGACCGGCTGCGCGCGCGGGCCGTCACCACGACCGTCGTGGCCACCGTCGTCGCGGCCCCCGTGCTCGCCCTGTGGGCGGCCTACCGGGGCACCCCGATCGGCGAGGGCGAGGACGGCCCCCCGTCCAGCACCACCGAGGCGCACGGCCCGGACGGCGACGCGTCCGGCGGCGGCCGTGGCTACGAGAACGCGGGCAACGCCTCCACCCCTCCCGGCGCCCGAGCCGGCAAGAACGGCAAGGCGGACGTCTCCGTGGAGGTCGTCAGCGTCGCCGGCGCCGGCGGCCGTACGGCCACCGCCATGACGGTGACGGCGAGCAACTCCGGCGACACCACGCTGATCACCCTCACGGCGACCGGCGACACCCCGGTGCGCTGGTCCGCCACCACCGGCACCGCCTGGCTCTACCTCAGCCGCTCCTCGGGCACCCTCGCCCCCGGCGAGAGCGTCACCACCCGGGTCTACGTCGACCACCTGCGCGAGCCGTCCGGCGCGTGGAACGCGCGCGTGGCCATCGCCCCCGCCGGCGCGGTGGTCTCCATCCACGGCCACGGCGCGGCCCCTGACCCGTCCGGTCCCGACCCGCGTCCCAGCGCCACACCGCGCCCGACCTCGCCGGACCCGGACCCGACCCCGTCGCCCACCCGCTCGCCCGACCCGACCCCGACCATCGACCCGTCGTCGCCCACCCCGGACCCCACGCCACCGTCACCGTCCCCGACGGACGGCGGAGGCGACCCCACCGCGCCGACCGGGGACCCGACGGGCGACCCCGCGTCCTGAGAGACCTAGGACCGCGCGGGATCGGCCGGGTGCGGTGCCAGCAGCGGCAGCTGCGACGCCAGCCGCTCCTCGCACAGCTCGACGAGCCGGTCGTAGCCCGCCTTGCCCATCAGCTCGATCAGCTCGGGGCGGTAGGAGACGTAGACCGGGTCGCCCGCGCCGTGCGCCGAGGTGGCCGAGGTGCACCACCAGTGCAGGTCGTGCCCGCCCGGACCCCAGCCGCGCCGGTCGTACTCGCCGATCGACACCTGGAGCACGCGCGTGTCGTCGGGCCGGTCGATCCACTCGTACGTCCGCCGCACCGGCAGCTGCCAGCACACGTCCGGCTTGGTCTCCAGCGGCTCCCGGCCCTCCTTCAGGGCGAGGATGTGCAGCGAGCAGCCCGCGCCGCCGGCGAAGCCGGGACGGTTCTGGAAGATGCACGAGCCCTCGAAGGGGCGGGTCTGCCGGCTGCCCTCCTCGTCCTCGGCGACCCAGCCGTTCCGGGTGCCCTCGGCGTGGTGCTGCCAGATGTCCGGGGTGAGCCGCGCCACGTGCCCGGCGACCCGCTGCTCGTCGTCCTCGTCGGAGAAGTGCGCGCCCAGCGTGCAGCAGCCGTCCGCCGCGCGGCCGGCCTGGATGCCCTGGCAGCCGCTGCCGAAGATGCAGTTCCAGCGCGACGTCAGCCAGGTGAGGTCGCAGCGGAAGACCTGCTCGTCGTCGGCCGGGTCCGGGAACTCCACCCACGCGCGCGCGAAGTCGAGGCCCTGCTCGTCGTCGGCCGGCGGTCCGCTCGGCCTGTCCTTCTTGCTCTTCATGTCCCGCTTGCCCGACTTCTCGACCTTCGCCTGCTTCGTCTTTGGCACGCGTCCAGGGTAAGTCGCCGCGGGCGGAACAGAAGCCCTGGTCGGCAGTAGCGTTTCCGGTATGAGACTCGGTGTCCTCGACGTGGGATCGAACACGGTGCACCTGCTGGTGGTGGACGCGCACCCCGGTGCGCGCCCGCAGCCCGCGCACTCGCACAAGGCGGAGCTGCGCCTGGCCCAACTCCTCGACGGGGACGGTGCCATCGGCGCGGACGGCGTCGACCAGCTGGTCGCGGTGGTCCGGGAGGCCCTGGAGGCCGCCGAGGACAAGGGCGTGCAGGACCTGCTGCCGTTCGCCACCTCCGCGGTGCGCGAGGCGCGCAACGCCGATGACGTCCTCGCGCGCGTGCGGGAGGAGACCGGCGTCGAACTGACGGTGCTCACCGGCGCCGAGGAGGCCCGGCTGACCTTCCTCGCCGTGCGGCGCTGGTTCGGCTGGTCCGCGGGCAAGCTCCTGGTCCTCGACATCGGGGGCGGCTCCCTGGAGATCGCCTACGGCATCGACGAGCAGCCCGACACCGCGGTGTCGCTGCCGCTGGGTGCCGGGCGGCTGACCTCGGCGTGGCTGCCCGGGGACCCGCCCGACCCGGACGACGTGCGGGCGCTGCGGCGGCACGTGCGGGCGGAGATCGCGCGTACGGTCGGGGAGTTCAGCCGGGCCGGTTCTCCCGACCACGTGGTCGCCACGTCGAAGACGTTCCGGCAGCTGGCCCGGATCACCGGCGCGGCGCGCTCCGCGGAGGGGCCGTACGTGCAGCGGGAGCTGAAGCGGGCCTCGCTGGAGGCGTGGGTGCCGCGGCTGGCCGCGATGACGGGGGCGGAGCGGGCCGAGCTGCCGGGGGTCAGCGCCGGGCGCGCGGGGCAGCTGCTCGCGGGGGCGCTGGTGGCGGAGGCCGTGATGGACTTGCTGCGCGTGGAGAGCCTGGAGATCTGCCCGTGGGCTTTGCGGGAGGGCGTGATCCTGCGTCGCCTGGACCACATGGGTTCGTAGTCGTCTGCGGGTCCGCTGTGGCTGGTCGCGCAGTTCCCCGCGCCCCTAGGGCATGCAGTCCCGCCCGCCTGCACAGCTGCGGGCAGTCGTGCCGCTGGGGCGGCACGGGTGGGCGCAGCGGCACCCCGTCGCGCCGGGTTGCGCCACCCCCCCGGCCCGCACCCCCACCGTGGCGAACCCCACAGCCGTCCACAGCCGTCCACAGGCCCCCGCGCCCACCCCGTAACCTGTCCCCCATGGCAGAGCCCACCCGCATCCCGGATGCGAAGGTCGCCCTGTCGACGGCCTCCGTCTATCCGGAGTCGACGGCGACGGCGTTCGAGATCGCCGCCCGTCTCGGGTACGACGGGGTGGAGGTCATGGTCTGGACCGACCCGGTCAGCCAGGACATCGACGCCCTGCGCCGCCTCAGCGACCACCACCGCGTCCCGATCCTCGCCGTGCACGCCCCCTGCCTGCTCATCACCCAGCGTGTCTGGTCCACCGACCCCTGGACCAAGCTCCAGCGCGCCCGCACCGCTGCCGAGAGGCTCGGCGCGAGCACCGTCGTCGTGCACCCCCCCTTCCGCTGGCAGCGCCAGTACGCCCGCGACTTCGTGACCGGAATCTGGCGCATGGCCGGCGAGACGGACGTCCGCTTCGCCGTCGAGAACATGTACCCCTGGCGCTACCGCGACCGCGAGATGCTCGCGTACGCCCCCGACTGGGACGTCACGAAGGAGGACTACCGCCACTTCACGATCGACCTCTCCCACGCCGCCACCGCCCGCACCGACACCCTCGGCATGCTGGACCGCATGGCCGACCGCCTCGGCCACGTCCACCTCGCCGACGGCAGGGGCTCCGCCAAGGACGAGCACCTCGTCCCCGGCCGCGGCACCCAGCCCTGCGCCGAGGTCCTGGAGCACCTCGCCCGCACCGGCTTCGACGGCCATGTCGTCATCGAGGTCAACACCCGCCGCGCGATGTCAGGCGCCGAACGCGAGGCCGACCTGGCGGAGGCCCTGGCCTTCACCCGCCTGCATTTGGCGACGGCGACGAGAGTCCCGCGCCCCTGACCGAGACCGGTGTCCCGCAATCCGGACACCCCGTCCCGAACGCTGGATGAGCGGCGTACGCTCGACAGCATTCGGAGTATCCACTGAGAGGCGAGCGACGATGCCCGAGCTGAGGTCCCGCACAGTCACCCACGGCCGCAACATGGCGGGCGCCCGCGCCCTGATGCGCGCCTCCGGTGTACCCGGCGCGGACATCGGGCGGAAGCCGATCATCGCGGTCGCCAACAGCTTCACCGAGTTCGTGCCCGGCCACACCCACCTCGCCCCGGTCGGCCGGATCGTCAGCGAGGCGGTCGTCGCGGCCGGCGGCATCCCGCGCGAGTTCAACACCATCGCGGTGGACGACGGCATCGCCATGGGTCACGGCGGGATGCTCTACTCCCTCCCCTCCCGCGACCTGATCGCGGACAGCGTGGAGTACATGGTCGAGGCGCACTGCGCCGACGCCCTGATCTGCATCTCCAACTGCGACAAGATCACCCCGGGCATGCTCAACGCCGCCCTGCGGCTGAACATCCCCACCGTCTTCGTCTCCGGCGGCCCGATGGAGTCCGGGCGCGCCACCCTGGTCGACGGCACGGTCCGCACCCTCGACCTGGTCGACGCGATGTCGGAGGCGGTCAACGACAAGATCTCCGACGAGGACATCCTCCGCATCGAGGAGAACGCCTGTCCCACCTGCGGCTCCTGTTCCGGCATGTTCACCGCCAACTCGATGAACTGCCTCACCGAGGCCATCGGCCTCTCCCTCCCCGGCAACGGCTCGGTCCTCGCCACCCACACCGCCCGCAAGGCGCTGTACGAGCGCGCCGCGCACACGGTGCTCGACCTGACCCGCCGCTACTACGAGCAGGACGACGACTCGGTCCTGCCCCGCAGCATCGCCACCCCCGCGGCCTTCGGGAACGCCATGGCGCTGGACATCGCGATGGGCGGCTCCACCAACACGATCCTGCACCTGCTGGCCGCCGCCCAGGAGGCCGAGGTCCCCTACGGCCTCGCCGAGATGGACGCCCTCTCCCGCAGCGTCCCCTGCCTGGCCAAGGTCGCGCCGAACGTCGCGAAGGACCGCACGTACTACATGGAGGACGTGCACCGCGCCGGCGGCATCCCCGCCCTCCTCGGCGAACTGCACCGCGGCGGCCTGCTCAACGAGGACGTGCACTCCGTGCACAGCCCCTCCCTGGCCGACTGGCTGAAGACCTGGGACGTGCGCGGCGGCTCCCCCTCGCAGGAGGCCGTGGAGCTGTGGCACGCGGCCCCCGGCTGCAAGCGCTCCGCCGAGGCGTTCTCCCAGTCCGAGCGCTGGGACTCCCTGGACGAGGACGCCGAGGGCGGCTGCATCCGCTCCGTCGAGCATGCCTACTCCGTGGACGGCGGCCTCGCGGTGCTCCGCGGCAACCTGGCCGTCGACGGCTGCGTGGTGAAAACGGCCGGCGTCGACGAGACCATCTGGACCTTCGAGGGCCCGGCCGTGGTCTGCGAGTCGCAGGAGCAGGCCGTCGAGAAGATCCTCACCCAGCAGGTCAAGGAGGGCGACGTCGTCGTCATCCGCTACGAGGGCCCCAAGGGCGGCCCCGGCATGCAGGAGATGCTCTACCCGACCTCGTACCTGAAGGGCCGCGGCCTCGGCAAGGCGTGCGCCCTGGTCACCGACGGCCGCTTCTCCGGCGGCACCTCGGGCCTGTCCATCGGCCACGCCTCACCCGAGGCGGCGGCCGGCGGCACCATCGCCCTGGTCGAGGACGGCGACCGGATCCGCATCGACATCCCGAACCGCTCCATCGACCTCCTGGTCGACGACGCCGAACTCACCCGCCGCGAGCAGGCGCTGAACGGCGCGTACGTCCCGAAGAACCGCGAGCGCAAGGTCTCCGCGGCCCTGCGCGCCTACGCCGCGATGGCGACCAGCGCGGACAAGGGCGCGGTGCGCGACGTCTCCAAGTTGGGCTGACCGAAGGGCCGGCCCCGCTCCGGGCGGGGCCTCACCAGTCGGCCGGGTCCCGCCCGTCCACGCCGAACACGCTGCCGTCCGGCGCCCCGGCGTACACGTGCCCGCCCGCGAGCACCGGCGCCGGCAGCGCCGAGGGCACCCGGTCGCCCTCGCCCCCGAGCCGGGGCGGCGTCTGCCCGAGCAGCCGGCCCGTGACCGCGTCGACGCCGAGCAGGCGCCCGTCGGGCGCGGCCACGTACACGTGCCGCCCGTCGGCGACCGGCGCCGAGCCCCGGCTCACCCCCGTCTCCAGCCGCCAGCTCTGCTCGCCGGCCGCCAGGTCCACCGCGGCCAGCGCGCCGCCCGAGCCCATGAGGTAGACGGTCTGCCCGCGCACCGCGGCCTCCGCCTGGACGACCGGCACGGGCAGCGCCACCCGCCGCACCGAGCCGTCGGCCGGCCGGTAGCGCACCACCGCGTCCACGTCCCCGGTGACCGTGCCCCCCGCCCCGCCCGCGGTGAAGTACACGGACCCGCCCTCCGCGCCGACCGGCGTCAGCGCCCCCGCCAGCTCCCTGTCCCAGCGCACGGCCCCGGTCGCCGGATCGAGGGCGGTGACGCGGGTCCGTTTCCCGTCCTCCGCCGGCCGCGCCACGTAGGCCGCCGCCTCCCCGCCCGCCACGGTGACCGTGGCCCCGGTGCGGCCGGGCAGGTCGCGGGTCCAGCGCACCGCGCCCGAGGCGCCGTCCAGGCCGCCGACCCGGCCGGTCCTCCCGGCCACGCCGGTGAGCAGCAGCATCCCGCCGGCGGGCCGCGCCGCGCCGTACGCCGGCCCCTCCGCGGCGCCGTGCCGCCAGGCCGGCTCACCCGTGGCCGGGTCGAGCCCCTCCAGCGGGCCGACCCGGTCGAGGGCCGGCTGGACGAACCCGCCCGCCACCACGGGCGGCGCGCTGCGCGCCCCCGGCGCGACGGGGTGCCGCCACAGTGTGTCGCCGTCGGCCGGGTCGAGGGCGTAGACGAGCCCGGACCGCGCGCACAGCAGCCGGCCGGCGCCGTACGAGCACTGCGAGGCGCCCTCGCCCCCGTCCGGCGTGCTCCGCCACGCGCCGAACCCGCCCGGCGCGGCCTCCCCGCCCCGCCCGGCCGGCCCCGCGTCGCCCCGCCCCTGCACGGCGACGACCCCGCCGACCACGGCGAGGCACAGCGCCGCCGCGCCGGCCACGAGCGCGAGCGTCCGCCGTCCAGGGCGCCGGCGCGGCGGGGAGGCGGCGGCCACCGGGTCGTCCGGGGCCGGGCCGCCCACCGCCGGACCGTTCACCACTGGAGCGTCCACTGCCGGTTCCGCCGCCGATCCGTCCCGCTGCGCCGGTATGAACGTCTGCGTGTCGTACGACGCCGCGACCGAGCGCAGCTCCCGCATCAGCTCGTCCGGGGTGGGCCGCTCGTCGGGGTCCTTGGCGAGGCAGCGCCGCACGAGGGGCGCGAGCGAGCCGGGCACGCCGGTGAGGTCGGGCTCGTCGTGCACGACCTGATAGGCGACGACGTAAGGGCTGTCCGAGTCGAAGGGCCCGCGCCCGGTCGCCGCGTGGACCATGAGCGAGCCGAGCGCGAAGACGTCGGCGGCCGGCCCCACCTGCCTCGGCCGCCGGAACTGCTCCGGCGCCATGAAGGGCGGCGTGCCGATCAGCTTGCCCGTCTCGGTGCGCAGCTCGCTGTCCTTGGGGCGTGAGATGCCGAAGTCGATGACCTTGGGCCCGTCCTCGGCCAGCAGCACGTTGCTCGGCTTCAGATCCCGGTGCACCACGCCCACCCGGTGGATGTCCCGCAGCGCCTCCGCGAGGCCCGCCATCAGCTGCCGCACCTGCCCGGCCTCCATCGGGCCGCTCAGCTTCACGTGCTCGGCGAGGGTGGGGCCGGGGATGAACAGCGTGGCCATCCAGGGCCGTTCGGCGTCCGGATCGGCGTCCACGACCGGCGCCGTGAACGCGCCGCTCACCCGCCGCGCCGCCGCGACCTCCTGCCGGAACCGCCCCCGGAACTCGGGGTCCTCGGCGAACTCGGCGTGCACCACCTTCACCGCGAGCCGCATCCCGGAGGCGCTGCGCGCCAGATGGACCACGCCCATGCCACCGGAGCCCAGACACGACTCCAGGCGGTAGTGCCCGGCCTGCGCCGGACGCTCCGCCGGTACCGGACGTGCCGTTTCCGCAGCCGCTTCCTCGCCCGCGCCGGCGTTCCGCGATGCCGCCATGGGACCACCCCCGTGCTGTTCCCGTGTGTCGCCGCCGCGCGCGCGACGTTCGGAGCCTAGTCGAACGGGTCGTACGGGACAGCGGCGGCTTGCTAGCCTCCGCGTGCGAGTTGCGAACTCGTGTGCCCGGTGTGCTCCGGGTGACAGAACACGACCCCGCGCGGACACCGCGGGGCGGGACGGGGGAGGTACCGCGATGTCGTCGGAAGAGGTCAAGAACGCGCAGGCCGGGGAGCGCGCGGAGGCAGTCGCCACGGCCGCCGCCACGTCGTACCCGATCGCGCCGGGCTACACCGTCAACGTGCGCAGCGGCCCCGGCACCAGCTACGCGGCCATCGGCAGCCTGCAGCCGGGCGCCCGGGTCTCGATCATCTGCCAGTCGCCCGGCACCCGGGTGAACGGCCCCTACGGCACGTCGAACATCTGGGACTGCATCGGCAACGGCAAGTTCGTCTCCGACGCCTACGTCCACACAGGCAGCGACGGCTACGTGGCCCCGCGCTGCTCCTGACCCCACCCGGCACCGGGCGCCACCGCGTGCCGCCGGGCGCGGGCTCCCCACCCGGGACCCGCGCCGCCGGCGGCGCCATAATCGAACCGTGAGCGCAGCGAACGGCACGAACGGCACCCCGGACACCCCGGCGGGCCCCGCCACCCCCACCGGACCCCGCCCCGAGCCCCTCAGGTTCTTCGGCACCACCTGGGTCGCCCACGACCACGGCTACGCCGCCCGCCGGGCCGGCGTCGCGGCCGGCTCGCTCGCCCTCGCGGCGGCCTCCTGCTTCGTACTGCGCATCGCCTACGAGGGCCTGCAGATCGCCGACATCGGCGGCTTCGTCACCGCCCTCATGGTGCTGATGTTCGCGGTGTGCAGCGCGCTGGCCTTCCGGCACACCTGGTCCGCCTTCACCACCCGCCCCGACCCCGACCGCCTGGCGTCCCTGCGCGGCCTGCTGGCCATCGGCTTCATCGGCTCCCTCCTCGCCTACTTCCTGCGCAGCCTCACCGAGGCCCCGGGCGAGGCCCTCCACCGCGCCGAGTACGACCGCGCCCGCGAACTCCACGAGCAGCGCACCACCCGCCGCACGGGCAACCCCGCCAAGAAGCGCCGCCGCTCCTGAACGCCCTTCCGGATCATCGGCGGAGCGCGCATGCTGCCGTCATGACGACGTCCCCGCCGCCCCATGCCCGCGCCCACTCCTTCAACGCCGCCGCGGCCCAGTACGCCGCCAACCGCCCCTCCTACCCGCCCGCCCTCTTCGACGCGATCGAGGAGCTGGCCGGCCGCCCCCTGGCCGGCGCCCGCGTGGTGGACACCGGGGCCGGCACCGGCATCTCGACGGCCCGCCTGCACGCGCGCGGCGCCGACGTGATCGCCGTGGAGCCCGGCGCCGGCATGGCGGCCGAGCTGCGCCGCGCCCTGCCCGGCGTGCCGGTGGTGCGGGGCGACGGCAACGCCCTGCCGCTGGCCGACCACAGCGCCGACCTCCTCACCTACGCCCAGGCGTGGCACTGGACCGACCCGGCCCGCTCGGTCCCGGAGGCGATCCGCGTGCTGCGCCCCGGCGGCGCGCTCGCCCTGTGGTGGAACACCTCCGCCGCCGGCATCGGCTGGATCGCCGAGGCCGGCGCCCGCGCCGCCCGGCACTTCGGCCTCGACACCCGCGCCGAGAACCGCGACCTCGAGCCCGCCGGCGTCGACCCCTCGGGCCGCCTGGAGTTCACCCGCCGCGTGGTCCGCTGGAGCCGCCGCGTCCCCCTCGACACGCACCTGGCGAACCTCGGCAGCCACTCCGTCTTCCTCATCGACACCCCGGACCGCTCGGCCGCCTACCTCGCCGAGGAGCGCGAGCACGTGCTGGCCGTCTTCCCGGACGGGGTGGTGGAGGAGACGTACGACGTGGTGCTGCTGCTTGCGCGAACCCCGGCCGCCTGACCCCCCCCGACGGGCCACGGCCGGTCCGCCCACCGGACGTCCCGCCCCCGCGCGACGGCGCCGGTGCGAGACTGACCCCCATGACCCAGAAAGTCGCCGTCCTCGGCACCGGAAAGATCGGCGAGGCCCTGCTCAGCGGCATGATCGGAGCCGGCTGGGCGCCCGCCGACCTCCTCGTCACCGCCCGCCGCCCAGAACGCGCCGACGAGCTGCGCACCCGCTACGGAGTGACCCCCGTCGGCAACGCCGAGGCGGCCGAGGGCGCCGACACCCTCATCCTCACGGTCAAACCGCAGGACATGGGCACCCTCCTCGACGAACTCGCCCCGCACGTGCCCACCGACCGCCTGGTCATCAGCGGCGCGGCCGGCATCCCGACCGCCTTCTTCGAGGACCGCCTCGCCCCCGGCACCCCGGTCGTCCGCGTCATGACCAACACCCCGGCCCTGGTGGACGAGGCCATGTCCGTCATCTCCGCCGGCACCCACGCCACCGCCGCCCACCTCGCCCACACCGAGGAGATCTTCGGCGCCGTCGGCAAGACCCTGCGCGTCCCCGAGTCCCAGCAGGACGCCTGCACCGCCCTCTCCGGCTCCGGACCGGCGTACTTCTTCTACCTGGTCGAGGCCATGACCGACGCCGGCATCCTGCTCGGCCTGCCCCGCGACAAGGCCCACGACCTGATCGTGCAGTCCGCGATCGGCGCCGCGACCATGCTCCGCGACAGCGGCGAACACCCGGTCAAGCTCCGCGAGAACGTCACCTCACCCGCCGGCACCACCATCAACGCCATCCGCGAACTGGAGAACCACGGCGTCCGGGCCGCCCTCATCGCCGCCCTGGAGGCCGCCCGCGACCGCAGCCGCGAACTGGCCTCCGGCACCAAGGACTGACCCGCCGCCCGGGGGCGGGCGGGTTCACCCGGCGGCGGCCACCACCTCCGCCGTCCGCACCACCCGCGCGAACCCGCCCCCGTGCAGCGAGACGGCCGACGCCCGCGCCAGCTCCTCCGCGCTCTGCCGCCACCCGAAGGGCCCCGCCAGGTCGAAGGTGTACGTCGCGTCGAAGGCGACCAGCACGTCGAAGCCGAGGTTCCCGCCCATCCGCGCCGTCGTCTCGACGCACATGTTGGTCTGGATCCCGGCCAGCACGACCTGCCCGATCCCCTCCCCCTCCAGCCACGCCCGCAGATCGGGCGCCCCGAGGAAGGCGGAGTTCACGCTCTTCGTCACCAGCAGCTCCGCCCCGGCCCCCTTCCCGCGCCGCCGCTCGACGTACTCCTTGAAGCCGTTGCCCTCCTGCCCCGGCCGCAACGGCGACCCGGCCTCCACCGAGTCGTGCCGCACGAAGACGACCGGCCGCCCGGACGACTGCCATACGTCGATGAGGGCGGCGATGTTGCCATCGGCCCCCGGGTTGTTGCGCTCCCCCCAGAAGCCGGCCTCCTCGAAGCCCTGCTGCACGTCCACGACCACCAGTGCTGCGTTCCGCGCGATGTCCATGCCCCGATCCTGCCGCTACCGGACCGCCCCGGGCACCACGTCCTCCACCGGCGCCAGCAACCCGATGGCCCGATAGGCGGCGTCGACCGTCGGCCGCGCCACCGCCCGCGCCT
The DNA here is from genome assembly GCF_043202555.1 of Streptomyces sp. NPDC048182. Taxonomy (NCBI): domain Bacteria; kingdom Bacillati; phylum Actinomycetota; class Actinomycetes; order Kitasatosporales; family Streptomycetaceae; genus Streptomyces; species Streptomyces sp. NPDC048182. Next base: position 1,473 of record NZ_JBIDAQ010000002.1, on the reverse strand, counting down.
TCTCCGCCCCCGCCCGGAGCACACCCTCGACGTACCCGGGATCCCCGCACAGCTCCCGGTGCCGCTCCCGCACCGGCCGCAGCACCTCCACCACCGCCTCCGCGGTGTCCTTCTTCAACGCGCCGTACGAGGAGTACCCGGCGGCCAGCGCGGCCGGGTCCCCGCCGGTGCAGGCGGCGAGGATCTCCAGCAGGTTGGCGAGCCCGGGCCGCGCCGCCCGGTCGTGGACGACCTCGCTCCCGCTGTCCGTCACGGCCCGCATCACCTTCCTGCGCACCACGCCCGGCTCGTCCAGCAGATAGACGATCCCCGGCCCGACGTCCTCGGACTTCCCCATCTTGGAGGCCGGGTCCTGGAGGTTCATGACCCGCGCGGCCACCTTCGGCAGCGTCACCTTGGGCACCACGAAGGTGTGCCCGTACCGCTGGTTGAACCGCACCGCCAGATCCCGCGCCAGCTCCACGTGCTGCGCCTGGTCGTCGCCCACCGGCACCTCGTCGGCCCCGTACGCCAGGATGTCGGCGGCCATCAGCACCGGATACGTCAGCAGCGACAGCCGCACGCTCCCGCCCCGCACCCGCTCCCGCGCGGCCTTCTCCTTGTACTGGATCATCCGCCGCATCTCCCCGTCGGTCGCGACGCACTCCAGCAGGTACGACAGCCGCGCGTGCTCGTCAACGTGGCTCTGCACGAAGACGGTGCACAGCTCCGGATCGAGCCCGGCCGCCAGCAGCAGCGACGCCGCCTGCCGGCTCAGTCTGCGCACCCGCGCGGGGTCGTGGTCCACGGTGAGCGCGTGCAGGTCGACCACGCAGAACAGCGCGTCCGACCGGTGCTGGTCCTCGGCGACCCACTGCCGCAGCGCCCCCAGGTAGTTCCCCAGCGTCAGATGCCCCGTCGGCTTGACCCCGCTGAACACCCGTGTCATCTCTCCACCTCCTGGTCAGGGCCGCCGCCACCGGGTGGCCGCCCCTCCTGGAGGGAGATACGCGAACGGCCGCCGAAGCGGCGGCCGTTGTCTACGCGTACGTGAGCGCGGCCGCCGTCAGGCGGTCCGCCAGCACTGGGTGCAGGTACGCGTCGTCATGCGGCTCACCGTACGCCCCGCCGAGGCTCCCCGCCCAGAGTTGACACACCCGGACCCCGTCCGTAGTGTTCTCCGAGTTGTCCGACGTGAGCGCCGGCCCCGGTCGGTCCCCGGACAGCGATTCCCGAAGTACCCATCAATCAAGCGGCAACAGCTGTCTTCTTTGGTGCGCGTAATTCGAGAAAGCCCCCGATTAGCTCGGGAGCCCGGAATCGGCTAAAGTCTCACTCGTCGGAACGGCCCAACAGCCGGGAAGACAACCCCCTCTGACTGGGAATCAGGGCCCGAAAGGATCTGATAGAGTCGGAAACGCAAGACCGAAGGGAAGCCCGGAGGAAAGCCCGAGAGGGTGAGTACAAAGGAAGCGACCGTTCCTTGAGAACTCA